>NZ_ATXI01000001.1 GCF_000421605.1 Thermodesulfobacterium thermophilum DSM 1276
TTCCTTCTTCTGCTGACATCCTGCTAATCCAATCACACCAGCTAAAGCCAAACTTAACATGAAAGATACTACCTTCCTCATCTCTCTTACCTCCTCCCTTTAATTTTTAATTTGTATAAAGTATTCAACTTTTATTTTTTTGTCAAGGGTTTTTTATCTAAATCCTAAAATTCTTTTTTAAAAACTAAACTCTTGTATAAACCTGTTTTCATGTATTTTAATAATCTTTCCTGTTTTATATCAAGAAAACCTAAAAGTTGAGGAGGAACCTTATATTTAAAAACATCTACTCCCCCGCCTATCCCTAACATATTGATTAACATATTTGAAAGAGCAACTATAGCTGCCACATCACTTTGTAACATAAGGTCAGGGTCATGATGCGCTCTTATGGCAAAACAGATGTTTTCAGGGAATCCCCATCGTTGTAAAAGGGTAGCTCCAACCAAACCATGATCTACTCCAAGCACTAACCACTCTACTTGAATAAAGTCTTGTTTTGTATTTTCTTCAAAGGTTTTCATGAACTTATTTAATTCAAGTTTAGTGTAAAGATCTAATACGATCTTTCCTATATCGTGTAACACCGAAGCTACATAAACTGCCTCTATCTTATTTATCGAAAAACCTATATCTAAAGCTATTTCCTCTGCGATAAAACCACAACCTAAAGAATGCAACCAAACATCTTCAGAACTTAATCCATAACCTATCAGACTTTTTTCAAAATAGTTTTTAGCTACAGAAGCCACAATAATAAACTTAATCTGGTTAACCCCAAGCAGCATCAAGGCTTTAAACAAGGAGTCTACTTTTTGAGGTAGTCCAAAAGCAGGAGAGTTAACTATCCTCAAAAAATTGGCTACGATACCAGGATCACTTTTGATAACCCTCTCTACCTCTCTTAGATCTACCTCTTCCTTCCTTAAAATTTCTAAAGCTTGCATAGCAACCTTAGGAAAGGTTGGAATCTTATCAACCTTATCAAAAATTCTTTCTAAAACTTGTTCTATCATAGCTTTTCTTCTTTCCCGTCAATTTTTATTTTGACCATCTTTTCTTCTAAATCTACCTCAACTTTTACACCACTGTTAAGCCCTATCCTAAATATTACCTGATCTTCTGGTATCATATATCTTTTGAACATCATCTTTACTATTTTTAGATTTACCTCTGTAAGGTTTAAAAATTCAGGATTATTCTGATAAACACTACCTCCAGCCACCACAATTTTAGCGTGACTCCAGTTTATCCCAGAACGTTCTATTTCTTCTAAAAACAAAGGAATAAGAGATTCTCCAGAAAAAATTGTGACCCCTTCTTCTATTTCTAAATCTAAATCCTTATAAGGCAAAACAAAACAACATAACCCACCTTGTGTTTTTGTTTTGTCCACCACTCCTATAGCCAAACCACTTCCAAGAAAACCTGTGGTTAAAACCACTGGTTTATCTTTAAAGATTTGATATTGACCTATATCTACTTTTACTCTCATAACTAATCCCTGTTTAAGTAAAATCCATGATACGATATTTTTTGGTAGGAGCGCTAACTACCTCTAAGCTGTCTATTTCTTGTAAAGCCTTTAATACGTTTCTTTCTTTAGCTTCGTGAGTAAGCATCACTATAGGAACCGCCTGTTTCTTTTTTTGCCTTCCAATCTGAACCACAGAGGCAATACTTATGTTATACTTACCTAAAACACCAGAAATTTTAGACAATACCCCTGGTTTATCTACCGCAGAAAAACGAAAATAATATTTAAACTCTACTTCTTCCATAGGCTTTATTTTATATCTTTTTTTATCAAAGGTCAAGGGATACTTTATAAAAGGCTTCTTTTTAAAAAAAGAAAACTCTATGGCTGTGATAAGATCACTTACTACGGCACTAGCAGTAGGTTCTTTACCTGCCCCCAACCCATAAAGTAGAACGTCTCCTACAAAATCTCCTGTAACATAAAAGGCGTTGTAATTTAAACGAATAGAGGCTAAAACATGATTTTCAGGAATAAGGGTAGGATGAACCCTTACTTCTATGTCATTTTTATGTTTGATAGCAAAGGCTAACAGTTTGATAACATAACCAAAATTTTTAGCAAAATTTAAGTCTATAAGGTCTATATTCTCTATCCCTTCTACATAAACCTGCGAAGCTTTAATAAAACTACCAAAGGAAAGGGAAGCCAAAATAGCTATCTTATGGGCTGCATCCATACCGTTTATGTCTAAAGTGGGATCAGCCTCTGCGTAGCCTTTTTTTTGAGCCTCCTTTAAGGCTTCTTTAAAATCTGTCTTTTCTTCCAGCATTTTAGTAAGGATATAATTAGTCGTTCCGTTCACTATCCCTACTATCGATTTTATCTTATTCCCTATAAGTGCCTCTCTAAGAGTTTTTATGATAGGAATACCTCCACCTACCGAGGCTTCAAAACCTAAAAACCTCTGCCTTTTTAAAGCCTCTCCCCAAATTTCGTCTCCATATTCAGCAAGTATAGCCTTGTTTGCTGTCACTACCTCCTTTCCCTTTTGTAAAGCCTTTAGCACATACTCTTTAGCCGGTATAATTCCTCCCATCAACTCACACACGATAGATATCTCTGGATCCTCTAATATGTCTTCAAAAGAGGTGGTAAAAATCTCTGGACTAACCGAAATACTTCTTATCTTCTTTGGGTCCCTTACTAAAATCCGTTTAATCACAGGTACTAATCCTATTCTTTCTTTGATAACCTCGCGATTTTTTTCCAACAACTCATAAACCCCTGTCCCTACCGTTCCAAAACCTAAAAGCCCTATCTTTACCTCCTTCATAAAACCCCCTTTCTTAATCTATCTTAAAGATAGGTCACATACCGAACACCCTAATCCTTCAACCTGGTCTTCCCCTAAATATATCACTTGTTCCTTTTTACAGCCATAACGATAAACGGTAACTCCTTTAAGACCTAACTCATAAGCCTTTAAATAAATAGCCTTTATTTCTTCAACGGTAGTCTCTGGAGATAAATTTATGGTTTTAGAAACGGCATTATGGGTATGCCTTTGGAAAGCGGCTTGAACCAAAAGATGATTTTCAGGAGATATTTCATAAGTAGTTACAAAAAGTTTTTTAATTTTTTCTGAAATTTTTACATGTTTTAAAGTGCCTACTTTTTTTACCTGAGATAAAATCTCTTCTACCTCATCGTCTTTATAACCTTCTTTATACAAAAACTCTAAAAACAACGGGTGAAATCCTTTTAAAAGTTTATTCTCTAAAGTCTTTCTTTCGTAATAAACTCCAAAAAGAGGTTCTATACCTGAAGACACACCAGCTATTAAAGAGATACTACCTGTAGGAGCGATGGTAGTGGTGGTAGCATTCCTTATAGGTAAATTAAAGCTATCCCAAAAACTACCGTAAAAAGCAGGAAAACATCCTCTTTCTTTAGCTAACTGATGAGACGCCTTTACAGACTCTTTTTCGATAAATCTCATAACCTCTTCTGCTACCTCTAACGCTCTTTTTTCTCCGTAAGAAACCTCTAACTTGATAAGCATATCGGCAAAACCCATCACTCCCAATCCTATCTTTCTCGTAAGCCTGGTAATTTTAGCAATCTGCGGGAGAGGAAACCTGTTAACCTCTATTACGTCGTCTAAAAACCTTACTGCTAACCATACAACCTCTTTTAGTCTTTCCCAATCTATTTTTTTATCTTTAACAAAATTTGCTAGGTTTATAGATCCTAAATTACATGACTCAAAAGGTAATAAAGGCTGTTCTCCACAAGGGTTAGTAGCCTCGATTTTTCCCAAATGTGGGGTTGGGTTATACCGGTTTATGGTATCAAGAAACAAAACCCCAGGGTCTCCAGAGGCCCAGGCACAATAGGCTATCTTTTCAAAAAGTTCCTTAGCCTTTACATATCTTTCAACTTTCTTATTTCTTGGGTTAACCAGAGGAAAAACATCTCCCTTTTTTACAGCCTCCATGAAAGAATCAGTTATCCCTACCGAAAGATTAAAATTTTTTAAAGCTTCAGGGTCTTTGCACTTTATTTCTATAAACTCTTCTATGTCAGGGTGGTCTACCCTGAGAATTCCCATGTTAGCGCCTCTTCTTTTCCCCCCCTGCTTGATAGCCTCAGTAGCGGCATCAAACACTTTAATAAAAGAAATAGGTCCACTGGCTATCCCTTGAGTGGTTGCTACTATGTCTCCTTTAGGTCTGATCTTTGAAAAAGAAAAACCTGTTCCCCCACCAGATTTATGGATAAGAGCAGCGTGTTTTAGGGTTTCAAAAATAGATTCTAAAGAATCTTCAACAGGAAGGACAAAACAGGCAGAAAGCTGTCCCAAAGGAGTTCCTGCATTCATAAGGGTGGGAGAGTTAGGTAAAAAATCTAAATTAGCCATAAGCTGATAAAATTTTTCCTGATAAAAATCTACTTGAGAGTTACCACCAAAATTAAGCTCTCCTTCTGCCACGGCTTTGGCTACTCTTTGAAAAAAGTCTTCGGGGGTCTCTACTACTTCTCCCTCTTTTTTTAAAAGGTATCTTTCTCTCAAGATCAGCCAGGCTGATTCGGTTAAATTAATAGGGCCTTTTGTCATAAAACCCAAAATCTTTAGTGGTTTAGGTCTACCAGAACCAAAGTTTGATATTTAGGGTCAGGTGGATTTTGTAGGTCGATGTTTTGGAACTCTAAAGATAGTTTGTTCAGAACAAAGTTAAGAAAAGAGTCTAAAAGTTCCTTTTCGTAATACCAATGATTTTTTACATAATTTTCAAAACTTGCAAACAACATCTCTTTTATTTCTGGTTTAAGTTCACAACGATTTTCTTTTTCATAAAAAAGTTCGTTTATAACCTTTGTCCAAGAACTTTTAGGTAAAGCTTTAAACATAAATTCATTTTTATCTTTCCAGTAAAAAAGAGAAGTGATTATAAGGCTACTCCAGGTTAAAAAGTTTACATCATAGTTTCTACCTGGAAGGTTTACCTCTCTAATCCAGCCAAGAGGTGAACCAAACATTCTCTCTATCACAGGAGCCATATACCCTATCTCTTCGATGTATCTACGGACGGTATTGAACTCACTAACTCTTTTAAAAAAAGTATATTCTTCTAAAGTACCTATTTTTTCTGGACGAAAACATTTAATTTGATTAAGATTTTTTACCCAAACCCCTTCTAAGTATCCTTTATATGGTTGGTCAAGATATCTCAAAACCGAGGGGTCAAAATCTTTGCTTTTAACTATAGATAAAGCAAACCTTCTAAGGTTTTTAAGTAAGGTTTGAGCTATTCTAAAAAAATCTTCGAGAAAATGTTCTTCTACCAATCGTTTAGCCACCTCCAAATTCCCTTGAGAAAGATACTCTATTCCTAAGTTTAAACTACCCCAGACTTTATCAAGACTTTTTTTGACCTGTTCTATCTCGTCTATCACTACATTATCAACGATAATTACCTTATTAGACAACCAGGCAAGCTCTTTTTTAATCCTATCTATCTGATAAGGATCTTCGATTGTTTCTAAAACCTTAAAAATCATCAAGGTATCATCTCCGGTATAAACCATAATATTAACCGGAGAAAACTCCTCTTTCTCTTCAGAAGGAGGAAGATAAACAGGTTCAATTTTTTTTAAATTTTTAGGATGCAGTGGAGTATAAACGTCTAAAGCCTCAAAATATTCAGGAATTCCTTCGTCAGCTAACCTTCCATTCCTCCATCTATAAGCTCTTTCTTCTACCTCTATCGGTATCTCCCAGATTACAGACTCAAGTAAAGCAAAATAAGTTTCTGGCATTTCTTCTCTTAAAAGTTCTATCATCCTTCTAAAGTAAAACTCTAAAGCTTCGTTTTTAAACTCTATAAAATAAAAATCATCTAACGTAAAATACGGCAAAAAATCCATAGCTTCTATCAGTTCCATATCATCTGGTTTTTTATATACCTTGATAAACTTTTGGAAAATGGCTATTAAAAAATCAAAATCTGCTACCCTCAACCATTCTACAACCTTACCTTCTCCTGCCTGAAAAAGCAATACAATCCAAGAAGCTACCCTTTCTGTTTTGATCCGATCTTTATACCAGCAATCTATGTCGAACATAAACTGAATCTGAGTCCCTTTAGCATAGGAAAGGAGTTCTACCGCTAAGTCAAGAGAAGAAGCTTTTATGGTTAGGAATAACTCTTGATAAGGTAGATTTTTTACCAAACCCTCTGGATAAGGAGAGTTTAGTATAAGTTTAGCTTTAGCTTCCCAAGGGACACTGAGCACTAATTCATATGCTTTATAAAAATCTAAAGCTTGAAGCTTTTTCTCTAATTCTTGGTCTGGACTTTTTAAGATCTCCTCTAACGTGAGACCTTCATAGGTCCTGTTGAAAAGCATCTTCATAATGAAAAACCTCCGAACCTTTAATCACTACCACGTCAAACCTTATATTCTTTATTTTACTTAAACTTTGAGAATTTTTAACCCAAAATTCTTCAGCTACCGTAAGAATTTTTTTCTTTTTTCTTAAATCAACCTTGTCTTCTGCAATAAGTCCTAAGTTTTGAAAATCTGCCTTTACTTCTACAAAAACCAATAAATCTTTCTTAACCGCAATCAAATCTATCTCTCCTTGCTTAGTACGAAAATTCTTACCTATAATCTTAAAACCCTTGGACCTAAGATATTTTTCTGCTAAACTTTCGGCTAAATTTCCTTTTTCTTTTGAGGAAAAAAGGCCGATTAATTTTTTAATCATAGAAAACACTGATAATAAGTTCTATGAACCTCGCAAGGACCATAAATTTTAATCTTACTGAAATGAAGCTTAGTCCCATAACCTTTGTGCTTTTCAAAACCATATTGGGGATAAACCTTGGCAAGCTCTTTCATATAGTTATCCCTTGCCACCTTAGCCAGTATCGAGGCTGCAGCTATACAAACACATAGATCATCACCATTTACTACTGCTTTCTGTACTCCTCGATATTCAGGAATCAACAAAGGCCCATCTACTAAAACCACCTGTGGTTGAGGATTAAGCCTTTTTAAAGCCTCATACATAGCCTTAAAGGTAGCTTTGAGGATTCCTTGAGCATTTATCTCGTCAACGTCTACTTTAGCGATAGCGTAGGTTAAAGCGTTAGAGCAGATGTAATCAAACAGCTCTTCTCTTTTTTTTGGGGTTAATTTTTTGGAATCTTTTATTTCCTTAGGGTCAAAACCTTCTGGAAGGATAACTGCTGAAGCAAACACAGGGCCTGCAATAGCCCCTCTTCCAGCCTCATCTACCCCAGCTATAAGACTATATCCACATTCTTTTAGATGACGTTCTAAATCTGAAAAACAAGTTATTAAAGATTTATAAGAAAAGAAAAAACAACCCTTTTTCTTCAACTTTAATTTCTAATACAGGAAGGGGCTAAGCCCCTTCCTGTATTATTCCATAACTTTGTTATCAAATCTTTCTTTGATACGAGCAGCCTTACCAAAACGTTCTCTAAGATAGTAGAGCCTTGCCCTTCTTACCTTACCTCTCCTAACAATTTCTATTTTTTCTATCCTTGGAGAATGTAAAGGGAAAGTTCTTTCCACACCTACCCCAAAGGAAACCTTTCTTACTGTAAAAGTGGCGTTAATTCCAGAGCCCCTTCTCCTAATCACTATCCCTTCAAAAACTTGGATTCTTTCTTTTTCCTCTCCTTCTTTTAACCTAAAATGAACCCTCACTGTATCCCCAGGATTAAACTTAGGAAGATCTTCTTTTAAATAACGTTTTTCTACCTCTCTTACCAAGGGATGCATAAAATAACCTCCTTATCTCCAGTGCCTTTTTGATTTTTTTACTTTTTTAAACATAAAAATGGGGAGGCCGACGGGGCTCGAACCCGCAACACCCGGGGCCACAGCCCGGTGCTCTACCATTGAGCTACGGCCTCCACCTATAGTTGAATAATATTATAGTATACCCTATAGAAAATTCAATAGCCTAACTCAAACTTTACCTTAAAAACTCAACAAACTCTTAGTGTAAACTATCAAAACTTGTAGTATAATCAAAAATCATAAAAACATAACAAGTATTTAAATACATTAAAACCATGACCAAAAGGATAAATCCTAACCTTCTTACCTTGTTAAGGGTGGTATGTTTACCTGTTCCTTGCCTACTTCTTTTTATAAACTCATCGATCGCTAAATTTATAGCCATGGGCTTGTTGTTATTTCTTTCTCTAACCGATTATTTTGACGGCCTCTTAGCCAGAAAATACAACCAAACCTCAAAACTTGGGGCACTCCTTGACCCGATAGCCGATAAAATCTTTGTAACTACCATCTATCTTATCATGGTAAAACTTGACTATTTCCCGTTTCTACCTGTCTTCTTTCTTCTGCTGAGAGAAATTCTAATCTCTTTTTTAAGAAGTATACTTCCTCAAAGCATGAAAGTTAGTCTGATAGCTAAATTTAAAACTTTTTTCCAGATGTCCTTAGCTGTAGGGGTAATATTTGCTAAAACCCTCTATCCTGCCCTAAACCCTACCTTAGTAGAAATACTTGTTTGGATAGTAGTACTTCTTTCTTACCTTAGTGGTTTAAAATATATTCTACGTACTATTAATAAGTTAGATTATATTTTTCAAAAACAATTTCAAAATAAACTGCTCTATGAGGTTTTTTGTCCTTTGTTGTTATTGTTATCTTTTCCGTTTACAGAAAACTTTTTCTGGGTGGTACCATTCCTTATAGGAATGTTATTTTTAAAAGGAGCTAACAAATTAGAGACAGAAAAAAAAGAAGAACGAATTACTCTTTTAGGATTTTTTTTGTTATCCTTAGCAGGAATGCTTGAAGCTATCCTTTGGGGAAAGATAAAATTTTCACTACTTTTCTTGTTGTTTTATCTAATCTTAAAAGAAGGGATTAAAAGTTTTAATATTATAAAAGAAGCTTTTAAATTCTAATTTTCTGGTTCTTCTTGTTCTTCTTTTTTACCTGGAAATGGAATAACCTTTTCTTCAGGTTCTTTTTTTTCTGGTTTTTTGGGGATTTCTTTTTTTGGTCTGAAAGAAAAAGAAGGTTCGGCAAACTTAATAGGAACTGCTTGTTGATAAAGGCTTAAAAGAGTCTTAGGTATCTCAAGGGTATACCAAACTATATGAATCCTCTGTAAAGTAATCGTAGGGATTCCAATCAAATAAGGATAAAGCCCTGTTTTATCAAAGTTAACCAAAGCAGGCCATTCTACCTCAAAAAAATCCTTTTTTTCTAACACAAACTGGATGCTTTCAAAAAGAGGATTATAACAAACGATACCTAAAAAAAGGCCTGTCTGCAGCTGAAAAAGTACAGGTTGTTTACCTACAGGTTGTTCTCTCATATAAATATTTTATTCTCCTTTATGGTTTTTGCAACTTTGATTTTTAGTTACAGTGTATACCTTATCAACTTTAGGTTGTAAAAATTAGTTTTTATGTTTAATTTAAAAGTAAAGATTTAGAAAAATTGGGTCAAGTGTAAAAGAAGGGGGGTTAATGGAAAAAGCTCAAATTTTAGATCAACTTCAACAAAACCCTGAGACTATAGATCATTTAATTTATCAAGCTGTTTTTGAAGAAAGATCTCGGTTAAATGTTTTACAGGAAGCACTAAATGATTTAGGGTTTCGTGGTTATAGCATTTATCCCTTATATAGGGAATTTTCAAAAAAGTTTCTTGGTTTTACTGTCCCTGCCATAAACATTCGAGGAATGACTTATGATATAGCCAGGGCTATTTTTAGAACAGCCAAAAGACTTAAAGCCGGAGCTTTTATCTTTGAGATAGCCAAATCTGAAATAGGGTATACCAAACAACCTCCGTTAGAGTATGCTACCGTAATTTTAGCCGCTGCTTTTAGAGAAAACTATCGTCTGCCGATCTTTATCCAGGGAGACCATTTTCAACTTAACAGAAAATCCTTCTTTGCAAACCCTGAAAGAGAAAAAGAAAATCTTAAAAACCTGATAAAAGAGGCTATATCAGCCCAGTTCTATAACATAGACATAGATGCTTCAACGTTGGTAGACTTAGAAAAAGAGGATGTGTTTGAACAACAGAGATACAACTATGAAGTAACCGCAGAGTTTTGTGACTTTGTAAGAGAAAACGAACCTAACGGGATTAAAGTAACCTTGGGAGGAGAAATCGGAGAGATAGGAAGTAAAAACAGCACCCCAGAAGAACTAAGAGCCTTTATGAAAGGGTTAAATCAGAGTTTAAAAAAGGGAGAGGGAATCTCTAAGATTAGTGTCCAGACAGGCACCACCCATGGTGGGGTGGTGTTACCTGATGGGAAAATAGCTGAAATCAAACTTGATTTCAATACGTTAAGAGAGCTTTCTAAGATAGCCAGAGAAGAGTTTGGTCTTGCAGGAGCCGTCCAGCATGGAGCCTCTACCTTACCTGAAGAATACTTTAGTCTTTTCCCAGAAAACGAATGTATAGAAGTTCACTTAGCAACCGGCTTCCAAAACCTGCTTTACGATCATCCAGCCCTTCCCTCTGAGTTTAGACAAAAAATCTATCAGTATCTTAAAAACAACTTCAAACAGGAATGGAAAGAAGGACTTTCAGAGGTCCAGTTTATCTATAAAATCAGAAAAAAAGGGTTTGGGGCCTTTAAAAAAGAGTGGTGGGACCTTGATTTAGGGGTAAAAAAAGCCATCTTAGAAGATATGGAAAAGCTTTTAGAGAAAATCTTTTTACGTTTAAACCTTAAAGATACTGAAAACCTGATAAAAAATTTGTTTAACCTTTAAGTTTTATAAAATTGCCTGGTAAAACCTGGACTATTCCCTTAAACTCAAGTTCTGTGATGGTGGACAAAACCTCAGATGCGGGAAGGTCGGTTTGTAAAAGAAGGTCCTCTAAGTGTATAGGATAAGATGAAAGAAAAGATAACACCTCTTTTTCCTCTTTGGTTAGATTTTGCTGCGCTGTGTGAGCTTCACTTAAATCAAACAGGTTAGGAATTCTATCCTTTTCTTCTATCCCTAACAATTCTAACAATTCTTCTGGAGAAAAGACTGGTTGAGCACCTGATTTTATGAGAAAATGGGTACCTTCACTTTGAGGAGAAAAGATACTCCCTGGAACAGCATACACTTCTTTGCCCTGATTTAAAGCCCATTTAGCGGTGATAAGGGTTCCGCTTTTCTTCCCGGCTTCTACAACCAAAATAGCCTCTGAAAAACCACTTATCAGTCGGTTTCTTATAGGGAAATTTTCCTTTCTTGGAGAGGTACCAAAAGGAAATTCTGACACTACAGCCCCGTATCCATCAGAAATTTTATCGAATAAAGGCTTATTTTCAGGAGGGTAAACCACATCTAAACCTGAGCCTAATATTGCTATCGTTTTACCCTCAACCTCTAAACAAACCTTATGTGCTATCGTATCGATCCCCCGTGCAAGACCAGATACCACGACTACACCTGCCTCTGCAAGCCTTTTAGAAAACTTATAGGCTGCCTCTTTTCCATAGTTAGTAGGCCTCCTTGATCCGATTACCCCAACCGAAGGACTTGTTTTCTCAAGATTACCCTTTACATAAAGAAAAATAGGAGCATAAGGGATAAGTTTAATTTTTTCTGGAAACTCTTTGTCCTCTCTAAAAAGGATCTTTATTCCTAATTTTTCTGCCTTTTCAAACTCTTTAAGACCTAAAATCTCTATCTCTTTAACTTTGTATTTTTTATAAGCTAAAATTTCCTCTAAAGGGATGTTTTCCTCAAAAAATTTTACGGTTTTTAAGACGTTTTTTTCTTTAAGATAAAAACCAAGCCAAAGGACCTTTTTATCCATCCATAAACCTTAAGGTCAAGTTTTGACTTGAAAGCTTAAAATCTATAAAAGAGGAAAAATTTTCTAAAAACGCTTTAAGGCGTTCTAAACAGTTGGGGTCTAAAGGTTTATCCCAGTTAAACTTAACAGATTTCCCTTTGATGGTGATCACAAGTTTACCTTGTTTTAAGGTCAAAAATAAAAGCTCACCAAGCCCACAAAACAAACCTTTTACAAGATTATTAGGAAGGCTTACCTCTCCTTTCTCTTCTTCTACCACCTCTTTTAAGACGTTATGTTTGAAAACTAAATCTGCTTCCCAAAAACCTAAAGTCTCTTCTAACAAAGCTTTTAAGTCCCATGGTCCTAATGAAGTATCGTTTATGTCTGCATAGGCTATGTCTAAACGTTGCAAAAGTTTTTTAAGAAGGTTAAAAATCTTTTCTAACCTTACGGCTAACTCTTCTGCGGATAACGAATCTTTTTTCATCAGAAGTATCTGAAGTTCTAAAAAAGCCCCTTGCAGTATTCCTCTGAGGTTATGAAAATAACCTTGGGTTAAACTTCCTAAGGCCAAAGTTTTGCAGAAAAAAAGATCTTCTTTCATTGTTCTTTCAAAAGTTCCCTTGAAAGTAGGGCTCTTTTAAGGGTTAAAGGGTCTACAAACTGTAAATCCATACCCATAGGTACACCACAGGCTAACCTGCTAACCTTTATAGGATAGTCTTTCAGCACTTGTAGGATGTAGCTTATGGTGGCTTCTCCCCCTAAGGTTGGAGAAAGAGCAAAAATAACCTCTTCAACCCCTCTTTTTTTTATCAAAGACAGAAGTTTATCTATCTCTATCTCTTTAGGACCTATTCCATCCTTAGGGGATAGAAGATAGTGTAACACAAAATAATATCCTTTATATATACCTGTATTTTCTATGTGAAAAAGATTAACCGGATTTTCTACGATACAGAGAGACTTGACCTCTCGGGTATCATCATTACAGATTTTACATATCTCCTCTTCAGAAAGATTTCTACAAAACTTACACAACCTTACCTTATAAGGTAGTTCTTTTATTAAATCCCCTAAGTTTTCACAAAACTCAGGCTTTGATAACAAAAATAAGGCAATCCGGGTAGCACTTTTTTCCCCTATCCCTGGAATTTTAGAAAGAGATTCTATAAGTCTTCTTAAAGTAAGTGGATAACCAACTGACATAACGTCTAAAATAATCCAGGAAGGTTGAAACCTCCTGGTAACTTCAAGCCACCGGTAATCTTTGCCATTTCTTCTTCTACCATTTCTTTAGCTTTTCTTAAGGCTTCGTTTACTCCAGCTAAAACCAAATCTTCTAACATCTCTTTTTCTTCTGGGTTTAAAAGTTCTTTTTCTATTTCTATAGAAAGGATTTCTTGTTTTCCGTTAGCAGTAACGGTTACCATACCTCCACCTACCTGTACGGTAACCGTCTTTTCTTCAAGTAACTTTTGAGCCTCTTCAAGTTTCTTTTGCATCTTTTGAATTTCTTTCATCATTTGTTGTAATTGGGGTGGTAGCTTCATACCTTTACTCCTGGTTTAAGATTTGAATGTTAGCTATTTTAGCAGAAAAAATAGACAAAACCTCCTTTACTTCAGGCCTTTCTTTTATTTCTTCAACCTTAGGTTGAGATACAGGCTCAACCTCTATGTTTACTGTTTTTTTAAAAAAGTCTTTAATCTTTTCTATAAGCTCTTCAAAATGTGGAGAATTTTTTAGTGTTGTTTTAACTCTTAAACGTATATGGGAGGCATCAAAAGAAGGGTCAGGTAAACTTTTGGCAAGACCAAACAAAAGAGGACGTTCCCTTTTAAGTTTTTCTAAAAACTCTTGCCAGGTTTTCTCATCGGAAACCTGAGGCTCTTTTTTTTCTTCAACTTCAGCTACCAAAGGTTCTGAGCTTACCTGACCAAAGGTAAGGTTAGGAAGGCTTTCAAGTTTTTCTATCAGTTTGTTTATCGGAACCAATTTAGCTTGTTCACAAATCCTTACCAAGGCTAACTCAAACTGTAGTTGAGGATAACTACTTCTTCTTAAAACCTCAAGGTCTCTGGTAAGACTTTGTAAAACCAAAAAGATTTCTTCCAACTCATACTCTAAAACCAGGTCCACAAGCTGAGGATTTTGGAATGGCTGAGTTTTTTCATGAGGTAAGGCTTTCATCAAGAAAAGCTCTCTAAAAAACTCAGTAAGTTTTTCCATAAGATAGATCAAATCTATTCCTTGTTCATAAATCTTTTGAGCCACTTCTAAGGTTTTCCTTAGATTTTTTTCTAACAATACTTGGGCTAACTCTTCTATCAAAAGGGCTTCATGCCATCCAAAAGCCTGGATGATATCTTCTTTGGTATGACTACCATAGGCCATAGCCTGATCTAAAAGCGATAGGGCATCCCTTAAACTCCCTTGAGCTTCCTTGGCAATAAGCCTTAAGGCATCTTCTTCTATTTGATAGTTTTCTTTTTCACAAATAGACTTGAGATGCTTTATCAACTGAGGCAGGTCTAACTTTCTAAAATCATAACGTTGACATCTCGAAAGTATGGTAGGTAAAAGTTTATTTGGCTCTGTAGTAGCTAAGATAAAATAAACGTGGGAAGGAGGCTCTTCTAAAGACTTAAGCAAGGCGTTTGAAGCCTCTTTGGTAAGCATATGGGCTTCGTCTATGATGTAGACCTTAGCTTTACCTCTGGTAGGGGCATATTTAAAGTTTTCTATGATTTCACGGATCTGGTCTATACCTCTGTTTGAGGCAGCATCTATCTCTATAACGTCTACAAAAACCCCGCGGTTAATCTCCAAACAATTAGGACACTGATTACAGGGCTCGTACCCGTCAATTAAGTTTAAGCAGTTTAAAGCTTTAGCTACAATCCTTGCTATCGTGGTCTTACCTGTTCCCTTGATACCAGAAAATAAAAGGGCATGAGAAAGTTTCCCAGATTTTATAGCATTAGCTATAGTCTTAACTACATGGATTTGACCGATTACTTCACTAAAAGTCTGAGGTCTATACCTTCTGGCTAAAACCAAATAAGACATGTTTACTATTTTAAAGCTATTTTGAAAGTTTACAACCGAAACCTGAAATCCAACTCTCTTTTAGTTTTTCGATTTCTTCCTCATATTCTTTTGCAGGCCTCTCCATACCACAGGTAAGACACCTTACCTTAGCCTTAGCTCAGGTGCCCTCTAAAACCGCCTTTCCTCCGCAGTACTTACACGTAAGATAATCCTCGCTCTCCTTTGTTTTATAAAGTTCTGAAGACCTTTCCATTTTTCTCTAAAAAAATCGAGTTACTACATATTCTGCAAAAGGAAGACAGGCTGTAAAGGCTGGAGAAACGGCATTTAAAATATGAAGGCTATGTTTGTCCCCTTCTATCACAAAATCCTGAACTAACTCCAAGGTATTCTTGTTTAAAAGTTGAGCTCTTATCCCTGGCTTGCCCCATCTGTTAAAACCTTTTTCATCCATTCGGTAGACCAACTTTTTAGCCTCCTTTATCAGATACCTCCTATGATATTTCTTTAGCTCATCCAAGGCAAGACTCCTAAACTTAGGATTTTTAAAAAAGAGTAGGCCTAAATAACCTGTAATTTCAACCAACTCAGAAAACCTTAGGTTAGAAAAAATCTGATAGTTTTCTCTCGAAAAACAAGGGGTAGCCGTAGGGCCTATTTTAATGGTACCGTCAACTTTTATCGTAAAATGAACACCTAAGAAAGGATTTTTAAGATTTGGCGTGGGATAGATGTTTCTCGAGATAAACTGAGAATTGCCTGTATATTCCAGATAAAGTCCTTTAAAAGGTAAGATAACGTAGTCTTTACCAAAACCAAAGTCTTTGGCTATCTTATCCGCATAAAGACCGGCTGCGTTGATGATTTTTTCTGCAGAAAAAACAAGGTCTCCTGCTAAAATGGTATTTTCATCAAGTCTTTTTTGATAAGGAGTTTTAAAGAAAAACCTTACTCCTTCTGCCTCTAGGTCTGTTTTAAAAGCATGTAGGATCTCTATAGGATTTACGGTAGAGGTGTTAGGACTCCAAAGGGCTAACTGAAAGGTTCTTGCGTTAGGTTCGATTTCTTTAAGTTCTTTTTCGTCTATCAGATAAACTTCTACTCCGTTAGCCTCACCCCTTCTTTTTAGTTCATAAAGGGTAGGAAGGTCTTCTTCAGATTTAGTTACCACTACCTTTCCACATTTTCTAATACTAAGGCCTTTGGCCTCGCAATAACGAGTAAGTTCTTCGTTCCCCTTTTTAGTGAATTTAGCTTTTAGCGAATCTGGATAGTAGTAAAAACCTGCATGAAGCACCCCACTATTTCTTCCACTACTATGAGCCCCCAGTGTCTCTTCTTTTTCTAAGACAATGATTTCTTTTTCTGGAAAACGCGTTTTTAATTTTAAAGCCAAAGCAAGTCCAACGATGCCTGCTCCGATGATAAGAAAATCTGTCTTTATTTTTGGCATAAGCTTAAATTAATTAAGTTTTTCCTTTAGTCAAGTCTTGTGTTTTTTTAGTTGAAAAAAAAACAAAAAACCCTATTATTTAAAACATGAAAAACTTAGTTCTTTATAGGTCGCTAAACTCCTTTTTAAAAGAAAAATTTGGAGAAAAGGTAAAAAAAATCCCCTTAGATGCTGGGCTTACCTGTCCTAACCGTGATGGGACCAAAGGATATGGAGGATGTATTTACTGTGATGCCAAAGGGTCTGGAACCGGGCTTTATGCCCAAGGTAAAACCTTAGAAGAACAGGTCTTACACTTTTTAAGTCTATACAAACCTAAAGGATTTAATAAGTTTATCGCTTACTTCCAGTCGTTTAGTAATACCTACGCAGACCTTCAAACCCTTAAAAGATTTTATGACGTCTTGTTTTTAGATAGTTCCATCGTAGGGATGGCGATAGGAACTCGCCCTGATTGTGTAAACGAAGAGATAATCAAACTTTTACTTAACTACATAGATTTGGGTTACTACGTATGGGTAGAGCTTGGATTACAAACCATCCATAACGAGACCTTAAAAAAAATAAACCGAGGGCATACCTTTGAAGATTTCTTAGAAGCTTATAATCTGTTAAAAAAGTTTGGTATACCGGTGGTGGTACATATTATCTTTGGATTACCTGGAGAAACCAGAGAAATGATGTTAGAAACAGTAAAAACCCTTGGTAGACTTAAGGTCGACGGAATTAAATTTCACGCCTTATACATCCCTAAAGGTTCTCAACTCGAAAATTGGTATCGTCAACAAAAATATACACCTTTAGAGAAAGAGGAGTATGTTTCTTTAGTAGCAGAAGCTTTAACCTATCTTCCAGAAACAACGGTGATCCATAGACTATGCTCAGAAGCGCGAAAAGAAGATTTGATTGCACCTCTATGGGTTGCCCAAAAACACGAGGTAGTATCTCAGATCCAAAAGTTTATGCAAGCCAATCAGCTTTATCAAGGAAAAAATTTTAACCGTATTTAATGTTTTATCTGCAGGTTGTTTATTATGGTCTTAACCCCTGGTACACTTTTAGCTATAGCTACTGCTTTAGACCTCTGATATTCGTTTTCTACCACCCCGGTAAGGGTTACCACACCGTTTACCGTATCTACATCAATAGAAAAGGCTTTTAAATCTTTATCTTCTATGATTTTCATTTTAATCTTAGCGGTGATCTTTGCATCATCTATCTGTGTACCGACACTCCTTGGATCAGTAGCCACCTTATACCCTGCCGCAACCCCACCACCTACCAATACCCAACCACATCCCCCAAGGTTTAACCCTAAACCTAAAATCATCAAACCCAACCCTAATTTTTTCAAAATCATCTGACTAAAGGTTTCTTGATTTTTTCCGATTTTATATCTAAAATAAAAATAACTAAGCATAAGGAGCCTCCTTATGAAAATAGAAAATAAAAACTTAGCTTTCTTTAATTTTACCATAAAACCTGAAAAGGTAGAAGGAGGGGACAGCTCCTTCGCCAAATATCTAAAGGTAGCCCTTTCTGAGTTAGAAACACAGGAGTTTTTACAAAAGACCCAAGAAGAGAAAACCCAGATGGCTTTTAACAAAATAGAGCAAACTTTAGGAGTCTTAGAAAGTATGGTAAACTCTTCGTTATCTTCTTCAAAAGCAGAAACTATAGGAGACTTCTTACTTTCGCAAGCGATGGAGATAGATAAGATTGTCTCCTCTTTACCTGAGTCTTATACCAAAAAATTTATCAAAGACTGGGCCTTTCTCCTTGGGGTAGAAGCCCAGAAAATAAAAAAAGGATTTTATTCTTAATGCCTTTTTCTTAAGGCTAATTCTAACAGTTTTTGAATTAAACTTTCAAAGGTATAGCCTGCTACTTTAGCAGCAAGAGGTAAAAGGCTTGTTTCTGTCATACCAGGGATGGTATTAGTTTCTAAAACATAAAGTTCCTGGTCTTTTATGATCATGTCTGTTCGGCTATAATGTCTTAGTTTGAGGCAGTTGTGTGCTATCAAGCCATAGTTTTGCGCTTTTTTTGTCAGCTCTTCTCCTATAGGTGCGGGGCAAATTTCTTCTGCCAGTCCTGGGGTGTATTTGGTAGTATAATCAAAGGTCTCAGAGGACTTAGGTATGATCTCTACCACAGGTAAAGGTTTGTCATCTAAGATTCCTACCGTGATTTCTCGCCCTTTCAAATACTCTTCTATCAAGATTTCGTTATCGACAGCATAGGCCTTTTCTAAGGCCTCAGACAAATCTTTTTCTTGTTTGACTATGGTTAAACCTATACTTGAACCCTGAGTTGCAGGTTTTACCACCAAAGGATATCCCAACGATTTAGCAAAATCTCTTGCTTTTTCAAAACCTTCTTCCTTGGTAAAAGAGCGTCCTTCTGGAACTTTAAGCCCTGCTAAACGATAGAGTTGTTTGGCTAAACCTTTATGCATGGCAAGGGCGCTCCCCAAAACTCCTGCCCCCTGATAAGGAAGACCTATAGAATCTAAAAAACCCTGCAAGGTTCCATCTTCTCCCCCAGGTCCATGTACTACTAAAAAGGCACAATCAAACTCTTTAGCCCTCTGCATCAAAGCCAAAAGGTCGGTTGCTGGGTCAAAAAACTCATACCTATGTCCTAAAGCCTCTAAAGCCTTCTTTACTGCTTGAGCTCCTTTAAGAGAAACCTCTCTTTCAGAAGACCTCCCCCCTGCAATTAGAGCAACCCTTAAAACAGACTTCGAACACATCCCTTGCCTCCTTGTCAAGTCTTTCTAAGGTTAAAAGTTGTTCGGGACCAAAACTTAAACCTTTAAAAATCCTATCCTCTATCACATAAGAAAGCTTTTCTAAAAAATAGATCCTAATTTGAGAAGAAAGGGTTTTACCATATCTTATCTTAAGGTCAGAAAACCTTTCTTTAAGACAAACTATCTCTTCGTGTTTTACCCTTTTGTCTGTATAATAAACGATCTCTTCTTCGGTTATCGGACCTTTTAGGGTGCTAAGGTCTAAATATACATGGGATTTTATGATAGAAGCTATTTGAGGATAGCCTAAACTTTTTAAAAACCTATAACCTGCTATAGCATGGTTAGTTCCTTTTAAGATAGCTTCGTATTTTTTTATGTCATGAAGCAAAGCCCCTGCGATCAGTAAAGGAATCTCAAGGTTTGCCTTAAATTCTTTTTTTAATCTGCATCCTAAAAATAGCGAAAGTAAAGCCACTTTTTCAGAATGACTGATGATATGAGGAGGGACTCCTTCTTTTTCTAAAAGAGCATAACAATCTTTTACCGAAAGCATCGCTTAAAGGGTTAGGTTATAAATTTTAGCCAGAAAAGATAGACAGGAGAGGCCACCATAACCCCATCGATCCTGTCAAGAAGGCCACCATGTCCCCAAATAATTTTCCCTGAATCCTTTTTGCCTACCATCCTCTTAAACGCAGACTCTAAAAGATCACCCAACACCCCAAACAAGCATAAAATCAAACTGGTTAAAAGATTTATCTCAAAACTAAAAATTTTAAAGAGGTAATTACAAAAAACACTTACCACAACCCCCAACAATATTCCTCCTATAAATCCCTCCCATGTTTTTTTAGGAGAAATTTTAGGTACAAGTAGTCTTTTTCCTAGAAGTTTTCCTGTTAGATAAGCCCCGGTATCATTAGCAAAAACCACCGCAAAAAAATAAACCAGATGTTCCCTGCTAAAAAAACTTATAATTTCTAAAAAAGGGTAAAGCCCTATCCCTACATAAAAAAGGCCTAAAACTGCCGGAAAAAACTCTTTAGCAAACCTATCTTTTTCATACTGTCTAAGAAAAGGTAAGAAAGGAAATACCAAGAACATAAAAAAAACCATCAAAGGGTCTTTTAACCAAAAAAAGCCTAACAATCCAAAGAACCATAAAATAGACAAACCTAAAAACCAGGGAAACTTTAAGTCATAAAGCCTTGTCCATTCATATAGGCAGATTAAGCCAGAGAAACCTACCAAAGTTATAAGTAATTGATAAGGGCCTTTGATTAAAACAACCACCAGAAGAGGAAAAAGAACTAATGCCGTAACTACACGCTTAAAATTCACACACACCGCCAAACCTTCTCTCTCTCTGTTGGTAAGACCAAAGCGCCTTTAGATACTCTTCTTCGGTAAATTCTGGCCAATAAACAGGGGTAAAATAAAGTTCAGTATAGGCTATCTGAAAAAGTAAGAAATTAGAGATCCTTTCCTCGCCACTTGTGCGGATAAGGAGGTCTGGATCAGGTATGTCTTGGGTATAAAGATGTTCTCTAAATACCTTTTCGTCTATGGTTTCTGGGTCTAACAGGCCTTGTTTGACCTTAGTTGATATGTCTTTTACAGCCTTTAAAATCTCTGCCCTACCCCCATAGCTTAAGGCTAAACACAAAGTAAGCTCAGAGTTGTGTCTGGTTTCTTCCTCTATCTCTTCTATCAAATCCACCAAATCTTCGGAAAAATCTTTCCTATCCCCGATTACTTTTAAACGAATACCTTTTTCTATCAAAAAGTGCTTTTCCTTAGTAAGATAAACCTTAAAAAGTTCTAAAATAGCCTCTACTTCTTCCTTAGGGCGCTTCCAGTTTTCTTTAGAAAAGGCAAAAAGGGTTAAATAGGGAATTCTTAGTTCATAGGTCTTTTCTATCACTTTTTTAGCGGTTTCTGCCCCTTTTTTATGACCATAAAACCTGGAGAATCCATGCTTTTTAGCCCATCGGCCGTTACCATCCATGATTATAGCAACATGCTGGGGAAGCTTAGAAAGGTCTAAAGAAAATGAAGAAAAAGCCATCGGGTTATACGGAGAGGATCTCTTTTTCTTTATCTTTTAAAACCGTATCTACCTTTTTGATATAATCGTCTGTAAGTTTTTGCACTTTCTTTTCAAGTTGATTGTAGTCATCCTCTGAGATCTCTCCTTTCTTTTTAGCTGCCTTAAACTTTTCAAGCACATCCCTTCTGATGTTTCTTATGGCAATGCGAGCCTCTTCAGCCAGTTTGTTAGCTACCTTTACCAGTTCCTTTCTTCTTTCTTCGGTAAGAGGTGGCATCACCAGCTTGATGGTTTTTCCGTCTGAGGTAGGGTTGATCCCAAGGTCAGATTTTTGAATAGCCTTTTCTATCTCTTTTACCAAACTTGCATCCCAGGGTTGAATAACTATGGTTTTTCCTTCGATGATGTTAACGGTTGCTATCTGAGGAATAGGCATCTTTGTTCCATAACAGTCCACCTTGATACCCTCTAACAAACCTATAGAAGCCCTGGAAGTCCTTAGATGGGAAAACTCTTCTTTAAGGTTTTTAACTGTCTTTTCCATTCTGTTTTTCGCATCCTCTAAGGCTTGGTTCACAGACCTCACCTCCTTTAAGCTTTGATGTAAGTTCCTACACTTTCTCCTAAAACTGCTTTTTTAATATTTCCGTAGTTTAAAAGGTTAAAAACCAGGATAGGAAGTTTATAGTCTCTAGCTAAGGAAAAAGCTGTAGCATCCATCACTTTAAGCCTCTTATGCAAAGCTTCATCAAAAGTAAGCTCGTCAAATTTTTTAGCATCAGGATGTTTTTTCGGGTCTTTATCGTAGACACCATCTACCTTGGTAGCCTTAAAAAGGACCTCACACTTAAGCTCAAGAGCCCTTAAAACCGCGGCGGTATCGGTGGTAAAAAAAGGATTGCCGGTACCACAGGCAAGGATAAGTACTCTACCTTTTTCCAAATGCCTGATAGCCTTTTCTCTTATGTAAGGTTCTGCTACTTCTATAACCTCAAGAGCAGACATCACCCTGCAGGATACCCCCTGCGCTTCTATGGCATCCTGTAGGGCTAAGGCGTTGATAAGGGTTGCAAGCATACCCATGTAGTCTGCCCGGGCTCTATCCATCCCTTGCTTTTCTCCGGCTACCCCTCGAAAAATATTTCCTCCTCCGATAACTATACCTATCTCCAGCCCATACTGATAAACCTCTTTTAACTCCTCTGCTATCTGGTTGATCACCTTAGCATCTATACCAAAAGACTTACTTCCAAGAAGAGCCTCTCCCGAAATCTTAAGAAGCACTCTTTTATACTTTAGTTCAGTCACCCTATTCTCCTATCTGAAACCTGGCAAACCTTTTGATAACTATTCTTTCACCGGTCTTGGCTATCAACTCATTTAAGAGGTCCTGGATGGTAACCTCTGGGTTTTTGATAAAAGGCTGTTCTAAAAGCACGTTTTCTTTATAAAACTTTTCCATCTTACCTTCTACAATCTTAGGAATAACATTTTCAGGCTTTCCGCTTTCTCTTACCTGCTCTTCATAGATTTTTTTTTCTCTCTCGATTACTTCCTGAGGCACCTCTTCTCTGGTGACAGCTACAGGGTTGGTGGCAGCAATCTGCATGGCTATGTCATGGGCAAACTGTTGAAACTCCTCTGTTCTTGCCACAAAATCTGTCTCACAGTTTACCTCAACAAGCACACCGATTTTTTTGTTGCTGTGAATATAAGCAGCTACCACCCCTTCACTGGTTGCCTTACCGGCTCTTTTAGCGGCGATAGCAAGACCCTTTTTCCTCAAAATATCTACTGCCTTTTCTATGTCTCCACCTGCCTCTTCCAAGGCTTTTTTACAATCAGAAAAACCAGCAGCCGTCCTTTCTCTAAGCTGTTTTATAAGGTCTATACTAATCTGAGCCATCTCTTAAAACCTCCTTTTTCTTTTAGTCTATATTTTTAGCAAGTTCTTCAAACTTGGTTTCCTTCTTTTCTTCTGCCAGTATCTCTTCTAAAATAGCCTCAGCCGCTGCCTCTTCATCTCTCTTCAAAAATTCTTCCTCTAAACTTAACTCTTTGTCTGTTTGAGCAGCCACCTTTTCCTTATAGATCTCTAAACCCTCCAGGCAAGCATCAGCAATCTTTCCGGTAATAAGTTTGACTGCCCTTATAGCATCGTCATTTCCAGGAATGATATAGTCTATTAAATCTGGGTCACAGTTGGTATCAACGATGGCTACGATAGGGATACCAAGTTTTCTGGCTTCTTTTACCGCAATTTTCTCATGGACTGGGTCTACCACAAACAGCGCCTGAGGAAGGGTTTCCATATCTTTAATACCTTTTAAGTTCCTCTCAAGCTTGTTTTTTAAACGCTCAAGTTTTAATCTTTCTTTTTTAGGGAACCTCTCTATCGTCCCATCTTCGAACCAGGACTCAATCCTTTTTAACTTTTCCACACTCTGTCTTATAGTCCTAAAGTTGGTAAGGGTACCTCCAAGCCAACGATAATCCACATAATACATTCCACATCTTTCTGCCTCTTCTCTGATGGTGTCTTGGGCCTGTTTTTTGGTGCCTACAAACAGAAGCTTTCCACCTTCTGCTACCAGGTTTACCACAAACTCGTAGGCAATCTCAAAATACTTAAGGGTTTGTTGAAGGTCGATGATGTGGATCCCGTTTCTTTCTCCAAAGATGAAGGGCTTCATCTTGGGATTCCAACGACGGGTCTGATGTCCAAAATGAACACCAGCTTCCAAAAGCTGCTTCATCGTAATGTGAGCCATTTCTCCTTCCTCCTTTTTGGGGTTTTAGCTTCCGCCTAAGGTAATGGAACACAGAACCCCTTGTCTCAAATAAGGGGCACCCCAAACCTTAGACGTGCTTTTTATGTTTTCCTAATTAAAACATAGTTTTATATTTTTTCAACTTAAAAACCAAGAGAACCTAAGGTGTCCAACGACAAAACTGGTCTAAAATTTGAAGGCCAGGCTTTCCGCTTTTTTCAGGATGAAACTGAAGGGCTACCAAGTTTTTATAGGCTACCACCGAAGGAAAGGGGATGCCATGAAAGGTAATCCCGTATATTACCTCTTCCTCTTCTGGCACCACATAATAACTGTGAACAAAATAATATTCATACTCTGGGTCAAGACCCTGAAAAACAGGATGAGGCCTTTGCCAAACCACCTGGTTCCACCCCATATGCGGCACCTTTAGTCTTTCTCCCTCAAACAAAAGAGGATCAGGAAATCTTTTTACCCTACCTTTGAGAAGACCTAAGGTCTTAGTTCCTCCGTCTTCTTCGCTTTCTTCAAAAATTACCTGCGTACCAAGACAAATACCTAAAATAGGAGTTCCTTTTAAAAAAGTCTCTTTTAAAAACTCGTCTAAACCTGTTTCTTTTAAACTATCCATCGCACTTTTAGCCGCCCCTACTCCTGGAAAAATAATCCTTTCTGCCTTTTTAAGCTCCTCTGGGTCATGAGAAATAATCCATCTATATCTGAAAAAGGAAAGCGCTCTGGCTACACTGGTAAGATTACCAGCCTTGTAGTCAACTATCCCTATCATAACCCATCCACCTCTCTTTTAAAATCTCTAACCTCTTCCCTGGTAGCTACATTCTCTAAACTGAGGCTCTTCCTCTTTAAATCTGCCTCAAACCTTTTTAAAAGCCTCTTAAGCTTTCTTCTTAAAGCCCCGTCTTTAAAGTCTTCTTCCAACCCAGAATTCTTGATGAAATTTTTAAGCCTTCTTACGTTTATAGCTGCCCGAGATAGGCCACGATAAAAGGGTTTTTCTATGAACTCAGCCGTCAAATCACGCTCTATGATGGCTAAATACCTTTCTATTACAGCTTGCTTTAAAGCCTTGAGCTCTTCTTGAGTAAGGGTAAGGCCTAACCCTTCTGGAGGAGGTGAGGTAAGGTAGAAAAAGCTATTCCAAAAACACACCTCCGGGATCTCTCCGCCTTCATAAAGGATAAACTCTATCTCTTGTAGAACCTCTTTTCTTATACCCATCTTTTCCTGTAGTGTTTAATCTTCTCTTTCAGCTAAACTTTTTAGTTCATCTATAGGTGGAAGGTCTTTCAGGGATTTTAATCCAAAATATTCTAAAAAGAAAGGGGTGGTTCCGTAAAGAAGGGGCCTTCCAGGCACGTCTTTTCTACCAACCACCCTGATAAAGTTGTTTTCCAGCAAAGTTTTAAGGGCAGCCCCGACATCAACCCCTCCTCTTTTGGCAGAAATCTCAGCCCTGGTAATCGGCTGAAAATAGGCTATCACAGCCAAGGTCTCAAGAAGGGTTTTCGTCCATCTAAACCCTTTAGGCTTTAAAAAGGTTTTAAGATAGTCTGCTACCTCTGGGGCACTTTCTAACCGATAACCCTCAGCCACCTCAACCAGCCTAACCCCTCTTGACTGATATTCCTTTTTAAGTTCCTGTAAAATGCTTAAAATTTCTCCCTTCGAAAGGTTGTCACAAACCTGAGACAACTCCTTTAAACTTACCGACCGACCTGCCACAAAAAGCACCGCCTCAACCACCTTTTTATAAAAATCCCTCTCGTAAAACATCGTTTTTAGGCTGAATAGTAGGTTTGACCTTCAAGTTCTTTTAACTTTAAGACTCCTTCTTGAGAAAGTCTTTCTAAAAGCTCTAACAAAACCTTAGGCTCTACCCCGAAGGCTTCGCTTAATTCTTCGACTGATGCAGGCCTTCTTTTTACGTAGGCTACCACCTCTTTCTCTAAACCTTCAAGAGTTAGACTTAAAAGCCTTCTCTCAAGCCTCTCTCTATTTACTATAACCTCTGTCTTTTCTCCTAAAAATCTGGCTATTTCCTCTAACTTAGCATAAGATAAAGGCCTGGCCTCTTGATAGGCTACCGGCCTTACCGCTGTGTTTAACTGAACCTTATGAGGGTCTATCTCTTCTATAAATTTCTTTAATGCTTCCAGGTCTTCTTGGCTGTCGTTTATCCCTGCAAGGAAAAACACCTCAACCCACATCTCACCTTTCATCTGTTTTCTCAACTCTTTTAACCCATCGATGATGTTTTCTAAACTTATCCCTTTAGCCGGCCTGTTTATGAGGTTAAAAGTTTCTGGACGGGCAGCATCAAGGGAAGGAAGCACAAGGTCAGCCTCACACAAAGCCTCTCTAACCGAAGATATATGCAACAAAGTGCTGTTGGTAAGCACAGCCACAGGCTTTGAAAGGTGCTTTTTAGCTAAAAACAGGGTCTCTTCAAAATAAAAGTTTAGGGTAGGTTCTCCACTCCCTGTAAGGGTAAAAACATCAAAAAAATCCTGTTTTTCTTTGGCAGTAAGTATGGCCTCTTCTATCTCCTCTTTGGTAAAATAAAACCTTCTTTCAGTGGTAAGAAAGGTGGTTTTTCCTACCTCACAGTAAAGGCAATCCATAGAGCAGACCTTTCTTGGAACCAAGTCTATCCCAAGAGACCTGCCAAGCCTTCTTGACCGAACAGGACCAAAAAGTAAACTCTTCTTCCAAACAAAGGATTTTTCCATAAAAAATCCTCAAATTTTTAAGTAAATAATATAACACCTTTTAAAATCTAAAAAAGAGAAACATCCTCTAAAAAATACAGACCAAACTTTTTTAGAGGTAATAATTTGTTTATAAGTTTTTAGAATTGACAAATTGAATTGACAATATATTGACAATATTCTATATCTCGCTACATAAAACTAAACCAGAGGTCTCATTATAACTACAAGCAACCTCTCCTGAGATAGAAGTAGCAGTAAGTTTAATGGGATTCTCTGATTCAAGAATCAAGTTTTGAGTGTATTTTGACTTAGGACAGGTAGCAACTACTTGAGATAGAGAAGAAGTCCCATTTTCCTGTTTTGAAATTGCAACTAGGCTAAGACAATTTCTCACATCAGAAAGCAGAGAAGCTTTAATTGCTTTTGATAAATACTGATGATAAAAAATTATTGCCAATCCCAGGAGGATAGTTATTATCCCTATAACTACTAAAACTTCGATCAAAGTAAAGGCTTTAGACATAAAAACCCCTCCCCTACGTTGGGAGGGGTGCTGAAAATATTAAATTCCTGTACAACTCATGGTTCCGTTAGCAGCTATAGTACAAGATACACCTGTTGCAGGACCTTTACAAGTACCTGTAGCAGTATCGTTGCCAAAAGTTACGTCTACATAAGTAGTATTCTTCATAATACCAGAAGCTGATTCACAAGCAGCCATATTCTGAGCCTCAGGATGCTCAGCAAGGTAGGCTGCACATTGGGTCATTGCATTTCTCAAGTCTGACTGACAACCCGCTACAGCTGCGTTTCTACGATACTTTGAAAACTGCGGAATGGCAATGGCAGCTAAGATGGCGATGATGGCAACCACGATCAAAAGCTCAATCAACGTAAAACCCTTACCTCTACTCATAACCTACCTCCTAAAGTATTTTTTACTTTCTATAAATATCAAATAACAACTTTTTATCAAAAAGTCAATAGCTAAAATTATTTTTAATTTTATTAAAATTTATAAAAAATAAAGGGAAAATTATTTTATTTTTATATTTTCAGATATTAACCAAAAATTTGCCTATCTTTTGAATGTTTTCAGAATTTTGGTATACTAATTTTTAAATAAAAATAAACCAGCAAGGAGGAGGAGATGAAAGTAGGTATTATCATGGGAAGTGACTCTGACCTTGAAGTTATGAAAGATGCTGCAGAAACCTTGGAAAAGTTTGGGGTACCCTTTGAGATCACCGTAGCCTCTGCCCACAGGACTCCTGAAAGGGTACATCAGTGGGTAACCACCGCAGAACAAAGAGGAATAGAGGTAATCATCGCAGGGGCTGGGATGGCAGCCCATCTTCCTGGGGTGGTTGCCTCTCTTACTACCCTTCCTGTGATAGGAGTTCCTATAAAAGGTAAAGCCTTAGAAGGACTTGATGCCCTTTTTTCTATTGTCCAAATGCCACCTGGAATCCCTGTAGCAACCGTTGCCATAAACAGTGCCAAAAACGCCGCCCTTTTAGCCTTACAAATCCTTGGGATAAAATATCCTGAGGTCAAAGAAAAACTTAAGGCCTATAAAGAAAAGATGAAAGAAGAGGTACTTAAAAAGGCTGCAAAACTTGAGGCTATAGGTTATAAAAAATACTTAGAAGATTAACCGCTTAGGTTTCTAAATACTTAAAATAGCGTTGCCCGATGTCTTTACGGTAATGGGCGCCGTCAAAGTGGATTAAAGATACCGCCTGATAGGCCCGTTTTATGGCTGAGGGGATGTCGTTATCAAGGGCGGTAACACCTAAAACCCTTCCGCCTGAGGTATAAAAGGCATCCCCTTCTTTTTTAGTGCCTGCGTGAAAAACGATTACGTCTTCAAGCTGTTTCACCTTATCTAAACCTTCTATCTTTTTCCCTTTTTCATAGCTTCCTGGATAGCCTTTGCTTGCCATCACCACACATACGCAGGCCTTATCGGTTTCAACAAGGTCTACCTTATCAAGCCTGCCGTTAAGGGTTGCGTCTAAAAGCTCGATAAAGTCATTTTCTACTCGGGGAAGAATTACCTGGGTCTCAGGGTCTCCTAAACGACAGTTAAACTCAAGCACATACGGGATGTGGTTTACGATCATTAGCCCTGCATACAAAAACCCAAGATAAGGATGGCCTTCCTTGGCCAAGGTCTTTAAAACAGGAGAGATAACCTTTTCTTCTATCTCCTTTCTTAGGTCTTTAGTAATCAAAGGGGTAGGAGAATAGGCTCCCATCCCTCCGGTATTTGGACCCTGGTCTCCGTCTAAGAGTCTTTTGTGGTCTTGAGAGGTGGGTAAAGCTTTAAAATGTTCTCCGTCGGTGATTACGATATAAGAGGCTTCTTCACCCACAAGTTTTTCCTCGATCACCACCCTTTGACCAGCCTCTCCAAAAATCCTTTGTTCCATCAACTTTTCTACGGCTTGAAAGGCCTCCTCCTTGGTATCACAAACAAACACCCCTTTTCCGGCACAAAGTCCATCTGCTTTAACCACCAAAGGTGCCCCAACTTTTTCTATGTATTGCCTTGCTTTATCTGGGTCGTCAAACACCTCAAACCTTGCGGTAGGGACCCCTGCTTTAACCATTATCTCCTTGGCAAAAATTTTGCTCCCTTCAAGGTTTGCGGTAAAACGATCAGGCCCAAAAACTTTAATCCCTTTTTCTTCAAGAACATCTCTTATCCCTTTTACCAAAGGCTCTTCAGGCCCTGGCAAAACAAGTCCTATCCCTTCTTTTTTACAAAACTCTGCAAGGGTAGAAAAATCAATAGGTTGAATATCTTTGGGAACCTCGGTTATCTCTTCAATCCCCCCGTTGCCAGGAACACAATAAAGTTTCTCCAGATGTTTTGATTTTTTAAGCACATAGCAGATGGCATGCTCCCTTCCACCACCACCCACAACTAATATCCTCATATCCCTACCTCTCAGACCCAATTCTTACTCAATTAAGTTATTATAAATCTGAAAAATTTCAACAAAAATTAGATAAAAAAGGCTGTTTAAACAGGGTTGTTTTTTTGTCAAGTTATTTTATACTTTAGAAGTCTCTAAGAATATTCTTATATCAGCAAGGGAGGAAAAGATGTCTAAAATTTGTGAAGTATGTGGTAAAAAGCCTCATGCTGGAAACCAGATAAGCCACTCTGCTAAAAAGTCTACAAGATGGTGGTATCCTAACATTCAAAGTGTTAGGGTAAAACTGGAAAATGGCCAGGTTAAAAGGATGAAGGTATGCACCCGCTGTTTAAAGGCTGGGAAGGTTAAAAAAGCGGTGAGTTAAACTAATTTCCTTTCTACGAAAAGGACGCCGCTTATTTTAAAAAGATTAGAAATAATCTTGTCTAAGTGTTCTTTATTGTTAACCTCGATATAAAAATCAAAATAAGCTTTTTGGTCAGAGGTGGTTCTCACCTCTGCCTTTAATACGTTACTTTCTGAGGCAGCTATCACAGAAGAAATGTTAGCCAGTAATCCTTTACGGTCTGAACAAACTATAGAAATATGTACAGGATAAGAACGATTTTCTACCTTACCCCATCTAACCTCGATCAGCCTTTCGGTGTCTAAATCTTTTAAGTTTGGACAATCAAATCGATGAACCGAGATTCCCTTGCCCCTTGTAATATAACCTATGATTTCATCTCCTGGGATGGGTCTACAGCACTTGGCTAAATGAAAAAGAACGTTGTTGGTTCCGTCAACCACAACTACGTCTTTCAGATTCTGGGTTAAAAGCCTTTCTACCAATCCCTCTTTTATTCCTAACTTCTCGACCTGTTCTTCTATCGGAAGCTCCTCTTGAGTTTCCTCTACCTTTTTGGTTTCTAAATAGTTTTTTAATATCTGCTTAGGGGTGATTTTCCCAGAACCTATGAGAAAATAAAGGTCTTCTGTATTTTTTATACTAAACTCTTGGGAAAATCTGATAAGATCCTCTTCTTTTACAGAGGTAGCACTTAATCCTTGTTTCTTTATTTCCTTGTTAAGAAGTTCCTTTCCTAACTCTATCATTTTTTGTCTTTCTTCTCGGTTTAGCCACTGTTTTATCCTGCTTTTGGCCCTACCTGTTACTACGATTTTTAACCAGTCTCTGCTGGGGGTTTGGTTAGGAGAGGTTTCGATTTTAACGATATCACCTGTTTGAAGCTTATAGTCTAAAGGCACAAGTTTATCGTTCACATAGGCCCTTACACACCTGTTACCAACCTCGGTATGGACCGCATAAGCAAAATCAAGGGGAGTGGCTCCTACCGGAAGGGTGATAATATCTCCTTTAGGGGTAAACACATATATTTCGTCAGGGAAAAAGTCAAGCTTTAATGACTCAAGAAATTCCCGTGGGTTTTTAAGCTCTTTTTGAAGTTCTATCAGTTTGCTTAACCATTCTAAATATTTATACTGTCCATGCTTTGAGGTAAAAACCCCTTCCTTGTATAGAAAATGAGCGGCTATTCCTTCGTTAGCCACCTTATCCATGTACTCAGTTCTGATCTGTATTTCTATCTTTTTGCTATCAGGCCCTAAAACCGTGGTGTGTAAACTTTGATACATATTAGGTTTGGGAAGGCTTATAAAATCTTTAAACCTACCAGGGATAGGAGGCCAAAGGGCATGCACCAACCCCAAGGTTTTATAGCACTCCTCTACGGTGTTTACGATAACCCTAAAACCTATGATGTCGTAAATCTGGTCCAGATCTTCTATGGTCAAGTTGTACTTAAGAAGCTTCCTGTAGATGCTATAAAGATGTTTAACCCTACCTAAAACCCTTCCGCTAATCCCGTTTTTCTCTAAAAGGTCTCTTAGAAGGGACTTAACTTTTTCTATATACTCTTGAGAGGCCTCTACCCTCTTTTTTACCTCTTGTTCTAACCTGCGAAACTCTTCAGGATATAAATACTTAAAACTCAGGTCTTCTAACTCGTTTTTTACCCAGTCTATTCCTAACCTCCCAGCAAGAGGAGCATATATTTCAAGGGTCTCTCTGGCAATTTTTATTCTTTTATGCTCTGGTTGATATTCTAAAGTGCGCATATTATGCAGTCTGTCTGCTAACTTTACCAGGATCACCCTAAGGTCCTTTGACATCGCAAGGATGATCTTTCTTATGTTTTCTGCCTGTTTGTTAAGCTTATCTTTGGAAGTTGTCTTTTCAGCAGGATTAGGCAGTTTTTTAAGCTTGGTTACCCCATCTACGATAAAAGCTACCTCTTCTCCAAACTCTTTTTTTATATCCTCTAAGCTTATCGCACTGTCCTCTACCGCATCATGGAGCAATCCAGCAGCTATGGTAGGAAGGTCAAGCTTCATTTGGGCAAGGATGTAGGCTACCTCCATAGGATGTGAAAGATAGGGATCTCCTGACTTTCTAACCTGACCTTCGTGCAGTTTGGCAGCCCAAACGTAAGCCTTCTCTACCAAACGGGTGTTACACCCAGGTAGATAACTCTGTATCTGGTCTAAAATTTTACTTAACGTAATCATATAAATAATTATTAAACAATTACCAATTTTTACAAGGTTGATAAAAATATCGATTTGATATTTTTTAAACTAAAAACTCTTTGATTTTTAAGAGAATACCCTCGGTGTTGAGGTGATATTTTGCATGTAAAGTTTTAAGATCTCCGTGTTCTATAAACCTGTCTGGAAGACCTAACCTTTTGACCTCGATCCCTTTGATCCCTTTATCTGTCAAAAATTCAAGCACTGCCGAACTAAAACCACCTATCAGGGTGTTTTCTTCAACCAAAAGTACTTTTTTGGTCTTTTGCACAGAACTTAAAATCAGGTCTTCATCAAGAGGCTTAACAAACCTTGCGTTGATTACCTCTACGGAAAGGCCAAACTTTTCTGCTTCCAAAGCTGCTTTTAAGGCTGGATAAACCATAGATCCTACGGCAAGAATGGTTAGGTCTTTACCTGACTTTAAAACCTCTCCCTTTCCAAAAGGTATTTCTTTAAACTCCCAATCTAAGCTTACCCCAACTCCAGCACCTCTTGGATATCGTATAGCTACAGGGTTAGGATATTTTAAAGCACTGTATAGCATGTGCTGAAGTTCGTTTTCATCTTTAGGCACCATTATCACTAAGTTAGGAATAAGTCTAAGGTAAGAAAGGTCAAAAGCCCCGTGATGGGTTGGACCATCCTCTCCTACCAACCCTGCCCGGTCTAAAGCAAAGATTACCTTGGCCTGGTTTAAGGCTACGTCATGGATTATCTGGTCAAAAGCCCTTTGTAAAAAGGTAGAATAGATGGCACACACAGGGACAAAACCTTCTAAGGCTAAGCCAGCGGCAAAGGTAACGGCATGTTGTTCACAGATACCAACGTCAAAAAACCTCTCAGGATATCTCTCAGAAAATTCCTTAAGCCCTGTGCCTGAACGCATCGCGGCAGTAATAGCTACCAACTTGGGTTCAATCTCAGCAAGCCTGAGCATGGTCCTACCAAAAATTTCTGTATAGGAAGGCGGGGAGTTAGGAGACTTTAAAGGCTTGCCTGTTTTAACATCAAAAGGCCCTATTCCATGAAACGTCTCCGGGTCTGCCTCAGCATAAGGATAACCTTTCCCTTTTTTGGTAATCACATGCAATAAAACAGGACCTTTTAAAGATTTTAGGTTTTTGAGTACCTTTATAAGTTCCTCTAAGTTATGCCCATCAACCGGCCCTACATATTCAAAGTTTAAAGCTGTAAAGAGAGCACCAGGGGTTATAGCAACCTTTAACAACTCTTCTCCTTTTTTAAGTATACTCAGTAAATTTTCTCCCCCTGGAACTTTATGACTGATAGACTCTATTTCTCTTTTGATAAACCTTACCAGGTTTCCGGTAAGCCTTTTTGAGATAAAAGAAGAAAGGGCACCTACGTTAGGAGCGATAGACATTTCGTTATCGTTTAAGACCACCAAAAGGTCCTCTTTAGAAAAACCTGCGTTGTTTAACCCTTCAAAAGCTAACCCTGCGGTAATAGACCCATCACCTATAACAGCTATTACTTTTCCCTTTTCTTTTTTAAGACGCAAAGCTGTTGCCATCCCAAGCCCTGCAGAAATAGAGGTGCTGCTATGACCTGTGTCAAGGATGTCATGAGGGCTTTCGGCTCTTTTAGGAAAACCTGCTATACCTTCATACTGCCTTAAAGTGTGAAACTGGTCTCTTCTTCCTGTAATAAGCTTATGGGTATAGCATTGATGGCCTACGTCCCAGATGATTTTATCCTTAGGGGAGTCAAAAACATAATGTAAGGCTAAAGTTAGCTCTACTACCCCTAAATTAGGGGCAACATGACCTCCGTTTTTAGAGGTTACCTCTACGATATAGTCTCTTATCTCCTGAGCTAAAGCCTTCAGATGAGAAATCTTAAGTTTTTTTAAATCCTGAGGGGAGTTAATGTTTTTTAAAAACTTCATCAATATACCTTTTTTAAAACAAACTCAGCCATCGCTCTTAAAGGTATAGCTTTTTCTCCAAAAGGTTCTAAAGCAGAAATAGCCTTTTGGGTGTGTATTTCCGCAAGCTCTCTGGTTTTCTCAAGCCCTACCACAGAAGGATAGGTAAGTTTTTGTTTTTTTAAATCAGAAAGGGTTTTTTTCCCTAACTTTTTTTCGTCCCCTATCACGTCTAAAAGGTCGTCTACGATTTGAAAAGCCATCCCCAGATGTTTAGCATAAGATTTTAAAGCTTGCAACTCCTTTTTTTTAGCCTTGGCAAGTAAAGCCCCTGCCAAAACCGAGGCCTCGATGAGTTTTACGGTTTTGTGAAGATGGATCCATTTTAGTATTTTTAGCCCTGCCTTTTTTCCTTCCATCAAAAGGTCAGCCATCTGACCTCCTACCATTCCCTCAAAGCCTACGGCTTGAGAAATCAGATGAATGGCCTTTAAAAGCGCGCTTTTGCTTACCCTTTTTACCTGTTCAGGGTGGGTAAAAAACCAAAAAGCCAAACTTTGCAACCCATCTCCAGCTAAAATAGCTGTTGCTTCGTCATAGGCTTTATGACAAGAGGGTTTACCTCGTCTAAAATCATCGTCATCCATAGCAGGAAGGTCATCGTGTATCAACGAATAGGTATGAATACATTCGATGCCAGCAGCAAAAAAGAGGACATCTTCATCCCTTCCACCTACAACCTCACAGCTTGCTAAACATAAAACCGGTCTTATCCTTTTCCCTCCGGCAGAAAGGCTATAACTGGCAGCCTCAACCACACGGCCACCATATCCCTTGGGTTGTGGGAAAAACTCGGTTAAAACCTTTTCTACCTTCTCAGCCTTTCTCTTTAGGTAAGCAAAAAAATCAAAATTTTTAGTTTCCATCTTTTAAGATCTCTGAAGCCCTCTCTAAGGTTTCCAATTTAAAACCTTTCTCATCTTTAAGGATAACCTCTACCTTAGCCTTGGCTTTTTTAAGCTTCTCCTCACAAAAATGTATCAAAAACAACCCTCTTTCATAAAGTTCTATAGCTCGTTCTAACTCAAGGTTTTTATTTTCTAACTGCCTTAAAATTTGTTCTATTTCAGCTAAAGCCTCTTCAAAGCTTAGCTCTTTCTCCATCCCCTGCTCCTTACTCTTCGGTTTTTAAAACCTTAACCAATAAACTTCCTCTGCTAAGCTTTACTTCTAAAACCTCCTCAATTTGCACCTCTTCTATCGACCTAACTATCTTTTTGGTTTCTAACTTTCTTACTATACTATATCCTCTTTCTAAAATATTTAAAGGCGAAAGCGAGGTTAGAAGACTTTTTAAGCCGGTCAGTCTGTTTTCGCAGAGCTGAAAATAATTCTCAAAACTCAACTCAAGGCGCCTTCTATAGTTCTGTAAACGGTCCTCCTCCCTCTGTAGAGTTTCGGCTGGATGATATCTTCTTAAAGAAATTTTCTGGTTAAGAACCTTTTTTTCTTTATAAGCTATCACCTCGTTTAAGAGTACGTTTAACCTGTAAAACTTTTGTTTTAGGTCCTTTTCTAAACTATACAGAAGGTTAAAGGGGCTTCTTTCTGTTAAGGTTAATTTTACTTGATAAAGCCTGTTTTGCTTCTTAGAAAGGATGATGTCTAAAAACTGTTTATACTTCTTTTTATAAAGCTCGAGTTTTTCAAGCCATTTATGTTTATCAGGGATAACCTCTTGAGCGGCGGCAGAGGGGGTAGGACATCTTTTATCAGCTATCATGTCGCATAGAGTATAATCTATCTCATGGCCTACAGCAGAAACTACCGGTATTTTTGACTTACTTATCCCCAAGATGATCTCTTCTGTGTTAAAAGGAGCAAGGTCTTCAGCAGAACCACCGCCTCTGGTAATAAAGATTACATCTACATCGTAAAAATGAAGGTTTATATCTTTGATAGCCTGAACGATTTCTTTTTCTGCCCCTTCTCCTTGTACCCTCGAGGGATATACCAAAACCTCTATCTCCCATCTTTCTGAAACAATCTTTAAAAAGTCTTGCAGGGCAGCACTAAAAATAGAGGTTATCACCGCTATTTTCTTTGGAAAAAGAGGTATAGACCTTTTTTTGTTTGGATCAAACAAGTATTGATATTTTTTTATCAGCTGTTGTTTTTTTAACTCAAGATATCCACTTCCCAGAAGTTCTATCCTTCTCACGATAAGATAGACTTCACCTGTCTTAGGATAAAAGTTCAGCTTACCCCAACATAAAACCTTAAGCCCATTTTGAAGATAAGAAACTATTTCTTTTTCTTTCTGGGCGTTAAAGATTATGGCTTTAATGGAGGCTTCTTCTTCAGTAAGATTAAAATAAAGATTTCCGTTTTGAGCATGTCTAAGGTTACTAATCTCTCCCTCTACCCATAAAAGAGAAAAACCCTCTTCTACAAGTTTTTTAACCCTTTGAGTAAGCTCTTTTACCGTAAAGTAGGATCTTTCTAAACCTTCTATCGGTTGGTTAAGCTGGTATTCAAATTGTTGCCCCATACTTTAGTAAATTAACATAATTTTTAAGTTTTACATCAGGACAGATCTAAAATCAAAAAAACATTTTTAACGGAGGCAAAAAATTAACCAATTACCTATAGGTAGGGCAAAAAACTTTAGGTTGCAAAATCTGGCTTAAGTTTTAAAATTTATTATCTCTTAAAAAATTTTAAAAGGGGTTAACCTATGGGAAAAAAGCCAATGACCTTAGCAGAGAAAATTTTAGCCCAAAAGGTTGGAAAAGAGTATGTAGAGCCAGGAGAGCTGGTAGAGGTGCCGGTAGACCTAACCTTAGCTAACGACATCACCGGGCCTTTGGCCATCAAGGTTTTCGAATCTACAGGGATAAACCAGGTTTTTGACCCAGAAAAAATCGCCTTGGTTATGGACCATTTTACCCCTAACAAAGACATTAAAAGTGCAGAACAAGTAAGGATATGTCGGGAGTTTGCAAGAAAACATAAAATCACCCATTATTATGAAGGTGGATCCTGTGGTATAGAGCACGCCCTTTTACCTGAGTTAGGGTTGGTTGTGCCTGGAGATGTAGTGATAGGTGCTGACAGCCATACCTGTACCTATGGAGCTTTGGGTGCCTTTGCTACAGGGGTTGGGTCTACAGACCTTGCTGGAGCTTGGTTAACTGGAAAAACCTGGTTTAAAGTCCCTGAAACCATAAAGTTTGTCTATTATGGAACTCTTAAACCCTGGGTTACAGGAAAAGACTTAATCCTTTATACCATAGGAGATATCGGAGTAGACGGAGCCCTTTATAAGGCAATGGAGTTTACCGGTGAGGTTATAGAAAAATTATCTATGAGTGACAGGTTTACGATGTGTAACATGGCCATAGAGGCTGGGGGGAAGGTAGGATTGATTGCACCAGATAAAAAAACTTTAGCCTTTGTAAAGAAACATTCTACCAGAAAGCCTTTAGTCCTAAAGCCTGATAAAAAAGCAAACTATGTAGAAATAAGGGAGTATGATGTATCTAAGATAGACCCAGTGGTTGCCTTACCTCATCTTCCTTCTAACGTAAAACCAGTAAAAGACTTACCTAAGATTTACATCGACCAGGTAGTAATCGGGTCCTGCACCAACGGAAGATTAGAAGACCTTATCATAGCGGCTAAAATCCTTAAAGGAAAAAAAATAAACCCCAACGTAAGGTGTATCATCATCCCTGCTACTCCTAAAATCTACAAGGAAGCCTTGAAAAAAGGGTTGATAGAAATTTTTATAGAAAGTGGGGCCATCATTTCTCCTCCTACCTGTGGGCCTTGTTTAGGAGGACATATGGGTATTCTTGCTAAGGGTGAAAAGGCGGTAGCTACCACCAACAGAAACTTTGTAGGAAGGATGGGACATCCTGAAAGTGAGGTGTATTTAGCCAGTCCGGCTGTGGCAGCTGCAAGTGCAGTGGTTGGCTATATTGCTACACCAGAAGAATTAGGCTTATAAACTCAAAGGGAGGGTTAAATCATGAATACCATAAAAGGTAAAGCCTGGAAGTTTGGAGACAACATAGATACAGACGTTATCATACCTGCAAGATATCTTAACACCACCGATCCACAGGAACTTGCCAAGCATTGTATGGAAGATGCTGACCCAGAGTTTTCTAAAAAAGTAAATCCTGGAGACATAATTGTAGCAGGTAAAAACTTTGGATGTGGCTCATCCAGAGAGCATGCCCCTATAGCGATAAAAGCCTGTGGTATCTCTTGTGTGATAGCTGAAAGTTTTGCCAGGATTTTTTACCGCAACGCTTTTAACACTGGGCTTCTTATCCTTGAATGTCCCGAAGCTTCAAAGGATATAGAAACAGGAGATGAGCTTGAGGTCTATCCCGAAGAAGGTAAAATCCTCAATCTAACCAAAAATAAAACCTATACCACCAAACCCTTACCACAGTTTATGAAAGAAATTTTAGAAGACGGAGGGTTAATACCTCATATCATGAAAAGATTAAAACAGGGTTAAAAATGAAGGTGACCAAAGAAGAAGCCAGTTTTGAAACCTTAAGAGAAATAGTCAAAACCTTAAGAGGAGAAAATGGATGTCCCTGGGATAGGGAGCAAACTCCTCAGACTTTGAAAAAATACCTTATAGAAGAAACTTATGAATTGATAGAAGCTATAGAAAAGGAAAAAGATGAAGAGATAAGGGAAGAGTTAGGGGATCTTCTTTTTTTGTTGATCTTTATCCTGTATCTTTATGAGGAAAAAAACGTCTTTTCTTATAAAGACGTTTTTTATTATACTGCCCAGAAAATGATAAAAAGACACCCCCATGTATTTGGCGATGAGGTTGCTAAAACAGCAGAAGAGGTGCTCAAAAACTGGCAAAGGATCAAAAAAGAGGAAGGAAAAGGTTCTTCTGTTTTAGGGAACATCCCTAAAAGTTTGCCAGCCCTGCAACGGGCCTTTCGTTTAGGAGAAAGGGCAGCAAGAGTAGGGTTTGACTGGGAAAAACCTGAAGAGGTTTTAAATAAACTTAGCGAAGAAGCTGCAGAGTTAAAAGAAGCTATTCAAAAAGGGGAAAAGGAGGCCTTAAAAGAAGAAATAGGTGACCTTCTCTTTACGATAGCCAATCTCTCTCGCAAGCTAAACATCAACCCTGAAGAAGCTCTTAAGGTGGCTTTAGAAAAGTTTGAAAACCGTTTTAAAAGGTTAGAACAGGAAATAGAAAAAAGAGGACTTTCCTGGAAGGATCTCAGTTTAATCCAACTTGACCAAATCTGGGAAGAGGTAAAAACTTCTGTATGAGTCAAACCATATTGAAGGTAGAGCATCTTTACTTTGCCTACGACGGAAGCTTGATTCTTAACGACATAAACTTTGAGGTAGAACAAGGAGATTTTTTAGCCATCATCGGGCCTAACGGAGGGGGAAAATCCACTTTAATTAGATGTATTTTGGGTTTCCTAAAACCTATTAAAGGGAAAATCTTTTGGTGGGGGAAAGAACTAAAAAATTTTAAAGAGTGGTTTAAGATAGGGTATGTCCCCCAGAGGGCTGGAGATTTGATAGATTTTTTAACCCCCCTTACAGTAAGAGAATTTATATCTTTACCTGCCAAATGGTACCACAAATCTTTAGATAAAAGTTATTTTGAAGAGGTGATCCATCTCTTAGGGCTACAAGACCTTTTAAATCAAAAATTAGGGAAACTCTCTTATGGACAGCTCCAGAGAGCCTATATCGGAAGGTCTTTGATCTTAAAGCCAGAGGTATTAATCCTTGATGAACCTTCGGTAGGCTTAGACTTTTTTTCCCAGGAAAGGTTTTATAAGTTATTAGAGAGCTTACATCAAAAAGGGTTAACCATTCTACTCATTACCCATGAAACCTGGTTACTAACCAAATCGGTAAACAAAATAGCCTGTATCAACAAGAATCTCTTTTTCCATGGAAACCATGAAGAGTTTTGTACGTTAAGCCAACAAAAAGATTTCTATTCGGAATATCACCGGATAGAACATTCCCACTGGTAAAAATGACTGAACTTTGGTTATCCTTAGGATTGTTAAAATATGGGCTTTTAGCTGGAGTTTTTCTTGGGATTTCCTTTGCCTTTACTTCACCCTTTTTGGTTTTAAAAAGAAACTCCCTCTTCCCACACGCCTTAACCCACATTTTATTCTTAGCTATCATCCTTATTTCTATAATCTCTGAATATTTCCCAGATATTTTTACCTACCCTCTTTTAGAATACCCTATCATGGGGCTGGTAACCCTCTTTTGCACCTCTTTGGTATTTGTTTTAAAGAGAACGTTTAGACTTTATGAAGACACAGCAACTTCTATCATCGCCAGTTTAGCCCTTGGTATAGCTTTAATCCTTATTACCAAAACCTCTCAATATGACACGAGACTCCTTTCCTATCTATTTGGAAGCTTGATGACCGTTACTTCTAAGGATATGTTTAACAGCCTATGGATAGCCTGTCTGACGTTGCTGGTGTTTTATAAATACTATCCTCTATGGATCACCCAGAAGACAGACCATGAAATCCCTGGGGTTAACTTTAAATGGGCTAACTTTTGGTTTCTTACCATCTTAACCCTTCAGGTGTTTATCAGTATCAAACTTATGGGAGTGCTTTTAGTCTCTTCTTTGTTTGTTTTTACCAGTGTTTTAGGGCTAAAAACAGGAAACAACGTAAAACAAACTATTTTTTTAACTGCTTTAACCAACCTTTTTAGCATCTTATTAGGAACAATAGTTTCTCTAGTATGGGACATTCCTTTTTCAAGTGCTGTAGTTCTTTGTATGAGTTTTTGGCTGCTAATCTCTTTTATTATGAAAAGAGGGAGGGCTTAAATGTTAGAGTTTATAGACAGCCATGCTCATCTTAACCTCCCAGAATTTAAAAAAGACTTAGAAGATACCATCAACCGGGCTAAACAAAACGGTGTTATCCATTGTGTGGTAGTAGGGATTAACCCTTCTACCAATAAAAAAGCCTTAGACCTGCATCAAAAATATCCTGACTTTATTTCCCCGGCTCTGGGTTTTCATCCCCATGAGGTAAAAAAACTTTCTGAAGAAGATTACAAAGAGTTAGAAAAACTTTTGCCTCAAGCAGTAGCCCTTGGTGAAATCGGACTTGACTGGGTAAAAGAATATTCTCCTAAGGAGATGCAAATCAAACACTTTGAAAGACAACTTGCGATAGCCAAGTCTCAACAAAAACCGGTAATCCTTCATCTTAGAGGTGAAGAAAACCTCTGGGAGACTGCGATAGCTATCCTTAAAAATTTTTTACCTCTTAACTTTGTATCTCATTGTTTTACCTCTGGTACTAAAATAGCTAAAAGGATACTTGATATAGGTGGTTATATTTCTATTCCAGGGGTGGTGACCTTTCCTAAAGCAGAAGAGCTAAGGGCCGCTGTAAAGTTTATTCCTTTAGAACGAATACTTATAGAAACGGACTGCCCTTATCTAACCCCTATGCCTTTCAGAGGAAAAAGAAATGAACCTGCTTTTTTACCTTATACCGCTCAAAAAATAGCAGAAGTAAAAGGACTCCCTTTAGAGGAAATAGCAGAAAAAGTTAAAGAAAACACTATAAGATTTTTTTCTTTGGTGCTATAATATAGAAGCAATTTTTAAGGATTGGGGAGGATGGTTAAATGCGGCTTAAAAGAGAGGTCTATATAGGTGAATTAAACAAAGATTTTATAGGAAAAGAAGTTACTGTTTCTGGTTGGGTGCTTAGAAGACGAGACCATGGAGGTATCATCTTTTTAGACTTAAGAGATAGGTCTGGTCTACTTCAGGTAGTTTTTGAAGAAGATATAGACCCACAGATACATAACTTAGCTGACTCCATTAGAATAGAGTATGTAGTAAGTGTTAGAGGTAAGATAAGGAAAAGACCAGAAGGAATGGAAAACCCTAAGATTTCTACCGGTGACATAGAGCTCGTAGCTACAGACGTAGAAATACATAACACCTCAAAAACCCCACCCTTCCCGCTTGACGAAGACCTTTCTGAGGTCTCCGAAGCTCTTCGTTTAAAATACCGTTATTTAGAGATGAGAAGTCCTGAAGGTTTAACCCCTTTTATCTTTAGACACAAGGGAAACCATTCCATAAGAGAATTCTTAAACAGTAGAGGTTTTTTAGAGATTGAAACCCCTTACCTAACTAAAAGTACCCCTGAAGGAGCAAGAGACTATCTGGTTCCAAGCCGTCTTTATCCTGGCAAGTTTTATGCCTTACCTCAATCCCCTCAGCTTTTTAAACAGATTTTGATGGTAGCAGGGGTAGACCGGTACTATCAGATTGTAAGATGCTTTAGGGATGAGGACCTTAGGGCAGACAGACAACCAGAGTTTACTCAGCTTGACATGGAGATGTCCTTTGTAGAAGAACAGGACGTGATGGCGCTTATAGAAGAACTTATGAGTTACATTTTTGAAAAGAACCTGGGAATTACCCTTTCAACACCTTTTCCGGTGATAACCTTTGAAAAAGCCTTAGAGGAATATGGTACAGACCGACCTGACCTAAGGTTTGACCTAAAATTACAAAACCTGTCTGAGTTGTTTAAAGATTCTTCTTTTAAAGTCTTTCGAGGTGCTTTAGATGCAGGTGGGGTGGTCAAAGGGTTAAAAGCCCCTGCCACTTTTTCTCGAAAAGAGTTAGAAGATTTGACTAAGTTTGCTCAAGACTTAGGAGCCAAAGGTCTTGCCTGGATCAAATACAGTAAAAACGGAAAAACCTTTGAAGAGAAATGGAACTCCCCTATCGTAAAATTTTTTGAACCCTCTGTTTTAGAACGACTGGTAGAAGTCTTTAAGGTTGAAGAAGAACAAGTTACCTTCTTTTTTGTGGCTGACTCTAAAGAAATTGCTAACTTAGTTTTAGGGGAGCTAAGAAAACATATAGCAAACAAGCTTAACTTAATACCTCAAGGAGTTTTTACCTTCACTTGGGTGGTAGATTTTCCACTTTTTGAATGGGATGATGAAGAAAACAGACTGGTTTCTGTGCACCATCCTTTTACCCATCCTAAAGAAGAAGACCTTCCTCTTTTAGACACAGACCCCCTTAAAGTAAGGGCTAGGGCCTATGACTTGGTTTTAAATGGTATAGAAGTAGGAGGTGGAAGTATTCGTATCCATCGTAAAGACTTACAACAAAAAATCTTTAAACTTTTAAGTATCTCAGAAGAAGAGGCTGAAGAAAAATTTGGGTTCTTGCTTAGTGCTTTAGAATTTGGAGCTCCTCCTCATGGTGGAATAGCCTTTGGACTTGACAGATTAATCATGCTTATGCTTGGGAAAAAGAGTATAAGAGAAGTTATAGCCTTTCCGAAAACTCAAAGAGCCCAATGTCTACTTACCGGCGCACCTGCAGAGGTTAAAATAGAACAGATACTGGAACTACATCTTCTTCCTGGATGGGAAAAAAAACCTAAAACAGAATGATAAAATTTTTTTTAGAAGGAAGCCTGAAAGGTTTAGGCAAATGGCTCCTGTTTTTAGGCTATCCTGTAATCTTTTGTGAAGGCAAAATTTCAGACCAGGATATTTTAAAACATAAAGATTGTATTTTTCTTATCACCAGCCCTGAAACAGCCATAAGGTTAGAAAAAGCAGGAGTAAAATTTTTACTTCTCCCCAGAGATAACCTAAAAACTCAGCTTAAACTTTGTTTAAATCGCCTTAACCTTAAACCTGAGCTTAAACTTAACCTTTGTACGTTATGCGGAGGACAACTTATCCCTGTGAACAAAGAAGACTTTAAATCTCTTATACCTGAAAAAGTATATCAACGTTATGAGGAATTCAACTACTGCCCTTCCTGTCAAAAACTTTATTGGGAAGGAGATCACGTAAAAAGGCTTCAAGAAAAGTTTCAAAAACTTATTTCTTAAGTTTTTTTATCAATAAGTCTAACACTTTAGAAGCATCTCCTATCAACGCAAGATGTGCCATTTTAACCAGTGGAGCTTCTTTATCGGTGTTTACCGCCACGATAAACTCTGAGTTTTCCATCCCTACAGTATGTTGAAGTGCTCCAGAGATCCCAAACCCTATATAAACTTTAGGTCTAACAGTTACTCCACTTACCCCAATCATCCGGTCTTCTTCAACCCAACCTTCGTAGCAAACCGGACGTGTAGCCCCAACCTCAGCTTTTAGGAGCTGAGCCAGCTCAAAAAGCTTCTTAAAGTTTTCCTTAGACTTAAGCCCTCTCCCTCCAGCCACAACCACTTTAGCGGTAGAAAGCCTGTTAGGTTGCTTGGCAGAGGGTTTAAAATTTCTAACCTTTATTTTACTTGCCCAAGTAAATTCCTCAGGCATTGCTACTTCAAAAAACTTCGGTTCTCTTTCTCCGTAAGAAGGAGAAAAGGCACCGATAGAAAGGGTTGCCATAACAGGTGTAGTTTTTGATATAAGTTTAGCTATGATGTTTTCTCCATAAGTAGGTCTTGCCATAACTATCTTTCCGTCTTCTACCTCTAAATGATTAACATGAGCACAAAGACCTAAATTTAATTTTCCGGCTATCCTTGGAGCCAAAGCACAACCAAGTGAGGTTGCCGGGAAAAACAACCCGTAAGGAGAGGTTTTTTTGACAATTTCTATCAAAACTTCAGCATATAAATCATCTTTAAAATGGACCAACTCTTGATGACAAACCATCCAAACTTCATCAGCAATAGATTTTTTTAACACCTCTAAATCCTGGAAAGATTTAAGATTATCTATCAAACAAACAAGCACCACCTTTTTATCTAACTTTAGGCCTAATTCTTTTAAAGGAGTAAGCACTTCTATAGCCGAAGGGTGTAATTTCCCGTTAAAAATTTCTCCAAAAGCTAAAAGACTTCCTTTCCCAAGTTCTTCTAAGTGCTTTTTTTCGATCATGTCTCACCTCTAACGATGGATTAATCCTTTTTGTTCTAAAACAGAGATAAGCTTTTCTACCAGAAAAGAAGGTTCTCCCTCCAACACCTGTCCCTTGGCCTCAAATTTTTTCTCAAAAACATCTACTACCTGAGTAGGTGAACCATTCAGTCCTAATTTTTCGGAAGATAATCCCAGATCTTTGGCTGTAAAAACCAAGGGATCTTTTTCTTTGACCTCTAAAAGTCTCTTTAAAGAGGGTGGCCTTAGATAGTCAAAAGCCTCAGGTAAAACAGAAGCTACAAAAGGAGGTTCTACCTCTAACTCTTCTTCACCATACTCTGTCTGTCTTAGCACTACCCAATTATTCCTTTCTTTTAAAACGGTTTTAACATTAGTAATAGATGGCAATCCAAGTAAAGCTGCTGTTTCCGGAGGAACTTGAGAGGTCTCTCCGTCTATGGATTTAAGACCCATAAGGACTAAAGAATAAGGGGACATCTTTTTGATAGCCTCAGCAAGGACATAACTTGTAGCTAAGGTATCTGCACCAGCAAAAGCCCTGTCAGACAAAAGTACCATTTCATCAGCCCCTATCCCGTATACCTCTTTTAAAAGAGGTATAACATTAGGAGGACCCATAGTAATCACAGTAACCTTCAATCCATAATTTTCTTTAAGCCTTACGGCCATTTCTACAGCCTGTCTGTCTGGAGGGTTAAGAATTAGTTCTAAACTATCTCTCTTTAGGGTATGGGTCACTGGGTCTACCTTAACTGTCCCTGGTTTAGGCACCCCTTTTATACAAAGGATTATTTTTTCCATCTCTGACCTCTCGTTTATTTATAGTGTTTAAGCAACTCTCTGGCAATCACGTTTCTCTGGATCTCATTTGTCCCTTCGTAAATCTGCAGACACTTTGCATCTCTAAAATACTTTTGAACAGGATAATCTCTCATATAACCTAAACCACCCATCATTTGGATAGCTCTTTCGGTAACCCACATAGCCACATCTGTGGCAAAACATTTTACCATAGATGAAGCCCCAGAAAAATCTTTAGCCCCCCGATCTATAAACCGGGCTACACTATAAAGTAAACTCCTTGAAGCCTCGATTTTCATCGCCATATCAGCAAAGGTATGGCTTACTGCTTGAAACTGATAAACAGGTTGCCCAAATTGAATCCTTGAGGAAGCGTGTTTTAAAGAAATCTCCATCGCTGCCTGAGCTATTCCTACAGCCTGGGCTCCTGCACCGCATCTGGCATAATCTAAGGTTTTTAAGGCCACGATAAACCCCATACCTTCTTTAGCAAGAAGTCTTGACTTAGGGATCACACAATCATTAAAAAAAAGCTCAGTGGTAACCGAAGTTCTTAACCCCAACTTCTTTTCCTTTTTGCCTACTGTAAAACCGGGGTCACCCTTTTCTACTATAAAAGCACTGGCACCTCTTGCCCCTTTAGAAGGGTCTGTAAGGGCTATAACCACATAAATATCTGCTATACCTCCGTTAGTAATCCACTGTTTTACTCCATTTAATACATAATAGTCTCCTTCTTTTTTAGCTGTAGTTTTGATCCCAAAGGCATCACTTCCTGCCTGAGGTTCTGTCAAGGCAAAAGCACAAAGGCTCTCTCCTTTAGCGATACGAGGCAAATAATGAGCCTTTTGCTCTTGATTACCAAAAAAAATAATAGGATAAGCTCCAAGAAAAGAAGCAGCATAAGTAGTAGAAACACCTGCACAATAGTAAGAAAGATGTTCCACCGCAAGACACATCTCCAAACTACCCAAACCCAAGCCTCCATATTCTTTAGGAACAATTATTCCAAAAAAATCGGCTTGGGCTAAGGCCTTTATAGGTCTTTCATTATAAACTTCTTTTTCGTCCCATTCCAAGGCATAGGGCTTTATATACTCTTCTCCGATCCTTTTGATAAGGTCAACCAACAATTTTTGAGTGTCATTTAGCCCGTAATCAATCATAAAAACACTCCTTCAAAATTCAAAATTTCCTCTATTTTACTAAAAAATCTCTGTTAAGCAAGATAAAAAAGGGAACTTATGAAAAATAGAGATTATGGGTTTAAAGGCCTTAATGTACTTTTATATTTCAAAGGAACAGTCTGAGGAAACTGAGTATAATGAACTTTACCTTTTTCGTCTACGTAGTAATAAATTGGGTTGTTCACTTCTAAATTAGAAGGAAGGTTTTTATTTCTACTTTTTGAGGTTGATTTTTTTTCTTGTTTAGCTTTTTCTCCTTCTTCTCCTAGAGTAAGATAAGGCTTTAACAATTGCAATTTTTTAGGACCTATCCCTTTTACTTTTTCTACGTCCTCCCAGGATTTAAAAGGCCCGTTTTTCTCACGATAGTCTACAATAGCTTGGGCTGTTTTCTTACCAATGCCAGGAAGTTTTTCTAAATCTTCTACTGTAGCCTGATTTATGTCTAATTTTTTAGCAAAAACTAAAGAAACACTCAATAAGACACACAAAAGAAAACCAACACTACATAAATAAAAGAAAAGAAAGGGGCGAGAAAGCCCACCCCTTTTATGAAAAGGCATTTTTATGCTTTACACACACCCAGTAGGTTTAGGTAATCCAGCCATCTTACAAGCACCTTTTCCGGGACCAGAGGGAAACAACTCATAGATCTTCTTTAATGGAAATCCGGTAACCTTGGACAAAATTCTAACCATAGGAGCAACACCGTTCTTCTTGTAGTAATCCTGAAGAACGTTAATCACCTTCCAGTGTTCCTCGGTTAACTCCTGAATACCTTCTAATTCTTTAACATACTCAACCCATTCTTTACACCAAGCATCAAGACCACCTGCTAAAAATCCGTCTTCGTCTACTTCAAAAACCTTCCCTTTGTACTCAACTGTTGGCATACCTAACACCTCCTTTTATTTTTTAATAAAACGTTTTTTTCAAAAAAGATATTCTAAACCTTAAAACTTATTTTTACAATTTATTTTTATCTATTTTTACAAAAAAGTCAAGGGTAATTTTAAAAAATTTCTTTCACCATCGGCACTTCATCACAATCCGGAAATTTTGGACATCTTACGCAGTCTGACCACACCTTGTAAGGCAACTCAGACTTATTAGTTCTTACAAATCCTACCTTTTCAAAAAAAACAGGCACTCTAGTTAAAACAAAAACCCTTGGTATTTCAAGTTCTTTTGCCTCCTGCAAACAAGCCTTTACCAAAGCCAATCCAATACCCTTATTTTGATGCTCTTCACTTACTACCAAAGACCTTATTTCTGCTAAATCTTCCCAGCAAATCTGCAAGGCACAAGCGGCAACTACTAAATCTTTATCCTGATAAACAAAAAAGTCCCTTACATGTTCATACAATTCAGATAAAGGCCGAGAAATGACCTCTCCAGTTTTAGAAAAATGTAAAATTAGTTTATAAATATACTTTATGTCAGAAAGCTTGGCTTTTCTTATCATTATTAAAACCTTATAAAAATTTACTTTAACTCTACAGCAAAAGGTTTACTCACTCCAAGGTCAGAGGCTACCTTAGTAGCTGCTTTTTCTGCCTCCTCTCTGGAGGCATATCTACCTACATAAACCTTATAAAGAGTTTTTCCCTCAGAAGGAATAGCTTTTACCGTAACCTTATAACCTTTTTTTTCAGCTAAAGTTCTCAACTTTTCAGCAGATTCCTTTTGCGAAAAAGCACCCACCTGAAGCGCAAAAGACCCTTGTTTTATCTGGTTAGAAATTTTCGCTACCTCTTTGGTTTTAGAAATAGATGTTTTTTCTTTGGAAGGTTCTTTTACTTCAGATACCTTAGGTTTAGCCTGCTTTTTTTCTTTTTCTATTACTTGAGCTTCTGCTTTAGGTTCAGGTTTAGAAGGTGGGACAAAAGCTTGAGAAGAAGCATTTTTTTGAAGATCTACAGGTTTTTCTGCCGTTGCGTTAAGCCCAGAAGAAGGTGGTGAGATCGCACTTTCATTACTTGGAAGAAGTGGAGGTGGTGGGAGCTCCTCTTTAGAGGTAGACTCTGCGGCTATCTTCTCCTGTTCTTTAGAACCTAATTTACTTCCTACCCAAACTCCTCCAATAAAACTCCAAACCAGTACACACAACCCAAAGAGTATAATAAAAACTAAAGCAATCCTACTTACCTCTATTTTTACCTTCTTACCCTCCATAAAAAACCTCCCTTTTACATTTTTTCTGGGGAGTTAACCCCCAAAAGATTTAGGCCATTTTTTAAAACTATCTTACACCCTAAACACAAACCAAGTCTGGCTAAAGTTAACGATATATCTTCTGAAAGTACCCGATGTTTGGTGTAAAACTCATGAAATTGTTTGGCAAGGTCTAACAGATAATAAGTAAGTTTATAAGGGGCATAAAACTTGCCTGCTGATTCTATCACCTCTTTAAATTCTTCTATCTTTTTGGCAAGAGCAATCTCTTCCTCTGAAGAAAGAAGGCTAAAATCTACCTCTCTCCAGTTTATTTCTCCTAAACCTTGCTCTGTTGCTTTCTCAAAAATGCTACAAATCCTTGCGTGAGCATACTGCACATAATAAACTGGGTTTTCTTGAGACTGCTTTTTGGCCAAATCTATATCAAAATCTAAAGGAGAGTCGGAAGACCTGGATAGAAAAATAAATCTGGTAGCATCTACCCCCACCTCATCTAAAAGTTCTTTTAGCTCTACAAATTCCCCTTGTCTGGTGGACATGCTTTTTAGTTCTCCACCTTCTATAAGATTAACCATCTGAATAAGAATTACTTCTAAATTTTCTGGATTTAAACCTAAAGCCTTAAGAGCCCCTTTTAACCTTTTTACATATCCATGGTGGTCTGCTCCCCAAAGGTTGATCGCAAGGTCAAACCCACGGTCTACAAACTTTTCATGATGATAGGCTATGTCTCCTGCAAAATAGGTATATTCTCCGTTTGAACGTATAAGTACCCGGTCTTTTTCATCTCCAAAATCAGAAGACCTAAACCATAAAGCACCTTCTTTTTCATAAACTAAACCTTTTTGTTTTAAAAGGTTTATCAAAGCATCTACTTTGCCTTTTTCATAAAGGCTTTTTTCTGAATACCAACTATCATAAACTACCCTGAACCTTTCAAGGTCTGATTTTATATCTTCAAGGATGGTCTTTATCGCTATCTCCCTGCAGATGGCTATGGCCTCTTTTTTTTCTAATTCTAAAAGGTTAGGATAGTCTGCCAAAACCTTTTTGGCTATATCGTAGATGTACGCACCTTTATAAAAATCTTCCGGAAAATTGATCTTTTCTCCTTTTAACTCCTTAGCCCTGAGATAAACAGACTCCCCTAAAATATCCATTTGAGTACCTTTGTCGTTTATGTAATACTCTCTGATAACAGAATAACCAGTGAACTCTAAAACCCTTGCTAAAGAATCTCCGTAGGCTGCACCCCTTCCATGTCCGATATGAAGAGGCCCGGTTGGATTGGCGGAAACAAACTCAATCAAAACCTTTTTGCCTTTACCCAAGTTAATCCTACCATAGTTGTCTTTTTCTTCTATGACTTTAAGCAAGTTTTCAAGATAATACCGAGTAGATACCCAAAAATTGATAAACCCCGGTTTAGCAACCTCTACCTTTTCAAAAAGATTTCTTTCTTTATAAAGTTCTTGAACCAACTTCTCAGCTATTTCTAAAGGAGGCAGGTCTAAGGATTTTTTTAATACAAAGGCTATGTTGGTAGCATAATCCCCAAAAGAACCTTTTCTTGGGGTCTCTATTTCGAACTGAGGTAAAGGTATCTCGCCAAAAACAGTTTTAACAGCCTTTTCTACTGCCTCTTTAATCCTCTGTTTTATCAACCTTCGTCTCCTTTCTTAAATTTTTTAAAAGGGTTAGGTCAGGAGAATAGTCAGGACACTTCAAGGGTTGGGTATTGTCAAAAGAAAACTTTTTGGCACAAAACTCCCTCCAAGCACAGGTAGCACATAAAACAGGAAGTTCTGAACTTGATCTTTCTTTTTCTTTCTCCAAAGTTTACTCCTGGTCAAATTTTTTTAAATCTTGAAACTTTTTATTAAGAAACTCCAAATTTAAGGTTTTGTCAAGATTGGAAAACGAAAAATATGGAGGTAACGGAGCCAAGACTTCAACAGGCTGTTTTTCCAGAGGATGGGGGAAACATAAAAAACAAGCATGCAAAAGAATAGCTTTACCTTGGTTGACCAACCTTTTAGATCCATACCTAACATCCCCTACCACAGGGAACCCAAGACTACTTAGGACAGCCCTTAGTTGATGTTTTCTTCCTGTAATAGGAAAAAGCAAGACTAACGATCTATTTTTTACAACCTGTAACGTTTCATAATAGGTTAGACTTTCTTTTGCACCTTCTTTAGGTTCCCAAAAAACCAAAGCTTTGTGAGATTTTTGATCCCATTTAAGATAAGCCCTAATCAAGTGTTGCCCTTTTAAGGTTCCTTCTACCTCGGCGAGATAAATTTTACCCACCTCTTTCTGTTTAAAACTTTCGGTAAGTCTTTTAGCTGCTTTTGTCCTCTTGGCTAAAACTAACGCTCCAGAAACAGGTTTATCCAAACGATGAACCACCGCTAAAAAAACGTTTCCTGGTTTATTATCTCTTTTTTTTAAATAATCTTTTAACAAATTTAACAAAGATACCTCTAAATCTTTTGCTCCCTGAACCACCATTCCAGCAGGTTTATTTACCACCAAAAGACTTTTATCTTCAAAAAGGATAAAATCTTCTTTCATGGAGTCCGATTTATGTTCTCTCTTTCTTTTAAAAATTCTTCTTTCTTCTCTTTTATCTCCGAAGCCTTTGGAGAAGGCTTTTGATAAAACTCTTCAGAAATTCCGAATAACCTAAAGATAAAGGTAAAAACCCCTTTTCCTAAACTACTGGGATGTAAGGGAATGATGTTATAATTATCGTATGTCCCTACCACCTGTAAAGGTAGGTAAACTAACATCCTCGGTTTCCCAAGAACCCATTTCCCTAACCCTGGAACCTTTTCTATGATCACGTCTATCGTCTTGAAAGGAGAGGCATAAAAAGTAAGGTTTAGCTCCTTGTTTTTCAGGTTGATCGGCCCTTCTCCAAACAATCTAAAACCTGAGGCTGAAAGAAAGACCTCGTCTATGACTAAAGTGGTATCGATAAACCGAGAGTTAAAAAGTAATTCTTCGTAGGGTAATAACTGACTTTCCAAATTAGGAATTTTTCCTCTAAAAAGGTCTATCGGACTTAAAAAACCCAAAAGATGAGCTATAAGAGGAGCACGATAAACATATCCCTTTTTAGATTTAAGTATCAACTCTCCTCTGCTATTCGTAATCCAATCTTTACTATTTCCTTCAAAAAAGGCATATCCTTTTACCTTATAAGGACCTTCTAAGATTACGGTAGGCATCTCTTCTGGATACAGACAGGAAAAAAGGTCTAACAGGTCTCCTTCTGAAGGAAAAAGTTCTACAAAAACTTGATGGTTCTCTTCTGAAAGGGAATAGATAAAATCTAATCCTAATCCGCAAAAATTAGCCTTGATCAAGTTGGCCCACAAAAGTTTCGCTTTTGTGTTTAAACTTAAGTCTAAACTAAAGTTTTCTACCTTATGAGAGGTAGGAAGAATAAGGTCGTTTGCGTTCACCTTTAACTCTGCTATTAGAGGAATCCCTTGGAAATAGTCCCAGATTTCTTTTTTAACCGTTTTATCAGAGGTTTCTTGGGTTGATTCTAAAACTAAAAACTTTTTTAAATTTTTTAAATCCATTTTTTCAGACCTTAAATCCCCTGTAACCAAAATGTATTTTTGGTTGGTATCCACCTTTAAGTCAGCTAATAAGGTAGAATTGTTCCATTCAAACTTAAACTTTCCATAAATCGTATGGTTCTTAGCAATCTTTCCTTCACCCTCAATCGCTATTTCATCTTTAACCTTAACTCCTTGAAGTGTAAGCCAACCTTCTTCAAGAAAAAGGTTTTTGTTTAAGTAGTCGTTTATCAAAGAAACTAAGATATTTTTTTCTTTTTTAAACTTTAAGTGCAAATTGTTTTCTACTAAACCTTCTAATGGGTAAGGTACCTTATCAAAGATTGTTCTTAACTCTTCCAAACGAGTTTTACCTTGCAGGGTTAAATCTATTTGATTTTGGTTTAACCTTAATCCAAACTTCTGTTTACTTTCTTTTCCGTTAAAACTCCCAAAAATCGTTGTCTGGTTTTTAGTTTGGTCCAAAGTTATAGAAATTTCTTTATCTGAGATCTTAAAGATTCCTCGGGATTGAACCTGTCCGTCTCTATAAGCCAAAGATAGGTTTTCTATGTTTATCGGAGATTTTAACAGAAAAGAAGCCTCTTTAAGCCCTAAAACCTTCTCAATCTTATCCTTTAGCTTTTCTTTCACCTCTCCTTTTAGTTCTAAAAAAATTTCTTGGTCAAAAACCCTACCCTTACCTACAAAATTAGAGTCTTCTATTTCAAAAGCGGCCTCTCCAAAAGAAAGACACCCATCGCGCCAAACTAAAGGTAAACTTTCTGAATAACCAGAAAATCTTTCTCCTTTTACCTCTTCACTTACCCTAAGATTTACTGCTTTTCCCTTTAAAAAGAGATTGCCTAAAATAGCCTGTTTTAGGTTTACTTGCTCTTGGGTTAATTGTTTTAAATTCCCTCGAAATTCCCCTTCTTCTATCTCCAAATTTTCAAATTTAAGACCCTTTTCTTTAAAAAACACAGCTACCTCTTTTACCTTATCCTTTAAAAACTCTAAAAACTCAGGTTTTATGGTCACTCCCCAAACTTTAACCCCAAAGTCTAAAGAGGATAAATCTAACTCAAAACCTCCATCTTTTATCGCCAATTCTTTATTAAATACATTTAGATTGGAAAGATTTAGTTTGTTTTTGTAGTAAAAAATTTTAGCTGTTTTTAAGTACAAAGGTTTGTCATAAAAAGGCACGGCTAATGAGGCATCTTCTGAAGCTATCTCAAAGGAGAGTTGAAGAGCATCTAAAGGACCTTTTAGGTCTATCTTAGAAACAATAGAACCCTCTGTCTTAAATTCTTTTATTTTTTCTCGGTAAGGCTTGAACATGTCAAAGTTTGCTACAAGCTCTTGGATTTTTTCTGCCCTACCTGAGATGGTTCCTTCTAACCAGAGCTCAGGCTGTTTTTTTGAAAGGTCTAACTCAAAACTTTTTACCGTCCCTAAGACAGAACCTTCTACTGCCAACGTTCCGTTAAAGATAAGCCTTCCTTCTAAAAAACGCACCTCTCCTGTGACTTGTTCTAAGTCTAAAGGAAGAAAACCCAGAATGATATGACCTTCTTTCAACTTACCTTTCGCTTTTATCCTTTTATAGTCGATAAGCTCTTGCCAATCTTTTCCAGAAGAGACAACCTCTATATCTTCCAAACTCCCTTTCTCTATAAAATCAAAAGCTTCTTTTACCCCCTTTTGTTTTTCAAAAAGAAGAATCCCTACTCTTTTTATCTCTACCAAATCAAGTTTTTTAACCTTAAGACTTGCTTCTAAACCGTACTTTTTCTTGAAAAACTCTCCCTGTGCCTCTAAAAAAGGATTTCTCAAAACTATTTTTTCAAGGTTTAACATAAGCCCATCTTTTTGAGAGCTAAAGATTCCGGTAATAACGCCACCTAAAAGTTTTTCTTGAGGGAACTGTTTCAAAATCAGTTGGGGATTTAACATTTGAAAAGAAAGATAAAGGTTTTCTTTTTCTAAAGTCAGCTCAGCCATCAAATCAGAAGTAAGACGCCCTATAAACGGTTCTCCCCCCTTAATAAAACCGGTAAAATCAAAATTCCTAGCCTCAATTGAAGTTTCTAAGAAAAGAGATGCAAGATTTAACCTTCCTTTTATTTCAGCTTCCTTAAACTGAGAACTTTTAAGAGATTTTAACTCCCATAGGGTTTGTTGATTGTCTATTTTCAAAAAAAGATCTGTCTTATCGAAAATCAACCAGCCTATGGAAGATTCATACTCTATAGTGGCTTCTTTAGCTTTAAGGTTAAAAGGAGCCATCTTTTTTAACTGGTCTCTTAACTGATACAAGTTTAAAAGTTCCGGTGACCGATAAGATTTTAATTTAAGATTTTTTACCTGAAGGCTTTCAGGGAAAAATTTTAACCTAAAAATTTTGGATAAAGATAAAAAAGCAGTAGCCTCAGGAGCCTCTACCTCATGATATCTATTTTTAAACACAAAATCTTCAATCTTTACCTTTCCTTCAAAAACATCTATCTTTATTTTTTTGTAGTTTATATCTATCTTCTGGGTATTTTTTAAAAAGTTGATCAGAGGTCCTTTAATCCGGGGATGATTAAGAAAAAAATCTATGTTCACTACACATAAAAATAACAAAGAAAAGACAAAAACAAGCAAAAGAAGAGTAAAACGAATTTTTTTTACCATTGTTTATAGATTTTAACGCTAAACGGTTAAAAAATCAAGAAAAGTTTAGACTTGGATAAGTTTATAAGATAAGTGTATTGCCTGGATAAAACTTGACGGGTTAGCAACACCTTTGTTTGCTATATCATAAGCTGTGCCATGACAAGGAGAAGTTCTTATTACCGGAAGTCCTAAGGTTATGTTTACCCCATCTTCAAAATGTATAAGTTTAAAAGGAGCAAGCCCCTGATCGTGATACATGGCAACTACCAAATCATAACGTCCTTGATAAGCCCAGAAAAAAAGGCTATCTGCAGAATAAGGACCATGTACCGGAAGACCCGCCTTTTGGCAAAGGTTTATGGCCTCTTTTAAAACGGTCTCCTCCTCTTTACCTATAAGACCTCCTTCTCCTGCATGGGGATTAACCCCACAGAGGGCGATTTTGGGATTTAATACTTTTAGTTTTAGTAAAAATTCAAAAGAAAGCTTAGCTGTAGTAAAAACTTTGTCTGCGGTTATCTTTTCTGGGACCTCTTTTAGGGGAATATGTGTGGTAACCAGCGATACTTTTAATCTTTCTCCATAAAAACTCATCACAAAATCTTTAGCCCCAAGCTCTTGAGCCAGCCATTCTGTATGTCCTTTATATTTAATACCAACTTTTTCTAAACCTTCTTTACTTATAGGTCCGGTAACAATAGCCTTTATCTTACCTTCTTTAACAAGGTCTATGGCTTTTTGTACAAAAAGTCCCATTGCCTGGAATCCCTCAACCGAGGGTTCCCCGGGCTTTACCTCTATTTCGGTAAGAGATAGAATCTCTACCTCAAGAGGGATTTTAATCCCTAACCATTTAGCCCTTTGTTCTAAAACTCGAGCGTCTCCTATAATCAAAAGAGAAGGTAAAACCTCGGGAAATTTCTCTTGAAAATGTTTAAGTGACTTAAGGATTACTTCTGGACCTATCCCTGCAGGACACCCTAAGGTAATACCTATTTTATTTTCTATCAAAAAAGACCTCCTTGGGAAAAGGAGGCTTTTTAGCCTCCTTTTCCCAAGTTTATTTCATTTCCTCAAAATCAGCGTCTATCACATCATCTCCGCCTTTTTTCTGAGAACCTTCTTGAGAAGAACTCTGTTCTTGAGACGTAGAAGAAGCCTTTTCTCTGTAAAGCATCTCTGCAAGTTTATAAGAGGCTTGAGTTAATTCATCGCTTGCCTTTCTTATTTCGTTTATGTCCTCTCCTTCCATAGCCTTCCTTAGTTGGGCTATTTTTTCTTCTACCTCTTTTTTAAGAGGCTCTGAGACCTTGTCTCCTAATTCTCTTAAGGTCTTTTCTACAGAATAGATAAGGCTGTCTGCCTGGTTGCGGGCTTCGGCAAGCTCCTTTTTTCTTCTATCTTCTTCAGCAAACTGTTCTGCCTCTTTAATAATCTTCTGGATTTCATCTTCACTTAACCCTGAAGTAGGTCTTACCACGATAGACTGTTCTTTCCCGGTGCCTAAGTCTTTAGCAGTAACATGTAAGATCCCATCTGCGTCTATGTCAAAAGCAACCTCTATCTGAGGCACTCCTCTTGGAGCAGGAGGGATGCCTACCAGGTCAAACTTTGCGATACTCTTGTTGTCTTTAGCCAGAGGTCTTTCTCCTTGCAAAACATGGATGGTAACTGCTGTCTGATTATCGGTAGCTGTGGTAAAAATCTGACTCTTTCTGGTAGGTATGGTGGTGCCTCTTGGTATGATAACCGTAAAAACACCTCCCAAGGTTTCAATTCCCAAGGAAAGAGGAGTTACGTCTAAAAGAAGCACATCCTTTACCTCTCCTTTTAACACCCCAGCCTGAATGGCAGCACCCATAGCCACCACTTCATCTGGGTTAACACCTTTCACCGGCTCTTTTCCAAAGATTTCTTTTACCTTTTGTTGGACCCTTGGCATACGGGTCATACCACCAACTAAAATAACCTCACTTATATCCTTAGGAGTAATTCCTGCATCTTTCATGGCAATACGACAGGGTTCTTCTAATCTTTCTATCAAATCCTCTACTAAACTTTCAAGCTTTGCCCTGGTTAACTTCATTACCAAATGTTTAGGTCCTGAGGCATCAGCGGTAATAAAAGGAAGGTTTATCTCAGTCTCTAAGGTGCTTGAAAGCTCAATTTTAGCCTTTTCAGCAGCTTCTTTTAACCTTTGTAAAGCCATTTTATCCTGTCTTAGGTCTATCCCATGCTCTTTCTTAAACTCTTCTGCGATGTAGTCTACTATTCGCATATCAAAATCTTCACCACCTAAAAAGGTATCTCCAGAGGTTGACTTAACTTCAAATACACCATCTCCTACTTCTAAGATAGAGATATCAAACGTTCCTCCTCCAAGGTCAAAAACAGCAATCAAACCTTCTTTTTTCTTTTCAAGCCCGTAAGCTAAGCAAGCAGCCGTAGGCTCGTTGATAATTCTGATAACGTTTAAACCGGCGATCCTACCTGCGTCTTTGGTTGCTTGTCTCTGACTGTCATCAAAATAAGCAGGAACGGTAATTACCACATCTTTTACTTCCTGGCCTAAATACTCTTCTAAATCTTGCTTGATCTTTCTAAGGATCATGGCTGAAATCTCAGGAGGACTATAACGTTTTCCTCTTATTTCTACATGGGCGTCTCCGTTAGGTGCTTCTACTATCTTATAAGGAACCTTTTTCTTCCATTCCTGTACCACCGGATCGTTAAACTTTCTACCCATCAATCTCTTAATTCCAAAAATGGTATTTTCTGCATTGATAATGGCCTGCCTTTTAGCAGGAAGACCAACCAATATCTCTCCGTTTTCTTGAAAGGCTACCACCGAAGGTGTAGTCCTTGTTCCCTCTCTGTTAGGGATTACCTTGGGCTCACCACCCTCAAATATGGCAACACAAGAGTTAGTAGTTCCAAGGTCAATACCTACTATAGGTACTTTGCTCATTTTTCAACCCTCCCTTTAATTTTTATTCGTTTTCTACTATGTTTTCTTCTGTTTCTTTGTTTCTCTCTTCAGAAGGTTTTTGTTCCTCCTTTTTCCCCATACACACACAAACCAAAGCAGGTCTTATTAACCTATCATGCAAGGCATAACCTTTCTGATATACCTTAGTGATACCTCCTGAAGGAACCTCCGGATGAACCTCTGTAGAAAGGGCTTCATGGTAAAAGGGATGAAAAGGTTCTCCTACAGCTGGAGCTACCTGCTTTAGCCCAAATTTTTCAAGGGTAGAAACTAAAGATCTAAAGGTTAACTCAACCCCTTGTTTTAAGGCCTCTATGTTTTGAGTCGTCGAAAAAGCCTCTAACGCCCTTTCTAAATTATCTATAGCAGGTAATATCTCTTTAAAAAGGTTTTCCAAGGCAAACTTATAATAATCTTCTTTTTCTCTTTTAAAACTTTTCTTTAGATTTTCTATCTCAGCCGCATACCTTAAGGCTAAATCCTTCCAGTATTTAAGCTCATCTTCCTCTTTAGCCTTAGCTTCTTGTTGAGTTTCACGATTTTCCTCTAAATTCTGTTCTTTTTCTTTAACCTCTTCCATATAAGCTCACCTCCCAAACTTAGCACCCTTTACATCTTACCGTTTTAAGTTATGATAAAAATTAAGACTTTTATTTAATTTTTCCAGAGTATTAAACCAAAAAATGCTTGAAAAATGGAAAATTAGAAATATTTTAGCCCAAGCTTTTGAGGAAGATATACCTTTTTATGATGTAACCACAGAATTGGTGGTCAAAGAAAACCCTATAGTAAAAGCTTATTTTTTAGCTAAAGAACCTATGGTAGTATGTGGTACGTTGGTGGTAGAGGAAGGGTTTGCCTTTATCGACCCAGAAATAAAAATCTCTTGGCACTATCACGACGGTCAAGAAATAGAACCCTATACAAAAATAGGAATGGTAGAAGGTAGGGTAAAAAGCATACTAAAAGCAGAAAGGGTGGTTCTTAACCTTTTTCAACATCTTTCTGGGATTGCCACTTATACCCGAAAGATGGTAAAAAAACTTAGCCCATATAAAACCATCCTGCTTGATACGAGAAAAACCCTTCCTGGCTTAAAGGTTTTACAAAAATATGCGGTTAAGGTAGGAGGGGCACAAAATCATCGTTTCTCTCTTTCTGACGGTATTCTCATAAAGGATAATCATATCAAAGTTTTAGGAGGAATAGAAAAAATCCCTCAAGTACTTAAAACTTTACCTCATTACCTAAAAATAGAGATAGAGGTAAAATCTTTAGAAGAGTTAGAGTTTTTACTGAAAGCCAAAGCACCTATAGATGTAGTTCTTTTAGATAACTTTACTCCAGAAAACGTGCAGAAAGCAAAAGATCTTATCAAGCATTACAACCCTAACCTTAAAATAGAAGTCTCTGGTGGAATTAATTTAGATAACATAGAATATTTTGCCAACCTTGAGGTTGATTATCTCTCTTCTGGGAGCTTAACCCATTCGGTTAGAGCAGTAGACATTAGCTTAAAAATAGAATAGAGGGAGGGAAAACCCCTCCCTTTGTATCATTTTAGAGGTTAGCGAAAGTTTTTTCTAAAGGTGGTACCACTTCTTTCTTTCTACTCATAACGCCTGGTAACCAAACGCTTTTTCCTTCTAATTTCTTCCCAAAAGTAATCTCAATGATCTTTGGTTCGTCTGTGATAACCATCAACTCGGTGCCTTCCTTCATGATGTCTGTTAACATCAACACCACAGAATGATAAGCCCCTTCGACCTTAATCTTATTAAGCTCATCATAGATTTCATCAAACCTGTTTTCTACGGTCTTTAAGTCAACCAACTCTATCTGTCCTACTCCTACCTTTTTACCACTCATGTTGTAGTCTTTGAAGTCTCTCATGATGATGTCTTTGGCAGACATTCCAGAAACATCAGAAAGTTTGGATTTTACCTCTACACCAAAGTTTATAATGTCGTCTATCCCGGCGATCTTGGCTAAAGCTTCAGCTGCTTCTTTATCAGCCTCGGTGGTGGTAGCAGACTTAAAAACCACGGTATCGCTTAAGATGGCTGCAAGCATGAGACCAGCTATTTCCTTAGGAATTTCAACCCCTGTTTTATCAAAGAGAAACTTCAAAACAGTACCAGTACAACCTACTGGGAAGTTAACAAAAAATATCGGATTAGGGGTGGTTACATCTCCGATTTTGTGATGATCAACCACGGCTACTATTTCAGCCTTGTCTATGTTATCAACACTTTGCACCTTATCAGAGTGATCTACTAAAGCAACAGTCTTGCCTTCGCCGTCTGTCATAATCTCAGGCACTGCTACCCCAAATTTTTCTAAGACAAACTTTGTTTCTGCATTAGGTTCTCCTTGAATCACTGGCACGGCTTCCTTTTCTACATTCATGATTTTACAGCCTGCTTTTTTCCAAGCGTTTAAAAGGTAAGCAAACACTATAGCAGAAGCCACAGAATCAGTATCAGGTTTTTTGTGCCCCACTACATAAATTTGATGATGCATAAGGTCACCTCCTAAAAATTTATTTTTGAATTTTAAATAAACTATTATACTAATTTTTCCGTCTTGTCAACCCTAAAAATTAACTATATAATTTCAAAATTAAAAAAATTTGATCCCCAAAAGGGAAATTTTAAAGTTTTTTAAAATATTTCCGATTTATTTTATAAAATCTCTCTTAGAGGATTTATGGACAGAGAAGCCGTAAGAATAGATGTAATAATTCCGTTAGAGGTGACCAAGTTAGATCCCTCTGAGATAGAAAACAGAATAGCCCATGTAGTAGGAGATACCTCTATTTTTTCCTACATTCCTATTAAAGATACGATAGATGAAGCGTTAAACTCTTGGTTAAAGCTAATCAACGCAAAACTTGATTACCTTATCAACCTTATGTCTCGGGAAAAAGAAGGATTTAACAACCTTCCTTATAAAAAAGTAAACTTAAGTGAAAAAGGCCTAAGATTTATTAGCCAAGAACCTTTTGAAATAAACGATTTTGTAGAAATAAAAACGGTATTAGACCTTTATCAGCCTGTAGGTTTTTATCTTTATGGCAAGGTAGTCAGATGTAAACCTTTAGAGGGAAAGTTTGAAGTAGCTGTGGAGTTTGTAAACCTAACTAAAGACATCAGAGAAAAGATAGGTTTTTTTATCCTGCAAAAGGAAAGAGAAATCATCAGAGAGATGAGGGAAATCTAAATGCCTTCTATAGTAGGTTTTATTGTAGTTATAGTTTGTGTTTTTGGTGGGTATGCCTTAGAACATGGGAATTTTTCAGTTCTTGTACAGCCGGTAGAATGGTTAATCATCTTTGGAGCAGCAGGAGGAGCCTTATTAGCAGCTTCAACCCAACCTGCTTTAAAAGGGGTTATACAATATTCTATCAAAGGACTTACTAAACCTCAAATTTATGGGAAACAAGATTTTATAGACTTACTGCTTCTTTTAAATGATATCTTTAAGAAGATAAAAAAAGAAGGTTTAATCTCGATCGAACAAGACATTGAAAACCCAGAAGCAAGTAAAATCTTTTCAAGCTATCCTAAGGTTCTTGCTAATCATCACGCCTTAGACTTTATTAGAAACACTTTTCGTTCTATTTTAACCACCAACATCACACATTTTGAGTTAGAAGCCCTTTTAGAAAATGAGATAGAAATCATCCACCATGAAAATTTAGAACCGGTACACCGTCTTGAAAAACTTGCAGACTCTATGCCAGGGTTGGGTTTGGTGGCCGCAGTTTTGGGTATAATTTTAACGATGGGGAAAATTGATGAGCCACCTGAAGTTTTAGGTCATCACCTTTCTATAGCTCTTGCAGGTACGTTTATCGGTATCTTAACCTGTTATGGATTTTTAACCCCTCTTGTCCAAAAATTGGAGTTTTTTTGCAATCAAGAAAAAGAATATCTTAACGTCATCAAAACCGCTATCGTTTATTTTATAGGAGGTGGAGCCCCTCAAATAGCGGTTGAATTTGCCAGGAGAACCATACCTCCTCATATGAGACCATCTTTTGAAGAACTTGAAAACCTTATGAAAGGTAAAAAATAACAAATAAACCATGACCACTCCTCCTATCATCATCAAAAAGGTTAAAAAAATAGTCGGAGGGCATCACGGAGGTTCCTGGAAGATTGCCTATGCAGACTTTTTAGCAGGGATGATGACTTTTTTTCTTTTGATGTGGCTGGTAAGTATCATGGAACCTAAACAAAAAGCCCAGGTTGCAGCCTATTTTAGAAAGTTTAACATCTTTGAAAAGGCTGGTGTAAGTATGCTTATGGAGTATTACCGAAAAGGCACATTAAAAAGTGAATATAGTGGAATTATGCCTGAGGCCAAGTTTGACCTAAAAAAAGAAGAAGAAAAGATAAAAAAAATCGTAGAAACAAGACTAAAGTCTCTTAAAGAACATATTTTAATAGAAATTTCAGAAAAAGAAAAAATCATCCGTATAGAAATTGTAGAACTTACCAATCAACCTTTATTCCAGAGTGGTAGTGCTGAGTTAACTCCTACTGCTAAATCTATACTACAAACCTTAGCCCAGGAGTTAAAAGACGTTTCTGGAACTATAACCATAGAAGGACATACAGACGCTGTCCCTTCAAGAAGAGGAAAATTAGGAAACTGGGAACTCTCTACTGCCAGAGCCCTTTCAGCCATGTTAGAGTTAGAAAAAAACGGAATTTCTCCAGAAAAAATAAAAGAAGTAGTAGGATATGCAGACAACTTCCCTTTAATAAAGGATAATCCCTCTGACCCAAGAAACAGAAGGATAAGCTTAGTCATACATTACCAACCACCTAAAGAAACCTCCCAAGTCCAACCTATTTCCTCTACCAATTCAACTCCTTAGCCTAAAAACCACTTTAATAGGTACTTTATCAAAGTTCAGATGTTTTTGAAAACTGTTTCTGATAAACTTTTCTATGCTTTTAGGCACCTCTTCTGGATCAAAATTGATAAAAACTACAAAGGTAGGAGGCTTGATGTCTGTTTGAGTAGCATAATAAAATTTAAGCTTTTTCCCTTTTATCGAAAAATTATGATTCTCCTTTAGGTATTCCAAAAGTTTATTCACCTGAGCAGTGTTTACCCTTAAACTATATTGTTCCATTACCTCCTTTAAAACACTCCAAATTTCATTTACCCTTCTTCCGGTTTTGGCTGAAATGGTAAGAATAGGAAGCCAAGGCATAAACCTTACTCCATGTTTTATCCTTTCTAAAACCAGATTTCCAGCCTCTCTCTTTTTATCAAAAAGATCCCATTTATTTACTAAAAGGATACAGGCTTTGTGATGCTTATATATCTGTCTTAACAAACGCTGGTCTTGGTTGGTTATCCCTTCCTCGGCAGTAACCACCATAAGTACCACATCTACTCTTTCAATAGTATGTAAAGCCTTATCTACACCAAATTTTTCTGCTCTCTCTTCTAATCTGGTTCTTCTTCTTATTCCTGGAGTGTCTATCAACAAAAAACTTTCTCCGGTAGGGAAACTTAACCTTACATCTACACAATCTCTGGTAGTCCCAGGGATTTCAGATACGATCACCCTTTCATATCCTACCAAACGGTTGATAAGCGTACTTTTTCCTACGTTCGGTCTTCCAAGAATCGCTATCTTTAGCGGCTCTTCTTGAGGTATTTTTTCTATCGATCCTTCTAACTGCTTTTCTATTAGATTTTTTAATTCAGTAATATTTTTTTTGTTTTTAGCAGAAATAGAAATAATCTCTGGAAAACCTAAAGAATAAAAATCAAAAACCCTATCTTGATCTTCCTTGGCTTCTACTTTGTTTATTACCAACAAAATCTTTTTATCTTTTTTTCTCAAATATTCTGCGATAACCTTGTCTTCTTCAGTCAATCCCTGTTTAGCATCCACCACAAAAAGAACTAAATCTGCTTCTTCCAAAGCCTGGTCTACCAGCTTTTTGATAACTTCACTAAAAAACCCCTTCCCCCCCCATTCTATACCCCCTGTATCAACTAATTTTACCCCCTTCCCTTCTTCTAACTCAAGATATCCCTCTACCAGGTCTCGGGTAACCCCAGGGGTTCGTTCAACTATAGCCTTTTTTTCCCCGATAAGAGTATTAAAAAGCGTAGATTTACCTACATTAGGTCTGCCTACAATAAGTATTTTAGCCATACATCATCCCTTTAATTAAGTTTATCTAAAGTCTTATACATCTACTACACACTGAGCTATCCAGAGATCATCTTTTTTTTCTACCTTAGCCAAAGTAAAAGTAGCTCCTTTTACCTCAACCCCATACCCAAACTTTTCTGGAGAATATTTTTCTCCTAATAACGTCCCCTCTAACCTTACTCTCTGATCACTTTCCCATATTTTACCTTTAAATTCTTTAAAAAAGATATTTTCTAAAGCAAACAAACTTAACACCTTATTGATAAAAATCACCACCAATTCCTCTAAAAAATCAGCCTCTACCTCTATCTCTACCCTTTGATCAGCTGCTACTCTATTAAAGTCTACTTCTTCTCCAATCAAGCTAAAAAGGGCCTTTATCAAATTAGAAAAGGCCTCTTCTAAGGTCTTTCCATAACCTCTTATCCCTATGTCTGCTCCATGTTCAAAAGTTTCGTAACTTTTAGATAACATTACATTCTCCTAAGTTTTTTTATTTAATTTCCCAATCCTTATAATAGGTAAACTTTTTACAAGAGTCATATTCTAAATAGTGTGGAACTAAGGGAAAAAATATCTTAATCCCAAAATTTGTTCTTACTGTTTTTTCTGAACATACTATAAAATAATCATCCTTTGGGAAAACATAAAGGGTTCCTTCTTCAGCAGTAGAAAAATGAGGAATACCTTGTGTCTCAAGCAATGATTTAACTTCTTGATGAGGATGATAAGGTCCTCTACCTGACGTTAAAACCACTTTAGATTTTAGCCAACTTAAAACCTCCTGATTTATCCCCTTTTTTGAACCATGATGAGGAGAAATCAGCACCTCAGCTGGGAAAACTCTCCCCTCTTCTTTTAACCTATAAAACCTCTCTACGTCTATATCTCCAGGGCAAAAAATGGTTAAACCTTTATGTTCTAAAACTACAACCACACTTTCTCGGTTAAGATCTTCGTAAGCTTCAGCTCCAGGGAAAAGAAAAACCTCTGTTTCTCCTATTTTTAAACTCTGAGGAGAGGAAATCTCTTCTAAAGGATAAAGTAGATTTACCTTTTCCCAATCTTGTGAGTTAAACTTTCCAGTAACTTCTCTTTTTATCAAAAAACTTTTTTTCAACGTGTTAAAACCCCCGCTGTGGTCAAGGTCAGGATGGGAGATTATTAACAGGTCTATCATCGAAATCCCAAGCTTTCTTAAAGTAGGCTCTAAATAAAACTTCGTCCAATTAAACCCTTCATTCCCTGAAGAGTTAGTATTAAAATTGGGTCCTGTATCTATCATGATATGTTTATCTTTAAACTTAAAAACCATGGCATTTGCTCTACCTACATCTAAAACAAGAAAGTAACTTACTCTTTTGTACAAAGTATCAACAACTATCACAAATAATGAAAAACTTACCAAACAAATCAGAGAAATCTTTTTAGAACCAACATACCAGGCAATACCTATAAAAATAATAAAGCTTAACCATAACCAACAAAAAAGGTTTAAAGGTAAGGTTAAAGTTAGATAGCCTTCCCAAAAAGGTAAGTAGTTATATAAACAAAAAATTTTTCCTATAAAATTACCTAAACCTAAGGCTATGTCTGGTAAAATAAAAGAAAGAAAAGCTACTAAGATGCAACCTGGAATAAAGAAAAAACTCCAAAAAAAGCCTGCCAATAGATTGTTAAAAACCGTCCATATAGGGAATTTTCCGTTTATGGCAAAGATAAAAGGCATAAGTAATATACTTATTACCACAGAAATCCAAGAAGAATAAATTATCCAGTTTAAAACCCGATGATACCACCTATCAGAGGATAAAATTCTATCTAAAAAGCCAAAAAAATAAAACCTATATAACCTATCACCTAAAATCAAACCTAAGGTAGCCATAAAAGAAAGTAAAAACGAAAAGTTACCTATCAGGTAAGGTTGAAAAACAAGGATAACTCCTGCGGTAAGAAATAGGATGATTAAACCTGAGGTTCTTCTAAAAAACAATCGAGAAAATACGTAGATAGAAAGAAACAGAAAAGCTCTGTAGGCTGAAGGGCAAAAACCAGAAAAGACAAGAATAGAAAAGGCTGCTGGAAGGGCTGTTATATAAGCTAAATTTTGTAAAGGATATCCCCATTTTACCGCAGGAGTAAAACCAAGCAACCAAAAGCTAAAACGGTAAAATAACCAAAACATCACAGCTAAATTAAAACCTGAGATAGCTAAAAGATGGTAAAGTCCTTGATCTTTTAATCTTTCTTTAACTTCCTCTGGAAGGTTAGTTTCTACTCCTAAAACCAAAGCTTGAAAAAGACCTTTGGCTCCCTGGTCAAGCCCCTCTGAAAACTGAAAAAGTTGAAATCTTAAAGCCTCTACTTGAAAACCCTTAGGATCCCTGCATACCCAACCTTTTTCTCTTATAAAAAATACTTCCTCTTCGTATCCCTTAGCTTTTAATCTTAATTCCTTCTGAAAAAAGAAAGGAAGAAAATATTCTTTTACATTTTTAGGCTTTAACCATAGAAGACACTCTTGACCAGGTTTAAAATATAAACCATCAGTTTTAAACACAATTCTTCCTTTTTCTTTATCATAGGCTTCGATAAAATAACCTCCAAAATAGGGTTCTACCTTCTCTATAATTACATAACTCTCAAACTCTCTGTCCTCTGTTAAATTTAAACGAGATTCCCAATAATTTTTGCTAAAAATTAACGAACCAATAAGAATAAAACTGAATAATAAAAGATTGAACGACCTCTTTTCTTTAGACAAAAGATACCAAAAACATAAAAAAAGCATAAAACCTAAAGAAGGTAGCCACCAGGGAATACCTAAAAAACCTAAAAAAAGACCTAAGGAAAATCCTGCTACCAACAAGAAAAGCTTAGAATTCTTTTCAGGGAAAAAGGTTTTCTTAGGGGTTACGCTCTCTTTTACCAAAAAGAGCCTCTCCTATTCTGATAATAGTAGCTCCTTCTTCTACAGCTACGGTATAGTCGTGACTGGTTCCCATAGAAAGCTCTCTAAATTCGTTTCCTAAATAAGGTTTTAACCTTTCAAAAAGTTTTCTCATTTCTACAAAATAAGGCCTTACTTCTTCGGGATTTTCCTTATAAGGAGGTAAACACATAAGACCTATTATCTTAATTCTGTCAAAATTACTTATTTTTTCTAAAAAATCCTCTACCTCACCTTTGTTTATCCCTGCTTTGGTAGGTTCCTCTCCTATGTTTATCTCCACCAGAACCGGGACTCGTTTGTTTAACTTCTCAGCCTGTTTTTGTATTTCTTTAGCCAAATCATAACGGTCTAAGGTATGTAAAACCGAAAAAAGGTTTAAAGCCTTTTTCACCTTGTTGGTCTGAAGCCTTCCTATGAAATGCCATTCTATATCTAAGAAAAAAAGTTCTTTGATCTTTTTCTCTCCCTCTTGTACATAGTTTTCTCCAAAAAGTTTTATACCAAGTTCATAAGCAATCTTTATTTTCTCTATACTTTGACCTTTAGAAGCACCTAAAACTTGAATTGAATCCATCGGTCTACCAGCTTTTAAGCAAGCTTTTTGTAGGTTGTCTATCAAAATTGTATAATTTTTCTTTAAAATCTCTTTTAAAGATTGCATGCCCAAACCCCCTTTTCAGTAACCAAAAAATCTACCTTACAATCATGAGGTTCTAAAGGAAGTTTGTTGAAAACTTGAAAGGAAAAAGCAACCCCTATTTTTTTACCTTTTACTTGAGATAAAACCCGGTCATAAAAACCTCCTCCATAACCTATCCTACCTCCTTTCAAATCAAAAGCTAAACCAGGAACAAAGATTAATTCTATCTCTTTCAACTCTATTTTCGGATGTTCCACAGGGGGTTCTAATAATTTAAAAGGTCCTGGTCTTAAATCAGAAAAACTGTAAATTTGATGAAAGGTTAGTTTTTTTTGTTGAACCCAGGTTTTAGGTAAATAGACCTTTTTTTCTAAAAAACCTTTTCCTATCAAATAAAGTAGGGAAACCTCTCCGTCTTTTGGATAATAGTAAACAATCTCTTGAGATTCTTGATAAAAAGATAATTTTTCTATATGTTTACAGATAAAAAGACTTAACCTTTGCAAACATTCTATAGTATAAGACTTTCTAAGAGAACGGATTAACTCACGGACTACTGACTTTTGCAACTTTTAAAAATTGAGGCCCCTGTCCTTTTCAGGGGCCTCAAGGATAGATTTGTCTAAATTTTTATCGAGGAACTCCTGTTTTTCCTTTTTCTGCTACCAAAAGTCTGGTCAAGGCCCTCTGGAGAGCAGCTCTTGCCCTGGCATAATCAATTTTCTCTGCTTGAGCCATATATTGTTGTATCCTTTTTTCTGCTCTTTCCTTGGCTTTTAACGCCCTTTCTACGTCTATTTCATATGCTCTTTCGGCTGATTCTACTAAAAAGGTTATCTTGTTGTTAAAGACCTCACAAAAACCACCGCTTATAGCTACCCACTCTTCTTTATCTCCTACACGGTAACGAAGAGGTCCTATCTTCACCGCCGCTACCATAGGGGCATGGTTAGCCAAAACTCCAAACTCCCCAGCTACCCCTGGAGCAGTTACGATGTCTACCTCTTCGCTTACCACCACCCTATCTGGGGTTATTATTTCAAGTAAAATCTTAGCCATTTATCCCTCCGTTAACCCTCCAGTAACTTCTTAGCTTTTTCTACTGCTTCTTCTATGGATCCAACCATATAAAAAGCCTGTTCTGGGAGGTCGTCGTGTTTTCCTTCTAATATCTCTTTAAAACCTCTGATGGTATCTTCAAGTTTTACATATCTTCCAGGAGTACCTGTAAACTGTTCTGCCACGTGGAAAGGCTGAGAAAGGAACCTTTGTATTTTTCTAGCACGAGCAACGATAATCTTATCTTCTTCAGAAAGTTCTTCTACACCAAGAATGGCTATGATGTCCTGAAGGTCTTTATATCTCTGTAAAACCTGTTGTACTTGACGAGCAACTGTATAGTGTTCCCAACCTAAAACATTAGGATCAAGAATACGAGACTGAGAATCTAATGGGTCCACCGCAGGATAGATACCAAGCTCTGCAATTTGTCTGGACAAAACCACCGTACCGTCAAGGTGGGCAAAGGTAGTAGCTGGTGCTGGGTCTGTCAAGTCGTCTGCAGGCACGTAAACACACTGCACAGAGGTAATAGAACCTTTACTGGTAGAGGTAATCCTCTCTTGTAAAGCTCCCAAGTCTGTAGCCAAGGTAGGTTGATAACCCACTGCAGAAGGTATTCTTCCAAGAATAGCAGAAACCTCAGAACCTGCTTGGGTAAAACGGAAGATGTTATCGATAAACAAAAGCACGTCCTGTCCTTCTTCATCTCTAAAATATTCAGCTACGGTAACACCTGTAAGACCAACTCTTGCACGTGCTCCAGGAGGCTCGTTCATCTGACCATAAACCAATGCAGCTTTATCGATAACTCCAGAATGTTTCATCTCTAAATAAAGGTCGTTACCTTCACGGGTCCTTTCTCCAACACCACAGAAAACAGAAATACCACCGTGTTCCATAGCGATGTTATGGATCATTTCCATCATGACGACTGTCTTGCCCACACCTGCTCCACCAAATGTACCCATCTTTCCACCACGAGGGAAAGGAATGAGAAGGTCAAACACTTTAACACCTGTTTCCAAAACCTTGATGGTAACGTCTTGTTCTGTAAGAGCTGGAGCTGGTCTGTGAATAGGATAATATTTATCAGCATTAATAGGACCTGCTTCGTCCACAGGCTCACCTACCACGTTCATAATCCTTCCAAGAGTTGCCTTACCCACAGGCACTTTAATCGGCTCGCCAGTTGCCCAAACCTCTTGTCCCCTTCTCAAACCGTCGGTAGTATCCATAGCAATACAACGAACAACGTTATCTCCTAACTGTTGAGCTACCTCTAAAACTAAGTTCCACTCTCTATCATCTATCGCTGGGTTGGTCACCTTTAACGCATCAAGCAGTTTAGGAACCTGTCCCGGAGGGAACTCAACGTCTACAACTGGACCCATAACCTGAACTATCTTCCCCATTACTTTTTCAGCCATACTTTAACCTCCTAAAAGCTTTTAATATTTGTTAACCTTTTTTGATAGCTTCAGCACCACCAACTATGTCCATCAACTCTTTAGTAATAGAAGCTTGCCTGGTTTTGTTAAAAAGCAAGGTTAATTGCCTTACCATATCTCCACAAGCCCTGTTAGCATTATCCATAGCTGTCATACGAGCTGCTTGTTCACTGACTGCCGTCTCAAGCATAGCCGCAAAAACTACCGTGTTTACATAAAGAGGCAAAATCTCGGGCAAAAGCTCCTCCTCTTCTGGTTCATAAATATAAGAGTAGCTAACCTTAGGCTTTTCTTCACCTTCTTTTGGTTCAAAACTCAAAGGTAAAAGCTTTTCTACCTTAGGAATTTGTTTGATTAAATTAACAAAATAACCATATACGATATAAACCTCATCCCATTCACCATTTAAAAATGCTCTCATAGCCGAACGAGCTATTTTTCTTGCATCTTGAATAAGCACTTTACCCATCACATCCGTATAAGCTTCTTTGATGGGTGCCCTTTTAGCAAAATAGTTTGCACCCTTCTTACCTACACAGATTAACTCTACTTCTTTACCTTCTTTTTTTAATCTCGCTATCGTCTTTTCTGTTTCTTTTATCAACATAGAGTTAAACGCACCGCAAAGACCTCTGTCGGCAGAAACTAAAATGATACCAACCTTTTTTACCTCTCTTACCTGAAGTAACTCTATCTTCTGGGGGTTGATACCACCAGAGCTTACAAGGTTACCTATTACCTCTTCAAACTTGTTTTTATAAGGACGAAAACCTTCAAGTCTTCTTTGGATAGAACGAAGCTTGGCAGAAGCCACCATGTTCATAGCTTTGGTGATCTGCCCTATCTTCTTTACCGCATCTATCTTCTTTCTAATATCTCTTAAGTTAGGCATTTTTACCCCCTTTATCTATCAACCAGCTAAAAACCTCTCAACTCTTATGGGATAGGCACAGGCTCCACGTTGTTGTTTTTCTTAAACAACTCATTAAACTCTTTAAAAGCTTGGTTCATTTTTTGTTCTAACTCTGGAGAAATTTCTTTTTTCTCCCTTATTTCTTTATAAATTTCTGGATATTTGCTTTCGATAAACTCATAAAGCTCTTTTTCATACTGTCCTAAAACCTCTAAAGGCATTTCATCTAAAAATCCCCTCGTTCCAGCAAAGAGAATACATACTTCTTTTTCTACTGGAAGAGGTTGATACTGAGGTTGTTTAAGAATTTCTACCAAACGGGCACCTCTGTGAAGAACCCTTTGGGTAGCCTTATCAAGCTCTGAACCAAACTGAGCAAAAGCCGCCAACTCTCTATACTGGGCAAGCTCAAGCCTTAACCTTCCTGCTACCTGTTTCATAGCCTTAATTTGAGCAGCACCACCTACTCGAGAAACCGAGAGACCTACGTTGATGGCTGGACGAATACCAGCAAAGAACAAACCAGGTTCCAAATAGATCTGTCCGTCAGTAATAGAAATAACGTTGGTAGGAATGTAGGCAGAAACGTCTCCCTGCAAGGTCTCGATAATAGGTAAAGCTGTTAAAGAACCTGCACCATAGTTATCATGAAGTTTAGCTGCTCTTTCTAAAAGCCTGGAGTGGTTATAAAAGATGTCACCAGGATAAGCCTCACGTCCAGGAGGTCTTCTTAAAAGGAGTGACACTTCACGATAAGCGTTAGCCTGTTTGGAGAGGTCATCATATATAATCAAAGCATGTCTACCTGTATCTCTGAAGTATTCACCGATGGCACATCCAGAATAAGGAGCAATATATTGCAACGTAGCTGGGTCAGAAGCAGCAGCCACGACGACGGTGGTGTATTCCATAGCACCATATCTACGTAACACTTCTACAATCTGAGCTATGTTGGATTTCTTCTGTCCTACAGCGACATATATACAATAAATATCTGAATTTTTTTGAGCTAAAATAGCGTCTATAGCTATCGCCGTTTTTCCTGTTTGTCTATCACCGATGATAAGCTCTCTCTGTCCCCTTCCAACAGGGGTCATAGCATCAATAGCTTTGATACCGGTATACATGGGTTCATGCACTGGTTTTCTCTTAATGATACCAGGAGCTTTAACCTCTATCCTTCTAAACTCTTTAGCTTGAATAGGGCCCTTTCCATCAAGAGGTCTTCCTAAGGGGTCTATAACCCTTCCGATAACTGCCTCTCCAACCGGAACCTCTGCAATTCTTCCCGTTCTTTTTACAGTCTGCCCTTCCTTAATCTTAGTAGCATCACCCATGATAGGGATACCAACGTTGTCAAACTCTAAGTTTAGCGCAATTCCCATTTCCCCTGCTTCTACAAACTCGATAAGCTCCATAGCCTGACAATTTCTTAAACCAAAGGCACGGGCAACACCGTCACCCACCGAGATAACTACACCCATCTCGTTTAAGTCTATCTTTTTCTCATACTCCTCAATCCTTTTTTTAATTAAATCGCTGATCTCCTCTACCCTTATCCCCTGCATCACAGCACCTCTCCTTTTATGATTTCTTTAAATTTTTCCAACTGAGTTTTTATGGTACTATCTAAAACTAAATCTCCTACTTTTACCTTTACCCCACCTATAATACTTTCATCCAGCTTAGGCTCTAAAACCACTTCTTTTTTAAGGAAACCTTTCAAAACCTCCTGCAACTCCTTAACCTCTTCTTCAGTTAAAGGATATGCAGTATAAACCTCCCCTCTGGCTATCCCAAGTTCTTCATCTAACAACTCTTGATAAAGAGCAAAGATCTCTCTTATCAACTGTATCCTTCTTTTTTCAACCAACAACCTCAAAAATCTTTCCACCTCAGGCTCAACCTGAAGGGCCTTTAAAAGCTCTTCTACCACCTCCATCTTTAAATCAGGGGGGTAAATAGGGCTTTGTAAAGCCTGTAAAACTTCAGGCATAGAGTCGAGCAACTCTTTAATCTTACCAAGTTGCTCGCCAAACTCCTTGGTTTTGCCTAACTCTTTTGCTGCGGCAAAAAAACCTTTAGCATACTTTAAGGCTATGACTAGTCCTTTCAATGAACCACCCTCCCTCTGATTTCGTTTATAAATTCTTTATAAATCTTTTTCTGGTCTTCCTCGGTTATGCTTTTTCTTAAAAGATCTTCAGCTAACTTAACAGCAGCCTCGGCTACCTCTTCTCTTAACATGTTTTTAGCCTTTTCTATCTCTTGTTGAATATAAAGCTCTGTCTGCTGTTTAATCCTTTCAGCCTGAAGATTGGCCTCCTCTATGATTCTTTCCTTTTCTTTAAGACCCTGGGCTACATAATTTTCATAGATAGCCTGCGCTTCTTTTTCAAGATTTTTAACCTTTTCTTGTAATTCTAAATATTTAGCCTCAGCTTCCCTTTTCTTTTCCAAAAGCTCGTTATACTGACGCAATATATTCTCTTGTCTAGACTTAAACATATTCACTACAGGCTTTCTAGCAAACTTATAAAGAATGACTACCAAAGCTATAAAATTCAAGGTAAACCAAAAAAGATTTTTTAACTGGGTAGGAGTTACACCATGAGAACCACCTTCTCCTCCACCAGCCGCCCAAGCTAACTCAGCTCCAACCAATAAAAGAACCAACAAAAACCCAACCATCGCCTTCATGCTTCTCATACCTTCCTCCCTAAAACTCTTTCAACAATCAAACCTGCAAACATCTCAATACGGCCTTGCAAATCTTTTCTAATAGCCTCAAGTTGATTGGTAAATTCTTGAGACCATCTAGCTTTATATTCTTCTACTTCTTTCAACACCTTAGAAAGAAGCTCCTTTTCGATTTTACGAGCTTCTTCTTTTAAAAGTTCTCTTTTCTGAGCTCCCTCTGCCCTGGCTTTAGCAAGTTCTTCTTCATATTTTTTGATTATGTCTGAGGCTGAATTTAAAAGCTCTTGCGTCTCTTTTTCCAAGCTTGCAAAATGTTGTTCTCTTTGTTGCATGGCTTTCATCACAGGTTTGATCAAAATGTGATACAAAATAAACGTCATGATCAAAGCTTCAGCAATTTGCACAAAAAGCGTAAAATCAACGTTTATCATCTTTCGTCCACCCCTCTATCTAAACTTTTTTATCATCTTAAAGCTACATTTGTATTATAAATTTTCAAAAAGTCAAGTTTTAGAAAGTTATAAAAAATAAAATTATTTAAAGAAATACTTTTTTATTGCCACGTTAAATAGCAAATACAGTAAAATATAGACCAAAATCGTGATAGAGCCGCCATAACTTAAAAAAGGTAAGGGAATACTGGTCATGGGTAACAAACCTGAACAACCACCTAAGTTAAAAAACAATTGCCAAAGTAAGATTAAACTTACCCCTAAACTTAAATATTTACCAAACCAGTCTTTGGTAGTTTGAGAAACACAGATTCCGAAATAAATCAAATAACCATAAAGCGCTAAAAAAACTGAAACCCCTAATAAACCCCAAGTTTCTGCCCAAACAGCAAAGGCTAAGTCGGTATGCTTAGTAGGTAAATATCCTAAACGGGTAGACCAACCTTTATAAAATTTTTGTCCTGTCAGACCACCAGAACCTATGGCTATTAAAGACTGGTTTAACTGATATCCCCAGGTCTTAGCATACTTTTCAGGCTCAAGATATCCATAAATTCTTCCTTTTTGGTGAGGCTTTAATTTTTGCCATGCTATAGGAACAAACACAAAAGAAAATAAAAGAACACCACTAAAAAGCAGTATAAAAATTCTTTTAGGTACTCCAATAAAAAGCAACCAAGAAAAAAACATCACTCCCATGATAAACGCATAGTCAAGATCAGTCGGCATGATTAAAATAAGGGGCAAAGCAATCAACCCAAATATTTTAAGCAATTTTTTGGGGGGGATTACTTCAGAAGGTTCTCTACTCAAATACAGGCTTATCAACCACAACAAAATAAATTTAACAAACTCCGAGGGCTGTAAAGACAAAAATCCTAAGTTTAACCATCGTTTATGGAAAATTAACATGATAAACAGCACAAAATTTAAAATCCAATAGGCATACCAGAGTGCTCTAAACGACACCTTCTTATAGTCTGTAAAGAAAAGCAAAAAGAAAAAAATAGAAAAACCTAAAACATGCCACAATAAATTTTTTATAAAAAAACTTAAACTTTCAGCGATAAAAAATTGATGTATGTTACCTAAAGCAAATAAAGCAAAAACCACTAAAAAACCTTTTAAATTTCTTTTTATGGCCTCTTTATAATTATCTTCTTTCACCTGCATTTTCTTCCTCTAAAGGATTAGCTATTTCTCCGGTAAAATTTTCTCCAACTTCTGGTATCTCCTCTCTCTCTTCTTCTAAAGCTTGGTTAGGAGGTGCAGAGATTTTAAAAAATACCTTGTAAAGTTCTCTTGCAAGAGGTGCAGCAACTCCTCCTCCACTACCTCCATGTTCTACAAAAATTGTGCTAACTATCTCTGGGGTTTCCTTTCCTGCATAACTTACAAACCAGGCGTGATGTTCAAGGTGTTTTTTCTTAGCAGACAAAGAAACAACCTGAGCAGTACCAGTTTTACCAGCTACTATTATACCTGGAACTGCAGCTGACTTAGCAGTCCCAGACCGAACCACCTCTATTAGGCTTTGTCTTATCCATTCTAAATGTTGAGAGTTTATTTCTATCTTTCTTTCCAAAACTGGTTGAAATTCTATTTTAGTCCCATCCACTTTTTGGATGGTTTTTACTATATAAGGTCGGTATAGATATCCACCGTTGGCTATGACCATATAAAGCTTAGCTAATTGTAACGGAGAAGTTAAAATGTATCCCTGTCCTATTGAAAGAACTACAGTCTCTCCTGGAAACCAATCTTGTTTTAGTCTTTTCCTTTTCCAGGCCCTATCAGGTACAAGTCCAGCGTCTTCCTCTGGCCAACCTAAGGCTTTTTGCCCTAAACCAAATTCTTTAGACACACTCGCTATATCGTCTACCTCAAGTTTAGTCCCTAAGGTATAGAAATAGACATCACAAGAAACCGCTATAGCCTTTATCAAACCTACTGTTCCATGCCCTCGGTGTTCCCAACACTTAAAAGTCCTGGTACCAAAATTAAAATATCCTGGACAAAAGACAGATTGACTGGGGTTGGTTATCACCCCTTTTCTGAGTGCAGTTAAAGCAGTGATAACCTTATAGGTTGAACCTGGAGGATAAGCCCTTAGAGCTTTATTTAAAAAAGGGCTTTCTTTAGCAGATGAGATAGCTTGCCATTCTTCCTTAGTAAATCCTATAATAAACTTCTGTGGATCCACAGAGGGGGCACTAACCATCGCCAAGATACCCCCGTCAGAAGGAGAAAGAGCTACGATGGCCCCTCCTCTACCTTTAAGTAATTCATAGGCTGTAAGCTGAAGGTTGTGGTCAACGGTTAAAATAAGGTCGTTTCCAGCTATAGGTTCGGTGCGGGCAATCACCCTTCCTAACCTACCATAGGCATCTCTTTCGATTTCAACATATCCATTTTTACCCTTAAGTTCCTCCTCAAAAACCTTTTCTAACCCCTGCTTTCCTATCAAATCCTCTACAGAATATCCTTTATCTTTAAGTTTAAGATATTCCTCGCGGTTAATCTTAGAAACATAACCTATTAGATGAAAATAAGCTTCTCCATAGGGATAATACCGCTCTGACTCTACTTCTACACTTACCCCAGGTAAATAATATAGCCTTACCATAATTTTAGCCACTTCATCCCATCGCAAATCAGACTTTAAAAGCACTCGGCTTATTGAAGTTTTTTTTAAAAGGTAAAATCGCTCTTTTAAAATTCCAAAATCTTCCTCTAAAAGTTTACTTAATTTATATAACACTTCATCCTCTTTATCTTTAACTCCCTCAACATCTATGTATAGATTAAAAACCGCTTGATTGGTAGCTACTACTACCCCATCTGCGGTGATGATGTTACCTCGCGGGGCTTTAATGGTATAGGTTACTACCGAACGAGATTTAGCTTTTTTAACATAGTATGAATGTTTTATAACCTGTAAATAAAAAAACCTACCCCAAAGAACTGCTAAAATAAAAAATAACAAGATCTTGGCCCAAAAAACCCTTTTTTCCCAGAACTCAGATTTTAAAATTTTTTGTTTAACTTTACTTAAGTCTTGGATTACAAAGGCTCTGTTCTTCATCCATCTATTACTCATCTTTCCTAATCAACAGATCTTTAAGGAAAAATTCGAACCCTAAAATCCATACCAAGGTAACCACAAAAAAATGAAACAACTCTTGAATCTGATGAGCCCAAAAACTGAAAGTAAAGCTAAAGGGCACGGTCAAAAGAAATAAAAACAGCTTAATGATAAAAAAAACTAACAGGTTAATACCCCAAAAAAACAGCTTATTTCTAATATTGTTTAGGTTTAAATATCCTTTAAACCAATAAAAAACTACCCCCATAAGAAAAAAATATCCTAAGTTAAAGATCTCTTGGTTGGTTTCTATCCCACTTATAAAACCTAAAACTAAAAGATAAATCCATAACCAAACATTGACGTTTCTATAGCTTAAAAAAATTAAGGCTATGCTCAAAAAAGGATTACCTACAGGAGCTAAGAAAAAAGATTGCAAAAACCCTTTTAAAAAAAGCACCAAGAAAACTAAAGGGATCCCTATAAAAAAAAATTCTTTAAGATTCATCTCAAACTTTAAAAACTTATCTCAGGAATTTTAGCCAGTACAAAAACCATATCAACACGATAAAGGTCTACCAAAGAAGCTATTTCAGCCATTTTAAAAATACTTTGAGCAGGATCTCGGTAGACATTAACTATTTGCCCTACCAAAAGACCTGGAGGAAAAAGACCGTCCTGTCCTGAGGTAAGGACCTCATCTCCTGATTTAACCTGAGCATCTGAAGGCAGATAATACACAAAGGGGTGAGACTCTGCCCTTCCTCTTAAAATACCGCGGTCTCCAGTCCTTAAAACCTTAACATCTGCGGCAAAAGAAGGATGGTTTATCAAAATAACCTTACTCCAATGGTTATACACCTCAACCACCTGCCCTATCAAAGCCACTGCCTCACCACCTGCAATAGCCAACACAGGCATCTGAGGCATCACCCCGTCCTTACTCCCTTTGTCTATAAAAATAAGGTCAGAAAAGTAGTCGAAAGGTTTATAAATAACCCGTGCGGCTATTTTAGGATAGTTAAGCTTAGAGGAAATTTTATAAAATTTTTCTAACTCTAAGTAAACCCTTTCTCTTTCTTGATACTGAGCCAATTGAGCTTTTAAAAGTAAGATTTCTTCTTTAAGTCTTTCATTTTCTTTTTTTAAGTTTACCAAAAATAGATAATTTTCTAAAAAACCCCTGCTTTTTTCTCCAGAATAGGTAGCACCTTTCCAAAAAGGAGAAAGAAAAAAACCTAAAAACTCATTAAAAAAATATGTCTTTTTTACTGCATACCAACTAAGAAATAAACTCAACAAACCTAAAACAATAGACAGTTTAAGCTTATTTATCTTCATTGTGTATAGGTTTTAAACAGCCTTTGTCTCAATAAATTCCTTTACTTTACTTATTGAAGCAGGTAATACCTCATATTTTTGAGGAAGTTGATAAAGCTTTTTAATTTCAAGAGGAAGGTCTAACTCAAAACCTAAGGCCTTGCTTACTGTTTCAGGAAATTTGGCAGGATGGGCGGTAGCCAAGCAAACTATAGGTATTTCCTCTTTAAAACGTTTAGCTGCTTTCACTCCCACAGCAGTATGTGGGTCTAAAATATACCCGGTTTCTTGATAAAAAGTTTTAATCGTACTAAATGTTTCCTCCTCTGTAGCCCGTTCTGACACAAAGTCTTGCTGAATTTTTTCTATCATTTCTTGATCAAACCTTAAAGCCCTTTCAGAAGCAAACTTCTCCATAGCCTGTTTAGTTTTTTCAGGATCCTCTCCTAAAAGGTAGTAAAGGTAGCGTTCAAAATTACTCGCTACCTGGATATCCATAGAAGGGCTGATGGTAGGTTTTACCGTGCCTAAGGAATAATCCCCAAAATTCACAAACCTATATAAAATATCATTTTCATTGGTAGCCAAGATTAGCTTAGGAATTCTTTCTTTACCTAACATTCTTCTTACTAAATAACCAGCAAAAATGTCCCCAAAGTTTCCTGTAGGTACAGAGAAAATTACCTTTTCTACCCCTTCTTTTTCACAAACCCTAAAATAAGCCCAAAAGTAGTAAACCATCTGAGCCATAACCCTGGCCCAGTTGATCGAGTTTATCGCCGTAAGTCTGTATTTTCTTTTAAAGTCAAGGTCCATAAAAATTTTTTTCACTATTGCCTGACAATCATCAAATGTACCTTCTATTGCCAAGTTAAAAACATTTTCATCAGTCACAGTATTCATCATTAAAGCCTGCACCTCAGAAACTCTTTTATAAGGATAGAGGATAAAAATAGCGATGTTTTTCTTACCCCTTACTCCGTATATAGCTGCAGACCCGGTATCTCCTGAAGTAGCACCTAAAATATTTATCTTATTTCCTGTTTCTAACAAAAGCTTCTCAAAAAGATTCCCTAAAAACTGGAGGGCTACATCTTTAAAGGCCCAGGTAGGTCCATGGAAAAGTTCTAAGATATAAAAGTCTCCTGCTTTTACTACCGGAGTGACCTCTTTATTCCTGAAAGTTTGATAAGATCTATCGATGATTTCCTTTAGTTCTTCTTCTGGTATATCGTCTATAAAGTACCTAAACACGTTTAAAGCAAGTTCTTGATAAGAAAGAGAACTTAAACGTTTTATCTCCTCAAGAGAAAGTATAGGGACCTTCTCTGGTATGATCAAACCACCATCAGGAGCCAATCCCTCAAACACCGTCTGCTTAAAAGAAAGCCTTTCCATTTCACCTCTTGTGCTTATATATTTCATCTTCTACTCCCTCTAATATCCTTTAGTTTTTAACACCTCTAACCGGTTTTTCATCCTATCTATGAACTGTCTGATTTCAGCCTTAAAATCAGCCAAACTTTGATGATTTTTCTGATAAACCTTTAAAAGTTCGTTAAGCCAGTATTCTATCGTCTCCACTTCTTTAATAGCAAGTTCTTTCTGGACCTTTTGCTTCAATTTATTTAAAATCTTAGGGTCTAAACCCTCCATTTTAAACCTCCCTTTTGTCTAACTTTTCTCTTACCACGTTAAAGACCGCTGTAATGATAAGATGCTCAGGAATTTCTTCTATCTTATCTTTACACAACACATCACACACCTTCCCACACAGTCCTAAACAAAAACTTTGTCTCGTTTCTATGTCTAAAAGGTCTTCGACAAACTTATCCTCTATCAAAATCCTTCTTTCCCAATCCTTAAGTTCTTTAGGTCTTCCTTCTACATCTACCTTTTCAAACTCAACCTTAACCCCCATCTCAAGTAAAATAGGAGTTAACGTCATAAGTGCTTTTTCCAGGTTTAGATAGGTTAGGTTCATCCTTTCAGCAAAGGGATTTTCTTCTTTTCCTTTTTGCCAAATTATTTTAAGGGATTTCATAAGGTTAAAACCATAAAATCTTCGGCTAAAACAACCTCACCTGAAAAATGTTTTTTTATTATATCTGGTATTTCTTTTTTTTCACTATGAGGATAAAAATGAGAAAGGATAAGTTTACCAACCCTGCTTTCCTCTGCAATCATCCCTGCCTCTGTAGGAGAAAGATGTCCCTCTACCTTAAATTCTTCTGAATTAGCACATTCTAAGATAAGTATATCTGCTTTTTTAGCAAGCTTTATAAGAGATTCGCAAAAACCGGTATCTCCAGAATACACCAGACTTTTCCCCTGAGATTCTAACCTAATGGCTAAACTTTCAGGATTATGTTTAACCGGAGAGGTTTTGGCTTTAAAAGGTCCGATTAAAACTTCATACCCTTCTGTTAACGGAAGTTCAATTAACCTAAAAACCTCCTCAGGAGGTTCAACCCAGTGGTTCAAGGCCTGATTTAATTTCTCAAGAAGATTTAAGAACCCCTTTGGTGCATAGACATATACCGGTTGAACCCTCTGATAACCAAGCTTGTAGCGGCTGGCAAAAAAGAACGGGATAAGGTCAGAAATATGGTCTGGATGAAAATGAGAAATAAAAATAGCTGAAAGGTCTTCTAACCCATAACCAAGCTTTAAAATCTGTTTTAATACACCATAACCAAGGTCAAGAACCAATAAAAACCCATCTTTTTCTACCAGATAACCTGGAGAGTTTCGGTCAAGTCTTATCCATCCAGTCCCAGAGCCTAAAATAGTTATTTTCATGTAAAACTAATTCCAAACTCTTCGACTAATCTTTTTTTCTCCTTTTCGGTGAGTAACTTTGTGGCCTCTTGTTTAAGTAGCTCAGAAACCTCTTTTTCTTTGTTAAAATGAACATAAAGCCAGGCTAAGAAACTTAAAGTTTCTCCGTCTCTTTCTGGAAGGTTTAAAGTCTTTTTTAACAAATCAAAGGCTTGTTCATACCTCTTTTGTTGAAAAAAGAGCTTTCCTAAATACAACTCTTCTTTAAGAGTTAAGTTGTTTGTGTTTGAAAGAACCTCTTCTAACTCTTGATAAGCACCTATATCCCATAAAAACTTTACCAAAGCCTCTCTAAAAATATGATTTTCTGGTTCCAAAAGATGAGCCTTGTAAAAGTGATACCTTCCTTTTTCATAATCTCCTTTTTGATAATAGATCAAGCCTAAGTTATAATGAATGGCAGGGTCTTCTTTTTCACATCCACAAAGACGAGATTTTAATATCTTTTCTGCTCTATCAAAATCTCCTAAAAGATAGTAGATAGCCCCCTTACTTAAAGCAAGTTCTATCGGTTGTTTAGTATAGTTTTCGGCTAAGTTATAGTATTTCAAGGCTTTACCTAAATCCTCCCATTCATAATAAATGTCTCCTAACACATGATAACTAAAACCCTCAAAAATTACCTTGTTTTCCCCTTTCAACCTTCTTGCATGCTCCAGAGCAGAAATAGCATACATCAAAGGCGAGGCTTCTTTAACTCTATAGAGATCCCAGACTTCTTTGGTAAGTACCCCTATATTCTTAAACAAACCCTGTGTATTACCCAATAAGGAACTAAGGGTTCCTTTTCCTACCAGCAACAATCTTTCTTGATTTTCTAATCTTTCTAATATCTCTACATCGTTAAACTGCAGTTCTAAAATAGACTCTTTTTTGTCTGCTAAGAAGATAAAGTCTCCTTCAGTTAAAAACCTTTCTTCTATAGTGTTAACCAACCTTAAATTCTCAAAAGGGAGATAATTCTGTAGGTGTTCTTTGATTGACAAGCTAAATCTACTAAAGTCTAACCGTTGAGGTATCTCTAAAAACTGTTTACAATCCTCTAAGGTTTCCAGTTCCACCTCAACCGCTATAAAAGGGACTTCTTTTTTCCAAAGAGAAAAAAGAAGCTTAGTCAAACCTCCCCAAGCAATAGGATAAAAAAACAGATTTTTTTCTATCCTTATAAAGGAAAATCCTTCCAGGTTTTCTAAAAAAGTCTCAGGACATCTAAAAAGATATCCTTTTACCTTTTCTTTTTCAAGCACTAAACTTAACATCTCACTTTTAAAAAAACTTCTGTCAACATTTTCCCACAGATATCTTTCTATCAGTAAAAGTGGCAAAAGTTTTTCTTTAGGATAGTGTAAAAAAAGCTCTGGAGTTGAGTACCTAAAAAAATCTCCTGAATGTAGGTTTTTACCTGAAAATTTTTCTTGCAAATAAGGTAAAAACCAGGACCAGTTAGGAGGAAACCTCAAACTCATTTTTAAACCTCTGAAAAGCTCTTAAAATTTCAGGATAGTCTTCTGGAAAAAGACATCTTGGATCTATCACCAAAAAATCTTCTTCTATCCTCGTAATGATGGGAGGGTTATTTTTTCTTAACAACTCTTGCAACCTTTGAGGAGAAAACTTCTCTGAATAAACACCTACTACAAAAGAAGGAAGGTCTAACAAAGGCAAAGACCCTCCTCCTGTTTTTCCTGAACTTTCGATCACTTTAAAAGTAAAACCTTGTAAATTAATCTTTTTTAACTGTCTAACAAGCTTTAAACACGATTTTTTTAGTTTTTCTTTAGGGGTGAGGATCATCTTTAACGTAGGTATATGCTCTATGGCTAAGGTTTCATCACGGTAAAGTCTTAGAGTTGCTTCTAAACCTGCTAAAGTAAGTTTATCTATCCTTAGAGCACGGTTTAAAGGATTTTTTCTTATTTTTTCTATAAACTCTTTTTTTCCAAGAATGATACCGGCTTGCGGGCCACCTAAAAGTTTATCTCCTGAGAAAGTAACCACATCGACCCCTGCAGCTAATACATCTTGAACCGTAGGCTCTTTAGAATAGCCGTATTTAGAAAGGTCAATCAAACATCCGCTCCCTAAATCTTCCATCACCGGAAGATTATATTTCTTGCCTAAAGCCACCAACTCTTCTGAACTGACCTCTTTGGTAAACCCTACGATGGCAAAATTACTTTTGTGAACCTTAAGTAGTAATCCGGTGTTTTCGTTTATCGCCCTCTCATAGTCATAAAGATGGGTCTTATTGGTAGTTCCTACTTCTCGCAAGATACAACCAGACCACTTCATCACGTCAGGCACTCTAAAAGATCCACCGATCTCTACCAGCTCTCCTCTCGAAACGATAACCTCTTTTCCAAAAGCTAACGTATTAAGAGCAATTAAGACGGCAGAAGCGTTATTGTTTACTACCAGTGCACCTTCAGCTCCTGTAATCTCTTTAAGAAGTTCTTCTACATGGCTATACCTGCTGCCTCGTTTACCTTCTTCTAAATTAAACTCTAAGTTACTATAAAATCTTGCAACCTTTACTATCTCTTGAATAGCCTTTTCGGCTAAAGGCGCTCGTCCTAAGTTGGTATGTATGACTACCCCGGTAGCGTTTATCACCCTTTGCAAAGAAGGTCTTTCATAAGCTTCAAAAACCTGCTTGGCTAAGTCTATCAACCTTTCTTCAGTAAGGTCTTTTAGTTCCCCTTTTTGCCATTTTTCCCTTATAAGAGCAGTAACCTTTCGAGCAGGCTCAGTAAAATAACTTAATGGATAGTTAGGATAAAGAAGAGATAAACGTTCTTTAACTTCGTTGACAGAAGGAATCCTCATGTCTAAAAAAACTTCTTTACAAACCTTTCTATCCGTTCTAATGCCTTTAAAATTACTGCTTCTTCAGGAAGAAAGATGATGCGAAAATGTTTAGTGTTAGGTTTTTGACCAAACCCACTGCCATGAACTACTACTACACCTTCCTCTAAAATCAACCTTTTCACAAAATCCAAATCTTCGATTCCTGGAATTTCAAACTTAGGGAAGGCATAAAAAGCACCCTTAGGTTTTACGCAAGAAAGTCGAGGGATGTTGTTTATTCCATCTATCAAGAGATCTCTTCTCTTTTTAAGCTGAGGTATCACTTGCTTTATGTAAACATTCTCGTGATTAAGGGCAGCAGGAATGGCAAACTGAAGAGGATGAGAAGCACAAAGTCTGGTGCGAGCAAGTTTATGGATAGCATCTATATAATCTTTAAGCATTTCCTCTGGACCAGAAACTATCCCCCAACCTATCCTAAAACCAGGAGCAAAATAATTTTTAGAAAGACCGTTAAAGGTTAAGACAGGAACTTTATCGGTTAAGGAAGCGATAGAAACATGCTCAATTCCTTCTTCCAAAATAAATTGATCATAAATCTCGTCAGAAAGCACTACGAGCTGATATTTTTCTGCTATTTCTAAAATTCTTTCCAAAGTTTCCTTAGAATAAACAGCTCCGGTGGGGTTGTTAGGGTTGATGATTACTATGGCCTTGGTTCTTTTATCTATCAGAGATTCTATCGAGTTTACGTCTATTTCCCAATCTTTTTCTTCTTCAAGATAATAAAATCTTGGCTCAATCTGAAATTTGGCAACTATAGCCTGATAGAGAGGATAACAAGGAGAAGGGAGAAGAATGTTGTCCCCAGGGTTTGCCAAGGCAGAAATGGCAAACTCTATGGCCTCAGATGCCCCCTGAGTAATATAAATATCAACAGGTTTAATCCCTTTTTTAAGGGCATAACTTTTTATAGCTTCTATAGCTTCAGATATGCCGGTAGATTCTGAATAAGAGTTAAGGTTGTTTAAAAGGGCTTCGCAAGCGGCTTTAACGATATGTTCTGGTGTTTTAAAACCATATTTAACCGGGTCTCCTATGTTAAGGCAGATAAGGTCTTTCCCTGCTTTTTTCGCCTCCTGAGAAGCTTCAATGATGTCTCTTATCGCATATTCTACCCCAAAAGTCCTTTCCGCAGGGATGATCTTAAACTCTTTGCTCAATTTTTTCACCATCTTCTCTGCGTTTAAATACATATCGAAAATTAATAATCCTACTAAAAATTGTTTTGTCAACCCTTTTTTAAGCTAAATAGTCTAAATTTTTTAATGAATGATAACATAGAACTTGATTTTTAGCTAATTCCTTTTAAATTTACTATATGTTATCTTTTAGGTAAGGGTAAATGCCGCCTGCTGGGGGAAAACCCTTACCTGAATAAAAGGCGGGATACAAATACCCCCAGTCCAAGAGGTAAACTCTTACCTCTTGGTATAAAAAGGGAAAGAACCATGCTAAAATTAAAACCTCGCAAAGATATCTATACTTTAAAAGATGTAGAGACACCTAATCTTTTTAAAGAATTTTTTCCTTACATAGAACCACCAAGAATTTTCTTTGACGGAAAATACATACCCCCTCAACCTGCTAAAAATTTTTACATCACAGACACCACCTTTAGAGATGGGCAACAAGCCAGAGTTCCTTACACTCCAGACCAAATTGAAACTCTTTATAAGTTTTTACACAAACTTAGTGGGCCTAAAGGGATAATAAGGAAAACTGAATTTTTTCTTTATACCGCAAAAGATCGAGAGGCTTTAGAAAGATGTTTAGCCTTAGGGTATCAATATCCTGAAATTACAGGCTGGATAAGGGCTAACAAAAACGACCTAAAATTAGTAAAAGAGGCTGGACTTAAAGAAACAGGTATCCTTACCTCCTGTTCTGACTATCATATCTTTTTAAAACTCAAAAAAACAAGAAAACAGGCTTTAGATGATTATTTAGCTATCGTAAAAGAAGCCCTTTCGTTAGGAATTCGACCAAGGTGTCATTTTGAAGACATAACCAGGGCTGATATTTATGGGTTTGTGATACCCTTTGCCATAGAGCTTATGAAACTTAGAGAAGAAAGTGGTATAGACGTTAAAATCAGACTTTGTGATACCTTAGGATTGGGTGTGCCTTATTCTGAGGCAGCTCTTCCTGTAAGTGTACCTAAGCTTATCAGGGCTTTGATAGAAGAAGCTGGGGTTCCTGAAGAACTTCTTGAGTGGCATGGCCATAACGACTTCTATAAAGGGGTAATAAATGCAACAGTTGCCTGGCTTTACGGATGCACCTATGTTAACACTTCCCTTCTTGGTATAGGGGAACGCACAGGTAACACCCCTCTTGAGGCGATGGTGTTTGAATATATTGCTTTAAAGGGTACAGCTGATGGTATGGATGTTTCTGTCATAACTGATATCGTAAATTACTATAAAACCGAACTTCATGAAAAAATACCTCCCAGACAGCCTTTGGTGGGAGAAGAATTTAACGCTACCAAAGCAGGAATCCACATAGATGGTTTGATAAAAAATGAAGAAATTTACAATTCTTTTGATACCCTCCGTGTATTAAAAAGACCTATACAGATCATCATCACTGATAAAAGTGGAACCGCTGGAATTGCCTATTGGATTAACATGCACTTTGGGCTTAAAGGAGAAAAACAGATTGATAAAAGACATCCAGGGGTGGCTAAAATCTACAAAAAAATCATCGAAGAATATGAAAAAGGAAGAGTTACCCCTATTTCTAACGAGGAAATGTTGACTTACACCAAAAAATATCTCCCTGAACTCTTTGTATCTGAGCTTGATCATCTAAGGGACTATGTCATAAAACTTATGTCTCATTACATCGAAGACCTCTCTCAAGAAAAAGAAATGTCTACCCTTAAAGCAACCAAAATAAGGCCTGTGCTCAAAAAATTTTTGGAAGAACATCCATACGTTCAATTTATTTACATAGTTGACGCAGAGGGGAAACCCGTGGTGGGGTTGACCAACGATATCGAATACCTCCACAAGTTCGAAGAACTTCTTAAAACAGAAACTTTTGAAAACAGAGAGTGGTTTAAGGTGCCGATGAAGACAGGTAAAACCTATACTTCTAAGTTTTATACTTCTAGAATTACAGGTAATCTTTGTATCACTCTTTCTATTCCTATAAGAAATAAATACGAAGAAATAATAGGAATATTAGGGATGGATATAAAGTTCGAAGATGTGGTGAAGATGGAAAACGGTTCCTATGAAGTTTAAGGGTATCTGGATATTCTTATCTATATCTATTCTCTTAGCTTTAGCAGGAGCTTTACCTGCTAAAGCTACTGAACCCTCTGAAGGTCTTCCTCTCATTACTGTTGAAAGTCAAACCTTTGGGAAAATTTTAGTCAGGGTTCCTGATTTTAAGGGAGACCCTTCGGTTTCTGCCAAATTAACCTCCCTTTTAAGAAGGATGATAAACCTACATCTTTTTGTCTTAGCAACCCCTAACCCTCCTTTTTCTCAGCCTATCTCTAAAGAATATTACCTAACCGGAAGTTTTAGCCTAACCTCATCGGAGATCACCTTTAAAGGGCAACTTGAAGACCTTCTTGAAAAAAAAATCATAGGCGAATACCACCTAAAAAGTTCTCCCTCTCAACCAGAAAGACTTATATATATCCTTACAAACAAAATAATCGAAGACCTCTCTCACCATAAAGGAATAGCCTACTCTAAAGTAGCTTTTGTAAAAAGAGTTTTAGGAAAAGACCGTCTATACCTTGCAGACTTCTCTAAAGAAAACCCTAAGGAATTGAGATCAGCCCCTCTTATTCTCTTCCCTAAGTTTTCTCCTTCTGGTCAAAAGTTAGCTTATTTAGTATATGAAAAACATCTTTACTCCTTAGAAATTTTAAACCTTAAAACCGGAGAAAAAAAGGCCTTTAACATAAAAGGTATAAGTTCTACCCCTGTATGGAGTCCTGATGAAAAGAGTCTTTTTTTAACCATAGAAGATCAAGCAGAAATAGTAATTTATAGATTTAGCTTAGAAAATCAAACCCTTGAACCTATCTTAGGAGGAGAAGGGGTTTATCAGGTAGGAGACTTATCACAGGATGGAAAAAAACTTCTTTATGTACATGATAAAAGGACAGGGAAACCTTCTATCAATCTTTTTGACTTAGAAACCAAACAGACAAAAAAAATTTCCAAACTAAGGGCTTACAATACGTCTCCCAGGTTCTCACCAAAAGGAGATAAAGTCCTTTATTTATCAAGAGGAGGAGGCCTAACCTATTTAGTCTTACAAGACCTCGCCACCGGAAAGGAAGAAAAGTTTGCCTTCAAAGGCCGTTTAGAAGACCCAGCCTTCTCACCTACAGGAGACTATCTTCTTGCCTCTGGAGAAGGTCCTCAAGGGCATGGTATATACCTTATCCACCTGCCCTCTCATCTATATCAGGTCTACATCTCAGGGAAAAACTTTCTCTTTCCTACCTGGAGTAAACTTTAGACATATTTTACTAAACTCATTCCACTTACCATGGCTGTAGCTTTAAGGGCTGCATCATAAGCTATAGAAAGCATTTGCATCTTGGTAGCAAGCTCTGCTAAATCTGCACTTTCAAGAGACCCAAGATTATTCTCCAAAGTCTGTTTAAAATCTGTATAAAGTTCTTTTTTAGTCTCAAGATGAGATATTTGAGCCCCTATCAAACTTCTTTTTTCTGCTATATGGTTGTAGACCTCATCAAGTTTCCCTATAAATTGTTGAATGTTATATGTTTCCTGCTGATAGTCTATCTGGTTATCGGCTAAAAGTAGTCTTTTTAACCCTATAAGGGTTTCAAAAATCCCTGAATCCATAAAAACTTTTTGTCCGTTTTCTCCTAATTTTATCTGCATACCTTTATCATAGCTTATGGAAAAATCTTCTACTGAACCGTTATAAACTACTTTCTCGATTATCTGACCATTGGGAAGAGTTTCTTTGGTTAGTTCAAAAGGAAAAGTACCTGGGGCAAAACCACTAGTTTTTTGCCCTGCAAATAGGTATTTCTCTCCTAACTGAGAGTTAGCTAAAGATAAAACCGAATGTAGGATCTTATCTATTTCCTCTGCGGTAGCTTTCCTTGCGTTGATATCTTGGGTGGCGTTTGCGGCTTGGATAGCAAGCACCTTTGCCCTTGCTACCAAGTCTTCTACATTCCCTAAGGTTGACTCCTGAGCTTTTAAAAAGGCCAGTCCGTCATCGATAGCCTTTTGGTACTTCTCGATCTTATTAATCCCTTGCTTATAATTAAGAGAAATGACCACGTCTGAGGGATTATCTGAAGGTCTGATAAAATTTTTACCTGAAGAGATCTTAAGTTGGGTTAAGTTTAAGTCAGAGGAAAGTCGGTTTAGGTCTGTAAGTACACTATTATATTTGGTGTTAAACCCTATTCTCATGGTCTTACCCTCTTATATTAACGTTTTGCACTGATAAGGGTTTCTAACATATCTTCTACTGAGGTTAAAATTTTTGCAGCTGCGGCAAAGGCTTGCTGATATTTGATAAGATTAGTCATCTCTTCGTCTAAAGAAACTCCTGAAATACTGTCTTTTATCGCCTTTATCTGAGAAATTAACGTTTCTAAAAAGTTTTTGTTATCTTTTACAGCCTTAGTAGCAGAGCCTACTTCTCCTACCAAACTTGAATAATAGTCCTCAAGGGTAGAATAGTTTAAATCTTCTCTGGTAACAGAAGAAAGGTCAGCTATAGCCTGAGCTGTCCGGTTATCCCCTCTCTTAAACTCATAACCCTTAAGAGCATTTATAAACCCTTGATCATATTTAGTTTGGGTATAGTTGATTCCATCATAGAACTCATCTTGGACTACAAAGGTTGCCGTTTGATAAAGTCCGGTAGTTTCTACTATAAGCTTGCCAGACCTATCAAGCCTTGCAGAAAGACCATACTTTGCGTTTTGAGGTGAATTAATCTCTTTGATCACGTCTAAAATAGTCTTTCCATCATCAAGCCTTACCCTGAAGGTATCTAAGTAACTCCCTTTCTTATCGAAAAGATAAAATGAAAGATAGTCCTCGTCTATAGGATCTAAATCAAAGTCTTCAAAACCTGTCGTTACCCTAAGGGTAGCCACATCTGGGTCTCCTCTAAAAGAAGGAATATACATCTGTTGAGCGCTCAAAAAATCTATAAACCCGTTTACGTTACTGTTGTCTCCTATTTCAAAGGCATAAGCTCTGGTCTGGGTAGCCTCAAGCCCTAAAACCGCTTTATTTTCTGCATCAACGTAAGCTCTTAGATAAGGAAGTCTGTCTATTTTAGCAAGGATAGAAGAGAGGGCTTCGTTTGTGGCCACAGGAATCTCTACAAAATACTCTTGAGAAGGGGTAACGTTCCATCTATAGTTAGGGCCAAAATAACTATTCTGAGTTAACTCAACAGAATTAAAGGTTAACTGACTATCGCCTGCAGTTTTATTTTCTATACATAACATCCCGTCTTTTATATAAACCTCTACCGTATAGTTGTAGGTAGCTCTAATGCCTTCCATAAGGTCTTTTACCGTGTTAAAAGGATTGACCGTAAAAGTACCGGCTACTGCTGTTCCATCATAAAGAGTTCCTCCGTAGTTTATGATGGTTCCGTCAGAAAACCCAAGGTCTGTCAATTTGGTATTTTCAGAAACATTACCTCCTAACACAAAGAAAACCTTCTCGTTATAAGGGTTTTGGTCAAACAAAGGCACCTGATTGACCTTATCATCATAAAACCTAAGATAGATTTTACTTAAGCTATTATCAAAAGTTTGAAAAGGGTTAACTGTGAAAACACTCTTATAGGTTTTAAAAAGAGGATTTTCTGTTCTTAAGGCGTTTAAGTCCATCTTACCTGAGGCAACTAACTCTGGCTTTAGCACAAGAGCATTGTTTACAGAAAAATCTTCTGGGTCTGTTCCTACAAAAAAGAGATTTATCCCCGTAGAAAGCAGAATCCCTGAGGTATCGTTTGAAAAGGCAAAAGTATAGCCTTCTTTAGCCTGAAAAACAAGTTTTCCTCCTCTTACCAAGGCCTTAAGATATGTAGCATTTGGATCTGAAGGGTCATAAAAACCTGCTTGTTGAAAAGACAGGTTAATCCTATCTACTAAATCATCAAGGGTAGCGTTAACAGATAACCCATCAACCGATACTTTTACAGGAGTAATCTGACCTTGAGGATTTTTAATCCATATATAGAAAAACCCTGTAAATTGATTTCCTGTCTGATTTTTGGCAAGGTCAAGAAAATAGGGCAATTCTTTGATATATTTTTGGGCTGAATAAGCCCCTTCTAATTCTCCTGTATAGAACGTAAGCCCTACCCCTTGAGTATGAAGCTCGTTTACAGCTTTTACCAGCTCTTCACCAAAAAGTTTAAGTTTACCTGCTAAATTTAACTCTTCTACCCTTCTTTGATAAGCAGGGTCTGAAAAGTTTCCAAAATCAAAAGGCCCACTTATAGAAAAACTAATCTTTCCAGGACCCCTAAATTTGTCTTCCACAAAAAGCCTACCATCCTTTATATAAGCTTTGACTGTATAGTTGTAAAATCCTTCTATTTGGTCCAAAAGATCTCTTAAGGTGACGTCAGGGTTGGTTGAAAGGTCATAAGAGATACTTCCAGAGATAGCATTTCCAAAATGGTCGGTGCCTGTAACATTAAAGGTTACAGTACCAGAAAGTCCAAGGTCTGAGAGTTTGTCACTCTCAGAAATCGCTCTCCCCCAAATATTAAAATTTATCTTGTTTCCTGAAACATATTCATAGTTGTATTTATCTGAGAGCTGTTCAAGAAGTCTCAACCAACCCCCAAGTTCTCCGGAAGCTACCTCTTTGCTTGAGATAGGTACTTTGGCTCCTGAAGTATCTACCCAGTATAAATCTGTACCAGAGATCTCAAGCTTCCAGGTTCTATCCAAATTTACCAGGTTAAACCCTTTACCTAAAACAACGTTATAAGCCCCTTCTTTGGTTTCAAAATACTGAATGGAAGCCAGCTGTGAGAGTTGTCTAATAAGATTATCTCTTTGGTCTCTTAGGTCGTTGGCGGTTTTTCCTCCAGACTCAAGTGCGATAATCTGCAGGTTTAATTCAGCGATTTGAGAAGATATTTTGTTGATGTTTTCTGCCATGGTTTTAAGTTTAAGCCCAATCTGGTTTTCAAGATCTCTAAGTCCTTGGAACTTACTTTGAAAAATTTCAGATATTAACTTTCCGTTCTCTAAAACTTGCGTTCTTGCAGCTAAATTTTCAGGGGTGTTAGCTAAGGCTTGCCAAGAATCCCAAAAATTCTTTAAAACTGTCGTAAGTCCAACCCCTTCACTTACCTCGTTAAAAAGGCTTTCTAAAACGTTAAGTCCAGACTCTTCTGCATTGTATAGGCCCAAATCTGTATACTTTAGGTTCAGGTTTCTTTCTAAAAAAACATCAAAATATCTTTTAATAAAGTCTATCCTTACACCTGTTCCTATAGGTCCTACGGGAGATGGACTGGGAGGATAGGTGGTTTCTACTACCTTTTGTCTGGAGTAGGCCTCGTTATTTACGTTAGAAATATTATGTCCTATAACCTGAGTAGCTAACTGAAAGGCAAGAAGCGAATTTTTAGCTATATTTAAAGTGCTTGTAAGTCCAGCCATAGCTTATCCTCCTTAAGCAGATTTAGAAATAACCCTTGGAGGTTGTTGGGGAACTTTTCCGTAGGTCTCTTGCTGACAAAAGATGTTGGTTAAAAAACTATAGGCTTCTTCTACAAAATTAAGACCAGCCTGGATTATCATTTTATTTTTCTCGTTGATTTTAAAAATCTCCTCCAACATCTCCTGCTCTTCTTTAGTAAAGTCAGCTTTATCTTTTAAATAGTTTGCAAGCCTGGCTTTATAAGAAGCCCATTTTAAAATTTCCTCTATCGCTCCTTTCATAAGAGCCCTTTTTTCCTTTTCTAAAGTCTCTTTTAGCTCTATAAGTTCTTTTCTCACCATCTTAAACTCACCTCCTGTATAGTTATTTATCGGATTTTTCTATCTTATTCTTTAGGTAAGCGCTTTTTAAAAGGTTTTGATAAAGATAATCCCCTAAACTCCCTGGCCTTCCTGATACGTTCCTTCCTATTTCTTGGTAAAGAAAATCCTGATAAATCTTTTTTTCTAAGGTTTCGGGGAATAAATTGCTTTTAAACATAGATTGGTCAAAGTTTTTTAAAATCTCATACCAAATAAGAGATTCAAACTCATTACAAAGGGTTTTTAACGCAGCTTTAGGGTTTTTCTTTGCCAAATTGGTTATCTCATTTAGGTTTTGATAGTAAATCCCATAAGCTTTCATCGTTTAGACCCTCTTATATGATTATCAAATCTGCGTGTAAAGCCCCTGCAGCCTTTATAGCCTGCAAGATAGCGATGAGCTCTCTTGGAGTTGCTCCAACTGCATTAAGGGCCCTAACCAGTTCTCCTAAGGTTACTCCTTCTTCTAAAACCACAATCTTTGCTTTTTGTTCTTTAGCCTGTATTTCTGTTCTTGGAGTTACCACCGTTTCACCTGGAGAAAGAGGGTATGGCTGAGAAACTTCTGGGGTCTCTTTTATCTCAACGCTTAAATTTCCATGAGCTACTGCTACCCTTGAAATCTTTACGTTTTCTCCGATGATAACCGTACCGGTTTTTTCGTCTATAACCACCCTTGCCGGGCTATCAGGTATAACCTCAAGGTTACCTATTTCTCCTAAAAGTTTTACTACCCTTTTCTGATAGTTATAAGGTACGTTTAGCTCTATGTTTTTAAGGTCTAAAGCCTTTGCATAGTTTCCCTTTAAGTAAGTGTTGATAGCCTCAACTATCTTTGAAGTCGTGGTAAAATCTTCGGTTTTCAGGCTTAAAACCACCTTTGATAGACTGTTTAGGTCTTCCATCGGAACCTCCCTTTCTACTATGGCTCCGTTAGGAATCTTACCTACGGTAGGATGGTTTACCTGAACTTGAGCCCCACCTCCTTGGGCCCCAAAACCACCTATAGAAATAGGTCCCTGAGCTAAGGCATAAACTTGACCATCAGGACCTTTTAAAGGGGTCATCAATAAGGTTCCTCCTTGAAGACTTTTAGCATCACCTATAGCAGAAACCTCTACATCTATCCTTTGTCCTGGCTTAGCATAGGGAGGTAAATAGGCAGTAACCATCACAGCAGCCACGTTCTTTAATTTCACCTGTTCCTTAGGCACTAAAATCCCAAACCTTTCAAGCATGTTTACTATGGACTGCACGGTAAACTTAGTCTGGTCTCCATCTCCTGTTTGCTTAAGACCAACTACCAGTCCATAACCTACCAAAAAATTACCCCTAACCCCTTCTACCTCGCTGATATCTTTAAGCCTTACAGAAAAGGCCTGGTCTACCAGAAAAAAACTCAAACAAAATAAAAGGCAGATTATCCTTCTCATACCCCTCCCTCTAAAATAACCAAAATAGTTGTAAAAGTCTGGTAATGATTCCCGGCCCACTTGCAGCTTCACTATTAGGACCCTTACCGCTGTATTCGATATAGGCATCAGAAATCTGGGTAGAAAGCACTGAATTGTCTGCAGCTATATCTTCTGGTCTTACGATCCCTGTAAGGGTTATATACTCAAGGTCTCTATTTCTCTTTATGGTTCTCACCCCTTGAATTACTAAATTCCCGTTTGGTAAAACTTTAACCACCCGTGCACTTAAGGTAGCCACAATCTTACTTTGTCTTGATGTCTGACCTTGTCCAGAGGTAGAAGAACTCATCTCACCTTTAAACAAACTCCCTAAGTCTGCGGCATCAGGTAAAAACATGCCTTTTATATCTCTCTCATAGCCTAAAATACTGGAAAGACCTGCAGAGGCAGAACTGCTTTTTCCACTTTTTTGACTTACCGTGTTAGAGCTTTGATAGGTCTCTACAATCTTAACCGTAAGAATATCCCCTACAAACCTGGCTCTTTTATCTGCATAGCCATATAAATCCCTTCCTTCTTTAAATAAAGAGCCTTTACTTAAATACCGACCTTCTTCTACTTGAACAGCTACTTCAGGGGGAGGTGGTGGAGTAGGAGGGGTTTTCGGGTCAAACTCCCAACAGCCCCACAAAAATATAAGCCACAATGATAGCCAAATTTTTGACATTCTCATTATAGCATCACCTCAATTTCGTTTGTTGAGATTACTTTGCCTAAAACTTCTTTTTTACTGGTTAAATTTCTAACCTTTATAACCTCCCCTTTTCTTCCATCTTGTAAGGCCTTACCCTTGGTTTTAACTAAAAAACCTCGCCCTTTACCTATGATTAACACCTCTTGACCTCTTTTTACTAAAACAGGTTCGTTCAAAAAAGACTTTCTCAAAACCACGTTAGGCTTAAGGCTTGTTCTTACCTCTTTACCTAATGCCTCTTCTTCTTCTAAAACCACATCCTTAGGAAGCCTTGAGAGAGGTTTCTCTTGAAAAACTAAGTGGTTCTTAGTGATTACCTCTCCTTTTTCTAACGGCTTAGCTACCACTGCCACAGAAACATTACTTTCTACATAACCCCAGAGTCTAACCCTAAAAGCTTCTTTTCCGTCTTTAAAAAACACCAGGATAACTGTATTAAACCCAAGACCTGGTCTTCCTAAAAATTTAACCTGGTAAGGCATTCCTTTAATCACCTTAGCTTCCCTTGGTTCTACACTAAACCTTTCTAAACTCAATTTTGGATATACCTTGCTTAGCCTTGATTGTATTTCTTGGAAGAAAATTTTTTTATAATCCGCCTCGGTGTAAAACTCTACTCCCATAACAGGCTTAAAACTCACCAACACAGCCATAAAGAAGACAAACAACCATACTCCTTTCATCTATCGCTACCTCTTAAGGTTGTTAGCTATCTCTAAAAGCTGGTCTGCCGTTAACACTCCTTTAGAATTAGATTCATAAGCCCTTTGGGTAATGATCATTTTTACCATCTCTTCTACGATGTCCACGTTAGACATCTCAAGATAACCCTGAGCTATGGTTCCAAACCCATTTTGTCCAGGGTTACCCTCTATAACATCTCCAGCAGCATCTGTAGGTTTAAATAGATTTCTTCCCACCGCATAAAGACCTGCAGGGTTGGTAAAATCATAAAGGGTAAGCTGGGCTTGGGCTAAGGTTTCTCCTCTTGGGCCAAGGGCAGTAATGATTCCGTCTGGGGTAACCTCAATTCTTGCTGTACCCTGAGGAACGGCAAACTCAGGTTGTAATCTTGCACCGTCAGGGGTAACGATGTATCCATCACGATCAAGTTTAAAGTTTCCTGCCCTAGTATAATATTCCTCTCCTCCCATGATTACCATAAAGAACCCTCTACCCTCTATCGCCCAATCAAGCTCTTGGTTGGTTAGCTGATACTCTCCTTGGGTAAACAACTTAGGAACAGCAACTGGCCTTACCCCAAGACCTATCTGCATTCCCACGGGTACCTGAGTTCCGTCTGCTGTCAAAGCTCCAGCAAGCTTTAGATTTTGATAAAACAAATCTTCAAAATCAACTCTACTTTTTTTAAAACCTACGGTGTTTACGTTAGCAAGATTGTTGGCTATCACGTCAAGTTGCAACTGCTGCCCTTGCATCCCTGTAGCAGCACTCCAAAGTCCTCTTATCATCGTGCTTTTCCTCCTCTATTAATTATCTTTATCTATTTAAACCTAACAGTTTTTCTGTTGCTTCATCCCAACCTTGAATAACCTTTTGGACTGACTGAAAAGTCCTCTGAATCTCAATCAGACTTACCATCTCTCTTATAGGATTTACGTTAGACTTTTCTATAAAACCTTGTCTAATCTCATAATTAGTAGCTGGTATCTCTTCCATACCTTCTGCTATATATAGGTTTTCTCCTATTTTTTTAAGCTTATTTAGATCTTGAAAAGTAACCACGTCAAACCTTCCTAACTCTGTTCCATCTATAGATAAAATCCCATCAGGAGAAACTTGCAGTCTATAATCCTCCATCGTAATAAGTCCTCCTCTTGCCATACCAGGGTCAACCACCAAAGGAGTTCCGTTAACCAAGACTGGATATCCTTCTGGGGTAACCAACCTCCTCTGAGTGTCAATCGTAAAATTACCTGCCCTGGTATAGGCTATTCCATTAGGGGTTTGAACCTTAAAAAACCCCTCCCCTACGATAGAAAAGTGTAAAGGATTTTGTGTATGCTCTAAAATACCCTGTTCTTTATTCAAATAAGGTACGGTTTCTTTAAATGCCCTTCTGCCTTTAGGACCGATTTTTTTCATCAAAACCTCTTGAAAACTCAACCTGTCTTCTTTATAACCTGGGGTGTCAACGTTGGCCAAATTATTGGTAGTAACCGTTAACCTTCTGTCAAGAAGTTGGGCAGCCTCTAAAGCCTCAAGCAACCCTAACTGAGGATTAATGTGTATCCCTTTCATATAAACCTCTCTTATAAACTAAAAGTTTCTGAAAGATTATATACAAAAACCATGCCCATTTTTAAAGATGTAGATATTACTAATGCCACTTGCGGGAAAAAAAAGAAGGTAAAACTTTTCCTACCGATTGTCAGGTCAAGGAAAATTTTTCTTTATACTACTAGAAATATTTTTCCTGAAAAAACCACGCTATTAGATATTAAACAAACTACGAAGTACCCAAAAATGTCATTTTTTTGACTTTATCAAAAAGTTGACTTTGTGTAAAACTAAAAATTTCCGCCGATACTAAAGTTGAAGTTACTTGAATCCTCTCGAGGTTTCTTATCGATATTATAACCCCATTCTAACCTTAAAGGACCAAAAGGAGAAAGCCATCTTAAGCCTATACCTACACTTTTTCTAAGGTCTGAAAACTGAAATTCGGTATTTTTATCCCAGACGTTTCCCATGTCGTAAAAGACTACCCCGTTTAAATTGATATTTTTTATCAGTGGAAAGATAACCTCGAACTGGGTATAAAACTTTCTGGTACCCCCTATTTTATCTTCTGTCTCAGGATCCTTAGGAGAAATATCTCCGTATTTATATCCTCTTACCGAATTTATTCCTCCTAAGAAAAACCTTTCATAAACTGGGATTTTTCTGGCTCCACCTTCGGTTAGATATCCGTACCCTAGGACCCCATGGAAAGTAAGCTTATGAAAGGTATGATAGACCTGGTGTTCCCCTTCTATCTTTATGTAATTACTGTCTCCTCCTAACCATTTTTCAGCTATCTCAAAATCTAAGGCATGATACCAACCCTTGGTAGGCATAAAAAACCTGTTCCTTGAGTCATAGTTTAACCCAAACTGAAAGGCACTGGTAAGTTTGATATCCTTAGATTCTAAAATGATTTTGGCTACGTTATCTGAAAGGTCTTCAAGGGTGGTATAGTCTAATCTATAGCCTGCATACACAGAAAGTTTGGAGGTAAGGTTATATCCTATTTTTAAGGAAGCACCTTTACTATCTTTGGTAAAATCGTCATATTCTATATCAAAGTTATAAAGAGACCAGCCGAAAGAATACTTGGTATCTCTAAAATATGGGTCGTAAAAATTTATAGAGTAACGGCTGGTTTTAGTACCCAGTCTTGCTGCCAAGTTTAACCTCTGGCCTTTACCTAAAAAGTTTCTTTCTGTTATGTCTAACATTAATATAAACTTATCATAGGAACTATAACCACCACCGATACCAAACGAACCAGTAAGCATTTCTTTAACCTTTACCTTAAGGTTAACTTCATCTTCTTTGGCAGCTTTTTCTTTTTCTATCTTTACATCTTCAAAAAATCCCAACCTTCTTATCCTTACCTCACTTTCTTCTATTCTCTTCTCACTATAAGGCCAACCTTCGGCTATGTTAATTTGTCTTCTAATCACCTTATCCCTGGTTTTGGTGTTTCCTTCTACCTCAATACGGTTGACATAAACCACAGGTCCCTTATCCACCTTAAAGGTTAGGTTAATAACCTTTGCTTTGGGGTCTTTACTAAAATCGGTGGTCACCTTAGCATAGGCATAACCATAGTCTGCAAAAAGATGGGTAAGGGTGGTCTCATCTACTTTTAAAGACTCTAAACTAAAAACCTTCCCAGGTAAGGTCTTTAATTTTTTGTAAATCTTATCCTCTGGAAAAAGATCCTGTTGTATCTCCACCTTTCCAACTTTATATTGATCTCCTTCTTCTATAGGGATTTTTATTATTACCCCATCCTCTTCTTCTTTAACCAAAGGTTCTCCTACCTTAACATCGATAAAACCACGATTTTTATAAAAACTTTCTATTTTTCCTAAATCTCTATAAAGAAAGGCAAGATTATAAACCCCAGGTTCAGCCACTGGTTCTGGAGTAGTCAGAGTTCTCAGATATTGAGTAACTTTTTTAACCGGGGAAAATATAGATTTTTCTGAAACAGAAAGTAAACCTCTCAACTCTTTTTCTGAAATAGCTTTATTTCCTATAAATTCTATTTTTTTTATATATTTTTTCTTTCCTTCTTTTATCTCTACTATCAACTTCACCTGAGCTTGGGAAACCTTTTCTAAGTCTATTTTCACATCAGTCCCGCTGTAACCTAACTGTTCGTAGTAGGCTTTTACCGTCTCAAGAATCCTGTCAAGCTCCTTAGACGTAATAACCGTACCTTCCTTAAGATTGATGATTTTCAACAGATCTTCACTCTTTACCTGTTTATTACCTTTAAAAACTACCTCCTTGATAGAAGGATTCTCTTTAAATTCAAAAACTACTATCGCCCCTTTGGCTCCTTTTTCTAACTTAACCTCGATGTTTTCAAAGTATCCCATCTTATAGAGATTTCTCAAATCTGTGTTTAATTTTTTATAGTCAAGAATGTCGCCAGGTTTGGTAGTAAGGTTTGGATAAATCAGGTCTTCTTTAATCCTCATATTACCTACTAATCTTATTTCTTCTACTATTTCTTTTTTCTCAAAGATACTTTTTAAATATGGTACCGTATTAGAAACCAAGGTATCTATGTTTCCTGTTTCTCCTACCACGTTAAAATACTGAGTGCTTGGTCCAGGTAAAAGAAGTTTCCATTCAAGGCTCACACTATTCCCTATAACCACACCCTTGATCTCAGCTATACCTTCATAAATCCCTGTTTTCAGGAAGGCCTTAGCTTCTTCGGTAGAATAGACCTTTTTTTCTAAGAGAAACCCTTCTTTTTTAAGTGTTTCTTGAAGTTTTTGAAGGTAAGCTTCTAAAATTTGACTACCGGTAGGGTCACCTATAGTTTTGGCAGAATAGATAAGAAGATTTGTTTGAGCTGAAAAAAGGGAAGGTAACCATCCCAGCCATAGAAAAATAAAGAGTAAAAATAATTTTTTCAAGGTTTAACCCCTATTCGAGGGTCTCTTTTTCCCATTTTACCAGAAAACCGTTTTTTAGCAAAAAAATTTTTTTCATTCTTTTAGCTAAATCCCAGTTATGGGTTACCATCACCACTGCGGTGTTAAAATCTTGGTTAAGGGTTAAAAAAGCGTTGATTACCTCTTCTGTACTTGCTGGGTCAAGGTTACCGGTAGGTTCATCTGCCAGCACCAAAACCGGATTTAAAAAAAGCGCCCTGGCAATGGCTGCCCGTTGTCTTTCTCCTCCAGATAGAGAAGAAGGTTTATGGTCTTTTCTATGAAAAATCCCAAGTTTTTTCAAGAGAACCTCCGCCCTTTGCATGCATTCCTCTATGGTCAGATTGGCAATCAACCCTGGAAGGATAACGTTTTCCACAACCGTAAACTCTGGTAAAAGATGGTGTAGCTGAAAAACAAAGCCTATCCTCTTTCGTGTTTCAAGGATATGCTCCTCTTGTTTATAATCTATCTTTTTACCCAGAAAATATACCTCTCCGTCTGTAGGCTGATCAAGGGTACCCATAAGGTTTAACAAAGTGGTTTTCCCAACCCCAGAAGGTCCTACTATGGCTATAAGGTCTCCTGGATATACCTCTAAGTCGATTTTTTTTAATACCTCGATCTTTTCGTTTGCATGCTGGTATTTTTTTGATATAGATTTCAGGACTAAGACAGGAAGGTTATCCATGGCGTAAAACCTCTGCAGGCATAACCTCAGAAGCCTTCTTAGCCGGATAAAGGCAGGCTAACAGACTTATCAAAAGAGAAACCAGAACGATAACCAAAAGGTCGAAAAATTTTAAAGAAACCGGCATGTATTCTACAGGATAAACATCACTTGGAAGCTTTACCACCGGATATTTAGAAAGAACCAAACAAAGACTTCCTCCTAACACCAAACCTAACAATACCCCTATAAATGCAAACAGAAAACCACTATAAAAAAACAGGATCATTACATCCTTAGAAGAGGCTCCAAGAGCTCTTAAAATAGCTATATCCATTTTTTTCTCAGAAACAAGCATGATCATGGCGGCGATTATCGTAAAAAGAGAAACGGCAATCATAAGACTTAGCACTACAAAGAGACCTAACTTTTCCATCTTAAGGGCAGCAAAAAGGTTTCTATTCCATTCTTGCCAGTCAAGGATTTGAACTCCAAAACCTAAGGAGGAAAGCAACCTATCTTTGTAAATCCCTGATTTAAATGGGTCTTTTAGCTTAATCTCTAAAGACCTGTTGGTAGGGGTAAGATAAGAAAAAAACGTTTCAGAAGGGGCAAAAACAAGGTTTAAATCAAAATCATAAACCCCTGTTTCAAACCAACCTACTACTTTTAGGTCTAATATTTTTGGCATAAAACCGAAGGGGGTAAACATACCCTGAGCACTCATAAAATTTAAAACTTCTCCTACCCCAAGCCCTAATCGGTCTCTTAATTTTTTCCCTACCACTACCGGAATTATCTTCTGTTCTTTTACACTGATTAAAGAATCCTTCTCTACATAAAATACCTTAAAACCTTTTTCTTTGGCCAACATATCTAAGTTAGAAGCTTTAAGCACTATACCTATAGGATGGGAACGAGCGATGATTAATCCCTGAATAGAAGATGTCTCCTGAAGGCTTAACAATTGGTCTTTAGGAATCTCTTTTTCTACTAAAGTCTTTATCTTAGGGGTTAACCCTTCTTCCCAGAAGGTGATCGTGATGTGGGGGTTTAAACTTAAAATCTTTTCTGCTACTGCTTCTTTAAAACCGGTTATCACGGCATTTACTACAGTCAAGGCTCCTACACTGAGAGCTACTCCTAAAACAGCAATAACCGCTATTATCCCTGTAAAACGCTCTCTTTTCCGTGAAAAAACATATTTTAAAGCTAACCAGAGCCTCCAGTTGTTAGAAAACCTCATTCAAAATATCCTTTTAAAGATCCTCTTTTCTCCTCAAGTGGGGGAAAAGAATGACCTCTCTTATCGAGGGACTGTCGGTAAAAAGCATAATCACTCTATCTATACCAATACCTTCTCCTGCACAAGGAGGCATACCATATTCAAGGGCTCGGATAAAATCTTCGTCAATCTCAGGGGGTATTTCTTCGTCTATTTCTCTTAGTTTAATTTGTTCTTCAAACCTTTGCCTCTGGTCCCTTGGGTCGTTTAACTCTGAAAAGGCGTTAGCTACTTCTTTTCCTGCAATATACAGCTCAAACCTCTCTGCAAAATCAGGGTCTTCATCACTTCTTCTGGCTAAGGGAGAAACCTCCACAGGAAATTTTACCACAAAGGTAGGTTGTATAAGTTTTGGTTCTACTAATTCTTCAAAAAGCTTAGTCCACCATTTACCTATACGTGGATCTTTTAGGTTTAGCTCAATTCTTTTTTCTTTAGCAAACTTAATAAGTTTTTCCTTTTCAAAGAGTACCTCTTTAGGAATACCTCCTAACTCTATAAGAGAGTCTAAAAACTCAACCCGTTTCCAAGGAGGAGTAAAGTCTATCTCTTGACCTTGGTAAGTAATCTTAGAGCTACCTGTTATTTCCAAAGCAAGCCCATAAAACAACTCCTCGGTTCTTTTCATAAGATCTTCATAGGTAGCATAAGCCTCGTAAAACTCTAACATAGTAAACTCTGGATTATGTCTACTTGAAACCCCTTCATTTCTAAAATTTCTGTTAAGTTCAAACACCTTATTAAAACCACCTACGATAAGTCTCTTTAGATAAAGCTCAGGCGCTATCCTAAGATATAAATTCATGTCTAAAGCGTTGTGATAGGTAATAAAAGGTTTAGCAGCTGCACCCCCTGCTATAGGATGCATCATCGGGGTTTCTACTTCTAAAAATCCCTGAGAAATAAAATAATCTCTTATATACTGGATAATCTGGGTGCGTAGTCTAAAAAGCTCTCTTACCTTAGGATTCATGATAAGGTCTACATAGCGCATCCGATACCTTAACTCAGTATCTTTAAGCCCGTGATATTTTTCAGGTAAAGGCCGGAGAGCCTTGGTTAAGAGTTTAAAACTCTTCACCAAGATGGTAATCTCACCGGTCTTGGTTTTGATAAGCCTTCCTTTAACCCCTATGATATCCCCTATGTCTATAAATTTCTTAAAAAAATCAAAATCTTCTTGAGCCAACTCATTTTTAGCCACTAAAATTTGAATTTTGTCTGTATCGTCTTGGAGATGGGCAAAAATAAGTTTACCCATCTCCCTTTTTGCCATAATCCTCCCTGCTACCACAAATTCTTGGGTCTTTTTTTCTATCTCCTCAGGGCTTAACTCTTGGTATTTTTCTTTTATATATTTTGCTTTATCCTTAGGACGAAAATCGTTGGGATAGGTCTTAATTCCCATAGACTCAAGTTTGGCAAGTTTTTCAAAACGCACTTTAATAACCTGACTTTCCTCTAACATCTATTATCCCTCCAAATTTTTTACTCCAGCCCTATTTTATTACGAATTTTACTTTTTCCAACCTACTTTAAAGTCTGGAGGTAAAAAACAGTAAAAGACAACCTTTCAAATTCGAAACCATACAAACCCCTTTGTATTGCTTGACTTTTTAAAGATTAAGTCTTAACATATTAAAAATAAAGAGGGTATAAGGGGGGTTTGATTTTATGAAAATAAAAATGGTGTTGCATGGAATAGCCATGGATCCTATGTCTAACAGTCCTGTGATGTTATTAAAAGAGGCAGAAGGAGAAAGGATCCTTCCTATTTGGATAGGGGTTTTAGAAGCTACTTCCATCGCAGCTAAGTTAGAAAACATACAATTTCCAAGACCGTTAACCCATGACCTGATCAAAAATATATTCGAAAATCTGGGAATTACCATTCCCAAGGTTGAAATCGTAGACCTTAAGGACAACACTTATTACGCTCTTATTACTGTAGTTACCGGAGATAAGGTTTTAGAAATAGATTCCCGTCCCAGCGATGCCATAGCCTTAGCTTTAAGACTTAACGCTGAAATCTTTGTAGATGAGGAGGTGTTTAAAAAGAGTCAGATTTATTCTGAAACTCCAGGAGGTGAAAAACAAGGAGAAATGGTAATCACCACCAAAGAGGAAAAAGAAAAACTAAAAGATTTTCTGGAAAAGCTGGATCCTAAACTTTTCAAATACAAAATGTAAGGAATTGAAAGTTGTTTGATTTGCACTGCCATTCAGTCTTTAGCGATGGAGAACTTATTCCAGCAGAGTTATGGAGAAGGGTTCAAGCTTTAGGCTATCAAGCCATAGCCATTACCGACCACGTAGACCACTCAAACTTTGAACATATTCTTCAAAGTCTTTTAAAGTTTAAAAAATCTGTTCAAGGATTAATCCCAAAATTTATTGTAGGTGTAGAAATAACCCATGTACCTCCGGATCTTATTCCTCCTCTTATCAAAGAATGTCGAAAAGCTGGGGCAGAGATAGTGGTAGTCCATGGAGAAACTATCGTAGAGCCTGTGACTGAAGGGACCAATCTTGCCGCTATCATGGGAGAAGCCGACATCCTTGCTCATCCAGGGCTTATTAAGCCTGAAGAAGTAAAACTTGCAGCTCAAAAGGGAATCTTTTTAGAAATATCTGGCAGAAAAGGACACTGTCTTACCAACGGACATGTAGTCAGCTTGGCAAAAACTTACGGAGCTAATCTGGTAATAAACTCAGACGGACATAGTCCCTCAGATTTTATGTCCAAAGAATTAGCTCTTAAAGTAGGGATAGGAGCTGGACTTTCAGCAGAAGAAGTTCAAAAAGTATGGGAAATCGCTCAGAAAAGGTTTTTAAAAACTTCTTCATAGAAAAGCAACTTTCTTTTATCTTTAGCACCTTGGGGTATCCTGAAACTTTGTTTAAATTTAATACCAAACTTTTCATATCTCTCGAAGACTTTTCCTATGAGTTAACCCTACCTCTTCTCATCCAAGAAAAAGATCACACCTATTTTTGGGTAGACTACAAACCTCAAAACTTTTTATCTTGTTTTGAACGAGGTTTTATAAGCTTAGCAAGACTTGTTAGTAATCCTTTACCTTTCTTTGGAGTTATAACCAACCTTACAGAGTTTATATTAATAGACTTCTATCAAGGAAAAACCTCTAAAGGAAATAAAAAAATAATCCCCCCGTATGGTAAAATAAAGACCTATACTCCAGGTCTACCCAAACCTTTTAACCCTGAAATTGAAACCAAAATTTTAAGGCTTTTCCTAAAAGGGGGATGAAAAAACTTAGCAAACAGGCTGTAAGCCGGGCTTAAAAAATTGAGCGTTGTCTTTGGATCTCAAAAAGAGCTATAGCAGCAGCTACCGAAACATTAAGACTTTCTACCTTTCCTTTCATCGGAATTTTGGCTAAAAAGTCGCACTGAGTTAAAATTCCAGGTCTAATCCCTTTTCCTTCGTTTCCTACGATTAAAACCAAGGGAATTTTAAGGTCCAGCTGATATATAGACTTTTCGGCTTTATGGGTAAGTCCTAATACCCATAAACCTTTCTCTTTAAAAAATTGAAGAGCATGTTTTAGGTTGGTAACCTTAGCTATAGGGAGGTTAAACACAGCCCCTGCAGAAACTTTAGCTACTGTTTCAGTAACTTCACAGGCTCTAACCTTAGGAATTACCACTCCATGAACCCCTGAGGCATCAGCACTACGGATGATAGCCCCTACGTTATGAGGATCTTCTACCTCGTCCAACATAACCACCAAAGGCACTTCACTTCTCTTTTCCCAGTTGGCTACTATATCCTCTAAATCGGCATAATTAAAAGTTAAAAGATAGGCCACCACCCCTTGGGTGTTTAGATGTGCTGGTATTTTGGGAGGTAATTTTTCTGAGATTTTAACGGGAATCCCAAGTTTTTTAGCCTTTTCTAAAATTTGATGTTTTTTTCCTGAGAGACGGTTTTTATCAAACCATATCTTTTCGATAGACTTAGGGTTGTTTTTAAGAGCCTCTAAGACAGGGTTTATTCCATAAATAAAAGAGGTCATAGATTAAGGTTAAAGTTAGATAAAAAATATTTCCACTGAGGATTTCTATAAGGTCTACTTAACTCTGCTTTAACTATCGAAAAGAAAAGCTCTTTACTTTTTTCTAAGTTTTCGTTTACTATCACATAATCAAACCAAGAGGCAAACCTGAGTTCTTCTTTAGCCCTTTTTAAACGATTTTGTACCTCAGCCTCGTTTTCTGTACCCCTTTGAATGATACGGGTTTTTAGGGACTGAAGGTCAGGAGGGGCTATAAAAATAAATATGGCATCTGAACCAAAATATGACTTAAGTCTGGTGGCCCCTACCACCTCTATGTCTAACACTAAGTGTTTGTTCTGGGTAAAGGCCTTTTCTATCTCTGTCTTTGCCGTTCCATAAAAGGTCCCAAAAACCTCTACCCATTCTAAAAATTCATCTCTCTCTATCATCTCTAAAAAAACAGAACGACTTACAAAATAGTAATGTTTTCCATCTTCTTCCCCAGGACGTGGAGCTCTAGTAGTATGAGAAACAGAAAAATAAAATTCATCCTGAGGCAAATCCTTAAGTATCGTGCTTTTACCAGCCCCAGAAGGACCGGTAACCACTATGATTAGTCTTTTATTCCTCTTCATCTTTCTCCAACCTTTCTAACCCATCAGACATCAGCCTTTGAGCTACAGTTTCTGCTTGTATAGCAGAAAGGATGATATGATTGCTATCGGTGATGATGATAGAGCGAGTCTTACGTCCCTGAGTAGCATCGATAAGCCTTCTTGTTTCCTTAGCCTCTTCCTTTAACCTCTTCATAGGAGCAGAGTTTGGATTTACGATAGCAATGATTCTATCTGCAACCACATAGTTGCCAAAACCTATGTTTAAAAGTTTACAACTACATCCCATAAAGACCTCCGTAAAAAGATAATTTTGGTTTAAAAGAGATTAATCAAGTTTATCTTTAGTTATTGTAAAACATTTTTCTATTTTGTCAATTTTTCTTTAAAATCCTTTCTTTTACGAAATTTTTTTATGATTTTAATACTCTTGGTTTTAAAAAATAAAGCCGGTCCTAATAAGGTATATACTACGATTAGAACAAAGATAGAGTAAGAAGGATAGGCAGCGGAGATGGTAAGACCACCTACAAAAAGCAGTAAAAGATAAAAATTTTGAGATTTTTCTATTTTTATGTGCTTAAAGCTGGGATATTGGATAGGAGAAACTAACAGATAAGAGATAAGGCTTACAGCAGTTAGAGTAGCCCATTTAGGAAGCTCAAAATCAGGACGATAGGATTGTATAAAAAGCACAGAAGAAGCCAAAATAGCCGCCCCTGCAGGTGAAGGGAGTCCTTCAAAATAGCCAAACCCAGAATGGGCTTTTACGTTATATCTCGCAAGTCTTAAAGCCACACAGATAGTATATAAAAAACAACTCACCCATCCCAGTTTACCAAATTCTATAAGCCAAAACTGGTATATAAGAATAGCAGGGGCTACTCCAAAAGAAATAAGGTCACTTAAAGAGTCATATTCAAGGCCAAACTTAGAAGTCTGCTTTAAATATCGAGCAATCCTCCCATCAAAGATATCAAAAACCATCGCTAAAAAAATAGCCCAGCCAGCTTTAGTAAAATCTCCGTGTATGGAACATATGATCGAATAAAAACCAAAAAAAAGGTTAAAGGTAGTAAAAATGTTAGGTATTAGGGCTAACATAGTTTTAATCCTTCTTTAATAACACCCGACCCAAAACAGTTTCTCCAGCAAAAACTTTATGTCCTTCTTTTACATAGATTTCAGAGTTTTCAACCGGGAAAAAAAGTTCTACCCTTGAGCTAAACTTTATGATACCAATAGGGTCTCCTGCGACCACATCATCTCCAGGAAGGACAAAAGCCCTTATCCTTCTTGCAACCATCCCCGCTATCTGTACCACCCAAAAAGGAGTACCATCCTCTCGTTCTATAAGATAAAGTTGTTTTTCGTTTTGTTGAAAAGCTTCTTCTTTAAAAACAGGAAGTTTTTCTCCTTTTACATATTGCATACGTAAGACTTTACCCGTGATAGGAGAGCGATTGATATGAACATCCCATAGCCTCATAAAAATCCCTATTCTCCAAAGGGGGGTAGAAAACCAAGAGGGATTTTCTTCTATCCGACAAGTAACTACCTTTCCGTCTGCAGGAGAGATAATGAGTTCTGGGTCTAAGACAGGTTCTCTTTTAGGGTTTCTGAAAAAAAAGGCATTAGCCAACCCTATTCCTAACCCTAAGAGCGCCGCCTTTCTTTTCTTAAATAAAAGACTGGTACCTGCAAACAGCAAGGGATAAAACACCCAAGGGAAGCCTTCTTTGTGCACCATAAAATTACTCCTTTTTATTTTTTATGGTAGGGAATAAACTTTCGTCTGTATGAGGTAAAAACAGGGCAGCTACATAGGTCTCCATATAACCTGGGTAGTTTGAAAGCTCTAAGTGGGTCATAGACTTAGCTATGTCTCTCATTTTAGCAAACTTTTCTTGAGAAAGAAGGGCTATTTTAGCTCCGAGTAAACTGGTGTTACCTAAAAAGAAAAACCGGTCTCTATCTAAATCCGGTAAAAGGCCTATAGAAATAGCGTCTTCTACATCAAGATAGTTTCCAAAGGAACCTGCTAAATAAACCCTCTCTATGTCTTTTAAAGATAACCCTACAGACTCAACCAAAACCTGGCATCCCGCAAAAATAGCGGCTTTGGCTCTGATAACATTATCTATGTCTGCTTCAGTAAAAACTATGTCTTCTCCTGTTTGGGTGTCTTGTTTAAAAACCACTACATACTCCCACCCTTCTTCCCCTCTTCTTATACGGGGATGAATCAGGTCTTTTTTAATTTTTCCAGATTTATCTATGATCCCTACTCTAAAAAGAGAGGCCAACAAAGAAAGGATTCCCGAGCCACAGAGACCTATAGGTTTTGTTTTACCGATAGTAACCACCATGGGTTCATAAGTATAAGGGTCTATGTTTACCATTTCTATAGCACCAAGGGTGGCTCTCATCCCGTGTTTTATACCGCCTCCTTCAAAAGCTGGACCGGCAGAACAGGCAGCACAAACCAAAAAATCCTGATTCCCTAATACTATTTCTCCGTTAGTTCCAAGGTCTATAAAAAGGGTCAAAGGGCTTTCTTCATACATCTTAGAAGCTACCACACCCCCTACTACGTCTCCTCCAACATAACTTGCTTTACAAGGAATAATCTGGATAAGTGCGTTTAACTCTGTAAAACCTAAATCTTTAGCCCAGAAAACAGGAAATTCAGTAGCTACTGGAACATAGGGATATTCTCTTAAATATCTTGGCTCAAGTTCAAGAAAAAGATGGGTCATCACGGTGTTAGCCGCTAAAGAAATAAGTTTCACCTCTTCTAACCGCCCTTTTGATCCCAAGGCTTCTTTTATCAAAAGGATTAATCTTTCTTTTAAAACCTCAGATAATATCTTTAATCCTCCATCTCTTCTGCAAAACTCTATCCTGCTAATAACATCATCACCGTATTTGATTTGAGGGTTGTAACCTGAACTAAAACCCAAAACTTCTCCTTTTCTTAGGTCAACCACCTCTACCTGTAAGGTGGTCGTGCCAACGTCTATGGCTACCCCTAAAAAGGGATCTAAAGGCTCTGCGGTAAGGTCTAACAAGAATGTTTTAGGATTATCTAAAGCCTGATAAACATAAGCTATGGTTTCGAAATTTTTTTGACGAAGAACATGGGGAATTTTTCTTAAAACTTCTAAAGGAACCTCTGGTTCCGAGATACCCTGTTTATAAAGCTCCTCTTTTAGTCTGTTAAAATCTGCGGTGTTTTCCTCCAAGGTCGGAGGGGTTAGTTTCAAAAATACTTCTTTAATCGGAGGGGAATCAGAATCAACCTGAGCGAGTTCTAAAAACTTAGCTCTTTTTTTAACAGGGCGATATAACGTTTTCTGGTCTAAGAAAGTAGTTAAAGGGACTTCTACCACCACGTCTGTTAGAGGGTAACTACCACAAGCCTTATAATACTGACCTTCTAAAATCTCTCCTTTCAGTTCTCCTGAAACCAACCTCACTTTACACCGATTACAGCTTCCAGTTCCACCACAAGAGGCGTTGATATGAATACCTGCTTTTATTGCTACATCAAAAAGGGTCTCCTCTTCAAGAGCCTCATACTCTTCGTTAAACGGTAGAAACTTAACCTTAGGCATTTTTTCTAATCCCTTAAAATCCTTAAAGCTAAACCTGTATTATACCAAACTTAAAAAATTGTTAAACTCCTTAGCCAAAGGTATCACTAAGTTATGTGTTGATAAATTTGTACTCAACTTTAATCGATTGAACCGTTGAATTTTAAACGTTGTCTTTTATAGTATAATTTTATACAATTTATACAATAGACAAAACCTAACATAAAATTTGGGGGATAGCTTATGTGGGACCTTCTTCCTATCTATCTAAAAACCTTTATTTTTATAGCCTTAGTGATAGCTGCTTCTTTTACCATAAAATGGGGGATTAAAAAAAAGTTTAGCTTTCTTGAGAATTTGGTTGGAATAAAACTAAAGGAAAAAACGGTAAACCTTATTTCTTGGGCCTTTTTTCTCTGGGTTTTCACCTTGGGTCTCTATTTGGTAAACGAACTTCATAACCCTTTACCGACACTAAACCCGCTTATCAATAAATTACTGATCATCTTTTTTGTATTTTCCTTAGTTTGGTTTATTTCTCAACTTATAATAACTCTTATTACTCAATACTTAACCCAAAGATTTGAGGTCATACCCAGTGTTTCTATCATCGAATTGTTAGTAAAAATAATTATCTTTTTTATCGGGTTTATTTTGGTTTTAGACATTTTAAAAATAAACATAACTCCTTTTATCACTTCCTTAGGTATAGGAGGCCTTGCGGTGGGTTTAGCTTTACAACCCACCCTTGAAAATCTATTTTCTGGACTTCAGATCTTGATGGCCAAACAAATCAAACCTGGAGATTACATCATGTTAGATAACAATTTAGAAGGCTTTGTGGAAGATATTTCCTGGAGAAACACCATCATACGTCAACTCTCAAACAACCTTATCATCGTTCCTAACTCTAAGATATCTTCTTCAGTGATCGTTAACTACAGTCTTCCTGAACCCGAACTAAGCATTTTAGTTGGAGTAGGGGTAAGCTATGATAGTGATTTAAACAAGGTAGAAAGGGTGACGATAGAAGTTGCTAAAGAAGTACTTAACACAGTTAATGGGGGTGTCTCAGAGTTTGAACCTTTTATCCGCTATCATACCTTTGGGGATTTTAGTATCAACTTTAACGTAATCTTAAGGGTAAAGACTTATGTAGATCGATATCTGGTGGCTCATGAGTTCATAAAAAAACTACATCAAAGATACAAAGAAGAAGGAATAACAATACCCTTCCCTATAAGGACAATCTATCTTCAAAAAACCTCTTGATTTTTTAGAAAGTGGATTAATATTATCTAAAATAAAATCCTAAAAACAGGAGGTGTGGCTATGAAAGCAGGTAAGTTTCTTTTAAGTTGGTTTTTCAGTTTTTTTGGTATTCACCTTTTTAGCAGTAAACACAGGTTTTACTGCTACTCCTTTAAGTAAAGAAAGGGTAAAAGAGGCTAAGACAGTTTGTGGTGTACAAGAGGTAGATGTAGAAGGTGCTAAGAAACTCATAGCTGAAGGAGCTGTTATACTTGATGTAAGGGAATATACAGAATATAAAGCCGGACATATTCCTGGGGCTATTTGGGCACCAAGAGGGCTTTTAGACTTTAAAGCCTACGAGTGGCTTCCAGACAAAGAAAAAACCTATTTAGTTTATTGTAAAACTGGAGGAAGAGGGGTAGTAGCTACCTGTGACCTTAAAAAATTGGGTTACAAAAAGGTTTATAATCTAAAAGGTGGTATCGTTGCCTGGAAAGAAGCTAAGCAACCTATAGAAACTGGAGAGCCTGAAGGTCCAGGTAAAGGGATGAAAAAAGCAACCTATATACACTAAAACTAAAATCTTTTAGCAGAAGGGGGATATCCCCCTTCTGAACAATTTTTCAACTATAGATTTTTCAGCACCTTTTCTTCAAGATAAGCAAAAAGTTTTCCAGGTAGATAAAGACCACAGCCTAAAATCCATTTCTCATCTTTAAGAACAACGTAACCTGGTTCTAAGTCCAGGTTTATTTCTACCTTTTTATGTTTTTTCAACTCTTCTATAAGTTGAAAATTAAGGATTATTACGTTTTTGGTAGCAAAATTTCCAAACCTTTGCAAAAAAGCAGAGGTAGGCTTAAGATAAGAAGAAACTTTTCTTAAAAAGAGAAGACCTACAGTTTGGACCTCAAGAGAGGTTAAGCTTTCTAAATAAGGAGTTTTAGGAAAAAGCCAAAAGTTTGAAACACCCTTTAATACTTCGTAGTCTTTAAAGAGAGAAGGAGAAAAACCGAACCTATCTTCTAAATAGTCAAAAATTTCTTTTTTCTCTTCTTCATTAACTTTTTTAGGGAATTTTCTTTGCATATTATTTTTTCCTCATCGTTAAAGAATCTTGTTTTTAAAAAAATATAATATAAAATTTTGAAATCATCAAACATATTGACCAAGGGGATTTCTATGAACGCTGCAGAAAAGTATAGAGCTGCAGGGGTTGACCTGGAAAAAGCCAATCTTTTGGTAGAAATCGTTAAAAAATATTCTTCAAGTCTTCCTCAAAAAGGGGTTCTCTCGGGGATTGGAGGCTATTCTGGACTCTTTTCTTTAGACTTAAATAGCTATAAAAACCCTGTTTTAGTGTCTTCTACAGATGGGGTTGGTACTAAAATCAAGCTTGCTATCAAGGCAGGAATCCATAAAGGAATTGGGATCGACTTAGTGGCTATGTGTGTAAATGATATCATTACCTGTGGAGCCAAGCCACTTTTCTTTTTGGATTATTTAGCTTTTGGGAAGTTTGAAGAAAAAATTTTTGAAGAATTGATCGCAGGGATAGTAGAGGGATGCAAAATCTCTCAATGTGCCCTTTTAGGTGGAGAAACAGCAGAAATGCCAGGAATGTATGCCCCTGGAGATTATGATTGTGCGGGTTTTGTGGTAGGAATAGTAGAAAGAGAAAAAATTATAGACGGTTCAACCATCTCAATAGGAGATGTCTTGATAGGAATACCTTCAAGCGGGCTTCATAGCAATGGATTTTCTTTAGTAAGAAAAATTTTGGAAGAAAAACAAATAAGTTTAGATTATATTCCTGAAGAGTTAGGAAGACCTATAGGGGAGGTAGTTCTTACCCCCACCAAAATTTATGTACCAATTATGTTAACCCTTACCAATAAAGGATATAACATCAAAGGTTGTGCTCACATCACAGGAGGTGGTTTTATAGACAATCTTCCAAGGATTTTACCAAAAAACTGTAAGGTAATAATAGAAAAAAATACCTGGGAAACACCAGCGATTTTTCAGCTTCTTCAGAAATGGGGAGAGATCTCTGAAAAGGAGATGTATCAGGTGTTTAACTGCGGAATAGGGCTTGTTTTGATAGTAAGTAGAGAAGAAGTAGAGGAAATAACAAGTCTTATTTCTGCTTTAGGGGAAGGTTATCGTGTAATAGGTTATGTTGACAAAAGAGAGCAAGATGAACCACAAGTTATCTTGGTTTAGAGGGGTTGAGGCATGTATTTTCAAGAGGTGATTGCTACTTTAAATCGTTTTTGGGGAGAAAAAGGTTGTGTAATCCTTCAGCCATATGATATAGAGGTAGGGGCAGGAACCTTTCATCCTGCTACTTTTTTGAGATCTCTTGGCCCTGAACCCTTTGCCTGTGCATATGTACAACCTTGTAGAAGGCCAGCAGACGGAAGATATGGAGAAAATCCTAACAGATTACAACATTACTACCAATATCAAGTCATCATTAAACCCTCGCCTGATAACATCCAGGACCTTTACCTGGAAAGTCTTCAAGCTTTAGGTATTAACCCTACGGAACATGACATAAGGTTTGTAGAAGACGACTGGGAATCTCCCACCTTAGGAGCCTGGGGATTGGGTTGGGAGGTTTGGCTTGACGGGATGGAAATCACTCAGTTTACCTATTTCCAACAAGTAGGGGGTTTTGACTGTTCTCCGGTAACGGTAGAGATTACCTATGGGCTTGAACGTATTACCATGTATCTTCAAGAGGTAGAAAACGTCTTTGACCTTAAATGGAACTCAAAATATACCTATAGAGATATACATCACCGAGGAGAGGTAGAATATTCTATCTATAACTTTGACGAAGCAGATGTAAACCTTTTAAAAGAACTTTTTGACAGATACGAAGCTGAAGGCAACAGACTTTTAAGTTTAGGTCTTGCGCTTCCAGGTTATGACTTTGTCATCAAATGTTCCCATACCTTTAACCTCCTTGATGCAAGAGGAGTTCTTTCCCCTATAGAAAGAGCAAATTACATAGGTCGTGTGAGAGGTTTGGCAAAAAAAGCTGCTGAAACTTGGCTAAACAAAGGAGAAAGGGAATATGAATAAAAATCTTCTTTGGGAAATAGGGACAGAAGAGCTTCCGGCAAGGTTTATCGAACCTGCCCTTTTAAGCTTACAAAAGGCCGCAGAAAAAAAATTAAAAGAACTTTTTGTAGACTATCAAGAAATCAAAACTGCAGGAACATTTAGGAGATTGGTCCTTTTTGTAAAGAACCTTTCAGAAAAACAACCAGACAGAGAAGAGGAAGTTTTAGGTCCTTCTATGAATATAGGGCTTACTAAGGAAGGAACCTTTAGTCAGGCATTAATCGGTTTTGCTAAAAAGTACGGAGTAAACCCAGAAGACCTTAAAACTAAAAAAACCCCTAAGGGTGAGTATTTTTACCTTAAAAGAACCATTCCTGGACAAAAAACAAAAGACCTTTTACCTTCCTTGCTCCTTTCTTTACTTAAAGAAATCTATTTCCCAAAAACCATGAAATGGGGAGATTATGACGTAAGATTTGGTCGTCCTATAAGATGGATGGTTTGTCTTTTTGGGGAAGAAGTTATTCCCATTAAAATAGCAGGGATACAAGCTACAAACCAAAGCTTAGGTCATCGTTTTTTAAGCCCATCTCCCATCGTGCTTAACAAAGCAGATTGGGAAGAATATGAAAAACAACTTGAAAATAACTTTGTTATAGTTTCTCCTGAAAAAAGATTAACTTTTACTAAAAAAAGCATCTTTGAGGTTTCTCAGCCTTATGGTGTGCCTGAAATAGATGAAGACCTCTTAAAAGAAAACGCCAACTTATTAGAATATCCCTTTCCCATAGTAGGCAGTTTTCCAGAAAGTTTTTTAACCCTCCCAGAACCTCTAATCACAACTGCTTTAAAAGAACATCAGAGATATTTCTGTATTAGAACCCTCGAGGGAAAACTTCTTAACTATTTCATCGCCGTGAATAACAACCGTCCTAAAGATTGGGGGGTAGTAAAAAAAGGACATGAAAGGGTTACTAAGGCCAGGCTTGAAGATGCCAAATTTTATTTTGAAAAAGACCTTAGTCAACCCCTTTCCTACTTTTTAGAAAAAATTAAAGGTATAGTTTATCATATCAAATGCGGAACCCTATGGGAAAAAACTCAACGGTTAATAGATCTGGGTAAATATTTAGCGTTAAAATTAGATTATCCATACATTCTCTCTAAGATAGAGAAAACCTGCCTTTACGCTAAAATAGATACAGCCTCAGAGGTAGTAAGTGAATTTCCTTCGTTGCAAGGGGTTATAGGGAAGATTTTGCTTGAGCATAAAGAAGAAAAGGATATTGCAGAGGCAGTTTTCGAACAGTATCTCCCCTCCCCCAAAGATGAAACCCTCCCTCAGTCTTTTGAAGGAATAATTCTTTCATTAGCTGATAAAATAGACCATCTTTGCGCCCTTTTTGGGGTTAACGAAAAACCCTCTGGAGAAAAAGATCCTTATGGGCTTAGAAGAGCAGGTTATGGCATAGTAAAACTGCTTATAGGAAAAGAAAAATTCTTAGACCTGGGAGAAGCTATAGAGTTTTCTCTTAGTTTGTTAAAAAAACAAGGGTTTTTGAAAAATCGTAAGGCTTTAGAGGAAGTTACAGAATTTATCAAAAAACGCTTAGAGGGAGAGTTTTTAAACTTGGGTTTTAGCAAAAACGTGATAGGGGTTGTGCTTCAGTTACCTCTCAATCCTTATGACCAATACCTAAGACTAAAGGCCCTTTCAGATTTTCAGGAAAAGAAAGATTTTGTTGACCTTATTACTGGGTTTAAACGGGTAGCCCAGTTGTTAAAAAATGTAGATAAACAAACTCTTTTAGAAGAAGTTGAAGAAAACCTTATCGTATTAGAAGAAGAAAAAGAGCTTTATCAACAGGCTTTAAATCTAAGACCAGTTTTACTTGGCCTGATAGAAAAAAAGGATTATCTTTCTTATTTAGAACATTTGGTAAGTCTTAAAGAACCGATAGACAGGTTTTTTGATAAGGTGTTTGTGATGGTAGAAGATGAGGATTTAAGAAACAACCGTTTAAAAATCTTACAAAGGGTGGCTGAACTTTTTGAAAGGTTTGGTGACTTCACGGCCTTTATTTAAAGGTGGGTTATGAAAAGGGTGATCATAGGAACAGCCGGTCATATAGATCACGGAAAAACCACCTTAGTTAAAGTTCTTACCGGAATTGATACAGACAGACTAAAAGAAGAAAAAGAACGAGGCATTACCATAGACATAGGATTTGCCCATTTAGTCTTACCCTCAGGAACTCTAGCAGGAATAGTAGATGTTCCTGGTCATGAAAGATTTATTCGAAACATGGTAGCTGGGGCCTCGGGTATAGACCTTGTTATCCTTGTAGTGGCTGCTGACGAAGGAGTTATGCCTCAAACCAGAGAACACATAGAAATTTGCGAACTTTTAGGGATAAAAGACGGGATTGTGGTTTTAACCAAAGTGGATCTGGTAGAAAAAGACTGGTTAGACCTAATAAAAGAGGATGTAAAGGAATTTTTAAAAACCACCTTTTTAAAAGAGGCACCTATCTTAGAATTTTCAGCAGTTACAGGACAAGGTAAAGAAGCAATCCTAAGAGTGCTGGATGAAAAGGCTTTAAAGGTATCAGCCAAGGTAGAAGACCAGCCTTTTAGGCTCCCGGTAGACGGGGTGTTTACCGTAAAAGGATTTGGAACGGTAGCTCGTGGGACAGCCATTTCAGGTAAGGTTTATCTTAACCAAAACTTGGTAGTTTATCCAAAAAATCTTACTACAAAAGTAAGGAACATACAGATTCACGGAAAAAATGTGGAAGTAGCTTATGCAGGGATGAGAACTGCACTTAACTTGCAAGGTATAGAAAAAGAAGACATAGAAAGAGGAGACGTGGTTGCAGAACCTGAAGTCTTAAAACCTTCTCAGTGGATAGATGTAAAACTTGTGTCCTTAAAAAGCATAAAACCTCCGATCAAAAACTTTGAAAACCTTCTTTTTTATATCGGAACCAAAGAAACCGTAGCCAAGGTTTTCCTTTTAGGAAAAGATCAGCTAAACCCAGGGGAAGAAGACGTAGCTCAATTGTTTGTCCAAGTCCCAATAGTTGCCTGGAGAGGAGACAGATTTATCTTAAGACGAGCCTCTACTAACCAGACAGTAGGCGGAGGGGAGGTTTTAAACCCTGTAGCTTATAGAAGAAAAAGAACTAAACCCTGGGAAAGAAAAGAAGTCGAATACTTAGCTCAAGCTTCGGAAAAAGAGCTTATCCAGTTTTGGATAGAAAAAAAAGGATTTTTAGGTATCTCTAAAAAAGACCTACAGATTACCGTTTCTCTCTTTGGAAAAAGGTTTGAAAAACTCTTAAAAGACTTAAGTAAAAACTTGATTGAAATCAAAGACGGAGAAAAGGTCTTTTATTTTAGTAAAAAAGCAGAAGAAGAGCTAAAAACAGAGATTATCAATGCTTTAAAAAAATTTCACACAAACAATCCCTTTAGCCCTGGACTTACTAAGGAACTACTAAAAACGAGAATTTCTTCCTTTGTTTCAGAAGGATTTTATCAGTACGTCCTTGAAAGTTTGATAAAACAAGAGATTTTAGGAAAAAACAAAGAGATACTCTTTCTAACTGAGTTTAAACATCTAAACTCTGAAGAAAAAGAAAAATTAAAAAAAGAGCTTGAAGAAAAGTTTCTTTCAGAGGGATATACCCCACGGGATTTTGAAACCATCCTTCTTGATTTTAAAGAAAACTATAAAGCCGCCAAAGAACTGGCACAGGCCTTGTTAAAAGAAGGCGTTTTGGTAAAACTTACTGACAAACTAGTCTTTCACGCCAAAATTTTAGAAGAATGGGAAAATTTAGTAAAGGCTGCTTTTCAAAAGAAAAAGGAATTAGAGCTAGCAGATTTTAAAAATCTTACTCCAACCCAGGTGAGTAGAAAATTTTTAATTCCTTTGGTAGAATATTTAGATAAGAAAAAGGTTACCCTTAGAGTAGGGGAAAAAAGAATATTAAGAAAAACTTAATGGATGTTAAGGCTGAGATAATCAAAAACCTTCTATACCTTAAAGAAATAGGCTTAACCAGTATTCCAGCTTCTGAGGCTATCAAAAGGCTTCTCCAACGCGAAATCTCTTTAGAAGAAGATTCTCTCTCAGCTCTAAAAGAAAAAGTTATTCACTGTGAAAAATGTTCTCTTCATAGGGTTAGAAAAGCCGTGGTTTGGGGAGAAGGTCCTACCGAACCTGAGGGATTGATGATAATTTCAGAATATCCTGACCGAGACGAAGATTTTTATGGGAAACCTTTCGTAAAAGAAGTAGGTAACCTGCTTGACCGCATGCTTAATGCTATCAATCTAAAAAGAGAATTATTTTTTATTACCCATACGGTTAAATGTAAAACCCCTGGGGGAAGACCACCTGAGCCCGAAGAGATAGAAGCCTGTAGACCATATCTTTTAAAACAAATCAAATATTTAAGGCCTAAGCTGATTTTAGCGTTAGGATTTACTCCTCCTAAGGTGCTTTTAGAAGGAAAGGCCCTAACCTTGGTTAGAGGCAAGGTGTTTACCCTTAAAAAAACCTCTCTCTTTTTTACCTATCATCCAGCTTATATTTTAAAAAATCCTGGAATAAAAAGGGTAGTATGGGAAGATTTACAAAAATTTAGGAAGCTTTATGAAGAAATATTTTTATCTAATTAGTTTAGTACTTGTTTGTTTTTGGGTCTCTTATTTAAAGGGTGCAGAGCCAAGAAAGGTTTTTCATGTAAAAATCGATGCCCCTATCACTCCTGTTATAGCTAATTTCATAAGTTATGGGATAGACCTTGCCAATAAAGAAAAGGCCGAAGCTTTTATCATAGAGCTTGATACCCCTGGGGGGCTTGTTGAGTCTACCAGGGAAATAGTAAAGGACATCTTACAAAGTAAGGTCCCTGTTATAGTTTATGTAAGTCCCTCTGGGGCAAGAGCTGCCTCTGCCGGTACCTTTATTCTCCTTTCCTCACATTTAGCGGCGATGGCTCCTGGTACTCACGTAGGAGCTGCTCATCCGGTAGAACTTACAGGCAAAGCTGATAAAGAGGTAATGAACAAGATAATAAACGACTTGGTAGCCTGGGCTAAAAACCTTGCTCAAATGCGTAACCGTAACGAGACCTTTGCAGAAGAAGCTGTAAGAAAAAGTAAAAGCATTACTGAGACCGAGGCACTACAAATTGGAGTAATAGAAATCATAGCCAAAGATTTAAACGACCTTTTAGATAAGGCTCACGGAAGGCAGGTTTTCTTAGGAGAAGAAAAACGGGTTTTAAACCTTAAAAACGTCCGGATAGAAAAAATACCTGAAGACCTAAAGACAAAAGTGCTAAAAATTTTAACCAATCCGAATTTAGTATATTTCTTACTTATGTTAGGGTTAGCTGGCCTCTATTTTGAGTTATCTCACCCTGGAAGCATATTCCCTGGTGTATTGGGGGCTATATGTCTTATATTAGCCTTAGTAGGGTTAAGTGTTATTCCTGTTAACTATGCAGGGCTGGTCTTTATTTTATTAGCCGGTGTGCTTTTCTTCTTAGAACTTCAGGTAACCTCACATGGGCTTTTAACCTTAGCCGGAGCAATCTGTCTTTTCTTAGGTTCTATCATGCTTTTTGGTAAGAACCCGCCTGCTTTAAGGGTTTCACCCCCTGTTTTATATTCTTTGGTGCTCATCTTTTCCTCATTATTAGCAGGTATCACTTATATCGCCCTTAAAATCATACGGAAAAAACCGGTTTCAGGAAAAGAAGGTATGGTAGGGAAAGTTGGTAAGGTCTTAAAAGAAATAGGACCTGAAGGTGGAAAGATATTCATCGAGGGAGAAATCTGGCAGGCTTATGCAGATGAAACCATTCCGGAAGGAGAAAAGGTAGTAGTGGTAGAAAAAGATGGTCTGATCTTAAAAGTAAGGAGAAAAAATCGATGAAAAACCTCTTAAACATAGGAATAAGCTTATTAATTCTTATAGTTTCTCCTGTGATCGTTTATGGGGAAATAGCTTGTGACCCCAAGGTTTTATACCAGGCAGACGAAAAGTTTTTTGTCAGTCTCCCGGGATATCAAACTACCCAGATAAAAGAAACTAACCTTAACTTTTTTGGAAAGATCCATAATAAAGAAAGAACCTACAAAAACGCAAGCGCCAAGGTTAGGGTCAGGATATTTTGGGGAGAAAATTTAATTCCTAATTGGCAAGGGTTTACTTTAAATCTTTTAGAAATTTCTAAAAATGAGCTGAAAGACGGAGAAATCGATGGAATAAAGGTTAAATTTTACGAAAACGGAGAAAAAAAGGTAATAGTTGTGCCCATTTTAGAGGAAACTTCTCGAGGATTTTTAATTTTGTTTAGCTCTAAGGACCTAAGCTTAGAAGCCCTCAAAAATTTCGTCTCGCAGTTTCCGATAAAAACCCTCTGTTCTATCCCCGAGCTTTCCAAATGAGTTCTTTCATCTCTCTTACTGCCTCTTTCATGCCTACCATGATAGCCCGAGAAACGATACTATGTCCGATACTAAACTCTTCTATCTCAGGAATAGCAGCCACAGGCCCTATGTTTTCATAGCTTAAACCATGTCCTGCATGTACGATAAAACCAAGGTCTTTGGCTAACCGAGCTGCAGTTTCTATTTTACCAAACTCTTCTTCTCTTTTTAACTCATCCTCTGCTTCAGCATACATCCCTGTATGTATTTCGATGATCTGAGCCCCGGTTTTTTTAGCAAGCTTTATGGCTTCCTCATCTGGGTTTAGGAAAAGGCTTACCTTAATACCTGCCTTGTTTAGCTCCTTTACTGCCTTTTTTACCTTTTCTACATTTCCGATTAAATCCATTCCGCCTTCGGTGGTGATTTCTTCTGTCCTTTCTGGAACTAAGGTTACCTGGTAAGGTTTAATCTCTTTAGCAAACTTAATCAATTTCTCATCTATGGCCATCTCTAAAATCAGTTTGGTTTTAATCACCTCTTTTATCAACCTTACATCCCTTTCTTTTATATGTCTTCTATCTAATCTTAAATGCACAACGATTCCGTCAGCTCCTCCTAACTCTGCCAGCACAGCTGCATGCACAGGGTCAGGATAAGGGGCTTTTCTTGCCTCCCTGACTGTGGCTACATGATCTACGTTTACCGCAAGTTTGGCTGGCATATACTCCCTCCTTTTTAAAAAGTTTAAAACCTCTTCTTTACCTTCAGAAAATCCTACTTTTTCAAACAATTGTATCTCTTTTTTTAACATAAGCCAAGGAGAAAAAATTCCCTTTTCGTGGTCATAGTCAAGGAGATGAACCAACCCATGAATGGCTAAACTTAAAAGATAGTTTTTAAAGTTTAATCCATAAAATTCTGCCTCCTCCTTAGCCTTTTCTACCGAAATAATAATCTCCCCCAAAAGGTTGCTTGGAAAACCCTGTTTACCAAAAAAAGAAAAAGAAAGCACATTAGTAGGATAGTCCCTTCCTAAGTATTTAAGGTTTAACTCCCAAATGGTAGAATTATCAACCAGGGTTAAAGAAACTTCTTTTTTATAAAGCTTTAGTTCTTTTAAAGCTTGATTTAACCTTGAAGTTATTTTCTTTTCTAAATTTTTTGAGACAAAGTTCTTGCACGAGGTAAAAACAAAAACAGGCATTACTTTTCTACCACCTTCTTAGCAAAGATTAAATATCCAGTATGAGCAACCATCCTGTCTTCTGGTCTTAACCTTTCAGGATTGGGTTTGTATTGCCTAAGTAGGATTTCAGAAACCTCTATGTCTAAGAAAAGTAGACGCTGTAACTCTAAAAGGCATCGAGAAACTTGATTAGCCGTAGGGACAAGAATTCCTAAAAAATGACCTCCTTTCAAGGACTCCCAAGCTGCTGGGATCAACGTCCAGGGTTCCTTTAAGTCTAAAAAAACCGCATCTACTTCTTTTTCTTCAAAGGCCTCTGTGACTTCTGTGTTCTTAAAAATTACTCTATCTAAAAGATTAAGTCTTTTAAGATTTTTTATAGCAATCTTCTGAAATTTAGGCTCTTTCTCGTAAGAAATAACCCTTCCCTCTTGACCAACCATAAAAGCAAGGGCTGTAGTTAAAGCCCCAGAACCTCCACCACATTCTAAAACCAAACTTCCTGGCCCTACGTTAAGTTTAAGTAAAATATACCCTATATCCTTAGGATAAACTATTTGAGTAGCCCTTTCAACCTTCATCAAAAAGTCATAAAGAGAAGGCCTTAACACATAAAATTTTTCGCCCTTTTTTCCATAAACTATTTCTCCGTAGTTTTTTCCGATCAAATCTTTTAGGTCTAAAAAATCTTTATGTGTGTGAAAAGAGGTATCTTTCACCTCAACTAAATACTTTCTTTCGTCTGAGGTTAAAATAAGAACGTAGTCTCCTTCTGCGATCTTCATAAAACTCCCTTTTAATAAAAAAATAACAGGCTAACGGCTAAAAAAACTTTTATAAGCCCGATAGCACATAAAAAGATCTGCTTTATGAGCCACCTCGAAGGGAGAATGCATAGAAAGTAAAGGTGGTCCTGCATCCACCACATCCATCCCATAAGAAGCAAAATACTTAGCTACTGTACCTCCGCCTCCTTCATCTACCTTTCCCATAGAAACTACTTGATAAACCACTCCTTCTTCATCCCAAGTTTTCAAAAGTTCTGCCAAAAACTCGGCATGAGCTTCGTTAGCCATATACTTTCCGCCATGTCCTGTATACCTGTTTACCGCTATCCCAAAACCCATCTTAGCATCGTTTAGTTTATCATGTACCTCGACATAATTAGGGTCTATACCTGCGGTAACGTCTGCAGAAATAGCCTTGGTGTTAGCCATAACCTCAAAAAACACATCAGGAGTAGGAGATAACCCCTGTTTCTTGATAAGCTCATACACAAACCTTTCAAAAACCCTGCTTTTAGCAGAAGTATTTCCTTCTGAACCTATTTCTTCTCTATCCATGAAAAGTAAAACATTCGTATATTCAGGCTCTTCTACCTCTAAAAAGGCCTTAAGAGAGGTAAATGCGCAGATACGATCGTCTTGGCCATAACCTCCTATAAACGCCTTGTCTATCCCTACCTCTCTTGCCCTGCCAGCAGGAACGATATAAAGTTCTGCCGAAACAAAGTCTTCCTCCCTTATGCCATGGGTTTGATATAAAAGCTTTAAACAGTTAAGTTTAATCCTTTCTTTGATTTCCTTTTCTTCCTCAAGCTTCTCCAAGGGAATGCCTCCAAAAAGAACGTTTAACTTTTCCCCTACGATAGCCTCGGAAAGTTTTTTTTCTGTCTGAACTTTTCTTGAAAGATGGGGAAGAAGGTCACAGATGGTGAAAACAGGGTCATCTTCCTTCTCTCCTAACACTATCTTAACCAAACTACCGTCTTTTTTAGCCACAACCCCATGTAAACTTAAAGGTTGAGCTACCCAGTGGTATTTTTTGATACCCCCATAATAATGGGTTTTTAAAAAAACCATTTCTGTGTCCTCAAAAAGAGGATGTAACTTAAGGTCAAGCCTGGGGGTGTCTATATGGCTGACAACTATCTTTAAACCCTCAGTTATTTTTTTCTTACCAAAATTCCAGGCAAAAAGAAGCTTATTTTTGTAGACTACCCATCCCTTTTTGGATTCTTTATCAAAAAAGCCCTTTTTTTCCAAAAGAGTTAAAGCCTTTTCTATGGTTTCTCTTTCAGTCTTAGCCTCGGAAAGAAACTCTATGTACTCCTTACTTAGAACTTCAACTTGGTTTTTCTCTTCTTCTTTTAAAACATCAAACACATGTTTAGGTTTCCAAACTAAACCCTCTAAAAACTCAGAATTTTTTTTAGAACTACCTTTTTTCCTCGCCATAAGCCTTCCCCTTTTTTCTGAGAATATGATTTTAGTTTAAACTTTTTGAGGGTTTTGTCAATTTTTTAGCCACTGCTTGAGCTACGGCCCTTACCACTCTTTTATCAAATATACTGGGGATTATATAATCCTCCTTTAATTCATCTTCCTTTATAACATAAGCAATCGCTTTTGCAGCCTCTATAAAAACCTCTTCATCCACCTTTTTAGCCTTAGCCTCAAGTAATCCCTTAAAAAGCCCAGGGAAGGCTAAAGCGTTGTTGATCTGATTAGGATAGTCTGAACGTCCAGTAGCCAACACCCTGACCAAAGGTAACGCAATTTCAGGAGAAATTTCAGGGTCAGGATTGGCTAAAGCAAAAACTACTCTATCCTGAGCCATAGCCTTTAAGTCTTCAGGTTTAAGAATGTTTGGAGCTGAAAGGCCAATAAAAACATCAGCCCCTACTAACACCTCTGAAAGTGTACCTTTTAACCTTTCCGGGTTAGTAAGGGAAGCAATTTCTTCTTTATAAGGATTCATTCTTTCTTTTCTTCCCTGATAAATAGCCCCATATGAATCGCATAAAATAAGATTTTTGACCCCATATTTTAAAAGTAGCCTTGCCGTTCCGATGGCAGAGGCCCCAGCACCTGAAATTACTATCTTCATATCCCTTAAACTTTTTCCTAACAACCTTTCTACATTAATAAGACCTGCTAAAACCACGATAGCTGTGCCATGCTGGTCGTCGTGAACCACAGGCACCTCAAGCTCTTGCCACAATCTCTTTTCTATTTCAAAACATCTTGGGGCAGAAATATCTTCCAAGTTTATTCCACCAAACACCAAAGCAACCTGTTTTACCACCTCAACAAATTCATCTATATCTTGGGTAGACACAGCTAAAGGGAAGGCATCTAATCCTGCAAATTCTTTAAAAAGCATACATTTACCTTCCATAACTGGTAAAGAAGCAAGAGGCCCTATATTACCCAACCCTAAAACCGCTGATCCGTCGGTAATAACCGCAATGGTATGACCTTTAATAGTATATCTATAAATCTCTTCTGGATGATCTTTCAGATGTAAACAAACCTTGGCCACTCCTGGGGTATAAACTTCAGCCAAGGTATTCTGGTCTTTTATCTGAACCCTATTAACTATCTCTATTTTTCCTCCTTCATGCAACTCAAAGGTCTTATCTATAACCTTTAGCACCCTTATATCTTTTAGCTCTTTAAGCGCCTTGATGATTTGCTGACGTTGTCTTTCCTCCAAACAGATTATTTCTATCTCTCTTATTACCTTCTCCTTAGAAACTTTAAATAAACTTGAACTTCCTATCTCACATCCATACCTATTCAAACATCCTACTATTTCTCCAAATTTTCCTAACAAGTTAGGCATTTCAAGTTTTACCCTAAAAGAAAAACCTGAAAAACAAACCCTATCCAAATTTTTGGTCATTTTTTTCATAAGAACTCCCTTCTAAGAGATTAAACAGAATTCTTTTGATAGGCTTTAAACGGTTTAAGGTCAAGGATAGGGGTTCCATCAAACATATCGATTCCTTTTACCTTGACCTTATTGCCTGAAACTTCTAACACCTCTAAAACCGAAAGACCTATAGGATTAGGTCTTATAGGAGAACAGGTGCTAAAAACCCCTTTTAATTCTTGACTGTGTGGAGGCTTTTGTAAAAGTTTTTCAGGGGTAAAGGGAGGTGACTTATGAAATACAAAAAGTACTACTATCTTATCTCCTTTTTTAAAGTCCCTTAATCCCTCTTGGTATTCAGGTTTTATCTCTAAATAACCTTCTATTTCTGAAATAGACCAATGACGAGGTATCTCTTTAGCTTCAGTTCTTACATAGCCTATAGGATGAAATATATACTCTTCCATTTTTTTCTCCTAAGAATAAATAAAATGTAACAGAGGGGACACCCCCTGTTAATCACAACATCGTTTACCAATTTAATATACCAGAAAATAACCTACTGAGAAGTGGAATTTCCAGGCACACCTTTCTTGAGGGTCTCTTTTTGCTGCTGTTTTAAAGCTTTATGCTCCCTAATCCTTGATTTTTCACGAGCTCTTTCCCTGACCTGTTTTCCAAAACCTTTTTTAGCTTCCTCTCCTTTAAGTTGTTTGGTAGCATTGCTAACCTCTTTTCCTATCCCAGCCCCCTGATAAGGCTTAGGACCAGCAGGCCCTCCTTTAGGACCCTGAGCATATCCTAAAGAAACCCCTAACAAAGAAACTCCTGCTAACAAGGCTATTAGCTTTCTCATCTCCCCACCTCCTATAACTTGTCTTTTTATTTTATTATATCAAAAAGCATACCTAAAAGTTATTTGCCTCTTAACCCTAAAAGACCTAAGATTTTAAAAATTCAACCTCAAAACCTGAAGGAACATTTTTCAAACTTTGCATTTTTTGCAAATAGTCCTAAACTTTTAAAACTTTCAATTTTTAACCAAAAAATAAACCTTTTTTCTTACTGTTAATATCTTTAACTTGTTAAACTCTTTCTCGTTAAAACCTAAAGAGTCAAACCTTTTTTTAGAAATCAGAATCCATCTATCTTTAAGTTTTGAGACCACATCTGGATTGCAATTTTTAAGATATATAAAATCTAAAGCCTGATATCTATATTTTCCGTAGTAAATCAAATGATGAGGAGTTTCCTCGCAAAGATATATCACCTCATTTTTTCCTACGGTTAAAATAAGGTTTTTGGCTGCTTTTCTAAAATAATCAAACTTTTCCTTATGGTAAGAATAATAAAAGGCAGCATAGGCCTGTTTTATAAAAAACACACAAAAAACTAAAAACCAAAAAACGCCTTTATACGTAACTTCTTTACGAAATCGAAATCCAAAAAATATGCCTCCAGACATCAATAAAATGGTAGTTAAAAAAGCTTCCCAATAATAAAAACCTTTAAACATAAGATACGCTAAAAAAGAAAGGCTAAGAAAAACGCAGAACCAAGGTAAAAAGCGGATACAAATTTTACCTATCTTAGAAATCATCCTTTGTTTTTCTAAAATCAAGTATAAAAAAACCGTAGAAGAAACAAAAACCAAACCCCCTACTCCAGGAAGCATATATCTTAGCCTTGCACCTAAGCAAAAAAGATGAAACAAATATGAAAAAACAAACAGGAAAAGAGAGAAAAGGACCAACTTAAAAAAATTAGGATGCTTATCAAGAAAACTTTTAAAAGACTCTTTTTCTTTTAAAACAAGAAAGGAAAAGAGCCAAGGGGCATATCCTATAAGAAAATCAAGGGTAAAGGCCTCAAAATGTTGAGTTAAAGAAACCTCTGCCCCAGATACTGCTCCCTGATATTCTCCTAACCAGGCCTTAAAAAGGGTTATATCAAAACCCAAACTAACTAAAAGCCATGTTATAAAAATTCCCAAGGTAATCCCTATACCTAAAAAATGGGGAATAGAAAAAAGTTCTTTAACTCTTTTAAAGTAAAGTAGATAAGGTATCCAGGCTAAATAAAAGAAAAGCAGAGCATGGAAAGTTTTGGTGAGCACAGCAAGTCCCATAAAAATGCCCCATAAAACAAATCCAACCATTATTCGTTTTTCTATCTCATAAAAATAAAACCAGGAAAAAAGGCTTGTTGAGACTAAAAAGGTGTAAAAACCGTCTATCTCGGCCCTTATAGCTTTATCTATGACCTCTGGTGTGGTTAAAAAAATCAGACCTGGAAGCCCCAAAACAACCCAAGAAATGTTTTTTTGTTCGACAATCTCTTCTTTTTTTAAAATTTTTATCCATATCCAGGTAAAAACCAAAGAAGTAAAAATTAAACTCACAGCAGAACTGGTTCTGGCTGTCCATTCTGAGAAGTCTTTAAAAAGATAAAACCAAAGAGCAAGAAACCAGTTATAGCCTGGTGGTTTTAGAAAATAAAAAGTATCGAAAAGCTTAGGAAATAAAAAGTCTTTGGTTTCAAGCATCTGCAAAGCAATTAAGACTCTCCTCCCCTCTTCTCCTTGCAACTCCTTTTCTCCTATAAAAGGCAAATAAAGAGCCCCTCCAAAAACAACCAAAAATAAAGCTATTTTAAAAAAGGCTTTATTTTTCATAAAAACCTCTTAAACTTATAAAAATACTACTTTTTTGTTTGAATCACAACCTTATAGTAGAGGATTTTTATGAAAAAGGAAAGGTTGATTTTAGTTTTGTTGGTTTTAGCTCTTTTACTGATTTTTTGGAATTTAGGAGAGAGACCTTTTTTTGGGGTAGAGGGAAGATGGGCTGAAGCAGCAAGAGAAATGGTGCTTAGAGATTCCTGGTTTGTTCCAACCATCAACTTTGAACCTCATGTAACCAAACCCCTCATCCCTTTTTGGCTCATAAAAATTTCTGGGATGATTTTTCAAGGTTTTAATGAGTTTACGGTAAGACTACCAGGGGCTTTGATCGCTTTAGTAAGTTTGGTTGTTTTCTATATAGGTGTAACCCCTCTTTTTTCTTATCCTTGGAACCTTATAGCCTCTGGCCTTTTACTTACTTCCGTAGGTTTTTTAGAGTTTTCTCGTTTAGCCCAGTCTGAAATCTATCAACTTTTTGGCATCATCACAGCCCTTGCCTTTTACATTCATTTTAGAGATAAAAAGAGCTTTTTAGGATACTTAGGATTTTTTGGTGGTATGGTGATAGGGGGATTATCAAAGGGAGTAACCTCTTTTGCGGTGTTATTGACCTTGCCTTTGATAGATGCCATCATCGAAAAAAGATTCTATCATGTAAACTGGAAATCTATCTTAGCAGGAACCATAGCGTTAGGACTTTATTTTTTACCTTATTACTTAACAGCTCAAGAACTGAAAAGTCAAATCCCCTTTTATCTATGGATAAGAGAAAACTTACAACAGGCAGTAAACCCTTATGACAACCTTAGACCCTTTTACATCTATTTCTTATATTGGCCTATATGGGTAGCACCCTGGTCACTTTTTCTTTTTGCTGCTCTCGTGAAGTTTATCAAAAAATTTAAAAAATTATCAAAGGAAGAAAGGCTTTTCTTTTTAACCTCTATTTTCATTTTTCTTGTTTTTACCATAGCCAAAGCCAGAAGAGGTTATTATCTTCTCCCAATTCTACCTTTTTCTATAATTCTTATTACTTATTATTTAAAAAATCATGCTGACTGGTTTTTGTTAAAACTTTATCGATTAGTTGAACATTGTTTAGTGTTTTTACCTTTGATATCTCTTTTAATTTTACCCTTTTTAAAGTTATCCCTTTCTTATACCTTGAGTTTAAGCCTGATCTTAGGCTTTTTGTTCCAAGTTATAGTATTCTTTCTTTTTAAAAAAGAAGATTTTTTCAAAACCATCCTACACTTTGCGATAGTTGAGTGGTTAGTCTTTACCGTAATTATACCCTGTTATGCTAAAAGTTCAGAAAAAGAGGCAGGTTTGTTTATAAACTATTTACTTTCTAAAAATCCAAAAGCAACCCTATGTCAGGTTAACAACCCTGTAGCTAACGTCTATTTTTATGCCCATATCCCAAAGAAGGTAGAAGCTTTTACCTCTTCTCAAACCTGTGACGTTATAATTATAAGAAAAGCACTTCCTAAAGAAATAGAAAACCTATCTCTTAAAGAATACAAAATTATAACTTTTAAGGCTCAAAAAGACCCCTCAAAAACCTACTTTATTTTCTATCGAAATTTTAAATAATCCTCTATCAGCTTTCTTGCTTCTTTGTAGTCTTTTATCCAAAAAAGTTTAAAATAAAGCCTTTTGCAGTCCTCAAAATCTAAAAGTTCTACCAATTTTATGGCATGAAGTTCTTCCTTAAGATGAGGAAAGGGATTTTCTTCATGGGGAAGAAGCTCTTCCTTAGGTATGATTTTTATATAAACCAGAGACCTTGCAGCAAGAAGATTTTCTGTTTTTGGGTTTTCTTTGCGGTTAAAGATGTATCTTAAGGTCAAAAGTTCTCCAGGAGGAAAGACGTAGGGTTTACCGACAAGAGGTTTTAAAACCTTCTGTAGTAAAAAAAACTGATAAACCTTACAAAAATCTGATGTCTTTAATTGCAAAAGTTTTTTAAAATAAAGGTGTATAGTTCCAGCCTCTACATATACCTTTTTTAATCCCTGTTTCAAACTTACAAGCACTTTTAAAATCGCCTCAACCCTCAGTTGATCTCTTAGTCTAAACCTTTCAGCATCTGCCTTAGAAAAATCCTTTACACTTTCAACGATTTTTTCGAAATCACCGGTTAAAGAAACTTCATAAAACCTGAGAAGTTTTCCTATCGCATTTTTTTCTGTCTCTGCTATCCTCTCTAAAAGAACTTCATCTGTTGGCTGGTAAGGAACGATCCCTTCCGCCCTTTGTTGTAAAATCTTGACCCCCTCTAAATAAGGCTCTATCTGAAAAATTTTCTTTCCCTGTTGATGAAAATTTTTGAGCAGTTTAAGGGTCTGTTTTTCAAACTCTGGGAACCAAAACTCTTCGTTTAAAACATAATCCTCTTCAGAAATTTTACCTTCAAGAACTAACCTAAAATTTTCATTAGGTGGCTCTTCAAGAAAGATAACTTCAGCACTTTCCATAAAGTCCTTAGCAAATGGAAGGACTTCTATCCTATGGGTTGAAAAACCGACTATGATTTCTATTTTTTGAGAAGAATTCATCTGAAAAGGATTTACTCTACCACCTTAACAATACGCCTCCAAAGGTGAAACCTCCTCCAAAGGCAACAAGTAAGACTAAATCTCCTTCCTTAAGGCCCCCTTTCTTTTCTGCTTCGTAGAGGGCTATAGGAATGCTGGCTGCTGAAGTATTTCCATATTTATCGATGTTTACAAAGACCTTTTCTTTAGGAAGGTTTAGTCTATCTCTAAGATATTCTATAATTCTTAAGTTTGCCTGATGAGGTACCAAAAGGTCTAAGTCTTCCTTAGAAAAACCGTTTCTTTCAAGTAACTCCAACGCTAACCTTTCCATTACCCTGGTAGCAAATTTAAACACTTCTCTTCCTTGCATTTTGATGTAATATTCTTCCTTAGGTAACCTGTCATCAAATGGAGGAAAAGCACTTCCCCCTCCTTTTAAGGTAAGTAAAGGCCACTGGCTACCGTCTGCCCCAAGGATAAAATCGATAATTCCTTTTTGGGAAGGTTTAGGACTTTTTCCTACCACAGCAGCACCTGCTCCGTCTCCTAAAAGCACACAAATGCTTCTATCTTGCCAGTTGGTTTTTCTAGAAAGGGCTTCAGCCCCTAATACCAACACTTTACATTCAGGGTTTACCTTTACAAACTGGTCAGCTATACTTAAAGCATAAACAAAACCGGAACAGGTAGCAGAAAGATCAAAGGCACCAGCTCTTGAAGCACCTAACCCTTCTTGAACCAGCACCGCAAGAGAAGGAATGAGATAGTCTGGGGTTACGGTTGCACAAATGATAAGGTTTAAATCCTCTGGAGAAATCCCTGCTCTTTCTAACGCTTCTTTAGATGCTTTGATAGCATATTGACTGATGTTTTCTCCATCTTCTAAAATATGTCTTTCTTTTATTCCTGTCCTTTCTGTAATCCAGGCATCTGAGGTTTCAACCATCTTTTCGAGGTCATGATTGGTAAGCACCTTAGGAGGAACTGCCATCCCCATACCTAAAATCGTCGACCTAACAACGTTTAAGCACACTCCTTTTCCTCCTCGATCAAGTTGTCTTTGATGGCACTCTCCAATTTTTCAACCAGATTGATTTTTATAGTATTTACCGCTACCCTGATAGCATTTTTGATAGCCAAGGCATCAGACCTTCCATGAGCGATGATTACGTTACCTTTAACCCCTAAAAGTGGAGCCCCTCCATATTCTCTCCAGTCAGCCTTTTTCTTAAATCCATCTATAGCCTTTTTAGCCATAAAAAGACCTAAAAAAGAAACCACCGACTTTTTTACCTCGTTTTTTAACATCTCTAAGATAACCTCAGCCAACCCCTCTGAAAGCTTAAGACAAATGTTTCCTATAAAACCATCGCATACTACCACATCTACTTCTCCGCGATAGATATCTCTACTTTCGATATTACCTACATAATTGAGATTAGAATTTTTAAAAAGCTGATGTGCCTTTTTGACCAAAAGGTTACCTTTTCCTGACTCTTCGCCGATAGATAAAAGTGCTATCTTGGGATTAGGTCTATCCCATACCTTTTCTAAAAAAACCTTTCCCATAATACCAAACTGAAAAAGGTCTATGGGCTTTGAATCTACATTAGCCCCTACATCTATCAACACAAAAGGCTCTTTAACCGTAGGAAGAAGGGTAGCGATAGCCGGACGTCTCACCCCTTCTATCCTTCCTAAAATAAAAATACTCCCTGCAGCTACAGCCCCTGAATTTCCAGCAGAAACAAAAGCACCAGCCTCCTTTGACTTTAAAAGTTCTATACCCTTGAAGATAGAAGCCTCTCGCTTCTTTCTTAGAGCATCTCCTGGACTTTCATCCATTTCTACCACTTCTTCAGCAAAAACCACAGAAACCCTTGGCTTTCCTACATAGGTTTTTAAAACCTCTTCCCTCCCTACCAAGATAAGCTCTAACTCGGGGATCTCCTGAAGGGCAAGGTCTGCACCTCTAAGAATCTGGGAAGGGGCAAAATCCCCTCCCATTACATCCAAGACTACCTTATACATAGGTTAAACAATCAAAAACTAAGAAGATTCTTTTTCTAAAACCTGTTTACTTTTGTAATACCCACAGCTTGGACAAACTCTGTGAGGAAGTTTAGCAGATTTACACCTTGGACACACAGAAAAAGAAGGAGCTTCTAAATGCTTATGAGCCCTCCTCATTCCTCTTCTTGACCTTGAAGTCTTTCGCTTAGGTACAGCCATGTTACTTACCTCCTCTTTTTTCCAAACTCTCCTTTTCTATCATCTGCTTTAATACCGCAAAAGGACTTTCTTTTTTATATACCCCACAACTGCAACTTCTTTCATTAAGGTTAACCCCACAATATGAACAAAGTCCCTTACAGCTTTCTTTACAAAGCTTCTTGTAAGGAATAGATAACCAGATCTCCTCTCTTAATATGTCATAAAAAGAAATCCAAGAGTTTTCAAAAAAACTTACCTCCATCTCCTCATCTGAAAGCTCTTTTTCCTCATCAAAATTAAGAGATCTTAACGGCTTTAAATCTAAAGCAAAAGAATGCTCTAGATCAAACTCAAACTCTGTTAAACATCTATCACATTCTAAAACCAAAGAACCACTTACAAAGCCTTCTAATTTTACCTCAATACCTAATTTTTTCAATTTAAAAAATCCAAAAAGAGGTTTTTTTATCTTAAATCCCTCTAAAACCTTAACGTCAGAAAATTCGACTTTTAAACCTTCTAACGGGATGTCTTCTAAACTAATACCCCAATTCTTAAGTTCTTCCATGTTTTACTAAACCTTTCTTAGTTTGTTTTAAAATACCTCTAAATCTAAAAAAGTCAAAGGGTTATTTTAGTCACCCTACAACCTTCTCATGGGCACCTTTTGGGAAAGATTAAGCCCTATAGAAACCTGACTCTAGACCAGATATTTAAGGTAAAGACCACCTACCAAAGGAATCCAGAGGTTGTCTCTCTTGGTTAAAAGCTCTATAAAAGCAAGAAGAGAGATTAAACCAAAATACTGAAAGGTTACCACCCCTTTAAACACAAAAACAATCAAAAGAGACATCAAAAAAAATGCTATCCCTCCCTCTAAAGTCTTTCCCTGAAATATTTTCTTTTTCCCTAAATAAAAACCTACCAAAGAGGCTATCGGGTCAGCCAAGGTTAAAATCAAAAGCACCAAACGAAAATCTTCCTTCCCTACCAAATAATAAAGGCAAGTAGTTCCAACCAAATAAAACCAACCATCACTTATCCTGTAAAATTCCTCTTTCTTAAGAAGTGGAGTCCAAAACCCTTTCAAAGGAAGATAATCATAAAAAAAGAGTCTTAAAACTTCAAAAACAGAGTTTAAAATAACCAGACTTACTAAAAGAAGGCCTAATAGGTGATAAGAAACAACATAAGACAGCCCAAAAAGTAGAAAACCAAAACCTAAATGGAATGCCTTTCTATAAAAGTTCATTCCCACTCGATCGTAGCTGGAGGTTTAGAAGAAATATCGTAAACCACCCTGTTAACCCCTTTTACCTCGTTTATAATCCGGTTCGAAAGTCTTTCTAACAGATCATAAGGTAATTTTACCCAGTCAGCAGTCATAGCATCTTGACTTTCCACACATCTAATCGCTACTACATATTCATAGGTTCTTGCATCTCCCATAACCCCTACCGTCTTTACCGGCAAAAGAACCGCAAAGCTTTGCCAGACCTTATAATACCAACCTGAGTTAAGCATCTCTTCTGTAACTATCGCGTCAGCCTCTCTTAAAATATCCAGTTTTTCTTCAGAGATTTCTCCGATTATCCTGATAGCAAGACCTGGGCCTGGAAAAGGTTGTCTCCAGATGATATGTTTAGGTAAACCTAAGAGTTCTGCTATCTTTCTTACCTCATCCTTAAAAAGCTCTCGCAAAGGTTCTATCAACTTAAGGTGCATCCTTTCAGGCAAACCACCTACGTTATGATGGGACTTGATAGTAGCAGAAGGCCCTTTAAAAGAAACACTTTCAATTACATCCGGATATAAAGTCCCTTGAGCAAGATAAACCACGTTATCAAACTTTTTGGCTTCTTTTTCAAACACCTCTATAAAGGTTTCTCCTATAATCTTTCTTTTTTTCTCTGGATCTTCAACCCCCTTTAGTCTCTCCAGAAAAAGAGAGCTTGCGTCTACATAATCTACTTTAAGCCCTAAATTTTTCATCAAAGATAAAACTTCTTCTGGTTCGTTTTTTCTTAAAACTCCGTTGTTTACAAAAATGGGTATCAACCTATCTCCTATGGCTTTATGGACTAAAAGCGCTGTTACGGTAGAGTCTATCCCTCCGGAAAGGGCACAGATTACCTTTTCATCTTCTTTAACTAGATTTTTAATATCTTCTACGGTTTTTTCTATAAAAGAAGGCATACTCCAGTCAGCCGTACAACCACAAACCTCAAACACAAAGTTTCTTAACACATCTTGGCCTATCTCTGTATGAACTACCTCTGGATGGAACTGAACACCATAGATAGGTTTTTCTATATGGGCTACCGCAGCAAAAGGGGTATTTTCTGTCTCAGCCAACACATAAAAACCCTCTGGTAAAACCTCAATCTTATCACTATGACTCATCCATACCTTATATATCTCACCCTTTTTTAATCCTTTAAAAAGGGCATTTTCTTCTATTATTTTAATATAAGCAGGACCAAATTCTCGTTTTGCACTTCGTTCTACTTTTCCCTCTAAAAGATAACTTATCAACTGTAATCCATAGCAAATACCTAAAACCGGAATCCCTAATTCAAAAATCTCAACAGATATCATAGGTGCATCTTCATCATAAACACTGCTTGGACCTCCTGAAAGAATGATCCCTGAAGGGTTAAAACCTTTTATCTCCTCCAAAGACACAAAACAAGGTTTTATCTCACTATAAACCCCTAATTCTCTAATCCTTCTGGCAATAAGCTGGGTAGTCTGAGAACCAAAATCAAGAACTAATATTTTATGTATCATCTTCCAACCCTCAACTTTCTTAAGATACCTATTCCTCCTATCAACATCAAAATCAAGACCCCTATGGCTAATATCTCAAAAAGATAATATTTAAAACGCTCTGGGTCAAAAGAAGAGGTATGAGCTATCTCAAAACCTACGATCAAAAGTCTTCGAACTAAAGCAATAATTCCTACCAGTAAAAAAGACTCTAAGCATTTAAGCTTATATTCTTCTCCAAAAATTACCTGCAGAGTATAAAAAACCTCCAGAAACATCATGGCTATCAAAAATTTATCTAATACCCCGATAATTCCCTCTGTAAAATTAACGTAAGAAGGAATGTCCAAAATACCCTTAAACCCGTAAAAAATGATAAAACCTGTGGCGATCAGTATTCCTAAACCTATCAATATATAAAGAACTCTTTCAAACTTCACAAAAAATTCTTGCACATAATAGTTCCATCGTTCTAAGCTCATCTTAGACCACTGTCTGTGAGTTATAAAGGGTCATCGTCTTCAACAGACCCTTATAAAGGAGGTCTTCTAAAGCAGCTACCGCTAACTCGAGTACTTTCTTTACCTTATCTTTTTCTTCTTCTTTAAATGGGCTTAGCACAAACTTAACAACGTCTTTATCTTCAGGTTTACCTATTCCTAACTTCATCCTTGGGAAATCAGAAGAACCTAAACACTCTATAATCGAAAGCATGCCTTTATGTCCACCAGCTCCCCCCTTAGGTAAAAGCTTTAATTTCCCTAAAGGGAGGTCCATATCATCATAGATTACCAAAAGATTGTTTAACGGTATTCGTTCTTTTAACACCCACTTCTTAACCGCTTTACCAGAAAGGTTCATGTAAGTTTGGGGTTTAACCAAAATTGCTTTATCTTTATAAAAAGCTACCTCACTTTCCATTTCTTTATAAAATTTAAACTTAAGCCTATGTTTTTCAGTAAAGGCCTCTAAAACTAAAAACCCAAAATTGTGCCTTGTTTCTTTATACTCCTCTCCAGGATTACCTAACCCGCAAAAAAGCCACATCTTAACTATTCAGATTCCTCTGTAGAAGCCCCCTCTTCTTCCCCACCTTCAGCTACGATGGTAATCACGGTATCCTCAGGATTATCTAAGACTTTTACTCCTTCAGGAACTCTTATATCTTTCACATGTAAAACGTCTCCTAAATCTAAGTTAGATATTTCTACCTGGATTTTATCAGGGATGTTAGAAGGAAGACACTCTACCGTAAGGTCATGCATAAAAATTTCGATTACTCCACCTTTAGTAAGCCCTACTGGACGTCCTACAAACTCTAAAGGTACGTCTATACTTACGGTTTCTCCCTCTTTAATCGCTACAAAATCAAGATGAATAATCTTGTCGGTAACAGGATGGAGTTGATAATCTTTTAAAATTGCCTGTATTCTCTGATTTTCTCCGTTTTGAACCTCCAAGTTAAAAAGTAAGGTTTCACCTTTGTATTTATGCAAAATACTTTCAAGTTCGTTAGCTTTTACCGAGATAGAAACTGGATCAAAATTATGTCCATAGACTATAGCTGGTATCAAACCTTGTTTACGCAACTTTTTAGCACATTCCTTACCGGTTTTGTCTCTTTTAACCGCGGATAAACTCACCTGCCTCATTGTATCTCCTCCTCCTTTTAATTAACAAAATTTTATACAAAAAGGGAACTTATAGACTCATCTGTATTTATTCTTCTTATAGCTTCTGCCAATAAACCCGCCAAAGAAAGAACCTTTATCTTACCTATAGCCTTTGCTTCCTCTCTTAACGGTATGGTATCACTTACCCAAAGAGCTTTCAACGAAGAATTAGCAATCCTTTCTAAAGCCTTACCAGAAAGTACAGGATGGGTTGCCATTCCATAAACCTCTAAAGCTCCTCTTTCTATGATAGCATCAGCTGCTTGACACATAGTACCAGCTGTATCTACCATATCGTCTATGATGATGGCTATTTTATCCTTTACTTCTCCTATAATATGCATGACAGCACTTTCATTAGGACGTTCTCTTCTTTTATCTATGATAGCGATAGAGGCTTCCAGTCTTTTGGCATATTCTCTTGCCCTCTCTACCCCACCGGCATCAGGAGAAACGATAACTAAGTCTTTTCCTGAAAAATTCTCCTTGATGTGCTTTAAAAAAACCGGCAAGGCATAAAGATGATCTACAGGTATGTCAAAAAAACCTTGGATCTGTCCAGCATGAAGGTCAACAGTTAAAACTCTTCTTGCCCCTGCTACGACTATCAAATTAGCTACTAACTTGGCTGAAATAGGAGTTCTTGGAGCTGTTTTTCTATCCTGCCTTGCATATCCATAATAAGGAATAACCGCAGTAATCCTTCTTGCTGAAGCCCTACGAGCTGCATCTATCATGACAAGAAGTTCCATCAAATTTTCGTTTACAGGTGGACAAGTAGGTTGGATGATAAAAACATCAGCCCCTCTTATGTTATCTTTAATCTCAACAAAAATCTCTCCATCACTAAAACGCTTTACTACCGCTTTACCTAAAGGAATGTTTAAAAAACTACAAATCTTTTCTGCCAACTCTGGATTAGCATTCCCAGAAAGCACACAAATCCCTTTAAAGTTATATCCTCCCATCTTGCTCCCCTAACCTACTCCAAATTTTGAACTAAAAATATTTTGGCTTCCTTAAACGTTCTTTTTAAGGATTCATAAACATAAAAAGGAAGTTCCTTTTCAAAAACCCCAAAAACTGTTGGACCTGTGCCACTAAGACTAACGGCACAGCATCCAAAATTTTTAAGGTTAGCTTCAAGTTCTCCTAAAAACGGAAACTTCTCAAAAACTAAAGCCTTAAAATCATTTATAAGTCCCTGAGGATGTCTCCAGGGAGGGACTTCGGTAGAATAATAAACAGGATTTTTTGAATTTGTCAATCCTAAATTTTGATAAGCCCACTTGGTGCTTATTTCAAAGTTAGGACAAATAAGTAGATACCAAGCTCGAAAAGAAGGATAAGGCATTAAGACCTCTCCTATGCCTTCACCTATAGCTGCAACATAAGGACTTAAAAAAAAAGGCACATCTGCCCCTAAACTCTTAGCTATTCTATACAATGACGGATCTTCCTGGTCTATACCATAAATATAGGCTAAACCTTTAAGTATGGTAGCAGCATTACTACTTCCCCCTCCTAAGCCAGCTCCCATGGGGATAGTCTTTTTTACCCTTATATGGTGTTTTTCGTTAATCCTAAAAGTTTCTTTAAATTTCATATAAGCCTTATAAACTAAATTTTCTTCCAGAGGAATATTGCCTTTGTCAGAAACAAAATCTAACCTAAAATCTAAGGTCCCTCTTTTGATTTCTATCTCATCAAAAAGGTCTATTTTCTGAAAAATCGTATAAAGATTATGGTATCCATCCTCTCTCCGACTTATCACTTGCAAAACTAAGTTTAGCTTTGCTGGAGATAAAAAGAGATATTTTTTCATAAAGATAGGACCTTTAATCTGAAACTTTCAAAAATTTTAGTTTTAGCTCATAAAGCATAGCATTAATCAAACGTTCTTCGTCTAAAGTAAGATTACCTTTAGTTTTTTCTTTTAGCATCTCAATCGTATCTATAGTTTGTTTAGCTAAAAGAAGGTTTACCTCTTTTTTGTTGGTTAAGGGGTTTGGAAGCTCTCCCAAATGGATAAGGGCAGCAGTGTTTAGAGAAAGGATAAACGTACTAAAGGTAATTAAGTTTGAAAAGAGGTCATCCTGCTCTTTACCCATTTTATCCTTTCTCCTTCTTTTTGGTAATTACATATTCAGTCTGAGTTGCATATCCTGTTTTTACTGCCTTTCTTTCAGAAAGAAGGTCGGAGAGTTTTTTTACCCTTTCTGAAGGATGAAACTCTTTGGCTTTTTCCAAAAAACGACGTGCCTCCCCTACCTTACCGTCTATCAAATAATCTCTGGCTCTTTTAAGGATAGACACCTCTCTTTGAGATTTTTGAGATATCCTGTCTTGAAACCCAAAGATAGAAGGAAGTTTCATTACCTCTAAACTTCCACATTTAGGACATGGAGGATAGTCTTCATCTATCCTCTGTAAACTCTCAAAAACTTCTCCACACATTTCACATCTAAACTCATAAATCGGCATAGTTTAATTATAATATCTATTTTTAAGTTTACAACATAAAAAACCTTGAGAAAAATATAACCTAAGCTATACTGAAAGAAAGATGAAGATCGATAGAGAAACTTTTTATCATAAAGTAGGGCTTTTTATTTCCCTTCTTTTAGCTTTTCTTATCATCGCTGGATTTGTCTATCTGTTAAGCCCTCTTTTTTCTATAATTTGCTGGGCTGGTATCATTGCTTTTTTTATATATCCTTGCTATCAAAAAATCTATCAAAAACTTAAACGTAAAAATCTATCTTCTTTTATAGTTCTCTTTTTTCTAATCCTATTTGTAATAGGACCTTTTTCAGCCATCCTTTTTAACCTCTACCAGCAGATCCTTTCTATCTTAGACTGGGTTAAACCTATTGCCAACCAGAGCCTTTATGATTTTGTCGAACAACTAAAAAAATACCCTAAAATCTATGCCTTTTTTACTAAACTATTATATTATATACAACCTTATCTTCCTCAAATCCAAGAAAAAATCACTCAAGCAATATCCTCTATCCTTCAGGCAGGGGTTTTTTCTATAACCAATTTAGCTAAATTCTTATTTTCCTTTGGGTTTCAGTTAGCTTTTACCATCCTTACTTTACATTATTTTTTGATAGACGGAGAAAAAGTGATTCAAGAAATAGTCAGCCTTATACCTGGTAAAAACCAAGAAAAACAAAAAATGTTACAAAGAATTGGTTTGATTTTAAAAGGAGTCTTATACGGCAACGTTCTTACTGCTTTTATCCAGGGAATTTTAGCCTTTTTTATCTATTCTGTCCTGGGAATACCCCATAATCTTTTCTGGGCCTTTCTTACAATGTTAGCCTCTTTCATTCCAGCCTTCGGAACTTTCCTTATTTGGGGACCTTTGGTTGCCTATCTATTCTTGGTAGGAAGTTATATAAAAGCGGTGATCCTTTTGGTTTTTTGTGGAGTTATCATTTCTAACTTGGACAACTTCCTAAAACCCTTTTTAATCGGTGGAAAAACTAAAATCCACAACCTTCTCATCTTCTTTTCAGTGCTTGGAGGGATCGTAAAATTTGGTGTGTTAGGAATCTTTTTAGGGCCTATTATCTTAGCACTTTTTCTCTCGATCATAGACATCTACAAAACTCACTTGATTAACCACTTAGATAGCTTCACCTATCCTGATCAAAGTGAATAGCCTATGCCTGAACTTCCTGAAGTAGAAACTATAAGAGATCAACTAAAACCAAAGCTTTTACATCAAAAACTGGTTAAAATCGAGATATTAGACCCAGGATTTACTAAAAAAATATCTTTTGAAAGTGCACTTAGCATAGAAGGAGAAAAACTTTTAGACATAAAAAGAAGGGGGAAATATCTTTTGTTTGTTTTTGAGAAAAAAGGTCTTTTATGGCACCTTGGTTTGACTGGAAGCTTAATTCTCTTAAAACACTGTCTTAACCAACCACCCTATAAATTTCTAAGACTGCTCCTAAAATTTGAAAACGAAATCTTGGGATACTTTGACATAAGAAAGTTTGGGAAAATAAAAACCTTTGCCCTACCCCATTTTCCTAAAGAGATAGAAAATTTAGGAGAAGATGCGTTAGAAATAAAACAAGAAAAATTTGCTTCTATCCTTCAAGGTTCTTCAAAACCGATTAAATCCTTGCTTTTAGACCAAACAAAAATTGCAGGACTTGGAAATATCTATGTAGACGAAGCCCTTTTTAGGGCTGGAATACATCCTTTAAGAAAAGCCTGTTCGCTTAGCCATAAAGAGGTAGCGAAGCTTTACCATACCATTAAAATGCTCCTTAGAAGGGCTATAGAATTGAGGGGTTCTTCGATAAAAAATTATTTAGATGCCTTTGGACAAGAAGGCAAGTTTCAAGAAGAACATCTGGTTTACGGCAAAAAAGGGCAAAAATGTCCTTTTTGTGGAAAACCTTTTCAATACCTAAAACTCAATCAAAGAGGGACCACCTTCTGTCAAACCTGCCAATCTTAAAAAAAGCGACAAAAACTTGGGTTTTACCCTTGACAAAAAAAGAATAATCTTTTATAAAATTGAAAAATAAGAAAATTCTTCTAAAGGAGGGAATTATGAACAAGGCAGACCTCGTAAAAAGGATGGCAGAGATCGCAGAAGTACCTAAGTCTACTGCTGAAAAGCTCTTAGACGCTTTTATGGAAGCTGTAGAAGAAGCAGTTTCAAAAGGAGACAAAGTAGTATTGGTTGGTTTTGGAACCTTTCAAGTGTTAAAAAGAGCTGAAAGAGAAGGAAGAAACCCCAGAACAGGCAAACCTATCAAAATCCCTGCTAAAAAGGTGGTTAAGTTTAAGCCAGGCAAAAAATTAGAAGATGCCGCTTCTAAAGCATAAAAAGGTTTAAATTTAACGGGGGCTGCTTTCTCCCCCGTTAAACAAATAATCTCCTGTTTCTGTAGACAATCTTTTTTGGTTGTCAAGAATTATCTTTTTAAAATTCAAAAAGTTTTTCTTTTGTAATCCCTGAGTAATACCAGAAACAGTACTAATTTCCTCTTTAGTCGTAATAAGAATGGTTTGAAAGTTTGGATATTCTTCAAGAACCTTAAGTAAATTTTCTGTCAGAGCTTCTTTTTTTAAGAGATGGGCTTGATAAAAATGTTCAAAAGGAGGGAAAGACTGTGTTTTCTGCTGATACTTTTCATAAAGATAGCTTTTAAAAAGTGGGTTCATCAAGTCCATTTCTGGAAGATTAGAGATTTCCTCTTGAGAAAGGCTGAAAATTCCTTTATCAAGTACCTTTTGAAACAGACTCTCTTCTACCCCTATGGCTAAAACCTTTATTTTTTTGATCTTAGCAAACCTTAGAACTTCAATTAGGTTCTCAAGATTAACCCCTACTTCTACCTTTGAGAGTTCTTTTTTCAGGTATTCTGCAGAAACTTTATTTTCAAGAAACTGGTCTATCAAAGATTGATAGGAAGAAGGTAAGTCTAAAGTGATTATTAGATTATCGTTTAGTTGATGCAGGTTTTCTAAAAATTCTCGATAAAATTGAGTAAAATCAGAAGCTGGATTTTGTCTTTCTTCTCCTATCAAGACCAGCTGAGTATTAGACAGTTGGAGCGCAAGTTCGAAAGTAGTAATAGAAGTCTTGGTATAAAACCCCTCCGGTTTAAGCCTTACAGGAACTAAAATCCCTTGTTGAGAATCTAAGGTTTTTTTGGAAAATATCTTGCCTGATTTTATCCATCCTTCAGTTAAAGAATTCAAGCTATGCCAAAGATTAACTACAAGCTCCGTTTCCTTTACTGAAGAGGAAAAAAAATAACCTAACATCCCATCTTTTTCAAAAGGTTGAGGAACTAACTTAAAATATACTCCCTGGTCTATATGCTTTATCATCCAGGGAAAAGGAAATCTATGTAAATAAACCACGTTTTTAGCCTCATCCAAAACAACTTGAGAAGGGTCTTTAACCGGTAATATTTTATATCCCTTTTTCCTAAAAACCTCTATTATTTTTTGATAAAGTAAAAACTCCTCTTCAGGATAAACCAAAACCCCTGGATTTTCTAATAGCCTATCCAACCCCACATATTCTTCTTTTTTTTCTAAAACCCTCCATACAGTATAATCTGGGTCTAAATATATCTCTTCAGGTCTTTCTTTTACCCAAACCTGAACGATTTGGTAAGGACTTGTCACATTTTTTACAAAAGAATAAGTCACGTTTTTACACACCACAGAAAATTTAACCACCACCTCACGTTCGTTTGGAGTAAGAGTATGTGGAGATGTAGACTTGATTAAAGCTAAGGTTAATTCGTAGCCTCCTTCCTTAGGTTGCAAAAATACTACCTCTCCTCTGAGATAGAGCTTTTTAAACACAGAAAAATCCGAAAAGGAAACAAAAACTTCCGGGAAAGAAGACTTTAGATAAGTTAAAAGGTCTTCAAAAGATTGAGGGATAAAAAGTTTGGTTTCGTAAAAATGTTTTAGTCTACTTAAAAGGACTTCCTCTCCTAATCTTTGCTTAAGTTCTAAAAAGTAAAAAAAACTTTTGCTTTCTAAAGATGAGGTGCTGAGTATTTTTTTTCGCAATTCCACTTTTCCCTGAGCAACATCTTTAAAAAACAAGGCAAGTCCTTTAACCCTTTGATCTTCTTGGTAAAAAACCCCTTCTTTCAAACGTTTTTCGTTCACTAAAGCGCTAAACTCCCAAGGGTCATCCAAAATTGAAGAATTAACCAAAAGAGTATTTGAATAATCTAACTTAGGTTCCTGATCCTTTATCAAGAACACAAAAAGCTTAGAAAATGGATAAACCTCAGAAAATTTCTTATCTAAAGCTGCTAAAGCAGGCTTAACTTTTTGAAACCAAGAAGAAACCTCTTCTTTAGAGAAAACCTTGTTGTTATCTAAGGAATACAGAGAAATTTTCAAATTTTTATAGGTTAAAACTGAAGAGACAAAAGGTTCTTTCGAAAGAATTAAAACCGGAGATTTTATCGGTTTTAGGTTTTTAAACTTATATAGCAAAAATCCCCCTTCTTCTTTTACTTCGTAATCCTCTGAGGGGATTAGCGCAAAATATCCTAGTTTTTTTGGAACCTTTAAAGTAATTTCATAAGTAAAGGGCTCCCTAGGTAAGGGGATAAACCGGTCTATGAAATTAAAAGGAACCACGGTAAAATTTACAGATTTTTCGAAATATAAAAATAATGGGCTGTTTGGCTTTTCAGCCAAAAAGGTTAAAGCCGATTCTTTAAAAGGTACTGAAGAAAAAGGTTTCCCATCTAAAATGGCTTCTTTGAAATGAAGCCCTTCTGTCTCAAAGGTTTGAATCTTTTTTTCCTGTAAAACTGTTTGCAAGCTACCTTCTATAGCATTGGGTTTTAACTCTAAATCCATTTTGAGATGCAAATAAGCTCCGTAAGACCAAAAAGGGCACAAAAACACCCCCAAAACTATTAATAATAAAAGAAAAAAAGCTGTTTTCCAGTTTGCCATATTTTCCCTTTTTGAAAAATAAAAAACTTGAAATATAATTAAAAACACTATAACTTAACTCAGGAGATTTGTAAAGGCTATGAAAAAACCAAGAGTTCTTGTTCTATGGGGATATGGTATAAACTGTGAAGTAGAAACTTCCTATGCTTTTAAACTTGCGGGAGGAGACCCTGAGATAGTTCATCTATCTGAAATCTTTTCTGGAGAAAAGAACCTTCTTGATTATCAAATCATCTGTTTTCCTGGGGGTTTCTTAGACGGAGATCACTTAGGGAGTGCTCAGGCTTGTGCCCACAGGTTTAAACATTTAAAACTAAAAGACGGGACTTATCTCTGGGAAAAACTTATGATTTTTCTGAAAAAAGGAGGGCTTATCTTAGGAATATGTAATGGATTTCAACTGTTGGTGAAAATGGGGCTTTTACCAGGAGGAAAATACTTAGGAGAAAGAAAGGTTACCCTTACCTATAACGACTCAGGTAAGTTTGAAGACAGATGGGTTTATCTGAAAGTAAACCCACAAACCAAATGTATCTTTTTAGAAGGTTTAGACGAACTTTACCTTCCGGTAAGGCATGGAGAAGGTAAATTTATCCCTCAGGACGAAAAAGTGCTTGAAGAGATAAAATCTCAAGGACTTATTGCCCTCCAATATATCCACCCTGAAACCCGAAAACCCACCTTAGAATATCCCTACAACCCTAACGGGGCAGTTGAAGCCGTGGCTGGTTTAACAGACCCTACCGGACGTATTTTTGGACTTATGCCTCACCCAGAAGCCTTTAACCATTTTACCAACCATCCTCGTTGGACTCGAGAAAAGAACCTAACAGTAGCTGGGCTTGAAATCTTTAAAAATGCAGTAAACTGGGTTAAAGCCAACTTACTTTAATGTATACCAAAAAAATAGCTCAATCTCTCAAATATCTCTTAACCTTTTGGAAGAAAAAAAGTTTCTTAATCCTTTTTTTCTTTATCTCTCTTTACATAGGTTTTTTTTTAGCCTCTCCTTATATACTTAATTTTCTTCAACATACCTACCAACAAAAGTTTGTTTTCTATAGCCTGTCAGAACCTATTACCTCCTTTTTAAAATTTTCCTTGGTTTTAACTGTTTTAGTCATTTTTCCGTTTATTTTTTATCTTATTTTAAATGCTTTGAACTTGATTTTCAATTTAAAAAAAAAGTTTTTTTGGATGTTCTATCTATTGGGATTGGGTCTTTTTTATTTGGGGGTGGTGTTTGCCTATTTTATTACCCTACCTTATGGAATAAGGTTTTTGCTTTCCTTTCGCACAGAAAAAATAGAGCCTTCCATTTCCTTAGGGCATTTTGTTAACTTTTTTTCTTTTTTTGTGATTGCCTTTGGGCTAATCTTTGAGCTCCCTCTTTTTTTAACCTTTTTGTCTCTAACCAAAATATTAAATCCCTATAAAATCACCAAGTATCGCAAGGAAATCTTTTTTGGTATAGCTGTGCTTTCTGCGGTTATAACCCCAACTCCAGATGCCTTTAATATGGCCCTTTTGTCCATTCCTCTTTATGTACTCTTTGAGTTAGGAATTTTCCTTTCAAGGTTTTTGCTGAGAAGGAATCTTTTAGAAAACACTCAAAACGAAGTATTAGAATCTTCTAAAGAAAACGATTAATTTTATTAAACCCTTAACCACCTTGACAAACAAATAAATTATATTATTTTTGTTAAATATATAATGGGCCCGTAGCTCAGCTGGTTAGAGCCACCGGCTCATAACCGGAAGGTCCCAGGTTCGAGTCCTGGCGGGCCCATTTAAAAATCCATATAATCTATATGTCTTTTAAAACAAAAGACTTTTATAACTTTTTAAATCAACTTGCTCCACTTACCATAGCAGAACCACAAGATAATAATGGTCTACAGGTAGGGTCTTTTGAAGATGAAGTTTCTGGGGTTCTCTTGGTTGTAGACCTTACCTCTAAGGCCATAGATTATGCTTTGGAAAACCGACTTAATCTTATTATAAGTCATCATCCGTTTATTTTTAAACCTCTAACCCAAATAATAAAAGAAGACCCTAAAGGCCATCTTATCTATCGGTTAATCCAAGAAAAGATAAATCTTATCTCATGGCACACACCATTAGACAAGATAGAAGAAGGGGTCTCAGAGGCAATCTTAAGGGCTTTAAATCTCAAAGGGGAACGGTTTATCTCTTTGCAAGAAAAAAATCAAAAAGTTTTTGGATTAGGAAGGGTTGTATATTTAAAAAAATCTATTAAACTGCAAGACTTAGCTAAAAAATTAGGAAAAGTTCTTAAAAGTTGGGTGATGGTGGTAGGAGACTTAGAGACCCCTATCAAAGCCTTTGGGGTATGTGGAGGTTCAGGGGCTTTTTTAAAAGATGAGCTTAAGAACTTAGGGATTAACACCCTGATAACCTCAGACGTAAAATACCACGTAGCAAAAGATTCTTTAGAAGAAGGGTTTAATTTTATAGTCATAGACCATGGAATAGCAGAAGGTTTGGTACTTGACTGGTTAAAAACATCTCTGGTTAAATTTATAACTTCTTATAACCTTAATCTCAAAATAGAAATTTTTAGAGAACCTAGTCCATATCAAATATTATTGACGGAGGAGAATAAATGCAAGAGGAAATTCTGCGATTGATAGAGCTTCAAAACTTAGACTTAGAAATCCTTAAGATAGAAAAAGCCGTACAAGAAATACCTCAAAGTCTTCAAAAAGCACAAAAAGAAAAAGATCAGTTGTTCAACAAAATAGAACATTTTAAAAACCTGATAGAAGAAAAAACCAAACAAAAAAACCTTTTTGAAGAGGAATTAAAACAGGAATACCAAAGGCTTAAAAGCACCCAGGCAAGATTAGTCCAGATAAGAGGTACCAGAGAATATCAGCTTCTCTTAAGAGAGATAGAAGAAATCAAAAAGGCTAACAAACAAAAAGAAGAAGAAATCTTAAAGTTGATGGAAGAGATAGAAAAGTTAGAACAAGAAAAAAGAAAATTAGAAGAGGAGTTTGCCAAGGTAGAAGAAATTTTTAACCAGGAAAAACAAAAGTTTGATGATTATTGTAACCAGCTAAATCAGGAAAAGGCCAAACTTATAGAACAAAGGATAAGTTTAAGTAAAAAAATACCTGCCAGACTCTTAAAAAAATACGAGCTTTTAAGGGAAAGAAAAGGAGGAATAGGAATAGCCCCGGTCGATAACTATGTATGTGAAGGATGCCATATGGCCATACCTCCGCAACTCTATAATGAAATCCAAAGAGATAATAGATACTACGAATGTCCCCACTGTAAAAGACTGATCTTTTTTAAAAAGTTTTATCTACCGGAAGAACCTTCCGAACCAGCCTTAGAAGAAAAAGATGCCTCCTCAGCTTCTTAAACTTAAAAAAGACCTTTCTAATCTGGAAGATATTGCTAACCAGACTGCCCAATTTTTAAAAAAACAGGGTGTAGGTGCTATTCCTACAGAAACCTTTTATGGTCTGGCTACAGACCCTTTTTCAGATAAGGCCTTAGAAAAACTTTTTTTACTCAAAAATAGGCCTCAACACAAACCGATCCTTCTTCTTATAGGAGAGAGAGAACAACTTTATTTTTTAGTAGAAGAAATTCCTCCGATTGCAGAGAGACTTATAGAAAAATTCTGGCCAGGACCTTTAACCATAGTTTTTCCAGCTAAAAAAAACCTTTCTGATTATCTAACCGCAGGAACAGGAACCATCGGGATAAGGCTTTCCTCTTCTCCGGTAGTAAAGGCCATTATCCAGGCCTTTGGTAAACCTATAACCGGAACCAGTGCTAACCTTTCAGAAAAATCTCCTTGTACTTCTCCTGAAGAAGTTATACAACAACTTCCAGATCTTGACTTTATAGTCGATTATGGCTATTTAGAAGCGACTTCTCCATCTACGGTAGTTTCTGTGGTAAATAATCAACTTTCCTTGATTAGAGCTGGTGCTATACCTTTTAAAAACATCTTAAATTTATTTCTCTAAACTACTCCTCAGCCAGTTCTAATTCTATATATGAATGGCCACATTCGTAACATTTAACATCTAACACCCCTTCTAAAAGGGCTACATAAAGGGTATCCCCCCCACATACTTTACATATCTCTCCTACATTTTCCTCTTCTATTGCTTTTATGATATCTTCCTTTAACTCTTCTGGAATATCTGGGTCAAAAATAACCTTCACCCTAACCTCCTGCACACTCAATTTTTATTAATCTTATCAAAAATTTTCATTTTGTAAAGCTAATTTTCGCCAATTTTTTAACTTTTTTATTTAATTTTCGTAAGAACTGTTTCCTTTAGATACTCTACCCTTTTTTCAGGATAGTCTATCAAATAATGAGTCCCACGAGATTCCAGACGGGCTTGAGCAGACTTTATGATGATTTCAGCCACCATACACAGATTTTTGAGTTCCATCACGTCAAGGTTTAAGTAAAGTCCTTCCCAGTTGGCTTCTATTTCTCTTTGAATAAACTCAAGTCTTTTTCTCGCAAACTCCAACATCTTCAAACTTCTTATTATACCTACAAAATCCCACATCACCTTTCTGATCAAATCCCAGTTATGAGAAATAAACACCATCTCTTCCTTGATTTCTTTGATGATAGGGTCTTTTATCTTAGGTAAGGTAAAGGAGGTTTCCCTGATTTCAGGCCAAAGTTCTCTGATTTTAAGACTTGCTTGATGAGCAAAACAGATGCCTTCTAAAAGAGAATTAGAGGCTAATCGGTTTGCTCCATGAAGACCTGTATAGGCACATTCCCCCACGGCAAAAAGGTTAGGGATGTCAGTCTGACCCCAAAGATTGGTATAAATCCCTCCACAAAGATAATGAGCAGCAGGCACTACAGGGATAGGTTGAGAGGTAATATCTATCCCATATTTCAAACAAGTTTCATAGATCTGTGGGAACCTCTTTTTTACGTAGTCCGAAGGTAAATGGGTAATGTCAAGATAGACACACTCAGCACCGGTCTTTTTTAACTCCATGTCTATCGCTCGGGTCACCACATCTCTTGGGGCTAATTCTTTTCTTACCGGGTCGTATTTATGCATAAATCTTTTCCCTTCGGCGTTAAGCAAAACCGCTCCCTCTCCTCTTAAGGACTCTGAAATTAGAAAATTCTTAGCTTTAGGGTGATAAAGACAGGTAGGATGAAATTGAATAAACTCCATGTTAGCAACCCTACATCCTAAAGAATAAGCCATCGCAATCCCATCACCGGTTGAGGTATCAGGATTACTGGTGTAAAGATAGACTTTACCTACCCCTCCCGTACAAAGTACTATCACCTTAGCGAGTATTATTAGAGGTTTGGATTGATTAAGGTCAAGCACTAATCCACCTATCACCTTAGGCCTTGAACTTCCTCTTTTTTTGTCTCCAAGAATCTTTACTACAAAATGGTTTTCTAAAATTTCTATATTTTGTTCTTCAAAAACTCTTTCAAGCAAGGTCTTTTCTATAGCCCTTCCTGTATAATCTCCTACATGGAGGATCCGTCTCCTTGAATGGCCTCCTTCAAGGGTTAGATGGTATTTTTGAGGATTTTCAGGGTCTCTGTCAAAAGAAACTCCCCAGGTTATAAGATCTTTTATCCTGTCAGGAGCAGACTTAACCACCAACTCTACTGTCTCTCTTTTACATATTCCGTCCCCTGCTATCATCGTATCTTGAATATGCAACTCAAAACTATCATCTTCTCCCATAACACAGGCAATTCCACCTTGAGCAAGAGAAGTTGCTGTTTCAAAAACCCTCTTTTTAGCAAGTACAGTAATATGTCCTAAATCCTTTAATTTTAAAGCTAAACTTAAACCTGCAATACCTGTACCTACGATCAAAACATCGGTTTTTTTTATCTCCATTTCTTTTATTTCTCTCTTTGATGTTCTATTTTTGGTTTTCTCTGGAGGAAGATCTCGAGAAGTTCTGGTCCAGACTTTATGTAATAAGGTGAACGATAGGCTTCTTTTTCACAAAACTTTAAGTCCTTTTTCTTTTCTTTATCTCTTACAGAATCAAAAATCGCAAAAGGTACAGGCTTTGATGAATGGGTCCTGATAGAGATAGGTGTGAGATGGTCACAACAAACAAGAATTCTATATTTATCTGTAATCTCTATAATTCTTTCCATAAAATATCTTACAACCCTACGGTCAAACTCATTTATGGCTCTAATCTTTTTTTCAAGAGAACCTTCATGAGAAACCTCGTCAGGAGCCTCTACATGGATCACCACAAAGTCATATTCCTTTAATGCTTCGACTGCATAATCTACCTTACCTTCATAGTTGGTATCTAAATATCCTGTTGCCCCTGGCACGTTTATAACCGACATCCCAGAAAGTACAGCCAACCCTTTTATCAAGTCTACGGCTGAAATCACCGCACCTTTAAGCTGCCATTTTTCCTCAAAAGGTTCTAAGGTCGGAGTCCTACCCTGTCCCCAAGGCCAGATAGCATTAGCAGGAAGAAGATTTTCCATCTTCCTTCTCTGATTGATAGGGTGTTTTTCTAAAATCTCTATAGCTTTTAGAATATAATCCTTTAAAAAAGGTTCCTCATCATAGGAACTAAAGGCAAACCACACGTTTTTACCTAAAAGATCATGAGGAGGGTAAGTATGCAAGCCACCGGAACCTCCTCTCCAGATCAAAATATGTCTATAGCTGACTCCAGGTATAATTTCTATCTTTTCGTTAGAGATGTTCCGATTGATGGCCTCAATCAACTCTACAGCCTCTTCTGTAGAGATATGCCCAGCAGAATAGTCTTCCATGATAAGTTCTTCCCCTTCAAGCTTAAGGGTTACCAGATTACATCTATAGGCTACATCTTCAGGTTTTAGGACAATTCCACGGCTCGCGGCTTCTATAGGCCCTCTTCCAGTATATTTTTCTTCTGGAGGGTAGCCTAAAAGCCCCATAATGGCTACGTCTGAACCTGGATGCATTCCTGGAGAAACGGTCTGACAATGTCCTATCATACCGTAAGAGGCTATAAAATCCATACCAGGAGTGATAGCTACCTCAAGAGGAGTTTTCCAGTCGAGTTCTTGAACCGGAAAATCTCCCATACCATCTCCTATAATCATCACATACTTATAACCTTCTAAACTTTCTTCATGCAATTCCCTTTTATCTAAACTGTGTTGCTCCAAATCCACCGCCTCTTTTTTCTTTTTTCTTCCCATAAAAAACCTCCTGTTAAAAAATCTTAGCTAAAACAAAGGATAGTTTAAAAAATAAGAAAAAAATCAAGGTTAACAAGACCTGAGAAAAAAAATCCGTAGGTGCAATCAACAAAGATATCCCATAAAAAAAGCCAAGAAAATAAACCCTCCGTTTTTGGTAGAACTCTTTGGTAACGATTTCCTCTTTAATAAGCAAGGCAAAAAGCAAGGGAAGTTGAAAAAACACTATCGAAAAAAGAAGAACCCTTAAGATAAAAAATAAAAAATAGTTAATCTTAAGATTGGCTTCGAAGTTGCTTCCAAAAAACAGAAAAATCTTTATAAGAAAAGGAACAAAAACCAAATATCCTACACAAAGCCCGATCAAAGCCAGTCCTAAAGAAAGAAAAAAAACCTTTCTAAAAAAAACCTTCTCAGGCTCGTAAAACTCTGAAGAGATCACCTTCCAAACCTTTAAAAGGAAAAAAGGTAAAATTACGATAAGAGCCAGATAAAAAGAGGCACGCAATAAAACAAAAAGGGCCTCTTCCAAGGAGGTAAAGACTAAAGGCTGTCCTTGAATGACCTTAAAATAAGGAAAAAGTAGATAAGGAAATAGATAAGGTAAGGCTAAAAAAAAACCTAACCACAACCCTAAAAAGATCAGGCCATAAAGGATTATCTCTCTTCTTATTTTAGCTAAAACATCTACCGCTAAGATTTTAGGAAGGTTTATCTTGCTCATCTTTTTTATCAAGGACTTTAAAAGGTTCTTGAGAAATTTCTTTTATAGGAACGTCTATCACCGAGGTTGTCTCTTCTTTTAGATGTTCTATCTCCTTTTTAGCCTCAGTCAACTCCTTCCCAACCTCATCAACCTCAAGTTCTCTTTTAATCTCTTCTATACTTTTTCTAAGCTCTATAGAAAGTTTAGCCAAAAATTTACCCAGTTCAGGCAGCCTCTCAGGACCAAGAACGATAAGTGCAACCAGGAAAAGGACCACCAATTCTGAAAAACCTATGTTAAACATAACCTAATCCTGCCTGTATTCCCTGGGTATAGACCTTCCTAAGCTACAAAAAAACTCATAACAGATAGTCCCGCCAAGGGCTGCCAACTCCTCTGCAGGAACTTCTCGATTTTTTCCACCAAGAAGGATGACTTCTTCTCCTACTTGAGGGCTCTCAACCTCAGTTAAATCCACGTAAAGTGCTTTCATAGAGATAGTCCCTACTACCTTGACCCTTCGATTTCTAAAAAAAACGAATCCCTTGTTTCCTAAACTTCTTAAATAGCCGTCTCCATAACCTACAGGCACCACCCCTAAGAGGGTTTCTCTCTCTGCTTTAAAGGTAGGACCGTATCCGGCGTAATCTCCTTTACGCAACCTCTTTAACTCAACGATACGAGACCTTAAGGTCATCACAGGATACAACTTGATTTTATCTCGGGCAGAAAGGTCTGGATAACCTCCGTAAAGACTAACCCCTGGTCTTACCAAATTTCCCTTTTCAGATAAAAAGATAATCCCTCCTGAGTTGGCAAAATGGATAAAAGTAGGATTGAGGTTGTTTTGCTTAAGTAATTCTAAAGTTTTTTTAAAATTAGTAAGTTGTAGTTGGGTTAGTTCTGAATCAGGTTTTTCAGAACAAGAAAGATGAGTCATTAGCCCTGTTAAGGATAAAAAATCGGTGTTTCTAAGTTTCTCAATGCATATGGGAAGGTCTTCTATTTTCACCCCAAACCGGTGCATCCCTGTGTCTACTTTTAGATGAAAAGCCACCTTTTGTTGCCTTTTTTTAGCCTCCTCTTCCAGCCATTCTAAGGACTCAAAACTGGTAACCACCGGAGTTATCTCAAGTTCAAACATATAGGTTAACCAGCTTTTTTCAAAACCAGAAAGCAGTAATAAAGGTTGCCTAAAACCAGCCTCTCTTAAAAGAAAAGCCTCCTGAGGTTCAGAGAGCCCAAAACCCCAAATCTCTTCTTCTGAAAGGGTTTTAGCAACCTCTATAAGCCCATGCCCATAGGCATCATTTTTGATAACAGGAAGAACCTTAGTACCTTCAGGTAAAAACCTTTTTAAGGCCCTTAAGTTCTTTTTTATGTTTCCTAAAGAGATTTCCAGTTTTTTATACCAGAAAATTTTTATCCCTCCTTTAAGTTCTTTAAAACCTGTTTTACATAATCAGAGGCAGAAAGCCCTGCTACACATCCTTCCCCTACAGCCTTTGCTAACTGAAGTGGAGGACCTGTAAGGTCTCCACAGGCAAACACCCCATGGACGTTGGTTTGCATCTTTCTGTCTACTATTACATAACTAAATGTTTCAGGGTCAAGCTCAACCCCAATAGGGGCAAGAAGTTCTATCGGACCTTTAGCACCTATCTCTATAAAAATCCCATCTAACTCCAACTGAGTCTCATCCTCAAAAACAACTCCTTTTACCTCGTTATCTCCCATGATCTCTACAGGTTTTTTCTCTAAAACCTCTATATTAGCAACTATCAATTCAGAAAAAGATTCTTCAGATACAGGTTTTAACCCATAAAAATAAACTTTATCTGCAAACTTTTTTAAGGTTTTAGCCCCATGGATTGCGGCACTACCGTCTCCTATAACCAACACCTTCTTTCCTCTATAAAACCAGGCATCACAATCGGCACAATAAGAAACCCCTTTCCCTACAAACTTTTCTTCTTGTTTAAATACCCTTTTTTTTCTCTTAACTCCCATAGCAAGGATAAGTGAAAGAGAGGTGATCTCCCTTTCCTTTTCGGTAACCAGTTTAAAACCCAAGTCTAAAGGTTCTATACTAACCACATCTTCCAAAATAAGCTCTACCCCAAACTTTTTCACTGCCTTTAGACCTTCTTCAAGTAAAACCTTACCGTCTACCTTTTCAGAAAACCCAAAGTAATTCTCTATATGTGCCGACCAAAGAGCACTTTCTTCGGTTTTTCCTAACAAAACCACCTTATGTTTCCTTCTGCAAGCGTGCAATCCCGCCTGAATTCCAGCAGGACCTACACCTATGATGGCAATCTCATAATCATAGTTAAATGTCATTGTTTATCCTCTATCTTTTATTTTTTTGTCTACGTAAACTTCCTCTTGAGGTAAAGGCTTCTCCAGCCATTCCTTTTCTTCTCTTATTTTATACTCCTCCTTTAGCCAGTTGTAAAGGTCTGCAAGTTTACACTCCTTAGAACAAAAAGGACGATAGGGATTGTTTTTTAACTTTATCTTTTTATGACAGATGGGACATTTCATTGGTTTTTACCTATGCTTGATTTATATTACCAACCAAACCGCCCGGTCCTCAAAATAGGTAGTTACTTTATGACTTACTGAACCTAAGAAAAACTTGGTTAAACCTCCCATTCCTCTTCTTCCAAGTACTATAGTAGAATAATCCCCTTTTTTAGCCATTTTGATGATCTCTGCCGCAGGCCCCAAAAAACCTCTTTTCATTATAAGTCTAATTTTTTCCTTAGGCAGACCATTTTCTAAGATAAGATTGTTGGCTTTGGTTAAAAAATCCTGATATTCAGGATGTTTTAACTCCTTTAAAGCCTCAGAAAAACTACCTTCGAAACTTTTTTTAGAGGAAAAAGGATAAAAAATGTGAAAAAAGGTAATCTCTGCCTCTGGATGAAAAGAAAGGATAAAACTTATATAATCAACCACCCTTAAACCCATCTCTCCAAGGTCTAAGCCTACTAAAAATTTTTTATTCCATCGTTCTCCTCTGATTAACCAAATTGGTAGACAACACTTTTCAAGTAGTCTATGAGTCACTCCCCCTATAAAATAGGTACTAAGCTTAGAAAGACCTCTTCTTCCTACCACAATACCATCAAAAAGATTTTCCCGAGCTATCCTTAAGATATCTTCTGCCAAGGGCCCTACCCGAAATTGGACCTTAAAAAACACCTTTCCCCTGACATACTTTTCTAAAGAACTAACCACGTTTTTTAACTCTTTTTCTGTATTTAAAAAAACTTCACGAGCTTTTTTTTCTATCTCATCTTCTCTTTTAAACTTCTTCATCAAACTTGTTTCCCACTGGGATGAAGTTTTATCTGGATGTTCTATTAGTTTAAGGACCGTTATGTTTAGCTCGGTTTGATAAAAAACCTGTTTTAAATAGGATAAAGCACGATAACTTGATGGACTACCATCATAACAAAGTAATACATGAGGAATCACCTTGCTAATTTCTTGTCTTTCTTCAGGTTGGGTTTGATTAAACATTAAACTTTTCAGAAAGGTCTTTTTTAGCAGATTCTATCGCTTGTTTTACCACGTTAAAACCTGTCCCACCCAAGATCTCTCTTCTTTTTATAGCATTTTCTATGGTAAGCCAGTTATATACATCTGCTTCTATCCTATCAGAAAAGGCTTTAAACTCAGAAAGGGTTAAATTTTCTAAGTTCTTTTTCTCTTTTTCTGCATAATAAACGATCTGTCCGGTTATATGATGAGCATTCCTAAAGGGGATACCTTTATTTACCAGATAGTCGGCAAGTTCGGTAGCTAAAAGATACCCTTGGGAAAGATACCTTTCTATGTTTTCTTTCTTTAGGATTAAACCTGAGACCATCAAAGACATAAGCCTTAAACATTGCCAGGTAGTCTTAACAGCCTTAAAAACAGGAGGTTTATCTTCTTGCATATCACGGTTATAACTTAAAGGCAGACCTTTCATCAAACCCCAAAGTTGGTTAAAAGCTGCGTTTACTGAAGAGGCCTTTCCACGAATAAGCTCAGCTCCGTCAGGATTTTTCTTTTGAGGCATAAGAGAACTTCCGGTACAAAACCTGTCAGGAAGGTCGATAAAGGAAAATTCAGGGCTCATCCAGATGATAAGCTCTTCACACCAACGAGAAAGGTCTAACATTATAACACTTAACACAAAAAGAAGCTCTAACGCAAAATCCCTTGAACTAACAGCAAACACACTATTTTGGGTTGGCTCTACAAAACCAAGTTTCTCTGCAAGCTTTTTTCGGTCTATCCCAAAGGCACAACCTGCAAAAGCAGAACTACCAAGAGGACAAATCTTTAGCCGTTTTTCGTAGTCTTCTATCCTCTGAAAATGATATTTCATCATCTCATAGTAAGCCATGATCCAGTGAGAAAAAAGAACTGGCTGGGCATGCTGAAGGTGGGTAAAACCAGGCATTATAACTCCATAATATTCCTCTGCCTTGTCTACAGTCGCTTGCATCAAACTTTTTAATTCTATCTTTATTTCTTTTACCCGGTCAGCTAAATACAGTCTGAAATCTGTTACCACCTGCTCGTTTCTGCTTCTTCCTGTATGAAGTTTATAAGCTACTTCTCCTATTTTTTCAAAAAGGGCCTTCTCTATATTCATGTGAACGTCTTCATATTCTTTACGAAAGAGAAAAAGTCCTGCTTTTATTTCTTCCTCTATTTCAAGAAGACCCTTTTTGATAGTAAGACATTCCTCTTCTAAAAGAACCCCTGCCTCTTTCAAAGCCTCAGCATAGGCAAGGCTTGCCTTGATCTCATACAAGGCTAACTCATGATCAAAGGATATGGATTCTGAAAATTCTTCGAAAAATTTATCAACTTCTTCTTGAAACCTACCTCCCCAAGGTTTTGCCTCAATCCCCCCCATAATCATTTTATTTTAACCTTCTTTTAAAAAAAATAAACCTGATAATTTTGAAATTATAACCTAAAAGCAGTTATCCTAAATATCTTGTAATCCTTTAGATGCTATAGTTAACAAATTTAAAAAAGGCACAAACTCTGTTTTTGTGGTTGAAATCCAAGGGGAATATGATAAAATAAATTTGTTTCTTAAAATTTTTTTTTGGAAATAAAATGTCATTAGAAATAACTGAGCAGAAAAAAAAACTGGCTGTGATTTTGTTAAGTGCCGGGATGGATAGTGCTGTATGTGCAAGTGTTGCAGCCCAAGAACATGCCTTGGCTTTTCTACATTTTCAGTATGGGCAAAAGGCTGCTAAAAAAGAACTTGCATGTTTTTACCGGTTGGTTGACCACTTTAAACCTCAAAAATATTTAGTAGTAGAACTACCTTTTTTTAAAATAATCGGTGGCTCAAGCCTTACCTCAGAGGAAATTGAAATTCCTGAGTCTTCAAACACACAGGAAATTCCTTCTACCTACGTACCTTTTAGAAACGGAGTATTTCTAAGTTTAGCAGTAGCCTGGGCTGAGGTGATAGGAGCAGAGAAGATCTTTATAGGAGTAAACGAAATAGATTTTTCCGGGTATCCAGACTGTAGAAACGAATTTATAAAGGCCTTTAACCAGGCAGCAAACCTTGGAACCAAACCTGAGACAAAAATTATGATAGAAACCCCTCTTATTCATCTGTCTAAAAAAGAAATCGTAGAGCTTGGTATAAAACTTAATACCCCCTTTCATCTCACTTGGTCTTGCTACAGAGAAACGGAAAAAGCCTGCGGAAGATGTGACTCTTGTCAAATAAGGCTTAAAGCCTTTAAAGAAGCCGGTATAGAGGACCCGATAGAATATGCTTAAGTTAGAAGGTTTTACCTGCCAACGTTGTGGTACCTGTTGCCAAGGAGAAAGCACCGTCTCTTTAACCCAAGAAGAAATTCTTAGAATAGCCCAATTTTTAAACCTCCCAGAGGAAGTCTTTAGAGAAAAGTATACAGTTAAGGTCGGGAAATACAGGGTTGAGATGAAAACCAAGGATGGTTATTGTATCTTCTTTGATAAAAAAGAAAAACTCTGTACGATACATCCGGTAAAACCTAAAAAATGTAAAGAATGGCCTCTGATAGAGGCACTATCCAAAGACCCTTCAACCTTAGAAACGTTGAAAAATTATTGTATAGGAATTAAAATTTTATAAATTTAAACCTTGAACAAATTAAAAAATGTTTTAAAATAATAGAAAATAAGTTGTTGAGGTGAGGAAAGATGGATGAAAAAAGGTTAGAATTTTACAAAAGTTTAGGGATAAAACTAACCCCTCAAAGGATTGCCATCCTGGAATACTTAGAAGGAAACAAGGAACACCCTTCAGCAGAAGACATCTATAATTCTTTAAAGAAAAATTTTCCAAGCATGTCTTTTGCCACCGTTTACAACACCTTAGACGTGTTGGTAAAAAAGGGACTTATCAAAGAGATCATAGTAGACCCTTACAAGAAAAGATTTGACCCCTTTACCCATACCCATCACCACTTTGTCTGTAAATACTGTAAAAAGGTTATAGACATTTCTCAAGAAATAAATTTTCCGTTACCTAAGGAGATTCAAAACTGTGAGGTTGAAGACTTTCAAGTAGTGTTTATCGGGCTTTGTCCTGAGTGTAAAGATAGAAAAAACTAAAGTTAATATCCCTAATTTGCCGATAAAAATTTATAATCATCCATGCTCTCCCCATTTTCCAATTACTCTAAACGATTTATAATTTCACCCATTGGGTGAAAAAACCCTCTAAATCTAAGAGGGTGCCATCATGCCACAAAACTCTCTTAACTTCAAAATCCTAAAAACTACCTAACCTATCACCCCTCGTTCAGAACTTGCTCTTGTTGATGCCTTCCTCAAAAACTCCGAAAATAAAAACCTTAATAGACCAACATAATACCTTTACCTGGTTCAAACAGAGGTTACACCGCCTGGCAATATATTCAACCTATCCTCCCTATCCTTATAGGGAGAGCCCATATCTGGGAGTTTAAAAATGTATATGGGATAATAATTTCAAAATCAGGAAAATTTGAAAGAGAAAAAGTTGTAGGTAGAAAAGGGAGTAGAAAATACATAATATTTGGATAAAAATTAGAAAGATTTTTGATTTTATTCTTTACCGGCAAATTTGGGTTCTAAATCCGTGTTAGATCAAAAATATATGTCCCTGAAATGTTGATTAGTTAGATCATTTTTCTGTCCCTGAAAAATTTTCCCCTTCATTTTACCTCCAAATAATCGGATAAGCAATTCATCAAGTTTCTTTTTTAATTCTACCAGGGATAACCTGTTATAATGTTCCTTTAAAGCTTCTTTTACTTCCTCGGGCACAGCTGAACTCTCCATGATCCTCTGGTATGGCGTCTTCGCCTGATCATAAACCTTCTTTATCACTCTACCTCTCTCATCTATTACCTTATGCTTCACTTTCATTGAAGGAACAAAAAAATTTTCCAATAA
>NZ_ATXI01000002.1 GCF_000421605.1 Thermodesulfobacterium thermophilum DSM 1276
AATAGTTTAGAATTTACTTAGTTGGTAAGTTTTCTTAAAAAACATAAAGATGGTCTGCAAAGAACCATATATTGTCGGATATGGGGCAAAATATAAGGGTAAAAAGTTTAACAAATATTCAAAAATTCATTTTTTAAGCGGTTTAACTCAAAATACTATGTCCCTGAAACAGATATTAGTTAGATCATTATTCTCTCACGGTAAAAGTGACCTCCATCGTGTTCTGCAAAGTCTACTTCTATATAGCCTAACCCCCCTTGAGCATACTTCCCAAAATCAGCTGAAATCGGAACTTGATGATAGATGACCAGGAACTCTTTTTAGGGTTCCAAGGGAAATAAGTTTTAGTTTCGTTGATAATATTGGTGGAATAATGTTTTAAGTGTCCTTCTTTGAGTAAAGTATCAATGGTAAGAGGGACAACAGGGTAAAGTCTTTTATCACAGGGACAAAGAAGGATTTTCCAGCAGATTTTAATGATTTCTTGATGGAGGATATGGTATTTGGAAGCGTTTTTTAGCAGTTTCTTTTAAGACCTGGGTGAGTTTGCCAAGTTGTGATAAAAATTGAGACTTTAACTTTTTTTGATTTAGCTCGTTTGTATCAAGAGGGCTAATTTTTCAACTAACTTTATTTGAAACTCCTTTTCTGTAATCATTTTTTTCCTCACTGTGCTTTAAAAATTGGGGTGTCAGGGAGGAAATTTTAATTTAAGGGACATTTTTATGATCTAATGCCGTTGACTTGACTCATTTCAAAAATTTTTCTAAAATTTTTTATATGGAAGGGTTAGTTTTTTATCCTGAAAAACTTCCCTTTTATCCTTCGATCTTGAATTTTCTGGAGCATACCTTTTTTCTCGTCCATATCTTGCTTGTTAATCTTATTTTAGGATGGGCGCTGTTTTTTGCATACCAACAGTTTAAAAAAAACTTCCTTCCGGAAATTGCTCTCCTTTTTCTTAAGAAAAAACCGATTCTGTTTGCCTTAGCTATCAACATGGCCATCCCTGCCCTTCTTTTCCTTCAGGTAGTCTATGGACCTCTATTTTTTACAAGTTCTATCATACTTGCTAACCATTGGATGCTTATCATCCCTTCTGTTATCTTGGTCTACTATCTTTCTTACCTCATCTCTAAAAAAATTTCTTTACAAAAATTCTTTAAACCCTTTATTTTTATTCAGGTTTTTATCCTCCTCTATATAGCCTTTATTTTAGTAAACAATCTCACCCTTATGGAAAATCCCGAAAAATGGAATGTCTATTTTACTAACAGAAAGGGCACCTATCTGCCCTTAGACATACCTTATCTATATTTTAAATATCTGCACTTTTTAGTAGGGTCTTTGGCTGTAAGTGGTTTGAGTTTGGGGATTTTAGGACATTATAAAAAGGATAAAATGTGCCTTATAAAGGGACTAAACCTATTTTTTAGCTTAACCCTGTTGCAAATAGTAGTAGGAATAGCTTTTCTATTATCTCTACCTTCAGAGATAAGAGGCTTATTTTTAGGCAATGCCCCAAAAGTTGCTTTCTTTTTTTACTTAAGCATTGTTTTTGCCCTCACTTCTCTATATTTTAGCAAAAAGCATCACTTAAAACTAACCACATCGTTTTTTATACTTACCCTTATTTTTATGGTAGTAAATAGGTTTAACTTGAGAACCCTTCAGTTGTCTTCTTACTATCAAACAAATTTGTTGCAAGTTTCTCCTCAAATGGGTGTTTTCTTGTTGTTTTTACTGTTTTTGGGGTTAGGGATTGTTACGGTGTATTACTTTTTAAAACATAGTTTCTCTAAGCAGGGAGAAAGAAAAATATGAACTATCCTGTTTGGGAAACTTATTTTATAAATCCTGGGCTTTGGGTAGCAATTATTGCGGTTTTTCATGTTTTTATTTCTCACTTTGCCGTAGGAGGAGGAATCTATCTCTGGTATACAGACAGACTTTCTGTGTTAAACAACGATCAAGACTTACGAGAATTTGTGCGTAAACATACCTGGTTTTTCCTTTTGATCACGATGGTTTTGGGCGGGGTTTCTGGAGTAGGTATTTGGTTTATCATAGGGATTGCAAGCCCTGAGGCTACCTCAATCCTTATAAATCAGTTTGTTTTCTTCTGGGCTATAGAATGGGTGTTTTTCTTTGTAGAAATAGTAGCTCTTTTGATATATCACTACAAGTTCGATGAACTGTCTGACAAACTGCGTCTTAGGGTAGCGATGATATATGCTATCTCTGCTTGGATGAGTTTATTTGTCATAAACGGGATTATTTGTTTTATGTTAACTCCTGGAAAATGGTTAGAAACCAGAAATCCTTGGCACGGTTTTTTTAATCCTTCAAGTTTTCCAAGCCTATTTTTTAGAACAGGTATCTCTCTTATGTTAGCTGGTCTTTTTGGAATCTTCAGTACCTTATTTTTTGCCCCCAAAGAAAAAAGACCCTTTCTTTTAAAATATAACGTAAAATGGCTTTACGTAGCCTTTCCCTTTATATTTTTTTCAAGTATCTGGTACTTTCTAACCGTCCCAGAACTATCTAAAGTGTTTAACTTTGTGTTTAACAGACAGGTTCTGATGGCTAAAAAACTTCTTTATGTTTCCTCTGCGTTGATTTATTTAATTTCTCTTGCTTTTTTAGTAAAAGTCAATCCTGGTTTACAAAGGGTATTAGCTTTTCTCCTTCTTTTTATAGGGTTGCTATGGTTAGGAAGTTTTGAACATATAAGGGAGTATGCACGAAGACCTTATGTAATATATGGTTATCTTTATTCTTTTGGGATAAGGATTGAGGAGGAAAAGAAACTTAACAGCAAAGGTTTTTTAAAACATGCAAGATGGGCTATGGTTAAAGAAGTTACAGAAGACAATAAAATTTTGGCAGGAAAAGAAATTTTCAACCTACAATGTCTATCCTGCCACACCATAAAAGGGCTAAGAAACAATGTGGTTGAAAAAGCCCGGGGGTTTACCTACTTTGGGATGATTTCCCAGTTATATGGACAAGGAAAAGTTCTTGGTTATATGCCTAAATTTATAGGTACAGAAAAAGAGAGAGAAGCTCTTGCTGCCTTTATTACCAAAGAACTTTTAGGAAAACCTGAAAATCCTCCAGAACTTAAACCTGCTATCAGGGAACTTAAGGCCCAGCCTTTTACCTTTGACCCACAAAAAGACCAATACGTTGTGTTTGTTTTTAGTCCTCTGGGCATGAAATGTATTACCGATGCAGACAGGTGGTTTAGCTTTTTATATCCGGGAAGCACTTTTGAAGCTGTGGTTATTAAAAGAGGGTCTAAACCTGAAATTCTTGACAACACAAAAGTTCAATTAGTTTACAAAGTTGAACCTGGTTTTGAAACACCCTCTAAACATGTCCTTTTCTGGGATTATGCTAGAGAATTTTTTAATAAGACTATTCCTAAAGATTTAGGTTTAACTGGGAAAGGACTTAACGGTACTTTCGATTGGGATGAAAAAAGAAAAATTTTTATAGCTAAGGGGATCCCGGTTTTACCTTATAAAAAAGACGGTACATATAACCCTTATCCTGTTTTTGAGATAGAAGCTGTAGATAAAGTTTCAGGCAAAGTTTTACAGCGCACCAAAGCCGTTTCTCCTGTAGCGACTGAGTTCCGTTGCTATGTGTGTCATGAAGGAAGCCCAAGATGGAATGGTGTAGCCGGTATCTCTGATCAAACAGCCATTAACATACTTAAAGCCCATGATAAAAACCATCAAACCAACTTCTATAAATCTGCTCTTCAAGGGAAACCTGTTTTCTGTCAAAAATGTCATGCCGATTTTATCGTAGGGAATGAGGGAATAAAGGGTCATAATAGTTTTTCAGCAGCCATCCATGGATGGCACGCAAACTATATGCCATATAAAGATGTAAAAGCTTGTTATTTATGTCATCCTGATCATCCTAAAGGCAATACAAAATGCTATAGAGATATACATAAAAAATTAGGGTTAGAGTGTGTCGATTGCCATGGGAACATAGATTTTCATGCTACCTCTCTTCTTAAGGAAACCAACACAAAAACTTCCAAATTTTTGCTTGCTCATCTCAACCCCCCAATACCTAAAGACCAGATAACACCAAGAAAGCCCTGGGTACAGCAACCTGACTGTCTTAACTGCCATAAAGGCTTTCAAAAACCAGTAAAAGAGGCTAAGGGTTATAATAACTGGACTGAAGATGTCTCAGGCCTTTTCCGGGTAAGGAAAGATAACACACAAAAACTACCTTGTCTTGTCTGTCATGGCTCTCCCCATGCATTATATCCAGCTTTTAACCCTTATGGTATGGGTAGAGATAACCTGCAACCTTTACAGTACCAGAAAAACATCCTACCTATAGGTGCAAACTTAAAATGTGAAGTATGTCATGTAAAAAAGATGAAGGTCCCTTTCCATCATCCAAACCTGATAAGAACCTTTAGAAACAGTAAACTTTTACCTTCCCAGACGGACTTAGAATAAAAGCTTACATTTCTATTCTGGTTAATACTCCGTGAAGTTTAGCAGGAGGAAGGTTAAGAAATTTGACAAAATGGGGGCTGATTTGCTTGATAAAGGCATAAATTTTCCAGATAGGATGTTGAGTCTCGATATCCTCAAGACCATAAAAGATAACCCGTTCGTTGATACCATGTTCTTTTAAAATGTCTTCAACCTTGAGCCTTTCCATATAACCGTAAGCAATCTCAAAAAACTTAGCTCCAGGGCAGATTTCTTCTAAAAAACTGGTGGTAATACCATAAGGCTCGTTTTTTCTTATTAGGGAAACAAAGATGTTTTCTTCATAGAGAATCCCATGAACAAAGATGTTTTCGATAACATAGGGGGGGAAATGTTCAGGGTCACGGATAAAATAAAGTGCCTTGCCTTGGATTTTAGGATTTTCTCTATAAAATTTAGTAAAATTAGTCACAAATTCTTTCTGATTGAAAAACCTCAGGCTTTTATATAGTCTTTTTTGTCCTTGGGTATAAATAAGGATTACAGAAAAAGGGATTCCAGCAAGCACCAAAGCCCAAAATCCTCCATGAGGGAGCTTAAAAAGAGTTGCGGTAAAGTATAAAAAGGTGACAGAGGTGGTTAAGACTGCAAGAAATAAAAAAGAATATCGTTTTTTAAGACAAAAAATCGTGATGAGAAAAAGTCCTGTGATGGTCATATCTCCTGTAACTGCAAGACCATAAGCTGCTGCTAAATTGGTAGAGCTTTGAAACTCAAACATGATAAAAACCACAGCAAAGAAAAGAAACCAATTGATCGTTCCTATGTAAATCTGAGAATGTAGCTCAGGAGAAGTATACTTTACCCTCATTAAGGGCAAATATCTGGCAGACATCGCCTGATAAACTACACTAAACATACCGCTTATCATCGCTTGAGAGGCGATTACCGTTGCCATCAACGCTAAACACAAGAAAGGCACATAAGCTGAAGCAAAGGTATTTAAACACATCTCAAAAAGAATGCTTTTTGACTCAGGATGTCTTAAAAGAAAAGCCCCTTGGCCAAAATAATTCACCACCAGGGCTGTTAGAACTAAATACCAAGCCCTTTTTATAGGTTTTGCCCCGAGATGCCCCATGTCAGCATACATAGCTTCACTACCTGTAGCACAAAGGATAACCTCTCCTAAGATCAGGTAGGCCTTCCAACCGTTTTGTTTAAAAAACTCAAAGGCATACCAGGGATTTATCGCTAAGATAACCTCAGGACTCAAAAACAAGTTTAAAAAACCAAGGATAAAAAGACTTAAAAACCAAAGGCTCATGATAGGGCCAAAGGCCCCTGAAACCTTTTCTGTCCCTCTTTTCTGAAAATAAAACAAACCTAATGCAATTAACACACTAAGTAAAACTACCTCTGTTTTTTCTAAAGGCCTTAAACCCGGTATATAAGAAATTCCTTCCACCGCACTCATTATACTTATAGCAGGGGTGATAACACCATCTCCCATAAGAAGGGAAATACCTATAAAAGACAAAAAAACAACCAACCCTAAAAGTCTCTTACGACCTCTTAATAACGTACGCAATATCTCAGAAAGAATTAAAGTCCCTCCTTCTCCTCGCAAACTAAGACTCATGGCTAAGACGGTGTATTGAATGGTAGGGATGATAATCAAAGTCCAAAAAATCAAGGATAATACGCCTAAAACATTTTCTTTTGTGGGTGGCAGAAAAAGGAAAATAACAGGTAAGGTATAGATAGGGCTTGTTCCTATGTCTCCAAAAACAAGCCCTATAGCCTTGACAATTTTTTGGATCATCTAAACTCCCTTTTTCGCAAACCCTTGAACATAGTTTTCTATTTCCTCAGGCTTAAGATATACCCTTTCTCCTGTCTTCCTTTGCTTGATTTCTACCTCTCCTTTTTCTTCAAAAGCCTTACCTAAGATGATTTGCAGAGGCACCCCTATGAGATCAAGGTCGTTAAACTTTACCCCTGGGCGTTCATCTCTGTCATCAAGCAAAACATCCCACTTTTGACTTAAACCCTGGTATAAACTTTCTGCCTTTTCTTTAAAACTATCTTTTAAAGGTATAATTCCTATTTGAAAAGGTGCTATTTGCCAGGGGAAAATGATACCTTTTTCGTCATGGTTCTGTTCTATGGTTGCCGCAAGCACCCTGCTAACCCCTATACCATAACAACCCATGATAAAAGGTTTCATCTGGCCGTCTTTATCAAGAAACATGGCTTTCATGGAAAGGCTGTATTTAGTGCCAAGCTTAAAAATATGTCCTACTTCAATCCCTTTCAAAAAACTTAATGGTTTTCCACAACGAGGGCAAAGGTCTCCTTCCGTTGCTTTTCTGACATCAGCTATTATGTCTGGTTTAAAGGTTTCTCCAAGGTTAGCGTTGATATAGTGATATTCGTCTTCGTTAGCACCTATAACAAAGTTAGGATATCCAACTAAACTTTTATCGGCAATTATCTTTATCTTTAATCCCTTAGGACCAATAAAACCAGGACTTGCTCCTGCTATTCTTCTTATTTCTTCATCCTTTGCCATCCTAAAGGGTTTACCACCTAAAATCTTCTCAAGTTTTATTTCGTTTACCTCATGGTCTCCTCTTATACAAACTGCTACAGCCTCGTTTTCTTCTACGATATAGATTAGGGTTTTGGTAATTTTTGCCACAGGTAAACCTAAGAAATCTGCTACCTCCTTAGCTGTCCTTACCCCTGGGGTATAAACCTTCTCTAAAGGCTTAGAAGGTTCTTGAGAATAGGTTTCTGAAGTTTCGGCAGGGGTTAACTCTATGTTTGAAGCATAACCACAGGCTTCACAAAAGGCTATGGTATCTTCTCCAGTTTCTGCAAGTACCATAAACTCGTGAGAAACATCGCCTCCTATAGCTCCGGTATGAGCCTCTACAGCCTTAAACTTAAGACCACAGTTTTCAAAGATCCGATGATAGGTTTCGTACATTTTCTGATAACTTTTTTCTAAACCTTCTTCGTCAGCATCAAAACTGTAGGCATCTTTCATGATAAACTCTCGTGCCCTCATGATACCAAACCTGGGGCGTATTTCATCTCTAAACTTAACCGCAATCTGATAAAGGATTAAAGGTAGGTCCTTATAAGACTTAACATCCCTTCTCACGATATCGGTTACCACCTCTTCATGGGTAGGCCCAAGACAAAAATCATGGTCCTTTCTGTCTTTTATCCTCAGAAGCTCTTTTCCATAAAGCTCCCATCTCCCTGTTTCTTGCCAAAGTTCAGCAGGCTGGACCAAAGGCATAAGTATTTCAAGAGCACCTGCCTTATTCATTTCCTCTCTCACTATTTGTTCTATCTTCTTTAAGGCCTTAAAACCTAAAGGTAAAAAGTTATAAATTCCAGAGGCTAACTTTCTTATCATTCCGGCCCTTAAAAGCAACTTATGACTAACTGTTTCAGCCTCTGAAGGGTCTTCGCGAAGGGTAGGCATAAAATATCGGCTTAATCTCATGGTTTACTCCCTCCTTACAGAAGGTCTAATTTTTCCCAAGTCTTAGAGGTTAAATCAAGGACTACCATAGTAGGAACACCTTCTTTACCCAAAACCTCTCCTGGGTTCACCACCAAGGCCTTTCCTATCTCTTTTACTTCAAACTTATGGGTATGACCACAAAAAACATAATCAAACTCCTGACTTTTTGCTAAAACATAGGCAAGTTTAGGGTAATGCACCATCGCTACATTAAAACCCTTTATCTCCAAAAACGCCTGATCTCCGTGAAACTTAACCCACGGATATTTTTTAAGATGTTCATACATCAAGGCTATATCTCCTCGATTATTTCCAACGATAAGATGTACCTCTTTCTGAAAAGAAGCTAACAGAGGTATCATAAAAGGAGAAATAAGGTCTCCACAGTGGAAAAGGATTTCACAGCCTTTTTGTTGAGCAACCTTTATAGCCTTTTCTGTGTTAAAAATGTTGTCATGGGTATCACTGATAACCCCGACCAACATCTTACTTTATCCTCCTCATCTGTTCCTCGATTTTTTTCCAAACCTTTTCAACCTTAGCTTTGACTTCATCAGACATAACCGCCTCTTCTGGCCATTCCCTTAAATATCCCTCTTCTCTCCATTTTCTGGTAGCATCGATACACATCTTAGACCCATAGGCTGGATAAGGGCTTGCATGGTCAAGGGCATCAACCGGTCCTTTAACTATCATGATATCCCTTTCTGGGTCTACGTTGCCTGACATGTAAAACAGCACCTCACTTATATTCTGAACGTTTACCTCTTTGTCAACCACCACGATTATTTTGGTAAACATCATCTGCCCAAGGCCCCATAAGGCTGAGGCTACTTTAAAGGCATGACCTGGATACCTTTTATCTATTGATACAAAGGCTAAGTTATGAAAAACTCCTTCCCAAGGAAGATGAATATCTATTATTTCAGGGAGCACCTTTTTAAGCAGAGGTAAAAACAACCTTTCTGTAGCCTTACCAAGAAAACAATCCTCTTGAGGAGGTTTACCTACGATGGTAGCCGGATAGATAGCATCCTTTCTTAAGGTGATACAGGTAACTCTAAACACAGGGTAATAGTCTGGAGGGGTGTAATAGCCAGTATGATCTCCAAAAGGGCCTTCAAGCCTTCTTTCGAAGGGCTCTACATATCCTTCAAGGACGATCTGACTTTCTGCAGGCACCTCAAGGGGCACAGTCAAACATTTTACCAGTTCAACCGGAGACCTTCTTAAAAATCCTGCTAACAAAAACTCGTCTATGTCTTCAGGTAAAGGAGCTGTGGCTGCATAGATAATTACAGGGTCAGGGCCTATAGCTACAGCTACCGGCAACCTTTCTCCTTTTTTTTCTGCTTTTCTATAGTGCTTAGCCCCGGTCTTATGTATTTGCCAGTGCATACCGGTTTCGTTCTTACTAAACACCTGCATCCGGTACATACCTACGTTATAAGTCCCGGTTTCAGGATCCTTGGTGATCACACAAGGAAGTGTTATAAAAGGACCTCCGTCCTTAGGCCAGCATTTAAGTATGGGAAGTTTGTAGAGATCTACCTCATCTCCCTCCCAAACTATCTCCTGACAGGGGGCTTTTTCAACCCTTTTAGGAAAAAGATTGGAGGCACGTAAAAGCTTAGGGACAAGCTTCAATTTCTCAAAAAAAGACCCAGGTTTTGTTATTTCTATAAACTCAGCAACCTCTTTTCCAAGCTCATCAAGATCCTTTACCCTCAGGGCTAAACATATCCTTTTATAACTTCCCATAAGGTTGGTAACCACAGGGATTTTATGGCCCTTTACTTTTTCAAACAAAAGAGCTGGGCCAAATTTTTTACAAACCCTGTCGGTAATCTCGGTTATCTCAAGTTCAGGAGAAACCTCTTCTTTAACCCTTATCAACTCCTTTTCCTGTTCCAGCACCTGTAAAAACTCTTGTAAACTTTTAAAACTTGCCATTTTATGCCTCTGCGATGTCTTTTTTAAAACTAAAATCAACCTCTATCGGATATTCCCCGGTAAAACAGGCTAAGCACAGCTTGTTTCTTAGATCACCTAACGCATCAACCAACCCTTCTATACTGAGATAATAAAGGGTATCTATGTCTAAAAACTTTCTTATCTCTTCCACACTATGTTTAGCTGCGATAAGTTCTGACCTTGAAGGAAAATCTATCCCAAAAAAGCAAGGGAACCTTATCGGGGGACAAGAAAGCAAAAAATGAACCTTTTTTGGCCCAAGCTCCTTTATCCCTCTAAATCGATTTTTACTGGTTGTTCCTCTTACCAAGGAATCGTCTACTATAATAATTTCTCTATTTTTGATAAGTTCCTTTACCGGGTTTAATTTCATCTTTACAGAAAGGTCCCTAAGACGCTGTGAAGGTTGGATAAAAGTTCTTCCTATGTAATGATTCCTTATCATTCCAAACTCAAGAGGGATACCACTTGCCTGTGAATACCCGATGGCTGCGTAAGTACCTGAATCAGGAAAGGGCATCACAAAATCTGCCTCTAAAGGACATTCTTTATAAAGATTTTTTCCTAACTGTTTTCTTACAGGATATACGGTTTTGCCAAAGATATGGCTATCAGGCCTGGCAAAATAGATAAACTCAAAAACACAGTGGCTCTTGGGAAGCTTTTCTTTTTTAAAAGGAAAATAAGATTTTGGCCCTTCTTGAGTTATAACCAAAATCTCCCCTGGGGCTACCTCTCTTAAATACTGAGCCCCGATAAGGTCAAACGCGCAGGTCTCAGAGGCTATCACATAACCTCCGTTAATCATCCCTAAACAAAGGGGACGAAAACCCCAAGGATCTCTAAAGGCAACCAAGGTGTCATCGTAAAGAAGAAGGACAGAATAGGCTCCCTTTATTTTTTTTATAGTCTCAGCAATAGCCTCTACCAGACCTTTTTTAAGATTTCTCACTATCAGATGGACGATAACCTCACTATCCATCGTGGTTTGAAAGATATGTCCTTCTTCCTCGAGGGAGCACCTGATCTGATAGGCGTTGACTAAATTTCCGTTGTGAGCTATGGCTATCTTTTTTTTAGCAAAACTCACACAAAAAGGCTGAGCATTTTGTACTATACTTGACCCTGTGGTAGAATATCTCACATGACCGATAGCTACCTTTCCTTTAAGACCTTTCAAAATCTCCTCATTAAAAACCTCACTTACCAGTCCTAAGGCCTTCCACTCTCTTATGGTTTCTCCGTCATAAACTGCAATCCCAGCACTTTCTTGACCTCTGTGTTGAAGTGAATAAAGTCCAAAATAGGTATAGTTAGCAGCTTCTTCTACACCAAAAATCCCAAAAAGTCCACACATCTTGTCTCACCTCTTTTATTCTTCTACTGTACCTCCGACAGTCAACTCAGGAATTCTTAGAGTAGGTTGGCCGTCTGAAACAGGAACCCCTTGACCGTCTTTTCCACAAACCCCAGGTTCAAAATGCAGATCCTCTCCTACCATGTCTGTGATTTCTAATACCTTGGGACCATTTCCTACTAAAGTAGCCCCTTTAACAGGATAGGCTATCTCTCCTTTATCTATGTAATAACCCTCTCTTACTTCAAACACAAAATCTCCTGTTAAAGGGTTGACCTCTCCTCCGCCCATCTTTTTTACCAAGATTCCTTTTTCTATGCTTTTAAGGATATCTTCAGATTTATGAGGCCCTTTAGCTATATAGGTATTGGCCATGCGAGGTATAGGGATGGACCTATAATCTTGTCTTCTCCCGTGTCCATTAGGTGTTTTCTGGTACTTAAATGCGGTTAACCTGTCATAAAGATAGGTTTTAAGCCTTCCGTTTTCTATCAAAACTACCGGTTGAGCATAAACCCCTTCGTCATCCACCTGATAAGAACCATAAAGACTTTCTATCGTTGGGTCGTCAACCACCGTAATCAAAGGACTGGCTACTTTTTCCCCAATCTTACCTGAATAAACCGAAAGTCCCTCTTCTGCATGGTCTGCCTCAAGACCATGTCCTACAGCCTCATGTATCATCGTTCCTCCTGCCTGACCTGCTAAAACTACAGGCATAACCCCAGCAGGAGCCTTCTTAGCTGAAAGCATCGTCATGGCCAACCTTGAAGCTCTTTCAGGAAGAAGTAAAAACTCTTCTGAATCCTTTACCTGTTCAAAGTTTATCTTTCTCCCTGCGACCTCATAACCTCTCTCAAGCCTACCGTCCTTTTCTGCAACCACTATCACTCCTAACTTGGTATATTCCCTTTTATCAGACAAAAATTTCCCCTCTGAGGTAAAAATCCACACCTCTTTTACAACCTCGCTAAAAAAAAGACGATAGTGTTTTATCTCTTTCGTAGACCAAACCTTCCTTTTTAATTCTTCTAAATATTCAAGCCTGGTGGTTAGTTTTTTAGAAACCTCTTCCTCACAAGGTCTTTTTGTCTGTAAAATCAACTCTCTTAAACCTTTCTCAAAAAATCCATTAGAAAAATAGAGTTTGTTGGTAAACTCTGGGGTGATTTTTCTTATGGCTGAGCCTTCTTCTACTCCCCAGTTGACCTCGTCTATTCTGTCTGGCTCAACCACTATTTTAAGAGTTTCAACCCTTTCTAAGTAAAGGTCTCCATAAAAAGCGTCTTTAAACCATTCTTGAGTAAGACTTTTTAAATATTTTAGGTCAACTTCTGACATTTTAATACCTTCTTAAATTTTTCATCTGTTATTTTAACAAACTTACATAATTTTGAAACTCCTTTTTGTTTAAGCAACCCCTTCTTCCGTAATCCCTGAGGCTTATTCCTGCGGTATAAATCCCAAGGTTTAAAGCTCTTTCGTCAGGCAATCCTAAGGCTATACCTGCAAGCACCCCAGCGTTAAAATAATCGCCTGCCCCGGTATTATCTACCACCTTTTCTATCTTTAGACTTGAGGCTGTGATAACCCTATCCCTACTCACCAAGGTTGCTCCCTTTTTGCCTTGTTTTAAAAATATCTTTTCTATCCCTAATTCTAAAAGGTCATAAGGAGTTTTGTTTAACATGCTCAGTTCTTCCTCTGTGATAAAAAGATATTTAGTCTTTTTTAGCCAAGGCAAAAGGAAATCCCATCCCAAAGAAGTGTATATTCTACCTGGGTCAAAACAAAGAGGAGTAACCTTGCTAAGAAGATTCAGCTGAAAATTTCTTCCTTCTTCAGAGGCAAGGGAAGAAAGGTGATAAATCCCTGTAGGTAAGACCTTGGTTGATAAAAGGGAAGGGAGATATTTTTCTGCATCCCCTGGACTTACGAGGATAAACCTGTCACGATATGGGCTTAAGATTATCAAAGCTAAACTGGTAGTTTCTTTTTTTATGATATACTCAGAAACAAGGTTTACCGAAGAAAATTCTTCTAAAATCTTCTTGCCAAAAGTGTCTTCTCCCACCGCCCCTAAAAAACTACACCTAAACCCCCAAAGACTAAGGGCATAAAGGGTATTAGCTGCAGACCCACCTCCTCCTTCAAACAAAAAGTTGCCTTTTTTCTCTAAAAAATTAAGCACCTCTAAAAATTCCTTTCTTTCTAAGGCTATTTCACCTCCTGGTATAGCTGGTATGTTTTTTTCCTTTAAAACCTCAAGGTCTTCTACCTCAAAAAAAATATCCCAATTAAGCGCCCCACAACCTACGAAATCAAACATTAAGCCTCCTTATGAAACAGTTTTATAGGTAATTTTAACGTAGAGTCTATTTTTTGGATAGGATCAAACTTTGAAAAGCCGGGTCAGTTCTGGTTGAAAAATTTTAAAAAGAACCTATGTTTTTAATATTGAGGGCAGGGTTTAAGAGGTGATTGCTCCAGGGATTAATTCCCTGGGGAGGAAAGTCCGGGCTCCACAGGGGAGGACGCCGGGTAACACCCGGAGGGAGTAATCCCTGGAAAGGGCCACAGAAAACAGACCGCCAGCGGCCAGAAAGGATTTTTTTCCTTTCTGGTGCGGGCAAGGGTGAAAAGGTGGGGTAAGAGCCCACCGCACCGGGTGGTAACACCTGGTGGCACGGCAACCCCCGTCCGGAGCAAGGCCAAACAGAGCCATGGGTGCCCCGCCCGCTAAGGCTCAGGTAGGCCGCTTAAGAAGAGGGGTAACCCTCTTCTCAGAGAAATAATCACCGCCTGGGTAATTTTTACCCAGGTAACAGAACCCGGCTTACTTAAACCCTGCCCTCGTAATCTTAAAACAAGATTGACTATGTTTAAACATATCGAGTTTGTTAAAAGTGTTTTTAAGTTGGAGGACCTGCCTCCTCCAGAATTTCCTGAAATTGCCTTTTTAGGAAGGTCAAACGTAGGTAAATCCTCTTTAATCAATGCCTTTTTAAACCGTAAAAAGGTAGCCAAAGTGTCCTCTACTCCTGGCTTTACCAAAGCCTTAAACTTTTTTAGGATAGATTTTAAGTTTTATTTAGTAGACCTACCTGGTTACGGGTTTGCTAAAGTCCCTGTTGAGGTTAAAAAACACTGGCAATACCTGGTAGAGGGATATTTAAAAGCAGTGAGAGACTTTAGAAATCTTGTACTTATTTTTGATATAAGACGTAATCCCGATGAAGCAGACATCCAGCTGGTTGAGTTTGTAAAACACCTTAAAAAACCTTACTGTATAGTTCTAAACAAGATAGATACCTTATCCCTTAGAGAAGTAGAACGTCAAGCCTCTGTTTATCAAAAAACATTCAAACCTAATCCAGAAACTTCTCTTTTCCTAATCTCTTGTAAAGAATCTAAGGGAATACCCCAGTTAAGATCTTATCTCTTGTCTTGTTTGGGCTTAAAAAATAATTGAGGAATTTTTCCTCAAAGTTTTTACTATTTTTGGTGTTTCTCCATCTAATCATTGATAATTCTATATTCTTTGTTTTGGCATAACTATTGCTATCTATTTTATCAGAAAATAAATCTCAAAAAAGGAGGTGTTTAAATATGAAAGAGGTGTTAAGTTCTCCTAAGTTTCAAACGTTAATGTCTCAAAAAAACAAGGTAGCTTTTGCTTTAACTTTTATTCAGTTGTTAATCTATTATGGTTTTATCTACCTTTTAGCGTTTAAAAAAGACTTTTTAGCCATTAAGGTTACCGGATCAATACCTTTAGGAATTCCTCTGGGGATTTCAGTAATAATTTTTTCCTGGCTGTTAACTGGGGTTTATACCCTTTGGGCAAACAGCGTCTATGACAGGTTGGTTGAAGAGATTAAAAGAGAAATAGGAAAACATTAAAATAAGGAGGGATGTAAGATGGAAATGCAGACAACCTTAGGGCAACCTAACGTGGTTTCTATTTTGTTTTTCTTTTTATTTACTTTAACTACTCTTTATATTACCTACTTGGCAGCTAAACGGACTAAAACAGCTTCTGAGTACTATGCAGCAGGAAGAAGTATCACTGGATTTCAAAATGGACTTGCGTTGGCTGGAGATTTCATGAGTGCAGCCTCTTTCCTTGGGATTGCTGGGTTGGTAGCGTTAAAAGGTTATGATGGTTTGATTTATTCCATCGGATTTTTGGTAGGCTGGCCGATAGTGATGTTTCTTATAGCTGAGCAATTAAGAAACCTTGGTAAGTATACCTTTGCAGATGTGGTAGCTTACAGGCTTAAGCAAAAGCCTATAAGGATTGCCTCTTCTTTTGGGTCTTTGGCTACCGTTCTTCTTTACCTTATTGCTCAGATGGTAGGAGCTGGTTCTCTTGTAAAACTTTTGTTTGGATTACCCTATGAGTTGGCGGTTGTTTTAGTAGGGACTATAATGATTATCTATGTTCTTTTCGGTGGCATGATTGCTACTACCTGGGTTCAGATTATCAAGGCTTGTCTTTTGCTTGGTGGAGCTACGGTGCTTGCCATTCTCACTCTGGTTAAGTTTGGTTTTAGCTTTAATGAATTGTTTAGTTTTATCAGTGAAAAGTATGGAGAAAAAAGGCTTCTTCCAGGAGGCCTTGTAGCCAATCCATGGGATGCTATTTCTCTTGGTATAGCCCTTATGTTTGGAACAGCAGGGCTCCCTCACATACTTATGAGATTTTATACCGTTCCTGACGCTAAAGAAGCCAGAAAGTCGGTTTTTTATGCTACAGGATTTATCGGATATTTTTACATTCTTACGTTTATCATAGGTTTTGGTGCGGCTGCCATAGTAGGAGAAAACTTGATTAAAAGTATAGAAAAAGGCGGAAATATGGCAGCTCCTCTTTTGGCAGAGGCTGTGGGAGGGACGATATTTTTAGGATTTATTGCTGCGGTAGCCTTTGCTACCATCCTTGCGGTGGTTGCAGGACTTACTTTAGCAGGAGCAGGAGCCCTTTCTCATGACTTATACACCAACGTAATAAAAAAAGGAAAAGCTACAGAAGAAGAACAGGTAAAAGTGGCAAGGTTAGCCACCCTTATCTTAGGTATCCTTGCGATTTTTCTTGGTATAGCTTTTAAGGGACAAAACGTGGCTTTTATGGTAGGACTTGCCTTTGCTATAGCTGCCAGTGCTAACTTTCCTTCTCTGCTTCTTTCTATCTTCTGGAAAAAAATTTCTACTGCAGGTGTGGTAGCAGGCATCTTGACAGGGGTTACCCTTTCTGTGGTTCTTATCATCTTGAGCCCCACTGTTTGGGTAGACATTTTTAAAAACCCTGCTCCCATCTTTCCTTGGAAAAATCCTGCTCTTATTTCTATGCCAGCAAGTTTTATCATGGCTATCTTAGTATCTCTTTTGACACCAGAAAAAGAAGCTCAAGAAAAGTTTGAAGAGGAAAAGGTTAGAACCTATCTGGGTGTGGGGATAGAATAGCATGCTTGATGCAGAAAGGTTTATAAGGGAAGTGCCCCCTTTTAGGGGGCTCCCCTCATCTGTTATATCTACTTTAGTAGAAAAAATAAAGGTAAAAGTCTATCCTAAAAACGAGGTTATCTACCGGGAAAAAGACCTCTCTGAATATTTATATCTTATAAGGAAAGGATATGTAGTCTTAGAAAAAAAAGGTACTATCTTAGACCAACTTCAAGAAGGAGAAACCTTTGGTTATTTACCCTTAATAACTGATCAGGAACTTGACCATTCAGCCCGTGCGGTAGAAGATACCGTGGTATTTTTAATTAAAAAAGAAGATTTTTTAAAACTTTTTCAAAACTATTCAGTAGTCCAGAGTTTTTATACCCAAAAACTGGCTCAAAAACTGGCAGAAGCTTTAAACCAGAAAAAAGACCAGTGGGGAACTTTTAGCTCTGTCCCTCTCTCAAAATTGAACCTAAAAACCCCTGTCATCGTAGATGGAGAAAACTCCGTAGAAAAGGTTATTCAGGAGATGGTAGAAAAAAACGTCACCGCTTGTTTAGTTAAATTAGAAAAAGGATATGGGATTATAACTGAGCGAGACGTTATAAAAAAACTTCTATATCAGGGGTTGGATAAAAAAGAAACTAAAGCCAAAAATATAGCTTCTTTCCCTTTGGTGTATTTAGAAAAAGAAGCCCCCTTATCTCAAGCTATGCTTCTTATGACACAACACCGTATAAGAAAAATTGTGGTGGTTGATGAAGGAATACCTGTGGGTATTTTAGAGGATACCGACATCATCTCTCTTGGCAGCAAAAACCTTATTACCATAACCAAAGAAATAGAAAGAACCAACTCTTTAGAAGAACTAAAAAAAATTTATTACCACTGTTTTTATTCTGCCATAGATTTTGCCATAAAAGAAAAAGACCCAGAGTTGATAGGAAGATATCTTTCTGAAATAAGGGATGGGATCATCAAAAAGGTATTTCTTCTAACCCTATCTGAAAGAAACCTTTCTCTTCTACCAAGCCTAATGGTTATCGGAGCCCATGGGAGAAGAGAAGCCAGTTTTAAAACAAAACTAAAAATTTTTCTAATTAAAAACAGCTCAGAAGAAGCTTTTGAGGTTGCTTTATTATTGGTCAAAAATCTGAAGTTTTTAGGGGTTGAAATAGAAGAGGAATATCTTACCCAACCTTACTGGATAAAAACCATAGACGAATGGGAAAAAACCTTTTCTCATTGGATAGCCTATCCTGACCTAAAAGATATAGGTAAAAAAGCTAATTTCTTTGACCTTCGTTTCATAGGTATCCAACCTGAAAAGGCAGACTTTTTTTACCAAAATATTTTACAAAAGATTAAAAAAAACGACCGTATTTTACCATATTTAGCCTTGGACGCAGTTAAACTCAAACCACCTTTAGGTTTGTTTAAAGAACTCCTGGTAGAAAAATCTGGTCCTTTTAAAGGTAAATTAAACCTGTTTAAATCAGGGGTTTTACCTTTGGTTTGTCTGGTAAGGGTACTTAGTTTAGAACAGGGAATTACAAACGTAAACACGTTTAAACGGATTTCTCATTTAGAATCCTCAGGAAGTATTAGACCTGAAACAGCTAAAGACCTGAAGGAGGCCTATAAATTTCTTACCACCTTACGTTTTAAAATTCAGATAGATAATTTTAACCGAGAACAAGAACCTCACGATTATTTAGACCCATCTGAGTTAGAAAAAGGAGACCTAAACCTTTTAAAAGAAGTCTTTAAATTCATAGAAAATTTGCAAAAAATGATTTTTGAAAAATACCGTCTAAGCTATTTAAGATAAACGAGGATCTTAAGAAGGTGTGGAAAGTGTTAACCACAACTTTAAAGAGAACTTACTATACTTTTTTTCGAAAAGAGAAAAACTTAAGTTGGGAGGTCGACCTAGATAAAAAAGTAAAAGATACCACCTTCGTGGTGATAGACACCGAAACCACAGGGCTTGATGTTAAAAAAGACGAGGTTATCTCTGTAGGTGCTTATAAGATTGTTGATCTTACCCTTTCTTTTTCTGAAAAACTAATTTTATATTTTAAAACAGACCTGTTCAGGGCTGAAGACTCTATCAAGATTCACGGGATTACACCAGACAAACTTAAAAACGGTCTTGAAAGAAAAGAGGCCTTGCATCAATTTTTAGAGTTTACCAAGGGTGCAGTATTGGTAGGATATTTTTTAGAGTTTGACTTAGAAATGCTAAAAAAACATCTCAAAGAAGAACTAAACCTAAACGTCTCTTTTTATGGGTTTGATGTCTTAGACCTTTATCCTAAAAAGACCTTAGATAGAATTCCTAAGCTTAACGAACTGTTAGCAGAATATGATTTACCTACCACCAGTTTTCACAATGCTTTAGAAGATGCCTACATGACTGCTTTGCTTTTTTTAAAATTAGTTTATTCTTACAGGAATAAAAAACTGAAAAAACTACCGCTAAAAATTATTTAAAATGCTCCAGAATTCATTTTTTGATCAACCTTTAAAAAATCTACCCTTAAAAACTCCTCTTATTGTGGGGGAAGAAGATTCCTTAGATAAAGTAATTAAACTTATGGTAGAAAAAGAGTACAGTTTTGTTGTGGTGCAAGGAAAAGAAGACTTAGGGATTATCACTGAAAGGGACATTTTACAAAAAGTGGTATATCAACGGAAAGACCCTTTTGGAATAAAAGCTAAAGAAATAGCCACCTTTCCTCTTGTCAGCCTTTCTACAGACCACCGTTTGTTTGAAGCCATCCTCCTTATGGCAGAAAAAAGGCTAAGAAAAGTAGCGGTTTTTGATAAAGGAATCCTTCAAGGAGTACTTGAAGACACTGATATCATAAGTTTTCAAAGCAAAAACCTGGTTTCTCTTCTATATCAAGTGGAGTTGGCCCACGAGTTAGAGGAGTTAGCCAAACTTTACAGCCTGGTAAAAGAAGCATTGTTAAATCAAATTTACGAAGGTTTTAACCCGGAGTACTTAGGGAAATACCTTGCAGAAATAAACGACAGGTTTATAAAAAAAACCTGGGAGATAACCTTAAAGGAGATAGAGCTTCATTTTCCGGCTAAGTTTGGATTCTTTGTACTTGGAAGTGAAGGAAGAAAAGAACAAAGTTTTAAAACCGACCAAGATAATGCCTTAATCTATGAAGATTTACCAGATAGAAAAAAAGAGGTAGACCTTTTTTTTGAACGCTTTTCTTCTACTTTTATCGAAAATCTTTTAAAAGTAGGATTTCCTCCTTGTCCTGGTGGGGTTATGATTTCTAATCCCCTTTGGCGAGGAGATCTGCAAACCTGGAAAAAGCGGCTTTCTAACTGGATGGACTGTTCTCAAAAAGAGGCTTTGCTTAATCTTTGTATTTTTTTAGATTTTCGAATGGTTTATGGGAATGAAGAGATAGAAAAGGAGATCAGAGATTGGATAAAAGAAAAAATAAGTAAAAATAAAGGACTTATCGTGTGTCTTGCGGCAGAAGCCATAAGGTTTGAACCACCTCTTAATTTCTTGGGAAGGTTTATAACCGAAAAAGAAGGCCCTAACAAAGGTAAATTAGACCTTAAAAAAACAGCCATTTTCCCCATAGTCCAGGGGATTAGAGCTCTGGCTTTAGAGTACAACCTTTGGCATACAAACACTTTTGATAGAATCGATGCTCTAAAAGAGGAAGGGATTCTCTCTGTAGACTTTGCCTCTGAATTAAAAGAAGGATACAGGTTTATCCTTTCTCTTCAATTTTTGCATCAAGCCAAAAAACTCCAAACCGACCCCCCCCCTGACAACTATTTAAACCCGCAAGAACTTTCTAAAAAAGACAGAGATCAACTAAAACAGGTTTTCAAAACGATCAAAACCTTCCAAGAATTCCTTTTCAGAAAATACAACTTAAGGTTTTTTACCTAACTAACAAAACCTTTTGTAACGCTCTGTCCTTAATGGGACAACCCCCTGCGCTTAAAGGTCCAAAGAATAAAAAACTTATATATTTTTAATCTTTTAAACCTCTTAATTCTTTTAATCTTTATAGTTTTTTGTTCAGGCATGATCCTTGATAAAGCCATCAAAAAAATCCAAAGGAGGGAGGCAGGTTATGCGGTACAAGTTTAAGTTAAACTTATGGTCTTTTCTTTTGTTTTTCTTTTTATTAGTTTTTTCTAAAAACCTTTTAGCTCAGCCACAGGGGAATACTACCAAACCTGAGGCTGAAGCACCACCTTTAAAGATTGAGTTAAAGGCTGACAAAACCTCTTTCAAAGGTGGTGAAAAGATCAAACTTACAGGTAAAGTCCCTGAGGGCTACAAAGTAAACTTCATCGAAATCACTTCAAAAGAAAAAGTTCAGGTAAGTAGACTTGATAGAAAAGAGTTTAAATTTTATTTAAGTAAAGAAATACCTGCTTTCTATCAAATTTGGATTAATGAGGAATATATAGCTAAGATAGACAAAAACGGTACGGTAGAAGAAAAACCGGTAAAGGAAATCTATCAAAAGTATAAACAAAATAAGAAATGGAAAATAGGAGAATTTTTAAGAGAAAGCAACGCTAATGTTGCCTTTATCACTCCTCCCAAAGAAATCAAACAAATCGATGTGTGGAAATCTACAGTTCTAAGAGCCATTATAGGTTCAAGAGGTATTAAATTAGATCCCCTTACTGATAAAAAAGAGATAAGTAAAGAGGCTGCCAGATTAATTCAAGTCAGGTTTAAGAAATTTGAAAAAATCTTTGTGCTTACTAAAATCAAGAATAATCCTGATGGGACCTTTGAAGCAGAGATAACCCTTCCTGGTAATGCCCCTAAGGGAGATTTTACTGTTTTAGCTGTAGCTAGCAAGGAAGTAAAAAGCGATCCGATTCAACTAACCCATCAAATTTCCTTTCCTACTGTATATTTTCCTGTAGCTGGAACTTCTACCAACATTTTTGGGCCCCTTATTTTATCCTTTGCTATTTGTACGTTCGGAGTAATCATGGGAGCAGGTGGTGGTTTTATCTTAAATCCCTTATTGATTCTCATCTATGGATTGCCTCACGGTGTGGTTGCTGGTTCAGTTATGCCAACAGTTCTCTTTAGTCAAGCCGCAGGAATCTATAACTATTCAAAGATAGGATTTATCAACTGGAAACTTGGTATAGGAGTAGGTATTTTTATGCTAATCGGTGGGTTCATAGGGCCTCTATTGAACCAGTTTGTGACTTTAGAAGAGTATAAGTTCATCTTCGGGGTAATCCTGTTGATCCTTGCTGCCCTTCTCTTCTGGCAGACAACACCAGGATATCTTGAAAAGAATAAGAAGGAAAGGGCTATACTTCAGGAGTACCTAAAACGTGCTAAAGAAGCTAAGGAAAAAAAATCTAGTTAGGAGGTGAAAACCATGAAGTTAAGAATAGAATTTTGGGGACAAGAGTTTTATGCTAACATGATAATAGGTGCCATAGGAGGTTTCATCATAGCAGTTGCCTCCAGTTTAGGTGGTTTTGGAGGAGGACCTTTTGTAGTTCCCCTTATGACAGTAATCATGGGTCTTCCGATTTATGTGGTGGTCGGTAGTTCTCTCTTAGCCATTTTCTTCAACACCTTGATGGCAAGCTCACGTTACTTCTTTTTTGGACAAACTGACCTTTTATTGTTTGTAGTCATGGCTGTGGGAGCAATTACTGCCGGATTCGTAGGTCCCAGAATCGCCAAAAAATTAAGCCCTATCTGGGTTAAAAGAGTGGCTGCTGTAGGAGTAACTGTCTTGGGGCTAAAACTTTTAAACGTTCTGGGTTAAAAGAGTGGCTGCTGTAGGAATAACTTACTTGGGGCTAAAACTTTTAAACGTTCCGTTTATTCCTTAATCTAAAATCTTTACACCTAAGGGCTGACCTAACTTAGACTAAACAGGTTTCAGGTCAGTCCTTAGGTTTTCTTTTTCAAAAAACCGAAAATATTCCTCTAAATTTATCCGGTAACTTCCTTTTCCTGGATATATTTCATAATGGAGTTTATACCGGTCTGGGGTTAAATCTGGCATAAGCACATTGGCACCAGCCAGGAAAGCCTTAAACCTTAAATCAGGTGCTAAAACGTTTAAAGCTGTAGTTGCAGGAATGTTAGCTTTTGGAAGAATCATCCTGGTTAAGGCTATCAGTTTAAGGGTTAACCAGGGGTCTCCCGAAGGGAAAAAAGCCAGAGGAGTTTGAGGATGAGGAATAAATGGGCCATGCCCTACCATCTCTAGGTTAATTTCTTGTAAAAAAAGAAGGTCTTCGACCAAGGTCTCTATTCTCTGTCCTGGCAACCCTACGATACAACCTGTACCAACTTCATATCCAAGCTTCTTCAACCAGTTTAAACAACGAACCCTCTTTGTTAAACTAGTATCTGGCTTTAACCAACTAAAAAGTCTTTTGTCTATCGTTTCATGTTTGAGTAAAAATCTGTCAGCTCCAGCCTCTTTTAAAACCTTATAATCCTCATAATCCATTTCACCTACAGATAGGGTAACTGCCACCCCTAATTTTTTAATTTTTTTAATTAAATGACTCAGCCTCTTAGCATCCCAAAAAGGGTCCTCACCAGATTGTAAAACTATGGTCTTAAAACCTTGTTTGCTTATTTTTTCTGCTATTTCTAAAATTTCTTCTTCCTTCATGCGATAACGTTTGAGTTCCCTGTTATCTCTTCTTATGCCACAATAAAGGCAGTTGTTTCTACAATAGTTGGAAAACTCGATGATCGCTCTTAAATAAACTACATTTCCCTTTACTCGTTTCTTTATCTCATTAGCTATTTCATATACCCACTCAGGGTCGGCTTCTAAAAGAAGAAAGGCAATTTCTTCTTTTGAAAACTTTATCCCTGATAAAGCCTTTTCTATCAGGTTGTTTTCGGTTAGTTGTTTGTTCTTTTTAAAAAGAAAGCTTTTATGCATTTAAAGTCATCTGCGATTTTTTTATAATCTCTGATTTCAGAAACAATCAACCGTTGCAAATGAGGAAAAGGAGAAAGAGCTCTTTTTAAAATCCCATGCATGTAGGCCAACATTACCCCATAATTTACGATAGGAACCTTGGCACTCTTAGCCTGCATAATCCTTGAAAGCATTTCTTTTCTGTTGAGCATGCAAGCTCCGCAATGAACGATCAGTTTATATTGCTCAAGGTTGTCAGGTAGAGGACCTCCTCCTGCTTTTACCTCTATTTCAAGGTCTTGTCCTACCTGAGCCCTAAGCCATCTGGGAATTTTTACCCTACCTATGTCATCTTCTACAGGATGATGGGTACAAGCCTCTGCGATCAACACTTTATCTCCCGGCTTAAGCATCTTTACAGCAAGAACCCCTTCTACCAGGGTTTGCAAATCCCCCTTATATCTTGCAAAAAGGATAGAAAAAGACGTAAGCCTTATGTCTGGTGGAGTGTCTGCAGAAACTTTGGTGTAAACCGAGGCATCCGTTATCACCAGAGTTGGTTTAACCTTGGTCTTTTCAAAAACAAACCTAAGCTCCCTTTCTTTTACCACCAAGGCGATAGCTTCATTATCTAAAATGTCTCTTATAACCATCTGTTGAGGCAAAATAAGTCTACCTTTAGGAGCTGCTTTATCTACCGGGACTACACATACCACAAAATCTCCAGGTTTTATCAAATCTCCTACTATAGTTGGAAGAGACCAGTCTTTGGGTGCATGCTTTATGATCACCTGTTTTAACTCGTCTATCCCTTCTTTAGTCTTAGCACTTACGAAAACCTTAGGTTCTGGAAATTTTTGTGTTTTAGCCTGAGGATAGAGGTCTATTTTATTTATCACGCACACTAACGGAGTATCATACTCCTTAGCCTTCTTTACCACCTCTTCCTCAAATTCTCCGAAACCTGTCATAGGGTCTATTATCAATAGAATTAACTCTGCTTTATTGAAAACTTCGTAAGACTTTTTCTTTCTTAACTCCCCAAGTTTACCTACATCGTCAATTCCAGCTGTATCTATGATTACCACAGGCCCTAAAGGAAGAATTTCCATGCTTTTTTCTACAGGATCGGTGGTAGTTCCTGGGACGTCCGAAACAATCGCAAGTTCTTGTCCGGTTAAAGCATTAATCAAGGAGGATTTTCCCACGTTTCTCCTTCCAAAAAGGGCTATGTGAAGCCTTTGTCCCTTAGGTATATTCATTTTAAAAGATCCTCTTTTAAAAAACTTATCAGTTGTTTTCTTTCTTCCTCTGGGATTTTCTCCCACTCGTTAGAAACAACCGCAAATCTGTCGTTAAGGTATATAGGTTCTGGAGGCAAAAAGCTATCTTCTTTGTGGCCAGCTACATAAGAATGCCTTTTTCCAAGCACCTCAACCAACCAAAGATTTACTCCATAAGTTTGTTTTATCCTTTCAGCTAAGGCTGTAAACTTAGAAATAAAGGTCTCTCTCTCCATTCTCAATCCTCTGATAATACTCTAAAAGTTTTTGATAAACCCCTTCAGGAACCATACCCTTAAGTTCTTCCATCTCTTTTTCTATAACCCTTTGGGCTACCTTCTTGGTTTCTTCTGAGGCAAAATCATCAAGCCATTCTTTAAAGGTAAGGACAGCATTTAACTTGCAAAAGATTCGTTCTTTCCCCTTAACCAGGAGGTCCATTATCCTTTCTCCTGTTCTTCCACAACGATAACCTGCGGTACAAAAGCTTGTGATGTACCCCATCTCAGCAAGTTCCCTTATTACCTCTTCAAGACTCCGAGGATCTCCTATCTGAAACTGCTGTCTTTCTAACTCTTGTTCTGTATACCTATCAGAATAAGCTCCTATTCCTATCTTGGTTGAGGCATCCGTTTGGGTCACAATTCCTAACCCCAAGATTTCTCTTCTTATATGAGCAGGTTCTCTTGCGGTAAGTATCATACCCGTATATGGTACAGCCAGCCTGATTAAACAGATTACTTTTTTAAAATCCTCGTCTGAAACTTTATATTTTGTCTCCTGCACAAAGGGGGTATTAGCCGCAGGTTCAAGCCTGGGAAAGGAAATGGTATGTGGGCCTATCCCAAACTTTCTCTCAAGGTCTCGTGCATGGTATAAAAGCCCCATCAACTCAAACCTCCAGTCATAAAGACCAAAAAGCACCCCCAGTGCTACATCATCTACACCTGCCTCTAAAGCTCTGTGATGACAATAAAGCCTCCACTGATAATGATGTTTTACCGTTCCTTTGGGATGGATTTGGGCATAGGTTTCGTGATGATAGGTCTCTTGAAACACCTGATAAGTTCCTATGCCTACTTCCTTAAGCATCTTAAGCTCGTCTATAGACATAGGGGCAGCGTTAACGTTTACCCTCCTGATCTGTCCATATCCCCTTCGGGTCTTCACCTTTACCGAATAGATAGCCTCTATCGTATCTCTAATATATTCAGCCCCGGTAGCAGGATGCTCTCCATAAACCACTATCAGCCTTTTATGCCCTATCTCTCCTGCTAAAACCTCTGCTTCTCTTTTAACCTCTTCTATGGTAAGTACCCTTCTCTTGATTACCCTATTTTCTCTTCTAAAACCACAATAAAGACAATTGTTGATGCAAAGATTTCCACAATAAAGTGGCGCAAAGGTAACAATCCGGTTGTCGTATACCTTCTTTTTAATCTCTCTTGCCGTAGCAAACATTTCTTCCCCAAGTTCCGGGTCTTTGACGTTTATCAAAACAGCCAGTTCATCAGGTTCAAGGGTCTCGATAGCAAGAGACTTAGCTAAAATTTCTCTTACCCTAACCGGGTCTGGCTCAACATGTTTGTTTAATTTTTCCCAAATTTCCTCGTCGTTGATAAAGTCCCTTCCCTTCTCTAAATACCGTTCTATTTCATTTTCTTTTATTATCTGATCTGCCAGACTTTGTGTCTCTACCGTTTCAAAATTTAAAAACATTCTTTATCCCCCCTTTTTTGTATTATTTCTTTTAGCTTTTCTAACCCGGCAATTCCTGGGGTAGTAAGCTCCTGAGGATCAAGTATCAACCTTAACTCTTCTTCAGTAAAATAACCTCGAGCCAACAAGATCTCTTCTACCCTTTTACCTGAACTCACAGCCTCTTTAAAAACTTCTGCACAAACTTCATAACCTAAATAGGGACTAAAGGCTGTGATCACACAAGCACTTTGATCAAACAATTCTTTACATCGTTCTTGATTCACAGTTATGCCTGAGATACATTTTTCTCGAAAGATGTTACAACTTTTCTTAAGAAGCTTTAAGCTTGTGATAAGTTCTTGAGAGATAAGCGGTAAAAAAGGGTTTAACTCTAAATTACCAAGGCTACATCCTAAGGTTATGGCATGGTCTGCTGCTATCGTCTTTATACCTACTTGAATTACCATCTCAGGAACAACCGGGTTCACCTTTCCTGGCATGATAGAGGAACCAGCCTGCAACTCTGGAAGTTTAATTTCTCCTATACCTGCCTTAGGTCCAGAAGAAAGAAATCTTAGGTCTCCTGCTATTTTCATAAGGTTTGCTGCCAAGGTTTTCAAAAACCCAGAAACTTCACAAAGACCATCCAGGTTTTGTGTAGCCTCAAAGAGGTTTTCTGCTTTTGCCACCGGAAGTCCTGTAATCTCTCTCAACTTTTCTATGGCTATTTCTCCGAATTCCTTAGGGCAGTTCAGACCTGTACCTACAGCTGTTCCTCCAAGGTTTACCTGTCTTACCCTTTCTGAGGCTTTATTTAACCTCCACCAATCTCGATTTAAAGCTTCAGCCCAAGCTCCAAATTCTTGCCCTAGAGTTACAGGGCAACCATCTTGCATCTCAGTCCTACCAACCTTTAAGACTTGGGCAAAATCTTTTTCCTTTTTCTGAAACTCTCCTTGAAGAAGTGCTACCTCTTGAGCCAACTCCTTCAAAAGTCTTAAAACTGCTACCTTCACCGCCGTGGGAAAGACATCGTTGGTTGACTGATGTAGGTTTACGTCTTCTATAGGATGCACGATCTCATACCTTCCTTTAGGATGACCCAGAATTTCAAGAGCACGATTAGCAATGACTTCGTTAACGTTCATGTTAAACGATGTACCTGCCCCTCCTGCCAGAGGATGGATTAGAATTTGGTCATCAAACCTTCCGTCAGCAAGTTCTTCACAGGCCTGTAAAATAGCATAAGCTTTTTTTTCCTCTAAAAATCCCAGTTCTTTATTGGCAAAGGCACAAGATTTTTTAACCAAACCTATAGCCCAGACAAGCTCTCTATGAACCCTTTCTTCAGATAAAGGAAAATTTTCTGAGGCCCTTAAAGTATGGATACCATAGTATACTTCTTGTGGAACAAGTTTTTCTCCAAGAAAATCAACCTCTTTTCTAAACAAGTTTTTTAAACCTCCCTAAAAACACCCCTTGGGGAAGGAGGGGAAGGGTATGCAGAGATGGCCTCCCAAATAGTTTTTACCCCCAAGGGATTGAAGTTATCCTCTTTTCTTATAGTAAGTATGTAAAAGTCTTTCGCTTATTCCACTTAAAGGATGATGGGCAAACTTTGTATAAAATTCTTTAATCATCGGATTTTGATGGCTTGCAACTATTTTAAATTTTTCTCTTACTATCTTATCGTCTTTATACTGAGCAGACTGTCTTGCTTTAATAAGCTCAAGCTTTTCTCTACCTACAGAGGTTTCAAAAAAGTTTTCTTTAACCTTCTCCTGAGAATAAACTGCCTTAGGCACCCCTATGGTAAAGGCTACATAGCTTATACCTAAAAACTTTATAAAATCTCTTCTGTTTACTTTTTGCATAGTTTCCCTCCTGTGTTCTAACTTAGTTTATGTTTAAGCCCTACCCAGCTTATAAAATACTTTTTGAATAAACCCTATACTCATCGCCTGCTTGGGCTGACCTCCTCCATTAATACAGCCCCCTGGACAGTTCATAACCTCTATAAATTGATAAGGGCTTTTTCCTTTAAGTACTTCTTCAACCACTGGCTTTAAATGGGCCCCGTTATGGCCAATACCGTTTACTACACAAACCTTAAGCCTTATAACTTTATCATTAAAAACTTTTTGATATTCAGGTCTCAAAGGTATGGTCACTGTAGCTCTGACCACAGGGTTAGTAAGCCCTCTTACATCATGAAACTCCCATTCTGAAGCAGTAGGAGAAGGAGATTTTCCAGAGAGAACATGAAAAGCAAACCTTATCGCAGCCTCCATCACCCCTCCACTTACACCAAAAATGGTAGCACCTCCTGAATACCACATAAAATTTTTAGGATCCCTTTCCTCTGGTAAGCTCATAAAATCGATGTTAAGTCTTCTAAAAATTTCTGCCAAATCTCTGGTAGTAAGTACCGCGTCTACATCCCTTATATTCTCATTTTTATGATATTTACCGGCAGAATTAAACTCAGGCCTAAAAGCCTCAAAAATCTTAGCTGTACATGGCATAACCCCTACGGTATAAACTTTTTCTACCGCAACTTTCCACACATCTTTAGCTCCATAGGTCTTAGCCGTAGCTCCAGCCATCTGCTGAGGAGATTTACAGGTTGAAAGGTATGGAATAAGATCAGGATAATAAAGCTCTGCATACCTTACCCAAGCAGGACAACAAGAGGTAAACTGTGGTAAAGGTTTGTGTTTATATTCCTCTACCTCTAATACCAATTTTTTATCCCATAAATAAACAGGCAGTTCCTTTAATCCTGCATGTGCGGCAATCCTTGCTAAAAGTTCTGTACCTTCCTCTAAGATAGTCTGGTCAGCCGCAAAGTTGTTGTCATAAATCTCAAATCCAGCCTTTTTAAGCGCAACCCAGAGTTTTTCTAAGGCTAAGGTCCCAGGCCTTGCACCAAACTCCTCTGCTATAGCTACCCTTACCGCAGGAGCCACTATCGCCACCACCTTGGTTTGCTTGTCTTTTAGTTTGGCCAATACATCCTCCACAAAGCTCATCTGCTCAACAGCATCAAAAGGACAGTTAACCAAACACTGCCCACATACCACACATTTGTCTAAGTTGATCTTATGCTTTTCTCCTACAGAACCTTCTATAGCCTCAGCAGGACAAACTCCTCTACAAGTATCACATCCTACACAAACTTCTTCGTTTATCCGAATGACACCTCTAAGTTCTCCTCTTCTGTAAGTACCTACATCCTGAGATAACCCTTTTTCTGATTTGAAAGTTCTAACTTTACTAACCATGGTTTCTCCCTCCTGCTAACGTATTTTTACCCTCTTGGAGTGTAATGGGTATGGAGAAGCTTATGAGATTTTTCTCCAAGAGGTTCCTTTAAAAACTCTTGGTAAATTGCTTTTATTTCAGGGTTTTCATGGCTTTTTCTTATAGGTAACTTTTTATCCCTTTCATATATTCCTTTAATACGCTCCTCCCTTGCCTCAACTGTGGTAGGAATGGGCTGACCACCACCTCCGATACATCCACCAGGGCAACACATTATCTCTATAAAATGATAATCCTTTAATTCTCCGGATCTTATCTTATCCATCAGCTTTCTTGCAGCCCCTAAGGAATGGGCTACCAACACCTTAACGGTTATCCCATTCATCTCTACAGCCGCTTCCTTAATATCCTTCATCCCTCTTACTTCCTCGAAATCAAGTCTTGGTAAAGTCTTCCCTGTGACTACCTCATAAGCTGTTCTTAAGGCTGCCTCCATAACTCCTCCAGTTGCCCCAAAAATTTGAGCAGCTCCTGTACCTTCCCCCATAATAGGGTCATAAGGACTATCTGGTAGATTGGCAAAGTCTATCCCAGCCTCTTTTATTATCCTGATAAGCTCTCTTGAGGTTAACACCACATCTACATCTCTGGTGATATTAGGGTTATTCCAGTACTTTTGGGCAGAAACCATTTCAGGACGAGCAGCTTCATATTTTTTTGCAGTACAAGGCATGATGGAAACCACAAAAATGTCTTCAGGATTGATACCCTTCTTTTCTGCATAATAAGTTTTGGCTACAGCTCCAAACATCTGTTGAGGAGACTTGCAGGTTGAAAGATGAGGTATTAGGTCTGGGTAGAACTCCTCAACAAACTTAATCCATCCAGGAGAACAGGAGGTAAACTGAGGAAGGACTCCATTGTTTTTAATCCTGTGGATCAACTCATACCCCTCTTCCATGATGGTAAGATCCGCCGACCAGTTAGTATCAAAAACCGCATCAAACCCAAGCATTTTCAAAGCTGTAACCATTTTTCCGGTAATGTCTGTCCCTCGAGGTAACCCAAAGGCCTCACCTATGGTTACATGGGTAGCAGGTGCTGTCTGAACAACCACATGTTTCTTAGGATCACTTAACGCCTCCCAGACAAGAGACGTGTCGTCTTTTTCTACGATAGCCGCGGTAGGACACACCAAAGCACACTGCCCACAGGCAACACACTTAGTCTCTATAAGAGACTTGCCACCCACCGGCCTTACTATGGCCTCAAACCCATTCCCATAAAGTTCTAACACATCAACCGTCTGTAAAACCTTACAAGCAGTGATACATCTCTGACAGACAATACACTTGTTAGGATTTCTAACGATCGAAGGAGAAGAACTGTCTATCTCATAAGTCTTCATCTCCCCTTTAGGTCTTATGCTTCTTATGTTAAGCTCAGCACATAAACTTTGGAGCTCGCATATCCCATTTTTAGGACAGGTAGGACAATCCAAATGATGGTCGCTTAACATAAGCTCAAGGTTCAATTTTCTGGTAGAAAGAACCCTTGGAGTATGTGTGTAAACCACCATACCTTCTTCTACCAAAGTATTGCAAGAAGACAACAAATCGTTTTTACCTTGAACCTCTACCACACAAACCCTACAAGCCCCCACATCATGTTTGATATGGTTTAACCCTACTCCGTTTAAATAACACAACGTAGGAATTTTTATCCCCACTTTTTTAGCAGCCTCCAATATAGTAGTCCCCTCAGGAACTTTAACGCTTATACCATCGATGGTTAACTGAACCTCTTTCATCTTTTCACCTCCGACAGATTCTTATTTTTATAAAGGCACTACTTTATCCCACCCAGGATGTCCCGGGATGGTTTCTTTACATCTACCTTGCTTATGAGAAAGGAGATCTTCATAACAACATTCAAGGGCATACTTAACCGATTTGCCAGCAAGCCTCCCAAGGTCACATTTGCTTGAATATCCTATGTCTTCTGCCAAAAGTCTTAACAATCTTTCGCCATCTTCATCGATACTACCTGCTAAAATCTCTGATAAAACCTCTTGCATTCTTTTAGTTCCTATCCTGCAAGGAATACATTGGGCACAAGAATTTTTTTGAACAAACTCAAGAAAAGAAAGAATAACATCGGTCATACATTTTGATTCATCCCAGAAGACCTTACCTGCAGAACCAACCCCAGCAACCACCCTACTAAGTTCCTTCCAATCCAGCTTATCCTTAAGCTCTATCTTGACAGGACCTAAGGACTTAATTTTTTCGGTAAATTCCGTAGCTACCTGAGCAAACTTTAATCCCTCTGCTCCAGATATCCATTCAAGCCTAAGCCTCTCTTTTTCGATCCCTATAACCTCTAAAAACCTCTGCAAAAGGTTATACCTGCGATGGGCATAATAATTACCATAGCGATAGTGACAATCCCCAGGATGACACCCGCCTATAAGTACCCCATCTGCCCCGCTAAAAAAAGCATGAAAAACAAACTCTGGCTCTACTCTTCCGCTACAAGGAACCCTGATGAGATAAACGTTAGACGGATAAGCATACCTTAAAGACCCAGCCAAATCAGCTCCAGCATAAGTACACCAATTACAAGCAAAAACAATAATCTTGGGTTCAAAACCTTGACACATTTCCTCCTCCTTAACCAAGGCATTTATGTTTTACTATCTTAGTAATACTAATTTTAGAATTATGTTATTAAATTTTAAAAGTCAAATATTTTTATTCGAAGTTTTTCCTAAAAAATTTTGATTTTTCTCATATTTTTAAAAAATTTTTTATTTTTTTACACTTTTTTAAATTTGATAACAAAAAACATCATAAAGAACCTTTTAAAAAAGTTTAGTTTTTTAGACTTCTAAAAAGTGTTTAACGGTTTATGGATGAATCAAAAAGTCTGAAAATAACTGTTAAGAACTAAGGTCTTTGTGGTTTTCTATAAAAAGGTTTATAATAGAAAGTATGCCTAAAAGACCTCTGTTTTTCTTTAAAACATTTTTGCAAAAAATATTAAAAGACGAGGTTTTGGTATATGCCCAAGGACTTTCTTTTAACACCATACTTACCCTCATTCCCCTTTTGGGGCTAATTTTATCTATAGCTAAAGTTTTTATTCCTCAGGAAAAGATAATAGACGAATTTCTCCTACAGGTTACCAAGTACCTTACCCCTGAAGCCACCCAAAAGGTCACTCAGGTGCTGATCAAACTTATCAAAAAGCTTGAGACCTTTCCCTTGGGAAAGTTTAGCGTTTTGTTCTATTTCATAATGAGTGTGGGACTTTTGTTTCAAATAGAAGATGTTTTAAACAAAATATTTGAAAGTACCAAAAGAAGAAGTTTCTATCAAAGGTTGCTTTTCTTCTGGCTTTGTATCACCCTTACCCCTTTTATCTTTCTTGTACCCTTTATTTTTTCTTCCTACGTAGGAAAATTTTTTATTTTTTTAAATTTTTTGTTTATGGTCTTTTTCTTTTTGTTGATCTATCTTTTTTTTCCTGCCAAAGACGTCCCTAAGAAAGAGGCTCTGGTTGGTGCGGTTTTTTCTACCTGTCTTTGGTTTACCAGCTCTTATCTATATTCATTTTATGTAAAATATGCCGTAAGTTACTCTAAAATCTATGGTTCATTAGCGGCTTTTCCGCTTTTTTTGCTTTGGATCTTTTTAAACTGGGTGGTGTTTTTGATAGGGGCAGAACTTATCGTTTTTTTAGAAAAAAAGGCCTGGGAGTCAGAACCCTCAAACATCCCTAAAAACCTTTTTGCGCTTTTTGTGATGTATCTTTTAGGAAAAAATTTTTACTCTGAAGGTCCTATAGAGGTTTATACTCTTTGTCAAAGATTAAAAATTTGTCCCATTGAATTTGAGACCCTTTTACAACAGCTTGAAAACCAGGGTCTGGTGGTATTAAAAGAGGGTAAGATTTACTTAATTAAAGCCCCTGAAAAAATAAGCCTTTTCGAAATTCTAACCTTAGAAAATAAACCTGATTTAAAAGACCTAAGCAAGGTTTTTCCTGAAGATTTTATCCAAAAACTCTCCTCCATAATGGATCAAACCTCAAAATTCACCTTAAAAGACCTTTTAAACTAAAATCAGAACCTCATTTATAGCTTTACTTATTTGGGTTTTGTATTATATTTAGTGATTGGAGGAGTGCCCGAGTGGACGAAGGGGGCGGCCTTGAAAGCCGTTGAGGGAGTTCACCTCCCTCCGGGGGTTCGAATCCCTCCTCCTCCGCTTATAAAATCCTTTTAAACCTTGCCTAATGTTTAATTTCTTCAAGAGAAAAAAAGAAGAAAAAAGAGAAGCCCAAGAACAAACTCAAAATCTTATTACCTCTTCTCAAGAAGTTTCTCAACCAGAGCCTGAAGAAGAAAAATCTGGGTTTTTAGGTTTTTTTAAAAAAGAAAACCTGATAGAAAAATTTAAAAAAGGTCTTTCTAAAACTAAAGAAAAGCTTTCTGAGTCCCTCTCGGATCTTTTTGAGGTTGAAAGGGTAGTAGACCTTAAAACCTTAGAAGAAATCGAAGAAAACCTTATCCTTTCAGACCTCGGAGTCGAGACTACTTTGGCTCTTATCGAACCTTTTAAAGATCGAGTAATAAACGGAGAAACCCTAACCACCAAAGAGCTTAAAAAGTTTCTTAAATCTCAAATGTTGTCTTTTTTAAAAGAGGCAGAAGCCCCTTTTCCTCCTCAAGGACATCCCTCTGTGCTTTTTTTTCTCGGGGTTAACGGGGTAGGTAAAACCACTACCATCGCCAAAATAGGTAAAAAACTCAAAGAAAATGGATTTTCTGTGGTGCTGGTTGCTGCTGACACCTTTAGAGCTGCAGCCATAGACCAGTTAAAAACCTGGGGGGAACGGATAGGAGCACCTGTTATAGCCCTTCAAGAAGGCTCTGACCCGGCAGCTGTTATCTATCAAGGTATAGAGTATGCTAAAAAAAACAACATCGATGTAGTTTTAGTAGATACAGCTGGAAGGCTTCATACTAAATACAACCTTATAGAAGAGCTAAAAAAAATGGTAAGGGTGATGCACAAATTAGTTCCACCTGATGCCTGTGAAAACATCCTGGTGCTTGACGCAACCACAGGGCAGAATGCTCTAAGTCAGGCCAAACATTTTACCGAAGCTGTGCCAGTAAACAGCGTAATCATTACCAAGATGGATGGAACCGCTAAAGGAGGTATTGCCATAGCCCTTTCTTATCAATTTAACCTACCTATTAGATTTATAGGATTAGGGGAGAAGGCCGAAGACCTCGTCCCCTTTAACAAAGAGAGTTTCGTAGACGCTATCCTTCCAGATTAACCTTTCCCTTTATTTTTTCATACCAAAGATGATGTCTCTTTTTTACATATTCTTCGTCCACATATCCGGTGATCATGGCTTTAAGTAAAGGCCAGTTAGGTTTTACCGCTAAAACAAAAAATACATGAATTATAAACATCAGGATAAAAATCCCCCCACTTATGGTATGAGTAAGGTTAAGGAGAGTTTCTGCTTTCGGGGAAAAGACCACCCATTCTAAGTTTTTAAGCACCTTTAAAAAGCCTGTACCTCCTACCACCAAGATGTTTAACCCGATAAACAAATAAGCTACCCTTTGTTCTGGAAGCCATTTATCACAAGGAGGCTCCTTACCTATACCAAAAGAAGCAAGTATTACCTTAAAGGAATCTATAAAATCCCTTGGTCTCGGAATAAGGCCGAAGTCTTTTCTCAAGCCATGATAAAAGAGATGAAAAAGGACTCCCATCACAAAAAAGATGGCAGCTATATAATGGATCTTAGTTACCGTATAAAAATCAGCCGTCCAGCCAAATCCTGGTAGTTCAATGATATAATACCGCTTAAAGAGAGGAAGACACCCAAGGCCTGTAAAGATAAGAGCTATGCCTGATAAAGCCACTGTCCAGTGTTCAAGCCTAACCAAAATACCATATCTTTGGATTCTATTCTTCATCTCTATCTACCTCCTTTTGCTTCGAATCATCCTGTGATCTATTCATCAAAGCCCCAGCTATGCCAGCTAAAGAGGAAAGCACGGCAGTAGCTACCATCCCTTTGCCTATAGGATTAATTTCTTGATGATACCTGTTAGGTATGTTTACAGGCATCCGGAACCTTGCTTTGGTTTGAGCAAGATATTGGTCTATCCTTTCAAAAGGAACAGGAGAAAGATATAAGGTTGAAGTACCTCCGTTTTGTTTATCACCATAGATATACAACCCTTCTTTTTTAGCTCTTTCGTAGGCCATCTGATATACTTCTTTTCTTTCTCCAAAATAAAAGACCTGATTTTTACAGGCTATGACACAAGCTGGGATTTCTCCTTTTTTAATCCTGCTATCGCAGAGATCACACTTATACATCACCCCTCCCCCAGCATACTTGGGAAGAAATTTAAGATAAAGCCCAACCCCTGCCTGACGTTGAGGGATATGCCAAGGACATACATCTCTACATTTTGCTCCACCAAAGCAAAGGTTGTGGTCGATTACGCTGTTACCTTCAGGCTGTCTGGTTAAAGCACCGAAGGGGCATCCCTTTACACATGGAGGAGAATCACAGTGCATACATCGTCTTGGGAGGTAAAGAGTTTTGCCTTCTACCTCTACTTTTTGTACAAAAATCCAGTTGTAAGGGGTAAGAGTGGTTATTAGCTCTTTTTTGTCTGACCAGTCTTCGTAATTCTTACGAGGCCAGTAAGGTAAAATTGGCTTTTTGGGATTAGGAAACCTTTCTTTGTTTTCTTCTCTACAGGCCCTGACACAAAGGGGAATTTTTTCTCCCTGGCAGCCATCACATCTGGTTATGTCGATAAGGGTGGCATATTTTTTGGCGTTAGCATAGGACTCACGAGGTATGATTGCTGCCCCAAGTAAACAACCTCCCAATTCAAAAAACTGTCTTCGTGTAAGCTTCATCCCTCACCCTCCGTTGACGTTTTAATATAAATATAAATTGTTTACTAAAAAATTCAACTAAACTCAAACTAAAAAATCTTTTAAAAATCTAAAAAGGTAGTAGAATTATAACTAACCTTTAGTTTTTTGTTGCCGGCGTAGCTCAGTGGTAGAGCAGTGGATTCGTAATCCACAGGTCGAGGGTTCGAAACCCTCCGCCGGCTCTTTTTTTAAATTACTTTAGGTGTCTAACAAATTTCAATAGAAAGGAGTTTACCGATGGAGGCCTTACAAAACTTAAGAGGGTTAGATAAAATCCTTGTTCCTGTTAGACTTACAGGGAAATCCAAATTCGTCTTTCAATGTAACCCTGGAGTTCCTTGTTTTAAACTCTGTTGTTCTGACCTGTTTTTACCCCTTACCCCCTATGATATCATAAGGATTAGAGATAAACTTGGGCTTACCACAGATGAATTTTTACTTCAATATACAGAGCCTTTTATCCTTCCTAAATCTGGGCTTCCTATCGCAAGGCTAAAGATGAGTGAAACCGAAGAAAAAACCTGTCCTTTTTTAGGAGACGGTGGATGTAACATCTATGAAGTAAGGCCTCTTGCTTGTCGCTATTATCCTTTAGGTTTTGGGCTTTTTCGCAACAAAGACGAAAGAAGAAACGAAGAAATCTATTACCTGGTGAAAGAAGGTTTTTGCCAAGGCCTTGACTCTGGGGAAGAGATGACTGTGGATGAATACAGAGAGTCTCAGGGCATTCCTGAGCTTGAAAAACCTATCGTAGAATGGGCAGAAATCATCATGAAAAAAGAATCTCTTGGGCCTATTTCTGTCCCAGAAAAAAGTCTTCAGTTATTTTTTATGGTAAGCACCAACCCAGAGCGGTTTAGAAGTTTTGTTTTTGAAAGTAAGTTTTTAGATATGTTTGAGGTGGATGAGAAAACCTTAGAAGAAATCAAGAAAGATGACCTAAAACTCCTTCAATTTGGGTTTAAGTGGCTTAAGACAGTTCTTTTTGGAGAAAACCTGATAAAAAGAAGGAAGGAAAGCCCAGCAGTTAAAAAGGTCAAACCCTTTTAACATGTATCCCAGGATCAAAAGAAGACCCACACGTAAGGTCTGGGTAGGGAACGTTTCTGTAGGTGGAGACAGCCCTATAAGGGTCCAAAGTATGACCAACACCCCTACCACAGACCTTTCTGCCACACTTTCTCAAATCCAAAAACTGGTTGAAGCAGGTTGCGAAATCGTAAGGGTAGCTATCCCTGATGAAAAAGCCGTTAAAGCCTTAAAAGATGTGGTGAAAGAAAGCCCTATTCCTGTAATCGCTGACCTGCATTTTGCTACCTCTTTAGGGGAAAAGGCTGTCAAGGCAGGATGTGCAGGTATAAGGATAAACCCAGGGACTTTTAAAAATAAGGCTAACTTAGAAAGGTTACTTAAGGTTTGTAAAGATTATAACTGTTGTGTAAGGATAGGGATCAACGCCGGTTCTCTTGAGCCAGAGATTTTAAAAAAATACAAAACACCTTCTTATCGTGCGATGGTAGAAAGTGCCTTAAGATGGGTAGAATACGTGGTAGAAAAAATAGACTATTACAACCTTAAGGTGTCTCTTAAGTCCTCTAACTGGTGGGAAACAGTCAAAGCTTACCTTGCTTTTTCAAAAAAATCTGATTTTCCTTTGCATGTAGGGGTTACAGAGGCAGGGGGCCTTATTCCAGGGACCATAAAAAACACGATGGCCATCTCTTACCTTTTGTTAAAAGGTATCGGGGATACCTTGAGGGTTTCCTTAACAGGCGACCCTACGGAAGAGGTTTACGTGGCTTACGAAATACTTAGAAACTTAGGGCTTAGAACCCTTCATCCTGAGATAATCGCCTGTCCTACCTGCGGAAGGTGTGAGATAGACCTCTCTTCTCTTTACCAAAAGGTAGAAACCTGGGCTAAAAAGGTTAAGGCAGATATAAAGCTTGCTGTGATGGGTTGTGTGGTTAACGGTCCAGGGGAGGCTAAGATGGCTGATGTTGGTATCGCCGGAGGTAAAGGAGTAGGGGTGATTTTTAGAGAAGGTAAAATCGTTAAAAAAGTGCCTGAAAAAACCTTACTTGATGAGTTTTTTAAAGAGGTGGAAGCCTTTTTACAAGCCCATCCTGAAAGGGTAATCAACCCTCGACAATAAGCTGATAAACCTCTTTTACAGGTATGTTATATTCTTCGGCGATTATTTTAGCCATTTCCTTAGGTTTTAGCCCTTCTTTTTTAAGTTCCTTTATCCTTTTTTTTATACCAGCAAGCTTTTTCTTAACTAACGGTTTTTCTTCTGTTTTTGGGTTAGGAAGAATGATAAGGGTAATTTCACCTAAAAACTCCTCTCTGTTAGCTAAGGTTTGCAGATCTGTCCAGGTAAGCTCTTCATGAAATTTGGTTAGTTCTCTTGCTAAAAAGCATTCACGATTTCCAAGGATTTCAAGTAGATTTTTAGCTGTTTTCTCCATCCTGTGCGGGCTTTCAAAGATGATGAAAGGAAGATTTTCTGGTAAGTTTTCTAATACCTTTTTTTGTTCTGTCTTTTTTCTGGGTAAAAATCCTAAAAAGATGAAACCAGAACTCAGGTCAACCCCTGAGGCACTAAGGGCACAGGTAAGGGCAGAAACACCAGGCACAGGAACTATCTTAATCCCCCTTCTATGGGCTTCTCTAACCAAATAAGCCCCTGGGTCTGAAATCAAAGGACAACCTGCCTCACTGGTAAGGGCAACCTCTTTCCCTTCTTCTAAGAGCTTTAACACCTTATGGGTTTTTTCAACCTCTACATCTTTATAAAGACTTATAAGTTTTTTAGGTCCACATCCATAATGGGTAAGAAGTTTTCTTATAGACCTTGTATCTTCAGAAACGATAATTTCAGTATTTTTTAATACCTCCAAAGCCCTGAAGGTAATGTCTCCAAGGTTCCCTATCGGCACTCCAACTACATAAAGTATCCCTTTAGGCTTTTCCATCATTCATCCAAGTTTTTTAAACTTGTTTTAAAAGCCAATTAATTTTAATTTTTATCACAAACCACAGAAAGGGCAACCAACCAGTTGGTTGCCCTTAAAACTTATAACTTAATAGCTAAAACTTACTCCTGCATAAAAAGACCTGTCAGGGGTGTTATAATTTTCCACTTCTTGGTAGTTAGCGTTTAATAGATTATCTATTTTAAAGTAAATTTTCAGGTTTGAGGATACATAGTAGTTGGCAGAAAGGTTTACCAAAGAGTAGGGTTTTAGCCTTTGGGAGTTATCAACGTTAGCAAATCTCTGGCCTGTATATGTGTAGTCAGCTAAAAAAGCAAGTTTTTTCAGGGAATATTCTAAGGTAGCTCCTACCTTGTGGAAAGGTCTATAAATAAGATACTTGTCTTTGTCTCTATCTTCTGGGTCTAAGTAAGTATAATTAGCCTTTAACCTCAGGTTTTGAGTAAGTTTAAAACTCAGATTAGCCTCAGCCCCTTTAATCACAGCCTTACCAACATTTTGAGGTTTCCAAGTTTCCAAATTAAACTGTATTAGGTCTTTATACTTTTGATAAAACATACCTGCTCCCAAAACCAACCTTTCTTGTAAAAGATCTTTTTCCAGGTAAAGGTCCCATCCCTTAGACTCTTCTGGTTTAAGATTAGGATTATTATAACCAGGATAAAAAAGATCATCAAAAGTTGGCACTCTAAAGGCAGTACCGTAATTTCCCTTTAAAACCAAGTTTACCTTTGGGATTAAGTACCTAAAACCTATCCTGTAGGTAGTTTTCTCACCAAAGTTTTTGTAATCATCATGCCTTAATCCTGCGTTTAAAATCAGCGTATCATTTAAGAGAGAAACTTTGTTATTTAAAAATACCCCTAAATGTTCTCTTTTTTTGTCGTAAAAATCATTAGAAAAACTACTCTCATAATAACTTTCTACTTTTTCTCTCTTAAAGTCTAAACCAAAGACAATAGAATAAGCTTTGTTTAAGTTCAAAAGATTTTCCCAGGAAAAACCCTCTGTAGAAGGATTATACCGAGTATAAGTAAACCAGCCCTTAGGTGTATAGTCTTTTCTCTGATAGTTATTTTTATAAAACGAAAAGGTTTGCTTATAGTTATCCAAGAAAGACAGATCAAGCTTTGCTCCTACCAAATAGCTGTGAGATTTTTTAACAGCTTCTTTATCATTATAATCATCGTATTCCACTCTTCCGTAGTTATAACTTCCTAAAAATTCAAGTCTTACTTTGGGATGAAGATTAAATCCTATTTTAGAAGAAAAGGAAGTGTTCTTAAAGCTGTCCTTTTCATTTTCTTTTTCATTCTTAGCAGAAAAACCTTCGGTATAATAATGTAAGGCATTTATTCTGAAATCGATAATTTTAGCTTCTCCTGAGAGTTCAAAAGAGGTTTTAGAGGTTCCATAAGACCCTCCTGCAACTAAGAGTCCTGCCTTAGGTTTTCCCTTTCCCTTCTTGGTTATGATGTTTATCACCCCACCTACAGCTTCAGACCCATAAAGAGTGCTTTGAGGGCCTTCTATGATCTCGATCCTTTCTATGTCATCCACAGATAAACTACCAAAATCAAACATCCCTGAAGATGGGTCGTTTACCTTAAAACCATCTATTAACACCAAAGTATGGGCTGATTTTGTCCCTCTACCAAGAATAGCTCCTGCTGTCTGTCCAGGGCCTCCGTTTGCTGTTAGGTATATTTGAGGAAGACTTCGTAAGACATCACCAACAAACATAAAGTTTTTCTTTTCTAATTCTTCTTTAGTGATAACCGTCACTTTGGCTGTAGTTTCTTTTAGTGGCTCCTCGATCCTGTCTGCTGATACCACTACCTCTGGGACTGCTTGACTGTTTTCTGCACAAAAACCAGTAGAGGCTGCAAGTCCTAAGATTAAAGACAAGCTAAGGTTACAAAGAAACTTTTTCTCCATGACTTCACCCCCTCGGGTTTTTTTTAGGGTTGAGGCGGTCTTCCGGCTTCCGGATCAACCTACTTGCCGCACCTTCCCAGTGCCTTTCGGCACCAGTGGTGTGTCAGCTAAAGGCTATTAGCTTCAAGCCTTTAGCCCAAGGAAGGAAGCCTCCTTTCGGGAAATCCCTACTTGGGACCTCCTCCCCCAGAGGTCAGGTAAACCTCCAAGCGGCTTTCGTCCCCGGTCACGGCTGCGGGGCAGCGGGGGATTTTCACCCCTCTTCCACAACCTCAACCCGACAGATTATTTTAAACAGTCAGATTCAAAATGCAACCAATTTTATTTTTAATTCAATCTTTAAGACATCCGATCCTTAAGACATCGGAAGCTCTATCAAGACCTCAAGCCCTCCTTGCGAAGGCAAACTAAACTTGACCTTACCATTATGAGCCTCTACTACTTTTTTGGTGATAAAAAGTCCAAACCCCAACCCTTTGTCAGCGCTTGACTTAAAAAAAGGCATTCCTAAAAAAGGAAGGTCCTTGGGGTTCACTCCAGGGCCTTCATCTTTTATGAGGATGTTTATCATTTGATTTTCTCTTGTATAGGCCTTAACTGTTATTTTGCCGTTCTTAGGGGTAAACTTTACGGCATTTTCTAAGGGATTCAAAAAGGCCTGCATAAGCCAGTCTTTGTCTCCCTCTATCCAAACACTTTCTGGAAGGTCCACCTCTAAACTTATGTTTTTATCTTCACAAAGAGGCCTTATCCAGAAAATTACATCCTCTAAGGCTAAACTTAAGTCAAACCTTTCTTTTTTAAGAGGAAGTTCCTTCACAAGATATTCAAGAGAGGTAAAAAGTTTAGACACCAACCGTTCAATACGTTCTAAGGCATTTTTAAAAGTCACAAAATAGTCGTGGATTTGAGTATATTGGTTTAAGCTAAGGATTTCACCCTCCAGTTTTTCTGCATAACCCCGTAGAATGGTAAAAGGCGTCTTGATTTCATGAGAAAGATAAGAAAGGGCTAAGGTATAACTTTTTTTAAACATCTCCTTTTCGGACTTATCTATAAAAACATAAACCTGTTTCCCCTCTTTTAATAAATAAGTTTTCATCTCCCAGTTTTTTGTTATCATCTCTTCTAAGACTGTATCAAATCTTTTTCCTCTCAAGTCCCCAAAAAGGCTTAAAGAGATTTTGTTTTGCCAAAAGATTTCTTCTGTTTGGTCTACGATAAAAACCGGGATTTCTAACTGATAAAGAGTTTCTTCCCAAAAAACTTGCTTTTGTCTGATCTCTTCTTCCTTTTGTTTGTTCTCTTTTAATTTTTTTAACAACCAGAACAGGATTAAACATAGAAAAATGTTGAGCAAAATAGAAAATGCGAGAACAAAATTCATCGCTCACGCAGGCTTTTTTAGTCTATATCCAAAGCCTCTTACGGTTTCTATTAACTGTCCATATTTCCCAAGTTTATCCCTTAGACGGCAGATATAAGCATCAAGTACTCTCGAATAATATTCTCTTTCTAAAGCCCAAATATGATTAGAGAGCTCCTCTCTGGAAAATACCTTTTCAGGGTTTTCCATAAAAACTTCTAAAATTTTGTATTCTGTTGGGGTCAAGTTTAAGGGATTATCTTCTAAAAAGATGGTCTTTTTTTCTTTATCAAGGAGTAAAGGGCCTACCCTAACCTGAGAAATAGGGTAATCTTTGGTTTTTAAAATTTTTTTAATCCTAATAACCAGCTCTCTCAAACTAAAAGGTTTAACCACATAATCATCAGCCCCTAACTCAAGCCCTAATACCCGGTCTAATTCTGCACCCCTGGCTGATACGATCACCACAGGAATGTTAGAAAATTTGGAGGAAAACCTAAGATATTTCAGAAGTTCTATACCGTCTCCATCCGGAAGTATCAGGTCAAGCACAACCAGGTCTACTAAAGACTGTATTAAAAATGAATAAGCCTGAGCAAGAGAGGTAACTAAATAAGTTTTAAACCCTTGAGAAGTTAGAGCTTCTGAAATAAGATTGGCTATGTCTTTGTCATCCTCTACTATAAGTATCTTTTTCATGTTGTTATAAACCATAAAAGTTTTTACAAATATGTCAACCCATCTGACAGGGTTTTATGTTGAAGGTTTCGGATGTTGGGCTTGTAGGTTGAACCAAAAGAAAGCGTTCAAACTCTTTTTTCGATGTCTAAATCGTAAAAATTTTCTAAAGTTTTTAGGTTTAAACCAAAGATTAACAAAATTTTAACAAAATTTTAACAAAAGAGTTTTAAGTTAGTTATAAAAAAATTAAGGGGGGTTTTGAGATGAAAAAGAAATGGTTTAAAAAGGTGATTGCGTTATTCCTTGGTATTGGATTTTTCACTACCTCTGGAGCTAAAGCTGCTGAGATTACTGGAGCTGGTGCGACCTTTCCTCAGCCAGTTTTTCAAGCCTGGGCTCATGAATACCATAAAGCTACAGGGGTCAAAGTAAACTACCAAGGGATAGGTTCTGGAGGTGGTATCAAACAAGCTCAGTCTAAAACCGTTGATTTCGGAGCAAGCGATAAGCCTTTGACCTCTCAGGAACTTAAACAATACAATTTGGCTCAGTTCCCTGCTATCATAGGTGCGGTAGCCTTGACTTATAATTTACCTGGATTTAAAAATATATCTTTAAATCTTGACGAAAAGGCAGTTTGTGGTATATATCTTGGCAAAATTACCCGGTGGAATGACCCATATCTACAAAAACTTAATCCAGGGGTCAAACTCCCAGACGTTCCTATTACAGTAGTTAGAAGGTCAGATGGTTCAGGAACCACCTGGCTTTTTACCACCTATCTTTCTAAGGCTTGCCCTGAATGGAAAGAAAAAGTTGGAGCAGGTACTTCTGTAGACTGGCCGGTTGGAATAGGTGCTAAAGGTAATCCAGGGGTCACCAACTATGTAAAGCAAAACACCGGTTCTATAGGCTACGTAGAATATACTTATGCTAAAGAGAACCTTCTCCCGGTAGCACGATTACTTAATAGAGATAAAAATTATTACTTATTACCAAGTATAGAAACTATCCAAGCAGCAGCTTCTAACGCTAAATGGTCGATGGAAAAGGACTTCTATGAAGATTTAACTTATCAACCTGGTAAAATGTCTTATCCTATCGTAGGGGTTTCTTTTGTTCTTTTAGTAAAAGATAGCCCCCGTGCTAACGAGGTAACCAAATTTTTTAAATGGGCCTTTGAAAATGGAGACCCTATTGCCCAAAAACTTTACTACATACCTCTTCCTAAAAATCTAAAAACTATGATTTATAAGTACTGGCAAAAACATAAGGTCAATTAAACCCTTCTTATAACCTCTCTTAAAGAGGACTTCCTCCTTTCTGAGGAGGTCCTCTTTACTTTTTTTTACCCTTTTTATCTATAATTTTTATGTTAAAATTACTTAAACTAATAAGGACGGTATATGGGAAAAAGCTTCTCTTACTTAATAGAAATCCTTACCAAATATTTCTTAGGTTTTTGGGCGGTTTTTACAGGTCTTCTTTTCCCGTTTGTTGTCTTTTTAATACTGCTTTACGAATCTAAACTTGCCATCCAAAATTTTGGTCTCATAAACTTCCTAATGTCTACAAAATGGGACCCTGTTAGAGAAAGTTTTGGTGCCCTTCCGATGATAGTAGGTACTTTGATCAGCACCTTTATAGCCATCCTTCTTGCTGCCCCAATCTCTATAGGTATCGCTATCTTTATTACCGAACTTGCCCCTTCATGGCTTAAAGGAATTTTTACCACAGCTATAGAGCTTCTGGCTGCCATCCCAAGTATAATATATGGGATGTGGGGCTTCTTAGTGTTTGCCAAGTATATGCGAGAAGATATAGAACCAGCATTACAAAAAATCTTTTCTCCTTTCCCTATATTGTCGCAACTCTTTTCAGGAAACCCAACGGGGATTGATGTCCTTACCACCTCTGTAGTTCTTTCTATCATGATAATTCCCTTTATGTCTTCAGTAGTGAAAGATGCCTTTAACCTGGTACCTTCGGTGATGAAGGAGTCTGCCTATGGGCTTGGAGCTACCAAATGGGAGGTAGTAAAAGATGTAGTTATTCCTTATACTGCGTCAGGAATCGCAGGAGGACTTATCCTTTCTACAGGAAGAGCCTTAGGAGAAACCATGGCTGTTACCTTTTTGGCAGGCAATGTTCCTCAAATCCCTAAGTCTTTACTCGAACCCTTTACTACGATTACCGTAGCCTTAGCCAATCAGTTTACTGAGGCTGACACCCCCTTATATCTTTCTTCACTTTTTTATCTTTCTTTGTTTTTGTTTGTAATATCCTTTGGGGTGTTGATCTTAGCTAAACTTATGATATTGAGGATTGAAAAAAGATGGAAAAAGTAGTCCTTTACAGAAGAAAACTTATAAGCAAAGTGATGCTTTTCTTATCCTTTATAGCAGCCATTTATGGACTTTTTTGGCTTTTTTGGATCCTTGGCACACTTTTTTTAAGCGGATTTAAACACTTAACCCTTTCTCTTTTTATAGAAGACCCCGGTCCCCCTGGTATAGAAGAAGGAGGGTTAAGACATGCCTTTATAGGGCATGCTATCATCACTTTTATAGCCAGTGTCATCGGTGTACCTATAGGTATTTTTTCTGGAATATACTATTCTGAATATGGAAGAGACTCAAAATTTTTCAAGGTTTTAAGGAACATTACAGACGTTATGGTAAGCACCCCTTCTATCATCATGGGTGCGGTGATGTATGCCCTGCTTGTGGTTCCTTTTAAACACTTCAACGCTCTTGCAGGATGTTTAGCCTTAGCGATGCTTATGGTTCCTGTAATCAGTAAAACTACAGAGGAGATGCTTAAATTAGTCCCCTTTACTTTGAGGGAAGCTGCTTATGCTTTAGGGGCTTTTAAATGGCAGCTGATAAAAGACGTGGTTCTGAGATCAGCTAAAATTGGAATTTTAACAGGTGTTTTACTTGGTATGGCAAGGATCTCCGGAGAAACCGCACCTTTATTGTTTACTGCCTTTAACAATCATTATCTTTCTTTTGATGTTTTCAAACCTATGGCGTCTCTTACAGTCACCATTTTTGACTATGCCATGAGCCCATATGAGTTTTGGCACAACCAAGCTTGGGCAGCCTCTTTCTGTTTAGCCCTTTTTGTGCTAATTCTTTCTATTTTTGCTAAAACTTTGGTACATTCAAACTTTGGTTGGGTAAAAATCTTTAAGCGAAAAAAAGGACAGAGGAATTAGGTATGGAAGATAAAAAAGTAGAAATAGAAGTTAAAAATTTAAATTTTTATTATGGCAAAGACTTAGCCCTTAAAAACATAAGCATGAAGGTTTATCACAACAAGGTTACTGCTCTGATAGGTCCTTCAGGTTGTGGAAAAACTACCTTCCTTAGATGTCTAAACAGGATGCATGACCTTTATGTAGGAAATCGTTATGAAGGAGAGATAATCTTTGAAGGAAAAAATATTTTAGATAAAAATATAGACCTGATTGAGCTTAGGTCTAAAATAGGTATGGTTTTTCAAAAACCTACTCCCTTCCCTATGAGTATTTTTGATAACGTAGCCTATGGTTTAAAGCTAAAGGAAATAAAAGGTTCTGAGCTAAAAGATAGGGTTGAAGCTGCCCTTAAAGATGCTGCCCTCTGGGATGAGGTTAAGGATAGACTTAAAGAAAGTGCCTTTTCTCTTTCAGGAGGTCAACAGCAAAGACTTTGCATTGCAAGAGCTATCGCTGTTGAACCAAAAGTATTACTTTTTGACGAACCAACCTCAGCCTTAGATCCAATTTCTACTGCTAAAATCGAAGACCTCATAGTTGAGCTTAAGAAAAAAATTACCATAGTTATAGTTACACATAACATGCAACAAGCAGCAAGAACTTCAGACTACACTGCTTTTATGTATCTTGGCGAACTTATAGAAGTTGGTCCCACAGAAAAAATCTTTACCAATCCCGACAAAAAACTTACAGAAGACTATATTACAGGAAGGTTCGGGTAAAAGCCATGAAGACACCAGAAGGTTTTTTCTTTTCTGCGGTAAAATGTGGTATCAAAAAACCTGATAGGTTTGACCTTGGGTTGATTTATTCACCAAATAGACTTACTGCCTGGGGGGTTTTCACCCAAAACACCGTTCAAGCAGCCCCTGTAGTCTTAGGAAAAAAGCTTATAAAAGAGGAAAATCTACATGGTGTAGTAGCAAACAGCGGAGTAGCCAACGCCTGCACCGGAGAAGAAGGAATTCAAAGAGCTACCAAACTTTTAGAAGAGGTAGCCAAAGGATTAGGAGTTAGTCTAAGGAGTTTATTGCCAGCTTCAACCGGTGTGATAGGAGAACAATTGCCTCTTGAAAAAATGCTTCCCAAAGTCTCAGAACTTGTATCCAACCTTTCTCCAGAGCGTTATTTAGACTTTACGAAGGCTATCATGACCACCGATACCTTTCCCAAGATAGCCTATAGAAGTTTAGAAAACGGGATTTCTATCCTTGGGATAGCCAAAGGGGCAGGGATGATAGCCCCAAACATGGCAACGATGCTTGGTTTTATCCTTACAGATGCAAAGGTTGCTAAAAACACCTTGAAAAAGGTCCTTCCCAAGATAGTAGACCATAGCTTTAATCAGATAACCGTTGACGGAGATACCAGCACCAACGATACGGTTTACATGCTTTGTAGCAACCAGAAAGACCTTAAAAACTGGGAAGATTTTGAAAAGGCCTGCTTAGAGATAGCTCAAGAACTGGCCTATCTTATCGTAAAAGACGGTGAAGGTGCAAGTAAGGTTATAAAAATTATGGTAAAAGGAGCTAAAACCAAAGAGGATGCCAAGACTTTTGCCTTTTCTGTGGCCAACTCTCCTTTAGTAAAGACTGCAGTTTATGGAGAAGACGCAAACTGGGGAAGAATTTTTGCTGCCCTTGGGAAAACGACCATTCCTTTTGATTTCGAAAAGGTTGAAATCTATCTTAATGGAATTCCCTGGGTAAAAAACCTCCAGGTAATGACTGACGAGGAACTTTTAAGAAAAGAACTACAAAAAGAGGTAGTTGAAATACAGATCAAGTTAAAAGAGGGTAAAAAAGGGTTTGAGGTCTGGGCAAGTGATTTTACCGAAGAATACATCAAAATAAACGCCCATTATCGCACATAGCTTAGGGATGAAACTTCTCTTAACCAACGACGACGGGATCTATGCAGAAGGTCTTTGCTCGCTTTATAACGCACTTTCTCTTGAACATGAGGTCTACATCGTAGCACCTGAGGCAGAGAGAAGCGCTGTAGGACATGCCATAACCATACATTATCCCCTTAGAGTAACCAAAGTAAAAAGAGGCAAAAAATTCTGGGGATATGCGGTCAGTGGGACCCCTGCTGACTGCGTAAAGTTAGCTTTGTATGAACTTATTGGCCCTGTAGATTTGGTAATCTCAGGAATTAACCGAGGGGCAAACGTAGGGATTAATCTAGTATATTCAGGGACAGTTTCTGCCGCAACAGAAGCCAAAATTTTAGGTTATCCCTCTTTAGCGGTTTCTATAGATGCCTACGAAGACGTAGATTACTGTTTTGCTGCAAACTTTATAGCCAAATTCTTGAACGTCCTAAAAGATTTACCTTTAAACAAACCCTTCTGCCTAAACATAAACATCCCTAACGGTAATCCCTCAAAAATAAAAGGAATAAAGTTTGTAAAACAATCTAAAGCAAGGCTTAAAGAGGTCTTTGAAAAGAGATTTGACCTCCATGGGAAGGCCTATTACTGGCAGGGTGCAGAAGAACATACAGAAACAGATGAAGACACAGATGTCCTCGCTTTAAAACAGGGGTACATCACCATTACTCCCATTCATTTTGACCTAACCAACCACAACTCCCTAAAAATTCTTAAAAAGCATAACTTAAACTTTAATTTAGACTTCTAAAATCACCTTTCAAACAGTCTTACCTTTAAAAATTTACAAAAGAAAAAGACATAACATTTAAACTTGAATATAAGATATGATATGACATTTATAACAAAATCAAAAAAGATAATAAACTTTTTTCTTATAAACTTAAAAATTATATATATTTTATTGTATTGTATTGTTTAATGTTTTAAAATGTTTTAAAACATTTTGAAACATTAAAAGGGGTTTTGTCTTTTAAAAAGGCTTAGAAAGTCTATTTTTCAAAAAAGACAGATTTGGCATAATAGTTGCTTCAATTGTTTAAAAGTTAACAAGCCTTTTTTAAAAGAGGTATTAGAGACTAAAAATTAAAAAACAGGTATGAAGGTAAGAAACGTACAAGTGCTTATAAAGACTGAAGATAAAGACTTAGAGGAGAGATTAAAAGAAATGATAATCAAAATAGGGGCGAAGGTGGTTGAAACCGAAAATCTTTCTAAGGATGAGTTTAAAAAGATAGAGCTATTAATCATAGATACCCGTGAGATGGAATATGAAAGCATGTTTGAGTTTATTAGTGAAATAAGAAAGTTAAACCATAAAATAAAAATTATGTGGTTAACCTGTAAAGATAACATTAAGTCTTCTCTCTTGGCTATGAAGGTTGGGGTTACCGAAGAAGTTTTCTTTCCTATAGATGTAAAAACTTTAAAAAATAAAATTAAGGTTTTATTAGAGCTATCTCAAAGAGAAAAAAGAGAACAAACCAGAGCGTGTTAAAGATGGAGAAAATTGACTTTGTTTAAAAATTTAACTAAAATTAAAAATATAAACAGGGAGGTGATGCTTATGGGAAAAAGGTGAAGCATTTTGGGGTTAATTTAGGTGTTTTCGTTTTTATCGTTACCAGAAAAGGTAAGAGGAAACTATGAAAAAGAAAATTAGTAAAACAAATGTAAAAATCAAAAGGAGGTAGACAATGGGTAAGTTAAGATTTCTTTATGAATTTATGATGAGTGCTTCTTTGGCTCATGCACGTTGGGAAAAAGAAATGGCAGACAACATTTTTCGAAACAAAAAGCGTTTATTACTTTTGTTGGTGCTCTTATCTCCTATTTTGGTAACCTCTCTCTTAGGGGCTGCTGACATACTCGGAGGTAAAAGTGCATATGCTCCCGCTCACTATACACCTATAGTTTTTTGGGTTTCTACTGTGGTGGGCTTTGCCGCTGGGTTGATTACTGGATGTATCGGTGCAGGAGGTGGATTCATAATCGCCCCAGCCCTTATGTCTGTAGGGGTAAAAGGTATAATGGCTGTAGGAACAGACCAGTTTCATATTTTTGCTAAAGCTATCATGGGAACGGTGTTGCACAAAAAATTAGGGAACGTAAGTGTAGCTTTAGCCATCTTTTTTATCTTAGGATCTATTGTAGGGGCTACTACCGGTGGTTATATAAATAGATTGCTATATTCTAAAGATCCTGTTCTTAGTGATGCTTTTATAAGTATAGTCTATGCAGTAATCCTGGGATTTTTGGGTTTTTATGCCATGTATGACTATTTTAGTACAAGAAGAAAAATAAAAATAGGGCGAGCTTCTTCTTCGGAAGGTGCTCACGGTGGAGTGGTTGGAACCACTAATTTAGCCATACAAATTCAAAAGATCAATGTTCCTCCTATAATTAAGTTTGACGAAGACTTTGGAGGTAGACAGATTTCAGCTTGGTTTATCATTGTAGGTGGTTTTGTGGTTGGTTTCTTGGCTGCAATCATGGGAGTGGGAGGTGGTTTTGTTACCTTCCCGATGTTTGTTTATGTTTTTGGGGTATCTACTCCTACTACTGTTGGTACTGACATCTTCCAAATCATCTTTACAGCAGGCTACTCCTCCCTTACCCAGTATGCTATATATGGTTATGTTTTTTATACCTTAGCTATGGGACTTCTGATAGGATCTTTGATAGGAATTCAAATAGGAGCACTTACCACCAAAGTTGTCCCTGGAACTACAATCAGAGCTTTTTATGCCTTAACCATTATGGCAGGATTTTTTAACAGAGTATCTGTTTTACCTGACAAATTTAGGTCTTTAAACCTTGTTTCCATCTCTAAAGATGTTTGTGAAACCTTTATTTTTATAGGTAACATTTTGTTTTGGGGAGCTGTAGGTTTGTTTGGGGTTTGGGTCTTACTCAGTTTCTTTAAAAACATAAGAACTTTAAGAGAGGAGGGATAAGCCATGGGAGCTACAAGAAAAAAAGAGTTAACCCTTGGAGTAGTTTTTACACTGGTGTTTGTAGGGATTCTGTTTTTAATGTTTCAACCTTATTTTGGTAGAGGTCAAAACTTTTTAGCTTATGCTGACGAACTTTTCAACAGCTTGGCTAAAGGGTCTGCATATTTTATACCCCAAACAAAAACTAAAGTAGAAAAGTTTAAAGGGAAAATTTTAGATATCGAAATCAATCTTAAGAAACCCACCGATACCCCACAAGACCTTCAAACAAGAATAGCCTTAAACACCAAACTTTATACCTTGGCAGGAGCACAAGTAGAAGATAAAGGAAATGGTAAAATCAAAATAGTAGGAGATTTGGGTCAGATACTAAGCTCTGCCTTAGAAGATGCAGATGCTATGTATTGGAATAAGGGAGATTTTATCAAAGAAAAGTATGGATATCAAGACGAAAAAAAGATGTTCAGACAATGGCATAACAGTTTGAGTGCTATTAATAAAAAGCTTGTTTTGGAAAAAAAGGTAGAAATGGCTCAAATAGTAAATGAGGTTGTCACAAAAGCCATCGAGCCTGGCTATAACTTTTATGGAATTACTCCTGAAAGTGTTAAGAGTAAAACTGGATTGCTTACAGGTCTACTTATTTTTTATGTATTTTACACGGTATGGTGGGGCTTTGCTATAATGTATCTAATGGAAGGGCTTGGACTTTCTACCAAAAAAGGTAAAAAGAAGGAGGTGTAAAATGGAAAAAATACTTATCACCACCGACGGCTCTCAAGCAGCTGAAAAGGCTGCAAAATTAGGGGTAAAGTGGGCTAAAATCTTTAACAGTAAACTGTATGGCTTAAGTGTAGCAGAGGTGATTCCTCTTGGGCCTGAATTGATGGAAGTTTACCCTAAACTGATAGAAATTTTAGAGAAAAAGGCCTATGAGGCAGTAGACTTTATCAAAAAAGAGGCAAGTCAAGAGGGATTAACTTGTGAAACCTTTGTTTTAAGCAGTTCAGACCCTTTAGAAATAATTTTGGATAAAGTACAAAGATTGGGAATTTCTATGTTAATGATGGGAAGAAAGCATACCTTAGGAAGAGTAAGTAGAAGTCTTATCGGTAAGTCTCCGTCACCGGTTACGGTGGTTCCGGCAGAGGCTTCTACTACCTCAGAAAAGATACTTTTAGCTACAGATGGGTCTGTTTATAGCCAAAAAGCTACCTCTTGGGCGATCGATTTTTGTAAAAAAGTAGGAAGCACTTTGTTTGTTATATCAGTAGCTAAAACAGACAACGATGTTGCTTTTGCTGAAGAATGTATAAATGCGGCAGAAGAAAAGGCTAAAAATCAGGGAATCAAGGTTGAAATCTCTTTAGTCAAAGGTGAGCCCTTTGAGAAGATTTTAGAATTTTCTTTTCAAAAAGAGACAGACCTTATTATAATGGGATATAAAGGGAAAACCGGTTTAGAAAAAATCTTAGTAGGAAGCGTAGCAGAAAGGGTGGTAGAAAACTCTAAAGCTCCTGTAGTGTTAATAAAATAACTCCGTAAATCCTTCTAAGGTCAAACTTTAGGGCAACCTATTCAAGGTTGCCCTTTTATTATTTCAAGCTTCGTTCAAGGTTGACTAAAAATAAAAAACGTTTAAAGTTTATTTATAAAAAGGAGGAGTGCCCGAGTGGACGAAGGGGGCCGACTCGAAATCGGCTGAAGGGGTATTAAACCTCTTCCGGGGGTTCGAATCCCTCCTCCTCCGTGTTTTAACTGCTATGCGTAACTATAATGTTAAAAAACTTAAAATTTTAGAACTGTTAGCTCAAACTTCCTGTATCTCAGGGGAGGTTTTGGCACAAAGAATTGGAATTTCAAGGACTGCAGTCTGGAAATACATTCAAGCTTTGAAAGACGAAGGATATCCTATCGTTACCACCAAAAAAGGTTATAGCCTCTCTACTACCTCAGACTTAATCTTGCCTGAAAACATCACAAAAGCCTTAGAAACATGTAAGATTGCTCTTGTAAACAAGGTTTACTATTTTAGGTCTGTAGCCTCAACGATGGAAATAGCTAAAGAACTTGCCGAAAAAGAAAAAAATTTTTTAGTTATAGCTGAAAAGCAAACCGCAGGAAGAGGGAGACTGGGAAGGCACTGGATTTCAAACGAAGGTGGGATATGGATGAGCCTACTGATTCGCCCCTCCATTTCTTTAAGAGAAAGTTTTATTCTTACCTATCTTGCAAGTCTCTGCGTATGCAAAGCCCTTAGACAGATAACCAACCTTTCTTTCTATCTAAAGTGGCCCAATGATGTAGTCTTTTTAACAAACGACGAGATAAAAAAGGTAGCAGGTATTCTGCTTGAACTAAAAGCAGAAGTAGATAAGATTGACTACGCTATCATAGGCATAGGAATAAACGTAAACAATCAGATAAACTCTTTTGAACCTACGGGAATTTCTTTAAAAGAACTTACCAACAGGCTTTGGAACAGAACAGACATAATCATAGAAATCTTGAAAAATTTTTATCACTATTTTCAGGTTAAACCAGAAGAAATATTAAACGAATGGAAACAACTTTGTTTAACCTTGGGGAAAAAAGTTAAAATCATAAGACCTCAAGGAGAATTAATCGGAAAAGCCCTTGATATAGCAGAAGATGGCGCCCTTTGGTTAGAAGCTGAAAACCAAAGGGCGGTTAAAATCTATTCAGGAGACTGTATTCACTTAAGAGTGGCTTAACCTATAGGTTTACTATCGCAATCGTAGGTTCTAAACATTCGTTTATTACTGCTGAACTTACCCCACCTAAAACAAGGTCTTTAAAGGCTGAACGTCCTTTTCTCCCCATGATTATTAGGTTATAACCCACTTGATTTATTTCTTTAACCACCTCGTCTTTAGGGAACCCGACAGAGATTTTTGTCTCGACCAACTCCTCCTTAATTCCTTGTTCTAAAAATCTTTTTTTAGCCTTATCAAGGATTTCTTTGGCTTCCTCTTCTGGGTCTATGCCTGCCTGTACTCTTTCAAGGTAAAGAGAAAGATTGATAACCCTTAACAGGGTTACCTTCCTTATATCCTTGATGTACTTGGTGATACACACTGCATGCTCTACTGCCTTCATTGAATACTCGGAACCATCCACAGGAACTAAAATGTCAAGAACAGGCCCTTCTTTTTCTCCTACCAGATAGATGTTTCGATTGGTCAACCCATGTAAAATTTTGTTGGATACACTTCCAAGAAAATAACTTTTTATTTCCGACATACCTCTTCTTGCAAGGATTACGGTCTGAAAATTTTCTCTTTCTGCAAATTCGATTATCTTATTCCCCGGATCTCCTTCCTCAACTTTTTTTCTATCAAACCGGTTATACCAGCCTTTTTAAGCACACCTTCATACTCAGATAAAAAGGGCATTATGTTTTCTTCCACGTGTTTCTTTTTAATTTTTGTTATGATTTCTGAATTTTTTATAAGTTCTGCCCTAAAATCGAGGTTTTTCATGTGTTCACTTAAATATCCACCTGCCATCACATAAAAAAGGGTTATGTTTTCAACCCGAAAGTTTCTAAGAAAGTTTCCTGCAAACTTAACAGCTCTAAAAGAATTCTCACTTTTATCAACAGGTAGTAAAACCTTCTTGAGACCGCAATTTACCATAGTTTTCCTCCTACGTTTTAATAAAAAAGCAACAACCAGATATTACTAATTATGATAGTAATTAACATATAAACAAACGCATATTTCATAAAGCCAAAAAAGCTTATTTTATAACCTGCAGATTCTGCAATTCCTATGGTTACTACATTGGCAGAAGCACCTATTATAGTCCCATTTCCTCCCAAGCAAGCTCCTAAAGCCAAGGCCCACCAGAGTACATTACTTTCAGCTCCAGGTATTACCTTTGTAAGATAGGCAACTATAGGTAACATCGTCGCTGTAAAAGGTATGTTATCCACAAAGGCGCTCATTATGGCAGAGACCCATAAAATAAGACATATGGCCACTGTAAGATTACCTGCTGAAAGATTATGCACCCAGTCGGCGATAATCGCAAGTAATCCTACCTCTTCTACAGCCCCGACTATTATAAAAAGAAAGATAAAAAATAAGAGAGTTGTCCATTCTATGTCTTTTTCGATCAACTCAAGCATTTTTACTTTTTTAGTAAGCACTGCATAGGTAAAAAGAATCCCTGCACCAAACAAAGCCGGGATACTTACCTCCATATGTCAGTATCCATGTGTAGCAAAAAATCCAACTACTATCAACATCACGATAAGTCCATAGGTGAGAAGGGTTTTATCTGTAATTTTATATTCTTCCCTTAGATAACTCAGGAAAGCATCCACATCATCAACTTTTCCTTTTTTGTATTCCTTTGAATAGAAAAATTTGTTGTATATAATAAGCGCTATCATGCATATTAGTACCACCGGTGTTAATGCATAGACAAACTGCATAAACGTAAGCCCTGTGTAGGAACCAATCATGATGTTTGGAGGGTCACCTATGAGAGTGGCAGTTCCACCAACGTTTGAGGCCATTATACCTGGTATTAAAAGAGAAAGAGGATTAATTTTTAGTGCTATAGATATCTCGATTAAAACCGGTGTATAAAGGAGCATAGTCGTCACATTGTCAAGAAGAGCAGAAGTTATGGCTATGAAATGCTAAGAGCCATTACATTACCACGAGCAAGTTTATAGAACATGTAAGCGCACCACTGGAAAACCCCTGTGTGTTTAAGAACCCCGATGATTATCATCATCCCCATAAGCAGGAATATCACGTTCATGTCTATGGCTTCTATGGCCCTTTCAAAAGAAATGATGTGAAAATCAGGATTTATGGTGCCTAAGGTATAAGTAAGGATAAGCATGGTTACAGCTCCAAGCATGGCTGCAACCGTTCTGTGAAGAAGTTCAAAAGATATAAGCGCATAAGTTATTATAAAAACTATGGTAGCAATCCAGAAAGCAGGGCCTATATATCGCTCAAGGATGATATTTTTGTTGGCATAAAACTCATTACCTTTTACGGCAAAATCTTCCTTTTTAATCTCAACCACAGTTTTTTTTTTAAACGAAGTTTTGGAAATCTCAAGTTGAATCTTTCCGGTTTCAATTAAACCCTTTGGCAGTTGAAACTCAAGCTGAAAGGTCCCATGAGAAGAACTAATAACTTTATCAAGCTTACCATATTCTTTAAGTCTCTTATAAGGCTTTCCATTAACTAACAGTTTTATTTCTGCCTCTTTAACCGGCTCTTTATGATTATCAAGGATTATACCTGAAATATGAAACTTATCCATGTTTTGCTGAGAATTATCCTCGGCAAAAGCCAAAAAAGGTAAAATTAAAACAAAAAGGGCAAACAAAAAGAATATTTTTTTCATGAAAACCCCCTAAATCTAAATTTTTATTTCTTTCTTTTCACCGTTAACCACTACATAAGATTCGTCAGGAATGATGTAGTTTTCCTCTGGTCCATGCACCTGAATTCCTGAAATAACGGCATAATCAGCCTTTTTAGTATCCACAACCTTTTCTATTATATGCTCAAGATCTTCTACGATTACCTTAAGGGTTTTTTTGGTAAGAGTAAGAAGGTCTGGGATCTCTCCGTATTTCAATTCTCTAAGCAATCTTCTTTTTAAAAGACTTTCTTCGATATCCTCTTCATCAAGTCTTATACTTATCTTTCCTGACTTAAGTTCATTAAGAAAAAGACACAAAGCCCCACAAGCATGAGATTTTTCAAGCCCTTTCCTTTTGCATACTCCCATGTTTCCCTTTTCATCGATAGCAATGTGAGAAAAAGCATAAAAAATATATCTTTCTTTACCATCTACTTGAGGAGCGTGGCTTATAAAAGCTTTCATACCAGTCTTGCCGGCTGTAAAAAGCCCAGCAAGACTGGAAAAATTAAAGGCTTCTCCCCACATTCTTTTTATATGACTTCTTACTGTCTGGGAAATCTCATCCCTACATACACAAACAGAGGCTATGGAATTTCCATCGTTAAAACCAAAATCTTTTAATGTCTCATATGACATCTTTATAAAATCATACTCTCTAAAAAACCTTCCAAAAATTTTCTCTAAAATAGGCTTAATAACCATATTCTACCTCCTCCTTTTTTTTATTTTAATAGTATTGGCATTCCCAAAAATGGCCAAATTGTGACAACAAAAAATGCAATGACTAAAATAAGAACTATACTCATTAAAATACCGTATTTAAAAAATTCTCCTGGAGTAAACTGTCCTGACTGATAAGCAATTGCGTTTGGAGCTGCTCCAATCAATAGTAAGAATGGCATGCCAGCTGCAACCAAAGAAACATAAAAAATAACATCAGGAGAAACACCAAGATACTCAGCGATAACCATAGATACGGGTAAAGATATAGCTATTGCAGCAACGTTCATGATAAAATTGGTCATTATCAACACAAAAACGGATACACCCAAAACAAAGATAATCCAAGGTGCATCCTTAAACATTGCAAGCCAATTAACAGCGATCCAATGAGCTGCACCTGTTTTCCACAAACAAAAACCAATACTCATAGCTCCACCGAAGAGAAGGATTATATTCCATGGAATTTCTTCAAGTTCTTTCACAGTAAGAATTCCCAGGAGAAAAAACAGCAAGGTAGAGCAAAGCATAATAGCTGCACGATCTAAGGGTTGTAATGCAGGGACAAAAGATTGAGCTGACATAAACAAAACAACTGCAATTATTATAATAATAACCAATTTCTCTTGGATAGTCATAGGCCCAATTTCTTTCATCATGTGTTTTACCTTTTCTTTTAATCCCTTAATAACGGGTTTTTCTGGCTTAAGCACGATAATAAAATAAAGCCAGATAAGGAAAACCATCAACCAACCAATCAAAAACATATACTTAGTTAGTTCAAAAAATCCTATATCTCTTCCTGTAAACTCTTTAAACATACCTGCAGCTGCAGGGACTCTTGCTGCTCCTAAAAAAGTAACAATACTTCCTGCTCCAGCAGCATAAGCCATCCCTATAAACAAGGCTTTTCCAAACTTCGTTGGTTTTTCAGATTCCCCATATAAAGAATTTATAGCCAGTAAAATCGGAAAAACTGTTGCAGCGGCTGCGGTGTGTGCCATAAAATGAGTTAACACTGCTGTGACTACAAAAGCTCCTAAAAGGATCATGCTTGTTCTTTCACCTACTATTTCCAGCATCTTGTAAGCAATTCTTTTAGTAAGTCCTGTTTTGGTGAAGGCAATCCCGATAACCACAGAACCAAAGATAAACATAACAGAAGGATCCATAAAATCACGAAAAGCATCTTTGGCAGAACGAATAGCAAATAGAGCCTGGAAAACTCCTATTGCGATGCTTGTAATCCCTATAGGAACGACCTCAAAAACCCACCAAATACCTGCCATAAGAAATAATCCTATAGCTCCCTTTGCTTGTTGAGATAAGGGGAAATGTTTTCCTAATGGATCCACTGCATCTGGCCATGGAGGTGAAAAATAAACAGCAAAAAAACAGGCTAAACCAAGAAAAATAAAAAAGATTCTTTTCCAATTAATCTTTCTTTTTTTCTCACCAACATAAATCTCCTTTGGTGGTTCAGGCAACCCACATGCCGTTCCTCTTTTAGCAGGTATACCGGTAGGAATTTTAATCCTTGATATAGAAGGAGGGTTAAAAGAAGGAATTAAAAAAGCTACACCAGAAGATATTCTTTCTATTCCCTTTAAGGCTATTCTTAAGGGAATGCAATCTATGAAATGGCCTGAACCTCCTCCTGTGGATGCTAAGGGCTTTCTTGGGATGATAGCTCATACAGCAACCATCCCAGAAGAAGAGCTTCAGGAAACTGGGAAAAAAAGTTTTTGTGTGGTCACCAAAAACTACATGAATTTTAGTCTTCGGCTTGGATACCATTTTTCCATGATCGAAGCCTATGTTGGTGAAAACATAAACGATAACTATGTTAAATTTTTCTTTAAAGGAGGGGGGGCAGCCCTTGATAGAAGGTTACGAAGGGTAAATTTAATAACCAAAATCCTAAAAGATTTGAGATTTAGGGTAAAAGTAAAAGAAGATTTAATAGATGCCGTGTTGTTTAAATATGATAGTCCTACGATTGAAAAAACTCTTGAAATCTTAGGCAAATTAACTGCTTTTACTAAACAACTTGATATGGTACTTTTTAACGATGCCATAACCCAAATGTACTTGGATGAGTTTAGAACAAAATATATAAAAGAACTAATAGATTAGGTTTGAGATTTTAGTTTTTCTTTTAGCATCTTATTTTCTCTTTGGACTTTTTGCCATTTTATAGCTTTTTCGATGGTAAACAAAATTTGTTCCTTTTTAAATGGTTTTGTTATAAAATCAAAAGCCCCTATTTTCAGCGCTTCTGTAGCAGCATCGATCGTTCCATATGCGGTGAGTATAATTACCGGAATATCTTCATCTTTCTTTTTTACTTCTTCAAGAAGTTGTAGACCATCAAGCCCTGGCATTTTAAGGTCGGTGATGACAACGTCAAACTCCCCTGTTCTTACCAGTTCAACCGCTTCCACTGGATTGTTGGTTACAGTAATTTCATAAGGTGTTTTTTCTTTTAAAATCATGGATAAAAGCTTAAGCATATCTGGTTCATCATCAACGATTAAAATCTTCTCAGGCATTCTTTGTCCCCCTTGTTTGATCTTTTGCCACCGGTAACTTTACTATAAAAGTTGTGCCCGTTTGTTCAGACTCTTCTTTTGTTTTTGTTACAAAGGTAATTATTCCATTATATTTTTTCACTATATTATACGACACCCATAACCCAAGTCCAGTCCCCTTTCCCACTTCTTTTGTGGTAAAAAAGGGGTCAAAAATCCTATGCCTATATTCTTTAGGAATCCCACAACCAGTATCAGAGATGCTAATTTCAACCCACTCTCCTTCATCTTTAGTAGAAACTGTAAGTATCCCCCCACCTTTCATCACGTATATAGCATTATTGATGATGTTAAACAAAACCTGCTGTATTTCACCAGGATCTACCTTTACAAACGAGATATTTTCCTGTAAAAATTTTCTAACTTCAATGTTATTTATAACAAACATGTTTTTCATAATCTCAAGCACTGTGTTTACACATTCATTAATATTAACCAGTTGTTCTTGATGTTCTTTATGTCTAACAAAACCTAACAAATTTTCTACGATTCTTTTAGTATCTGTTGCGTGTTTTTCTATAATTTTTAAAATTTCGTATTCTGGAGATTCCTTTGGTATTTTTTCGAGCAAAATATCTGTAAACCCTAGAATTATGGCAATAGGATTGTTGATTTCATGAGCTACACCTGCAGCTAGAGTCCCTAGGGATGCCAACTTTTCTGTATAATAACTTTGCTCTTCCAGCTTTCGGCGTTCGGTAATGTTTCGTGAAATACCTAACACAGAATATATATTGCCTTTTTCGTCTTTTAAACCTCTCAAGTTGGTGTTAAACCAGAAATCTTTATCATCTACCCCTATTTTATGAATAACCTGTTGGCTTTCTCCTGTTTCAAATATTTTTTTAATACTCCCCATCAAGATTTCTCCATCTGGGACAAAAACCTCTACCATACTTTTTCCAATTATCTCTGATTCAGAACGGTTAAAAAAATTTTTGCCAAAGGTATTCATCGATAGGATTTCTCCTCTTAAATTTGCGGTAAATATTATATCCTCTGCGTTTTCTACCAAAGACCTATATCTTTCTTCTGATTTTCTTAACTCAGCGGTTTTTTTAGCCACCTCTTTTTCAAGAATGTTTGACCAAGTAACAAGAATAAAATTTATAAAAAGCCCCACCGATAAAATAATAACGATGACCATTCCTTGCAAGACCAATTGTTGAAAATGGATGGTTTTTATAGCTCCTTCTACTTCACTTATAGGAGCCACCACCGCAATAGACCAGATTAAAGGTTCCGGTTTTTCTTTTAATTTTATCGGAGCGTACGCAATAAGCTTCTTTATTTCACCTTTAACCCCTCTATGCCACCCTGAAATATACCAACTTGTCCCTTCTTCTCCTTTAAGCATTTTTTCTCTTTGGATTTCGTTAATTCTTGTAAAAGCTATGGTTGGTTTTTTACCTTTTCGGGCCTCAAAGGCATTTTGACCTATAAAAGACTTTTCTTCATGATAAAGAAAAATGCCTTTGTTAGAGATTACCCATGCATATCCTGTTTTTCCTGATCTTATGTTAAAGGCAACCTTACCTACCAAATAAGTCACGTCTACAGTAAAAACCAAAGCCCCTGAGAACAAATTGGTTGCCACAGGGTGAGATTCATCTATCGATACCTGCCATACCGGTGTTACCATTTTCATGATAAGCTTTGGAGGGTTTTCTTCGGGAGTATTGGGACATCTTACTATTTCACTAAATAATATTTCTCCTTTATTTGAAGGAAGGGCTGCCCATTTTAAAAATTTTTTGTCTTCGCTATCACATTTTTCTATAACATAGTTTGGGTTCTCCATAACTTTATAAATTTTACCAGTCTTAGCCTCGATAAACTTTATCTCTTTAACCCCCTCATACTTTACACTTAAAAAAGTTATGTTCATTCTGTTCAATAAAGCAGGTTTTTCAGAATACTGAATCGCAGGGGAAAGACTAAGAAGGGTGAGTTCTCTTTCTAATAGTTCTATAGAATTCTCTATTTGACTCGCAGCATGCTTGGCAAGCATGAGTTGCTGCTGGTTAAAATCCTCTATCACAATCTCTCTAATCTTCCTGGTAGAAAACCATCCAAACATTAACGCTATGGTAAGAAGAAAAAGCATCACAAAACTAATGGTTATTTGAAAGTATTTCAGATTAAAAGTAAATGGATGATATTTTTCTATTAGAGCTATTATTTTACTTACGATTGTTTTAGAAAACATAATGTCGGTCTTTTTTAGTATTCAAGTTTAGAATTAAATTAATCTGTTTTTTTAGCTAAGTCAAGCAACTCTTTTTTCAAACCACAGGTTGATTTTTCTAAAGAAGTTTTTAAAATTAAATTTTTAGATGGAAAATATACTTTTTGGTTCATCTATTCACATAAAATTTGGTTAACCATGAAGGCCAAGTATAATGAATCTTTTATAAAAATTAAAGATATTTTAGAAGCAATCCCTTATGGAACTGCTTTTTTAGACGAAAACTTTCGGGTGGTATTTATAAATTCATTTTTAGAAGCTTTAACCGGATACAAGTCTGAGGAAGTTAAAGGGTTAGATATAAATCAAATAATAAAAACCAACGTTTTTAAAGAATTAATAGCTAGGTTAAGAAAAGAAGAAAAATTTTCGATAGAAGGAGACATAATAAACGTTCACCGACGCAAAATACCGGTAAAGATTACTGTAACGAGCCTTTCTCAAGGAAAAAATAGATGGTTCATGTTGGTGCTTGAAGATCTTTCACTTTTAAAGGACAAATCTCTTTTCTTGCCTCAATTTGGAATGGATTTCATTTTAGGCAACAGCCCGGCTATTTTAAAAATAAAAGAAATGTTACCTATTTTTGCGAACTCTAACGCCACTCTCTTGATAGAGGGAGAAACAGGCACAGGAAAAGATTTGTTAGCAGAGGTAATACATAAACTTTCTCCGAGGGCAAACCATCCTTTCATCAAAGTAAATTGTGGGGCTCTTCCGGAGCCTCTGTTAGAGTCAGAACTTTTTGGCCACGTAAAAGGTGCCTTTACCGGAGCTAATGCTGACAAACCAGGAATGATAAAATTAGCCAATGGAGGGACTCTTTTCCTTACAGAAATAGGAGACCTACCCTTTACCCTTCAGGTAAAACTACTAACTTTTTTAGACGATAAAGAGTTTTATCCGTTAGGTAGTTCCCAAAAAGTAAAAGTAGACGTAAGGGTGATTGTGGCAACCAATAAAAATTTAAGACAGATGGTTAAAGAAGGAAAATTTAGAGAAGATTTGTTTTATAGACTGAATGTGTTAAAAGTACAACTTCCCCCTCTTAGAGAAAGGGGAGATGACATATTGATTTTAGCTGACTATTTTCTCAAAGAATTTTCTGAAAAAGCTCATAAAAAAATCAAAGGCTTTTCGGAACAAGTTTTAAAGGTGCTAAGGTCTTATAAATACCCTGGAAACATAAGAGAGCTAAAAAACATAGTGGAATATGCTGTTCATGTTTGTTCAGATGAATTGATTACAGAAAAACATCTCCCAGAATATTTATTTACTGCCATAAAAGAAGAGGAAGAAGACCAACAACAAACTTTAGCTAAAGATTGGTCTGCTATAAGAACTCAAAAAATTGAAAGTTTTACCTGGGCTGAGATCGAAAAAAAAAGAATTATTGATGCGTTGACAAGTTGTAGGGGTAAGAAGACTGAAGCAGCTAAAATGCTTGGTTGGGCAAGAAGTACCCTTTGGAGAAAGTTAAAAAAATACGGGTTAGCCTAAAATGAAAATATTGATTACTCTAGAAAAAGACCATGTAGCCCCAAGGTTTGACCTTACCAGAGAAGTACTTATCGCAGAAAACAAAGGGGAAAAAGTAAGGACAGTTATTCTGCCACGTTCTTCTCCTGAAGAACTTTGCAGTTTTATTTTAGCAGAAAACGTTGACCTTGTAGTTTGCGGGGGGATAGAAGAAACTTATTATCAGTATCTTTTATGGAAAAAGATAAGAGTAATAGATAGGGTCATAGGCCCTGCAAAGGAAGTCTTAAAAAGAGTTATCGAAAATAATTTAAAAGAAGGAGAAATCGTAAAATAAAAGTTCTTTTCAAACCTATCTAAAACCAAAAAGCTTGGTAGTAATTTTTTAAAAGTCTATTATAATTTTTTTATGCTGGATAAACAATACCTATCCCTTAAAGAGGCCTTAAACCTTCTTTTAGACAAAGTCCCGTTTAAAAATCTCTCTATCGAGGAAATCCCTATAGAAGAAGCCTATTTTAGGGTCTCTGCAGAAGACATTTTTTCTCCTGAAGACCTCCCTGGGTTTAGACGTTCTACGGTAGATGGTTTTGCCGTAAGAGCTCAAGACACCTTTGGGGCTAAAGACACCATGCCTGCTTACCTCATGGTAAAAGGCGAGGTGTTGATGGGAGAAGCCCCCTCTTTTGAGTTAAACCCAGGAGAGGCAGCTTATATACCTACCGGTGGTATGCTTCCTAAAGGAGCAGATGCGGTTGTGATGGTAGAACATGTAAACGTAGTATCCTCAGACCTGATAGAGGTTTTAAAACCAGTAGGTCCTTTAGAAAACGTTATCTTGGAAGATGAAGATATTAAAAAAGGAGAGCTTGTTATCCCTGCAGGAACCAAACTTAAACCTCATCATATAGGAGGTCTTGCAGGGTTAGGCTTTACTAAAATAAAGGTGGTCTCAAAACCTAAAGTAGGAATTATTCTTACCGGAGACGAGATCATCCCTCATCATGAAAAGGTGTCTCCGGGGAAAGTTAGAGACATAAACTCCTTTACCTTAGCAGGAATGATTATAGAAGAAGGTGGTATACCTGTTAAGTTTGGTATAGTCCAAGATGACTATCAAGCCATAAAAGAGGTGGTTACCGAAGCTCACCGTCAAACAGACATAGTGCTTATTACCGGTGGGACCAGTGCAGGGACCAAAGACGTAACTGCTAAAATAATAGAGGAACTTGGTCCTCCAGGGGTTCTTTTTCATGGGGTCTCTATAAAACCCGGAAAACCTGTTATCGCCGGGATATGCAACCATAAACCTGTATTTGGATTGCCAGGACATCCTGTAGCTGTATACATCTGCTTTTTTCTTTTTGTTAGACCTGTTATGCAAAAATTGATGGGATTATCCTCTAAAACTTATACTCCTTTTGTCAAAGCTAAAATGGCTAAAAGCATCCAATCTCAAGCAGGTAGAACTGACTTTATCCGGGTTTATCTTGAGGAAAAAAACGGAGAACTTTACGCTGTGCCTCTTCTTTCTAAATCAGGGCTTATTATGTCGTTGGTTAAAGCTGATGGATTACTAATCATCCCTGATGACCTCCTTGGAGTAGAAAAAGACGAAGAAGTAGAAATCCTCATTTGCTAATTTTTTCACAAACATTTTAAAAATTTTTCTGGTTAACTAATCTGTACAAATAACGTTAACGAATTGTCTTCATTTAATTAATTTAAAAACGGAGGAGGTTATGAGAAAGGCTCTGTTTAGCTTTTTATTTCTTTGGTTTTTGCTGCTAACCCCAGGATTTGGGTTGGGTTTGGACCACGAATTTGGAGGCTCTGTAAGGCTACGTTATGAGTTATGGGACAACATAGTGTCTATGGGGTATCAAAATCTCACAAAGAATACCAATAAAGACCGCAATTTCTTTAGACTCAGAATACAGGCTTGGGATAAAATTACCTTTAACAACTCTACTTCCCTTTATGTAAGATTAGCTACAGAACCTAAGTATCACATGGGACCAAATTATCTGATCCTAAAGGATAATCAAGAAAGAAGGCATTTTGATCAGGATGAAATCTTTGTAGACAATCTGTATATAGACCTTAAAAAACCTTTCGGCTTACCTGTTAACTTTAGGATTGGGAGACAAGATTTTCTTGGAAAAGATATGTATGGAGAAGGCTTTTTGATTTTAGAAGGGACCCCTAACGATGGCTCAAGGTCCTTTTACTTTAATGCTTTGAAAGCTACCTTACTTTTTAGCCCCAAACACACGGTAGACTTGGTTTTTGTCTCAAACCCTCAAAGGGATATTTACCTTCCTGTGATACATCCTTCTTATGATGATGGGAAAAACATAAGTTATATAGAACATAAAAAAAGGCTTACAGCGTCTAACGAAAGAGGTTTTTGGGTTTATGGAAGGCATACTCTTTCTGAGGCTTTAAAAGTAGAGCCCTATTACATCTACAAAAAAGAGGAAAAATCTCAGGTAATAAGCACATCAAGTTATATCCATACTGTAGGAGTTAGGGCAGTTTACAAAATCGGCAGTTATACGTTAAGAGGTGAGATTGTCAAACAATGGGGAGAATACCACAACGGTACCGATAGGTCTGGTCTTGGAGGATATGTCTTTTTAACCAGAAAGTTTGAAAAATGTCCTGTAAAGCCTGAAGTAGAAATAGGTTATGTCTATCTTTCAGGAGATGACCCTAAGACCAAGAAAAACGAAGGATTTAACCCACTTTTTTCCCGTGCCCCTCTTTGGAACGAACTTCTCTTTTATACCTATATCTATGAAACCTCCTCTAAAGGTGGGCCCATTCCAGGATACTGGACCAACCTAAAGGCTCCGATGATTACCGTAAAATTACATCCCTTTACAAACACTGAGTTTAAAATAAGCTATCAAAAACTTTTAGCAGACGAAAAGGCTACCTCTACTCCTAAGGATATGTTTGGAAACGGTAAAAACAGAGGGGACCTTTTAGCCTTACTTTTAAACCATAAGTTTAACAAAAACCTCTCTGGCTTCTTACAGTATGAGGTTTTAAACCCGGGAGATTTTTACTACGACCATTCTCTTACCGCAAACTTCTTTAGAGCTCAACTTCTCTACCAGTTTTAACCAGAGCTTTTATCCCTCCTTAGGCCCCAAACCTAAGGAGGGATTTTTTTCACTTTTTGGATTAGGCTTAAGAGTTAAAATACTCATAAATCTTCTGAGAAAGTTTCTGTTGAGCCTCCCAGTCTCCGAATAAAAGACCTTTACCTGTAAGGGATTTTATCAGTTTTATCAGATTTTCTGAAAGCTTACCAGGAGGTTTATGTAAGAAAGGGGTTTGGGGAAGTGGCATAAAGGTGTGGGCATGCACCACCGCCCCCATCTTTACTAAGTCCTCTATAACCTTTATGGTTTGTCTAACATCCTCTTCTGTTTCATAGGGCAATCCAAAGATAAAATCTACTTTTGGGATTAAACCTGCTTTTACGGTTAATTTGACTGCCTGGTATACATCTTCTACGGTATGGCCCCTTTTACAAAGTTGTAAAATCCTTTCACTGCCTGACTGAGCTCCTATCACTAAATTATCGTTTGATGCGTAAGTTTTTACCAAAGAGATGGTCTCTGGGGTTACATGTTCAGGTCTTACTTCAGAAGGAAAACTTCCGAAAAAGATCCTGCCTTTATCTTTAAGCAATCCCTTTATCCCTTTTAACAACTCCTCAAGGCGTTCTAAGTTTATGGTTTTTCCGTCTTCTGAGCCGTAAGAAAAGGCATTTGGGGTGATAAACCTTATATCACTAAGTCCTCTTTTTAAAAGCATCTCAACCATAGATAAAACCTTTTCTATAGACCTATGTCTTACTTTAACCCCAAAAATCCTTGAGGTTTGACAAAAGTTACAGGCAAAGGGACAACCACGCGTAATTTCTAAAGGACCAAACCTTTTGAACCTTGGGATAAAAGGTAAAAACTGGTCAAGATTAACATATGATTTTCGAGGATTTACCTTGATTTCTCCGTTTATATCTTTAAAAGCTAGGCCTTCTACTGTTTCAAAAGACTTTCTATTGAGTATACATTTCAAAAGTTCAACAAAGGTTTGTTCCCCCTCTCCTAAAACCACACAATCTGCACCTGCTTTAAGCACCCTTTTAAAATCCCCGGTAGTATGAGGTCCTCCGGCACAAACCAAAACCCTATCTTTATAAAGATTTTTAACCTCTGTAAGAATAGGGATTATTTCCCAGACCTGGGTGGTAAAAAAAGAAAAACAGGCTAACTGTAAAGGATAGGTTTTGAGACCTTCTGAAATCTCGGAAAATAACTCTTCTTTAGTCTTCGCAAAAGAGACTTCAACCTCAGAAAGTATTTCTTCCTTGGTTTCTAAGCTTCCTAAAAGAGCGGTTAGGCTGTATTTATTTTGAGGTAAGTCTAAAAAAACAATTTTAAGTGTTTTCACCCTAAACTTAGGTTTTAATGTCTTTTAGGATTTCTTCAAGCTGAATCATAAAGTAGTCTATCTCTCTGTAATTAATGATAAGAGGAGGAGAAAGTCTTAAAACATTAGGCTTGGGAGTAGTGGTTAAAATCCTTCTTTTTAATAGTTCCTGATAGATGGGTTTTACCTCTATGGTAAACTCAATACCTATCAACAGACCTTTTCCTCTTACCTGTTTGATAAGACCTGGATATTCTTCCTGATAAGCCCTTAATTTTTCCATGATAACTTTACCTTTAAGTTCTACCTCTTCAAGAAAGGTTGGGTCCGAGATCATTTCAACCACTTTACAGCCTACAGCACAGGCTATAGGATTCCCTCCGAAAGTAGAGGCATGGCTACCAGGGGTTAAAAAATCAATCACTTCTTTTTTAGCAATCATGGCTGAGAGAGGAAGTCCGTTGGCTAAGGCCTTGGCAAGACACATCACATCAGGCTCTATCCCATAATGTTCATAAGCAAAAAGCCTTCCAGTCCTTCCTAACCCAGTCTGGATTTCATCAAAGATCAACAAAGCCGAATATTTTTGGCAAAGTTCTTTAGCTTGAGCTATAAACTCTTGGGTTAGTGGATAAACACCTCCCTCACCCTGGATGGGCTCCATGATTACCGCACAGACACTTTCATCAAAAGCCTCTTTTAGTTCCTGCAAATCGTTAGGCTCAACAAAAACCACCCCTGGGACTAAAGGTTCAAACCCTTCCCAATATTTAGGCTGACCTGTTACCGAAAGAGAACCTAAAGTCCTTCCATGAAAAGAATTTTTTAAGGCAATAAACTTATGTTTAGATCTTCCAAAATTTTGATAAGCCCAGCGTCTGGAAAGTTTTAAGGCTGCTTCAACTGCCTCGGTACCACTGTTTGCAAAAAAAACCTTATCTCCAAAGGAAAGTTCTACCAACTTTTTGGCAAGCCTTACCTGAGGTTCGGTGTAATAAAGGTTTGAAGTATGCCATAAACATTCGGCTTGTTCTTTTAAAACCTGAACAAGTTGAGGATGGGCATGTCCTAAATTACAAACAGCTATCCCCGCAGTAAAATCTAAATATTCTTCTCCTTTATCTGTAAAAAGTCTTGTGCTTTCACCTCTAACAAACACAACAGGTTCTCTTTTATAGTTAGGAGCAAGATAAACTTCTCCAAGGTCTGCAAGATAACTCATCTTTCTCTCCTTTTTTAAAAGTTGACCATCTCTTCTATAGTAACTTTTTTCAACTCTACCTTTCTTCCTAAAAACATCCCGGCAATCTTTCCAAAATAGGCGGTTAAATCGGAAACAAAAATTTCTAACCCGTTTGTCTCTAAGGTTGACTTAAACTCTGGATGTTCTTCTATAAAATTAGCTACGTTAGAAGCTACCTCCTCTGATGGATCTACCAGTTTTATTCTTTTCCCTGCCTTTTCCTGGATAAGTTTTTTAATGATAGGATAATGAGTACACCCCAAGATTAAAGTATCTATACCTCTCATTTTAAGAGGGATCAGGTATTTTTTTACTATCCTTCTGGTTTCGGGTTTTTTAAGCCACCCTTCTTCTATAAGTGGCACAAGTAAGGGAGCTGGGTTTGAATAAAGCTTTATCTCCGGGTCTTTTTCTGCAAAAAGCCTGTCATATACCTTGCTTCCTACGGTTGTCCTGGTACCGATCAGTCCTATTTTTTTATTTTTGGTAAGCCTTAGGGCTTTTTCCATAGAAGGAGTAACCACCTCAAAAAAAGGAACCTCTGGGAAGGTCTCTTTTAATACTGGCATAGCGGTACTTGAAGCGGTATGACAGGCAACGACTATTATCTTAGCCCCAAGCTTTAGTAAAAACCTCGTGTTTTCAACGGCATATCTGGTAACTGTTTCTGGGCTTTTGGTCCCATAAGGAGTTCTTGCAGTGTCTCCAAAATAAACAATCTTGTAATTTTTTATCTTAACTAAAAGCTCTTTTACTACCGTAAGTCCACCTAACCCTGAGTCAAATACCCCTATCATTTCCCCATCCCAAAATAAAACTCAAGGCTTGCACCTACAGCCGTAAGCACAGCCAACCAAAGGGCCATTTTTATAAACTGGTCTCTGTTTAATCCTTTCTTAGTAAATTTAGCCAATAGTCCATTAAAAATGATCGTAATTCCTAAACCATAAAGTCCGCTTCCTATAAAGATCCTTCCAGAATGCAATAAGGTTTTTATCAAATCTGAAGGATAGATCCTTAAGCTAAAAAGCACCCATAAAACTATAGCAGCAAAAACCTTCGGCTGTAAAAACCATCGTAGGTTCATTTTGTTACCCTTAGGTTAATTTTTTCAAGTATAGGTTTTGAGGCATTAGCCTTAAAAAAGGCTTGAGTTCCTTTACCTTCACAAATTTTAATAAAAAGCTGATCAACGTCTCTTACTATGGCTCCGCAGAGCCAAGTTATGGGGGTAAAACGAAAAACCTCAGGACAAAGAGGTGTGGTTGGCCCCATCAAAACCACCTCAGGTACCCCATAAAGGCCCTCTAAAACCTGCTCTAACGTCTTGTTAACCAAGGTTGAAGAAGTAATTATAGCCAGCTTAATCTTATCTTTGATTTCTGCTAAAGGAAAAGTTCTTATGTCTTCCTCTTTTTCTAATACCCAGACCTTTTTAACCTTACCTTGAAGTTTGCGAAGCACAGGTTCAAATCTCCCTACCATAAGGATTTCATCTTTATAGTCAAACTTGAGTATTGAAAAAAGATCCCCCTCTACAGCATTTTTTAAATTTTCTTTCCTGCCAGAAAAGATAGCATTGATGGTTGCAAGTCCTACGATCGACTCAATCTGGTTAGGAGAAAGATAGCCTTTTATCGCTATGTCCGCAGGTAATTTCCAAAAGTTAATACTATCATCTAACTCGCAACAATTCTTAATTTCAGGCAAAAGTGTATAAGCAAGCCCTGTCCCACACCTTTCTACCTCAACCATCGTATAGTGAATTCCTATCACCATTCTTTTTATTTTTTTAGCCCTGGCATACGGAAGAGCTCTTTCTACAAGCTCGGTATAAATTCCCATCTATCAGACCAACCCTAAACTATCTTATCCTAAAGACCCTTTCAAGTATCTGGTCTACCAAATTTTGTAAGAGCTCCTTTTTCCCAGGCAATTGAAACAACTCGGTCAAATCCTCACACGAGGAAAGCTCCTCTATAAAGGGAAGCTCAAAAAGTAGAGGAAGTTTAGTTTTTTCCAAAAACTCTTTAAAAGCCTCTTGTTGTTCAAAGACCCCAGAAAAATTCTTGATTATACCTAAAACTGGTATCTCTTTTTCTCTTAAAATCCCCACAGTCCGCAAGGCATCTGCCAAAGCCATTTTGTTGGCAGTGGTAACCAGCACAAAACCCTCTGGTGCAAAAAGGTCAAGCATGGTAAGAAAGATATCTCCGGTACCAGGAGGTAGGTCGAGGACCAAAAAATCAAGAGGGCCCCATTCAACCTTCCCTACAAGCTCCTGTAAAAGTTTAGAAGCCATAAGCCCTCTCATAAAAACCGGCTCTTTTTCAGAAACCATAAGGGCTAAGCTCATTACCTTCAACTGAAAAGGACCTAATACCGGCTTTATTTTTCCAAATTCGATCAAAGGAGGGGTATTCTTCAAACCCAAGGCAAGATTAACGTTAGGACCGTAAAAATCCAAGTCAAACAGCCCAACCGAGTATCCGTTAGCTTTTAAACCAAGAGAGATAAGGGTTGAGGCGGTAGTTTTTCCTACCCCTCCTTTACCACTTCCCACAGCTAAAACAAATCTCACGTCCCTTAAGCCAGTATGTTTTTTAAGTTCTTCCCTTAAGGATTGTAAATCTTTAGTAGGACAACTTTTTCCTTCCATAAACCATCCAATCCCTAAAGATTTCTTAAACCAAGGACATCCTGCATTCCATAAACCCCGGGCTCTTTACCAACCACCCAAATCGCAGCTTTGATAGCCCCTCTGGCAAAGGTTTCTCTCGAGCTTGCTTTATGGGTAAGCTCTATTCTTTCTCCTATTCCAGCAAAAAGCACCGTGTGTTCTCCTACGATGTCTCCTCCTCTTATCGTTTGTATTCCTATTTCATTAGAAGACCTTTCTCCTATGATACCTTCCCTACAAAACCGATAATCCTTATCGCTCCTACCTAAAGCCTGAGCTATTACGTTAGCCAACTTCAAAGCCGTCCCACTGGGGGCGTCTTTTTTCATCCTATGATGGGCCTCTATGATTTCGATGTCATAACCTTCAGCAAGCACCTTAGCGGTAATCTCTACCAACTTGCAAAGCAGATTAACTCCCATACTCATGTTGTAGTCCTGAACTAAAGGAAAGTTTTGTTTAGCCAGTTGATGGATCTCTTCTAGTTCTTCTTTGGTAAAACCTGTTGTTCCCAAAACATAAGCCTTTTTGTACTTAGCGTTGATTTTTATGTTTTCTAAGGAGGCTTTATGGAAGGTAAAATCTATGATTACATCTCCTTTTTCTATAACCTTTTCTAAACTTCCTTCTACGATGATTCCTGTTTTAGGGAGACCTACCACTTCTCCTACGTCTTTTCCTACAGCAGGATGTTCAGGATGTTCAAAAGCCCCTACTAAATCTATTTCAGGATTATTAAAAATAAGGTTAATGAGGGTTTTACCCATCCTACCTGCAGCACCTGCTACTATGGCCTTTACCGGCATTTTGTCCCTCCTTTGGGTTGTTTTTGATTATTTTTCTTTCCTCCTTCCAGAGGAAAAGGGAATTGTCAACAAGAATGGCTCCCCGTCTTAGAAAACACCTTAACCAAAAACAACCAAACCACAACTATCCCTAATATTACCAAAATCCCTTCTAAGCTCATGAGGTTTTCTCCTCCTTACTTTTTAAAAATTCCTCTAAATATTCAGCAAAAACTTTAAAAAGAGGTTCTTCGATGTCTTCTCCCTCTACAAAACGATAAAACTTCCGAAAAAGATCCTTTTCATCTAAAATCTGGGTCTTATCTAAATGCCAATCGATACCTAATAAACTCCACTCCTTTTCTTCTTGCTTTACCTCCTCTTCATACTTTAATTCAAGAAGATTGGGGAAAACCTTTTTTAACCGCTCATAGGGATAGGCAACCGGGGTTTTGTCCTTCAAAATTATTCTTACAAAACTCTCATCACCTTTAAGTATAAGATCCTTAAAATAGCCTTCGTAGGTTTTTAATCGATAAGGAGAGTCTATAGGGATCAGTTCGTAGCTCACCATTTGTTTTTCAAAAGAAATAAACCCAAACCCTTTATTATAGTTTGCCTCATCAAAACTATAAGGCATAGGACTACCTGAATAAAAAATCTTGGAGTTAGGGGACTGAAACCTATGAAGATGTCCGAAAAGACAGAGGTCAAAACATTCAAAAAGACTTATCGGAAAAATTTCTTCATTTCCTACTGTATTTTGCCATCTACCTCTTAGAACCTCTTCTCCAGAAAAAACTGCCTTGTCTACCGCTAAATGCCCTACCAAAACCGCAGGTCTTTTTATTTCTATCTTAGAAAAAAGAAAACTTAAAAGTTCTGGTATAGACACCTGATCCTTTTCTTCTAAAAAGTCTAAACCCTCATTAGGAAACGATTCTTTTACCAGAGAAATCAACTCAAACACAGAAAGATGGGGGAGCAAATAAAAATAAACTCTCTCTCCGTTTTTCTCCCATACAAAGGGATTTATGAAAAAAGAGAGGTCGTCTGCTAAATAGATTTTTTCAGCCTCTAAAAATTCTTTAAAAAGACTGATCCTTTTAGAATCATGGTTCCCTAAGATAAAAAGGATGGGAACCTTGGTTGAAGTTAACATCCTAAGAACTTCTTTATACCCCTTTAAGGTCTCATAATCTGGAATTGGTTTATCCACTATGTCTCCTGATACTACGATAAGGTCAGGTTTTTGTTCTCTTACCAGAGGAAGGAATGTTTTTTCAAAGAAGCTGAGTTGATAATCTATCAATTTTTTGTTTTGAAGGATTTTTCCTAAATGCCAGTCAGAGCTGTGTAGAATCTTCATCGATCCTCAAGTCTGTTTTAGGTTTAAAATGTTGAGCAACGATAAACATCTCTCGGCTTTCTTTTCTCGAACTCTTAGGTTTAAAAAGTTTAACACCTTTGAAGTATTTTTCAATTTGTTTTTTAAGTTGAGGAAGCTTCTGACCTTCAAAAACTTTTGCTACAAAGTGTCCACCAGGTTTTAAAGTTTTCAAAACCAATTCTAAAGCCTTTTCGACTAAACTAACAGACCTTACATGGTCTACAAACTTATCTCCGGTGGTCTTAGGTGCCATGTCACTAACGATTACGTCAAACTTATCTATTCCCAAAGCTAAAAAGTCTTGAGAAGTTAACTCAAAAACGTCCTTTAGCAAAAAAGTAAAATTAGGATGACTTATCTTAACCTCTTGCAAGTCAACCCCTATAACTCTACCCTCTTTCCCCACAAGTTTACACAGATATTTAGACCAAGACCCAGGAGCTGCCCCTAAATCAAGTACCACATCTCCTTTTTTTACCAACCGATAAGCCTCTTGGATTTCCATCAGTTTATAAACCGACCGGGCTGGATACCCTGCCTCCTTTGCCTTTTTAGCCCATGTATCGAACCAAGGATTATTAGCCATAAGCCTCCCAAAAAAGTTTAGTGATATTTTTTTATTTCATCTATCAAGAACTGCAAAGCCTCAAAGGCTTCGTATCTATGTTTAGCAAATATCGCAAATCCTGTAACCCTATCACCTACCTTTAAAAATCCTTGGTTATGATAGATGATTACCTCTATCAAACCAAACTTTTCTATAGTTTTTTTTCTTATGTCTTCGAGATGGTTAAAAACTTCGTCTTTGATAAACATCCCTTCTGCAGGAACTACCTCTCCTCCCTTTAAATCATACTCTCTTACAAATCCATTAAACTCAACCACACAACCAAATTTTCCTAAAAGTTTTTTAGTCAGCTCTTCTTTTTTTTCTAAATAGGCTTGATAATCCTTAAAAACCATAAGAGCCTCCTCCTATTTCATTTTTTTAGCTCTTTTATACGGGCTTTAGAGTATCTTTCTTCTTCACTAAAGATACATCCACAATACGACTGCCTATAAAGTTCAAGAGTTATAGCCTCTTCCTGACCAAGTTTATACCCTTTTCTAAAATCTTCATAAAAAAAAGGGATCTGATATTTATGGCTCAGGTCTTCAGCTATTTCTTTTATGAGGTTATGTTTTTGGTAAATACTATAAAGTAAGGTTGTAGTAAAGGCTTCTGCCTTTAATTCTAAGGCTTTTTTTACCGTTTGTCTAAGCCTTATAACATAACAGCGTTCACATCTTTTTTCAGGATTTTCACAAATCATAAAAGTTTCTTTAACAAAAAATCTAAGACCATAAGTTTTGTCCCAGATTATTTTAATCCCTTTTAGCGTTTCTACCTGTTCTAAGGCTTTAACCCTTACTTTAAACTCTCGATAAGGGTGGATATTCGGGTTGTAAAAATATCCCAAAACCTCTATTCCTTTTTCCTTAAACCAAGACAGTGGATAAAGTAAACAAGGTCCACAACAAACATGAATTAATATCATAAGTAAATAATACAACAATTTTAGTAAAAACCAACTATTTTAAATCTACAACCTTGTTTCAACACCTATTTAGGCTAAAGGCTAATACTTAAACAAGGTAGGTTGTCTCCAAATTATTTTAAGGACTATAGGAGAAATAAAGGTAGTGATACCAACGACAAAAACCATTACCGCATATAACATTTCGTCATAAACCCCGCTTATCCTGCCAAATTCAGCAAAAATGAGGCCAACCTCTCCTCTTGGCACCATAGAAAAGCCTACGCTTAACCTTTCTTTCCAATTACCCTTAATCATAAACCCTACGACAAGTTTTCCTAAAATAGCTACTACTGAAAGAATAAGGCTTAAAAACCAAAAGGTAGCAGAGGAAAAATCTATCACTTTAAGGTTAAGTTGAAGGCCTACGTAAACAAAAAAGATAGGAGTAAAAAGATTTAATAACGGTTGGAGAGAGGTTTCTATCTTGTGAACGATTTCGCTATCGGTATTTAGTGTGATAGCAAAAGGAAGGGTAAACCTGCGAGAAAAGGCAATTCCTGCGGTAAAAGCTCCTAAGATTTCTGGAGATCCTATTTCATGAGCAGCATAGGCAAAAAACAACATCAAAGCTACCACAACAGGAGGAACAAAATCTACGGTAGACAACCTCTTAGCTATGAACGATATGATATAAGCTAAAAATTTTCCCAAAACCGGAGCTATCAAAAAAAAGGTTGCGATATATGTCATAAACAATAAAGTATTTTTTATCTCTACCGTTTGGGTTTTTGAAAACTCAAAAAGAATAGATAGAACAACTACCCCAAAGATATCATCAAGTACCGCTGCTCCCAACACTATTTGGGAGAATCTTTCGTTAAGTTTACCTAAGTCCTCAAGTACCCTTATGGTTATACCTATACTTGTAGCTGTAAGGGTACCTCCTATAAAAAGGGCTTGGGTGAGATTTAAGTCAAAAACAAAAAGAGAAACGCTCATACCTAACAAAAAGGGGAAAACTGCCCCGATTAGAGCCACTTCTAAGGCCCAAAAACCCACCTTTTTTAGCTGCTTTAAGTCTGCCTCAAAGCCTATATGAAACAACAAAAATATGATCCCAAGTTCTGCTAAAATTTGTATTACCTTGTTAACAGGAATTAATCCTAAGACACTCTGACCAAGCAAAACTCCTACTAAAATTTCTCCTATCACCGAGGGAATACCAAACTTTGCAAAAATATCTCCTGTTAACCTTGCCAAAAACAAAATAATCCCGATGTACAAGAAAAGTACATGAATTTCTAAGTTTTCCATCTATCTACACCTCTTTAGATATTACAAACTTTAAGGTTCAAACTCTTTTAAATAAGCCTGAGCTTTTGCCAAATCCTCTTCTTTGCCTATCAAAATTAACACATCCCCTTCTTCTATTTTTTCTTCAGGAGAGGGATTTATTAAAAACTCAGGGCCTCTTTTTATGGCTATGATGGTAACCCCTGTTTTTGATCGAAGTCCCAACTCTTTTATAGACTTCCCTGCCAATCTATTTCCCTTTTTAACCAGAAAGTTCTGGATGTTTTCTACTTTTAAAAATTCAAGCCCTTCTAAGAGTTCAAACTTTAAATCTTGGACGTTTCTAAAAGCGCTATAATGTTTGCTTCTCAGGTTCTCTAACAGCTCATAGATAACGTTTTTAGGAACTTTGTATACCTCTAAAACTTTTGCAAACATTTCTATAGAAACCTCAAACTCTTCAGGTATCACTTCATTAGCCCCTAATTTTAGCAACTCTTCCATCTCAGCCACAAACTTACTTCTTCCTATGATGTAAAGCTGTGGATTTTCTTTTCTAGCTATAGAAACGATCTTTCTGGCTGCTATAACATCTCCCATAGAAACCACTAAGGTTTTAGCTTCTCTAACCCCAAATTTAAGTAGTATCTCTCTGTTGGTAGCATCTGCAAAAAAGATAGGTTCACCTTTTTGTCTGTACTTCTTAACTGTATTAGGGTTCATTTCTAAAATAACGTAAGGTATTTTTAGGGTTTTTAGTCCATAAACGATGTTTTTTCCTGCTACCCCAAAACCTACTACTATCGTATGATCTTTTAACTCGGCTTTTTCCTCTTTTATCTTTACAGCCCTTCTCTTTTGATAACGAACATACAGTTTAGAAGAAATCTTTGACAGGAAAAATTCTGTAAGGTTATGACTAAACTGAATCCAAAAAGGAGTTATAAACAAAGAAGCGATCGAAGCCCCCATAAACACCTGATAAAACTCTTCAGATAAAAAACCCATCCTTTTGCCTTCTAAGGCTAAAACAAAAGAAAACTCTCCTATCTGTAGAAGATAGAAAGTGGTTAAAAGGGCTACCCTTAGGCTTCTGTTAACCAGTAAGGTCGCTATAAAAATACCTGCAAACTTAACCAGCAGCATAACTCCTAAAAGGGCTAGCGTTTTTAAGAAATTGTTTAAAAGAAAGGTAGGGTTCAGTAAAAGCCCTATTGACACGAAAAATATAGCCATAAGAAGGTCTTTTAAGGGTTTGATTTCAGCTACGCTTTGATAGGCATAGTCTGATTCAGAAATCACTAATCCTGCTAAAAAGGCACCCAGAGCCAGAGAAAGACCTATTTGATAGGAAAAAAAGGCTGTTCCTAAAGCAAGGCTCAACAAGGTCATCAGAAAAAGCTCACGACTTTTGGTTTTAACTATCTGATGGAAGATATAAGGAACGGCGTAATAAGCTACCAAAAATAAACCGATAATAAACCCAAAGGATTTAAAAATCGAAAAAAAGAGACCTCCTAAGCTACCCTCTTTTCCTGCTAAAATGGGCAGCATAAGCATTACAAACACAACGGTTAAATCTTGAAAAATTAATACCCCAAAAGAGGTGCGACCATACGGAGAGTTAATCTCTCCTCTATCCATCAGCATCTTAAGCACCAAAGCCGTGCTACTCATAGCTACAAGAAATCCATAAAAAACCCCATTTGAAAATGAGGTCTTTAAAAAGACTAAGCTTAATCCTAAAATCAAAAAGACTGTTAAAAAAACTTGTAGAAAACCCGTTAAGAGAACTTCGTTTCGGTAAGCTATTAACTTTTTAATAGAAAACTCTATACCTATAGTAAACATCAAGAAAATAACACCCATCTCAGCCAGAGTTTCTATTAAATGAACATCCTTTAAAAGACCTATACCATAAGGACCTACTAAAATTCCAGTGATTAAGAACCCGATTACAGAAGGAACTTTAAGCTTAGTAGTTGCCCAGACAACAGGAATACAACCTAAAAAAATGAGCAAAAAACTTTTTAAAACCTCAATCAAACCTTCCATAGTTATGAAATTATAACTAAAAAAACAAAAAAGTAAAAATTTTATGGGAAGTTAAATAAATCTGAGAGTTTTAAAGAGTTTTAAACAAAAAGCCCTGCTTCTAAACGAAGCAGGGCTTTTTGGACGATTAAAGAACGATGTTTTCTTCGTCTGGGGTGAGGATTTTTTCTAACTTGATTTTAAAAATCAAGTCTTCTCCTGCTAAAGGTGGATTAAGGTCTAACACTATCCCCTCTTCGGTAACCTCTAAAATGGTTGCAGGAAAGGTCATCTCTCCTTGAGGAGTATCAACGATGAGGTTTAACATCAAGCCTGGCTCTGGAGCTACATCCAAACTTAATGCCTCTTTGGGGATAGATCTTACCAAATTTTCATCCTTGGGACCAAAGGCCTTTTCTGAAGGAATAAGCACCTCTTTTTCTTCTCCCTCTTCCATTCCGATCACCGCTTCAGAAAGTCCAGGGATAATCTCAGCAGAACCAACCTGAAAGATAAAAGGTTCTCCATCATAGGTGTTTTCAAAAACCTCACCGTTTTTCAGCTGACCTACACAATGAATGCTTACCACATCTCCTAACTGAACCTTACGCATAACTAAACTCCTTATTTTTAGAAAATGATAGAAGCTGAAAGACAAGAGGATCGGACTCTTGAGTCTCTCATCCTTCTACCTTAATTTTTAACAATAACACATAAGAAGAAAAAAACAAGTCTGATCTAAAACAAAAGAATCTAACAATTGTCTTTTAACACTACCAAACCAAAACAAGCAATAACTTCCTTGTTACCTTCTAAAAGCAATCCTTCAGCACTTCTAGCTTTTATCCCTATATCTAAAGGAGAGAGCCCTGTAAGCTCTGCTATACGAGTTTTCATCAACTCGTAGTAGGGACTTAATTTAGGCTGGTCACAAACAAAGGTAAGGTCTATCTGGTGGATGGTGTACCCTTTTTCTTTTACTTTTGAAAGTGCTTGTTTTAAAAGCTCAGTACTATCTATATCCTTATACTTTGGGTTTTTATCAGGAAAAAGAATACCTATATCAGGCAAACCTGCAGCAGAAAGCATAGCATCTATAAGTGCGTGAAGCCCCACATCGCCGTCCGAATGTCCTAAAAGTCCCTTTTCAAAAGGGATTTCAACCCCGCACAACCTTAATGGCCTTCCTTCAACCAAACGATGCAAGTCAAAACTAAAACCAAATCGCAAACTCTTGCCCCTTATTAGAACTACATATAAAATATAGCATCTAAAAAGTTAAAAACCAAGGAATCTTGAAAAATATATTAAACTCTTTTAAAGATTGCGCTTTACAAGTCAAGCGTTACAAGTAGGCACTCTTTTGGTTGAACCTTTAGACAATTACGATATAATTTTTATAAATTACTTTAAATTAAACTAAAAAGGAGTTTGTTTGGTTAAAAAAGGATTAACCTCAGATAGAAAAGCATTAGTTTTATTGATAGGCACCAACCCTCTGGCAAACTATGTAATCCCTCTTTATTTTAAGACATTTCATAACTATAGAAATTTCGTTTTTATTTTTTCTGAAGATAACCAAGTACAAAAAGGTACCCAAATTTATGCTGAAAGGGTAAAAAATCTTCTTCATCTACACCCCGACCAGGTATTTTTTGTTCCGCTAAAAGACATAGGCAACGTTCAGCAGATTATCGAAGATCTTGATATGGTGGGCATCTGGGAAAAATTTGATGAAGTCCATCTCAACTACAAACCTGGGACCAAACCCATGGTAGTTGGGGTCTATAACTTTTTAAAAAATCTTTATCAGACCCGTTTTTCAGCTTCTTACTTAGACACAAGAAGGTTTAAAATTGTGTATGACAGCGGAGACATCTTTCCGGTATTAGGAGACCTGAGAAATTATCTTTTTCTTGACATTAAAACCTTACTTAAGTTATCTCTTTATGAAAAATTAAAAGCAGATAGCTGGGAAGATTTTAAGTTTAAAGAAACTTTACAAACCATTAAAAAAGTAGTTATAGAAGAAAACAGGATAGAAGAGTTTTTGTCCTGGCTTGAAAATCCTTTTAGAAGAATTTTTAAAAACGATAAAGACCTTTTTAAAACAGCAAAAAGGTTTAAAGAGCATCTTAAAAAACCTGAAATCAGAAGTTTTATAGAAACCTTAGAAACATCTACCCCGGATTTTGTCTGGGAAATATTGGAAAGTTTACCAGAAGACAAGAAGCTTACTGAAGGAAGAAGCCTCTGGGTTCCACCTGAAAACCTTGGTAAAGAAGCCCTTAAACAAAGGGTCAAGGATTCTATAGAATTTTTAGACGGTCTTTGGCTTGAATGGTATGTATATGGAGAATTAAAAGAAAAACTTGAAGACCTTGGGCTTAAAGAAAAAATGCAATTTGGGCTTTCTCTTAAGGCTCAAAAAGACTCAAAACCTTTTGAACTGGATCTTTTTATCATAAACGGTTATCAGTTAATAGGTATCTCGATTACCACAGAAGACAGGTCTAACATCTGCAAGCTTAAAGGTTTTGAGATTATCCATAGGGTTAAACAGATAGGAGGAGAAGAAGGGAGAGCTTTTCTAATAACCGGATTGCCTAAAGAAAAAGTCAAAGAAACCCAGAAAGACCTTTCCTTTGTAGACGGAAGTTTAGAGTCAAAAATCGTGATCTATGGAAGAGAAGACTGGAAAGAAATAGGCCTTAAACTTATAGACGAAGTTTTTTAATCTCCCTTTAGCTTAAGAAGTTCTTCCACCACCCTTCTAAGTCTTATAAAACCTTCTTTAGACCCTCCATGGTCTGGGTGTAATACTTTAGCCCTTTTTCTAAAAAGGCCTAATATCTCTTTTCTATTAGCTCTTTTTATTTCTTCTATAGGTACCTCAAGATAATAAGAGGCTTCTTGATAAATCTTTTCAATCGAAACAAAAATCATAGGCTCTCTCGGATACCCCTTATGCTTTTTAAAACCCTCATCAAAATATAACCAGAGGTATCTACAAAAATAATTTTTTAAAAGCTCTTCTTTGTTTAATCCCATACAAAAACTTTCATCCTCTAAAACTTGGCAAAAATTTTTTAAAAACAAAACATCTACCTCTTCTTCTTTCATCTTATAAGGTAGTCTTAACACCCCAAAAATTGCCCTTACATACTTTATTTTTTCCCTATAAGGTAGCTCATCCTCCATATCCCAGAAAAAGTTTTCAAGCTCGTCTCTTGATTTTTCCATAAGGTTTTTTAAAAAAGGAAAAGGATGAAAAAGAAACTTGTCTGGTTCAAGGACCCCAAGCTTCAAAACCAAATACCTTTTTATATCAAAGGGATGTAATACCTCTAAATTAAGCGATTTTTTAGATTGTTTTCTTGTTTTAGGTTTTTCAAACTGAAGGATGATTCTTTGGGCTTCGGGATTTAAAAATCTGAAAAATAGTTTTTCTAATTCATGCTGATCGGTAGGATATCCTAAGGATTCTAAAACCTCCTCTAATTCTATAGAAAAGGCTACATCACTATAATAGGTGATATATTTCTCTGGATTGGTCCCTAAGTTTAATACAAGTCTGCTTTTCCAGTAAGGTGCCTCATAGTAGGATTCTTTAAGGCTGTATTCATAACCTCCTGGAACCGGTCTTCTTGCTATGTACATAATATTATGTTTCTTTTTTTACCTAAAAAACATATTTTAGCAAAAATCCTGTTTGGTAGTACTTCCATCCAGAGGTCGTTCCTGCTGCGTAGTTTCCTCCCTCTATCGACATTTCAAAGTTCAAGTTTTCGTTAAGTTTAATACCTAAAGTACCTGTACCCCCATAGGCCTTATCATAAGACCAAAGTCCATAACGCCTAAAGGTTTGATGACCGATAAAGGGTTCCAAATAAACGTAAACTTTCGGGTTTTCGTAATAAATAGTTAAAAACAATTGGTTTGACCAAAAATCATCAGGGTCAAAATATCCGTGTCTTTTCTGTTTATCAAAGTCTAAATAAACCACCCTGTATCCAAGGCTTACTGTAGGATTACCAAAGTTAATCTTATAACGAACAGAACCTTGGACAGAGTCTGCTTGGTTATCATCTGAATACCAACGACGATTATAATTAGCATAAAAAGAAATACGGTCTGTAACCGACTGATTAATAAAATAATTTATCGATAAAACTCTTATTACGTCTTCCATAAGCTCTGCGGTATCTGTAAGGACACTTTTATTAACACTTAATCCTGTACTCCCTCTACCAGCCAATAGATTTAACCCCACCCCTCCTATCACAAAGGTCTTATCTTTTCCTCCTTGAGAAAAACCCAAGGAAACAGAACCCCATAGAGGATGGGTTAACCTCTTACCTACTTCAAAGATTAATTCATCAGAGTAAGAGGTTCGCAGATTATCTGAGCCCTCCCTATAAAAATAATTGCCAACCACCCTAAAGTCTTTCAGATAGCTTTCAAACCCTAACCGATAGGTATAAACTTCGTTTTCGTCGGTATCATGAAAATAAGAAAATCCTGTTAATACAGCAGGATTAAAGATAGATTTTTTATACAACTCAAGGTCTTTTACGTCTTTTTCCTGATAAGGATACCCTGGCTTTAAGAGTTTAAAATTTTCTTCTAATTTAGAAGGTATCCTTAAACTACCATAAGCATAAGCCTTACCTAACCTGGCGTCAAAATCATCCCTTTTGGCAAGGATTTGATCGTACAGATCTAAAGCCTTATCAGGCCTTACCAAAAACCTCAAAGCATTAGCCTTAACCAACAAAGCTTCTTCATCAGCAGGGTCTTTTTTAAGCAAAGCGTCAACCATACTTAAAGCTTCTATCTGTCTTCCTTGCCAAGAAAGCACCCTTGCCAGCTGTAGGATTGCCCTACGATTTTGAGGGTCTTTTCTTAAAACCTCTCTTAAAATCTCTTCTGATTCCTTTAGTTTTCCTCCCCAAGAAATTCTGGTAGCCATGGTAATAAGCTCTTCTATCTCATACTCTTTATACAACCGAAGAGCTTCTATGTACTCTGTAGCAGCTTTTTTGATCTCTCCTTTTTTAAACAGCTCATCTCCTGCTTTTTTATGCTGAAAGGATTGTTCTTTGTTTTTATCTTGAGGAGTTAAACCCACGGTTTCAGCCAAACCATATCCTTGTCCTAAAAACCATAAGGTTAAAATCAAGATTAAAACACCAAACTTTTTCATAGGTTCTCTCCTTTTGTAACCAAGTTTTTAAAATCTTCTAAACTAAAATAATGGTTTAAGTTAAACCTCGGGATAAATGGGGAATTTAAGGCAGGGTTATAATAAGTGCTCTCTATGGTTTCTTCTTCAGACATAAAGATATTTTTAAATCCAAGCTTTTTCAAAATCTTAACATGCTCAGAAGTTAACCTTTCTCCCAAAGGAGACGAAAAGGTAGTAACCTCGATTTTTAGGTGTTTAAAAGCCTCTTCTTTAAACCTTAAAAGATCCTCCTCAAACTTTTTCAAGCTCAACTTTTTACTCCAGTTAGGAAAGTGAAAATCATAGCTATGGCATCCTATCTCAAGTAAGCCTTCATCGAGAATTTCTCTGTATTCATCCCAGCTTATGAACCAGCCTTTACCAACTTTACTACCTATAACATTCATCACCACCTTAAACCTATACTCTCTTAAAAGAGGATAGGCATATTCCAAAAAGGTATAACTCCCGTCGTCAAAGGTAAGCATAATCTTTTTTCTTTTTTTTGCCAAACTTTGGTCTAATTCCTGTGGCAAGAGGGTCTCAAACCCTGATGAGTAGAGAAATTCCATCTGAGAAAAAAACTCCTCAGGGGTAACGGTATAAGGTGTAAGAGGTTCATAGGCTATCTCATGATAAAGTAAAACCGGGAAACTTTCCTCTTGAGAGGCATTTTTTTCCTCAAAAGAAAAAACCAAAGATTTAGAGGTCAAACTTCCAAGGCTTGATAAAAGCAGTAACTTTAACGTCTCTCTTCTGCTAATTTTTCTCATTTTTTAAGTACCTTTGTAAAATAAAATAACTCTTTTTTAAACGGGTATGAAAAGAGGGAACGTTCCATTTTTCCCAAACATACGTATTAATTTTGTCTTTTTCTAAAGGATTAGGCCTAAAATCAAGTACTTTTAAAGCTCTGGGAGGGTTTAATGGGTCAGGCTTGTAACTTATCACCACCACCCTAATACCGTCAGACTCCTTCCAAAGGATGTTTTTTTCCTTCCAAAACATCTTTCTTGAGCTTGGGTCTGAAAAATTTAAAAGCTCCCAAGGTAGCCTGATCTCTATCAAGTTATCTTTTATGTAAAAATCTGCTAAACTATCAAAAACTGGATTTTCTGGCTTAAGGCTACCAAACCTTAAACTACTTAAGTTATAAAACTTTGGACCAAAAAGTTTTTTAAAATCTTTGGTAATCCTTCTCATGTTGGTTTTACATAATATCAAGTTCCATTTTCCTGCAAGGCTTTTTTGCGGAAAAACCTCTTCTTTAGGAGAAAACAACTTATCGTGAGAAAGCATTTTATTATAAGACGAGGCTACAAGTAGTCTGGAATCTTTTTTTCCGGTAATATGCAACAAAAATTTTAACCCCACAGGAGAAATAAGGTTGATACCTGCAGGAAAAGAAAATTCGCCATATTCTTTATGCCCAGTATCTATCCCGACAAAAAATTGAGTCTCTTTTAAATTTATCTTTGTTGAGACCTCTACCAGGATGTACAAAAAACCCTCATCATTAGTAAGTCTTATCGATTTTATCTCTCCTTCTTTGTTTAGAGGGTTAAAGTTTTTGTAAGCTATGAAAGCTTCTTCCCATTCTTTAAGTTCACCAGATAAAGAAACTATCTTTTTAGGATATCCAGGATATACTTCTAAAAGTCCGTAGTTTTCCTCTGGGTCCTGCAGATTAAACCATAGAGACTTTCTCTCTCTTGGTAAATAGTACTTCATAAAAAGCCAGTTTACTTTAAACCATTCGTCAGCCCAGCTAAAAATCACATATCCTGTACAGTTTGCCTTTTCAATGTCTTTGATCATCTCTACCAAGATTCTTCCTTGTTCAACCTCATTTTTTCCACCATGAGTCCAACCATGGACTTGCCAGTGAGCAGAAGCTCTACTTGTAGGTATACCAAACTCTGCGATTAACAAGGCTTGCCCTTTATGATGTTCTTTGAGACGCTTTAAGTAAGCCAAATAAGGTCTTTTTTCTGTTAAAAACTCATAGTTCATAAAATCTGGATAGTAGGGATAAACGTGATATGAAGAAAAAAAACAGTTAAAAGAGCTTTTTATTTTATAGGTATCAAAAACTTCCATGTCTTCGTTCTCGTTACATTTTTTTAAGTTAGGTTTTACTCCGATAAAAAAAGACTCTTCATCTTCTATGTTGCTTTCCGTAGGATGTTCTATAGGGTCAAGGGGTATCCAGTTTACCACAGAAACCAACGGTAAATGCCCATAGGTCTCATAAGAATAGTTTAAAAGATAGTCTAAAATCTGAGTATTCCACACCTCAAAGGGATTCCCTTTTTCTATGTAAAGATATTTTCCGTAGAAATCTTTATCTTTTCTCGCATAACGTTCGTTATATCCTTTAACCAAACAGGCTTCAGGTTCTCTTCCAAAAAGATATCCTAACAAGAAAGGGGATATATCCCACAGATATTTTCCCGAAGGGAACCCAGGTCTTTCAGAAAGGCTGGCATTTCCATGGACAGCGTCCACCACATCCTTTATATGGGTTTTCAACCTATTTAAAAACTCTGGATCATCGAGCACCTCTGCCCTCTCAGGTTCATACCAAATTCCCTGCAGCAAAAAAAGCTTAGGCTCTTTTTGATTAAACTCATATAGTGCCTGATAAAAACCAGGAGACTGAAGAGCATATACTCGAATGGTGTTTATCCCCATTTCATGGATTAATTGAAACCATTCCAAATAAGTTTTCATCTTTATCGGATACTCTCCAGGGAAATAACCTGGAAGAGCAAGCCCGAGGTTAACCCCTTTTATCCAGAATTTTTCCCAATGTTTTTGTTTTTTAATGTAAACATAGTCTCCTTCAGCCTTAAATCTAATTTCTTGATGGGAACGTTTAATTTGCACGTCTTTTAATAGCTCTCCTATTTCTTCTATCTTTTTTTGAGCCTTTTCATTTTGTGGGTCTATTTCAAGTAATTTATGATAAGCCCAAAGGGCAGAGGAGAAATCATTGAGATGATAGTAAGCCTCAGCCACACCTAACCATCCCTCTTTTTTAAATCCTTGATTTATAGCCTCTTTAAATAAGTTTAAAGCTTCTTGATAATCCCCTCTATTTAAAGCCTCTTGTCCTAAAAACAAAAATTTATTCAACACCATTTAGTTATAACACCTTGGCTTTTTTGACTACCTCCCATTTCTTATAGCCCAACCAAAATTGGAGGGTAGCCTGAAACCTGAAAAAGCTGGTGATTTGTCTATAACCCAAATTTTCGGCTATTCCATATAGCATAAGCCTCAAAACTTGAGACCATCGAGGATACCTTTTAAAACTCATCTCTTCCAAAAAAATACCTCCTACTGAAAGAAAAATACCATAACCTATCGCTAAGGTTAAAAATAAAACCAAAAACTCAAAGCTTAATATTCCAAAAAAATAACACAAAAAAACTATAGGATAGCCTAAGGTTTCTACCACTGCCCCAACTGCTTCAAAAAGGTAAAAAGGCATAACCAAACATCCTATCCTTCCGTATTTGGGATTAAAAAACATTCCTTTATAAAACCATAAAGTCTGTAATAATCCTAAATGCCATCTCCTTCTTTGTTTGGAAAGCTCTCCCAAGGTTTCAGGGACCTCAGTCCAGCAAACAGGGTCAGGAAGAAACCTTATGTAATAGGGGTCTCCTTTTTGTCTAAAATGTTTATGCAAACGTACTACTATTTCAAAATCTTCTGTAACCGTAAGGTTGTTAAAACCACCTACTTGAAGCAAAGCCTCCCTGTTAAAAAGGCTAAAAGCACCTGAAAGAATCAAGGTACTTTTTAATCTTTCCCAGCCCAATCTTCCGAAAAGAAATCCACGAATGTATTCAACTATTTGAAAAATAGGCAAGGCTTTTTTAGGAAGTTCTATCGTAGAAACCTTGCCTTCTTGTAATTTTACCTCGTTTAAAACCCTAACTACCCCTCCCAAGGCTAAAACAGGAACCTCACTTTCTAAAATCTTTCTACCTAACCTTAAAAGAGAATCTACTTCAAGTACAGTATCTGCATCTACGGTACAAACATAAGGATATTGAGCAAAGTTTAACCCACAGTTAAGCGCATCAAACTTACCTCCTCTTTCTTTATCTACCACCAAAAGGTTCGGATACAGCAAAGAGCGATAAATTCCCCTTACCTCTGCTGTTTGCAGAGTTTTACGATAGATGAAAAATGGCAGTTTTTTCAACTGAAATCTTTCAGTCAGAATCTTCCAGGTTTCATCGGTGGAACCATCGTTAACCACTATTATTTCAAAATAAGGATAATCAAGGCTTAAGGCTGAGTGTATTGTCCTTAGAATTACCTCTTCTTCATTATAAACCGGTATGATAACACTGACAGGAGGAAGCTGTGGATAAAGCTTTAATTCTTGGAAGTTATAAAACCTAAGGTATTTTAAGTATTCAACTATAGACAAAAAAGAAAGCAACAAAAGTAGAGTATAAAAGGTGTTTAAAGTAGCATAATAAAAACCAATAAAATAATTAAACCCGATTAAAAAACTTTTTAGAATTTCCATCTTCCCTCTCTTATGCCATTTTATAGTTTAAATCCAAAAAAGACTTTATCTTTTCGACATAACTTTTTAAAGGACCTTTAATCCCATCCTCTTTTAATCTTTCCCAAACCCCACTCATTACCATTTCTTCTACCAAGCTATCCCTACCATATGGGTCTTTAATCTCAAGCAAAGAAGGCAATCTGACGATTAGCTCTTCTATAGGAAACTTAAATAACACCTTGGCTGCCTCTCTTCTTACTAAGGCATTTTTATCTTCTAACAGTGGGGTAACATAATCTACCATCTCAGGGGTTATCTTCTTTTCTAAAACCTTTAAAGCTGAAAGCCTAACAAACCAGGATGGATGCCTCAAAAAAGGCAAAATTTCCTCTAAACTAACTTCTTTATCCAATTCAACGGCTTTGCTCAACACTTTCAAGGCTTTAGCCAAGATTTCTGGATGCTCAAAATTAAGATGCTCTTTCACTATTCTGAGCAAGGTTTCATCTAAATGTTTAGAATAATAAAATCCTTCCAAAAGAGCCATCCTAAAGGAATTAGAGGGAGGTTGTTCTTTTAGGAAATCATAGATGGCAAAACTTGCCTGTTCCTTAAATCTATCTATAAAATCGTTGATTATCAGACTAACCGATCTAAGGTTCAAAACCCTTTGTTTTTGCTTTTCATAAAGAAGATTTAAAAACGTTTTAAAATAGGCTTTATCAAGGAGTTTACCGCAACTCAAAAAACCTACAAAAGCTACCTCCGGGTCATCTTCCTTTTGTAAGGCCTCTAACATCCTTTCTAAACTTTTTCTCGAACCTAAAGTAGCCAATATTCTGAAGGCTTCTCCTCTTTCATAAGGTTTAGACGAATGAAGCTTTTTCTCGTATTCCTCTATAAAACCAAGCTCTTGAGCAAAGATTAAACTCTTTTCAGGTAACCTTGAAGAATAATTTAGAAGTGTCTCTAAAAGGGCCTGTCTCTCTAACGAAGAAGAAACTTTTAGCTTTAGTTTAAGTTTAGACAAATCTACTGAAGGGGCACGAAAGGGCTCCTCTAAAACCCGAACAAAATAGTTGCGAGCACGGTCTAATCTTTGATATTTTATCTGGGCCAAAAACCTCCTGATAAAATCATAAATAACCAAAAAGAGATTAACCGAAAAGATAACTAAAATTATAAAAGATAACACCTTTACCGTAAAAAACATAAAATAATCCTTTTTTAAAAGTTTATTTTTTAACTTACTATGTATTAATTGTAGAAATAAATAATTTTAAAGTCAACTAAAAATTTGGACATCGCAGGTTCAAAATTAAAATGTTACATATTACTTTCAAAGTCTAAATGTCATACAGGGGAAAAAACCTTTTTAAAAGAATAAAGAAATTTGGCATTTTAAAATCCTCTGTTACCTTTGACAAACCTCAAATTATCCTTATAATATTTGTTTAATATAAAGCAAAATCGACTTTTATCGGAGGTAAAAATGAAAAAGATGGTAAGATTACTTATGGTGTTTACAGTCCTTTGCCTAATGGTTAACTTTAAGGAACTCTCTGCTCAAGAGGTCATAGATGTTACTAAAGAAGTAAACGTAACAGGTAACAACCCAGAGCTTATATATTATCCTGTTCCATTTATTCCTGTGTTAAAAGACCTTAGTTATCAGGGGGAACAAAGCGCTCTTTTAAAAACTGAAAAGATTATTACCGGGATGTTGGTTTTTAAAGGAAATTACAAAGCCAATTCTTTGTTAGAGTTTTATAGAGTTCAGATGAAAAACAACGGTTGGGAAGAGGTGGGAAGTTTTACCTCTAAGATTACCTTTGTAGCTTACAAACGCCCAGAAGGGCATGCCTTTATCTCTGTGTCTGAAGGTTATTTTTCTACTGAATTAAGGATCGTAATCATCTTTAATAAAACTAATTAGAATTAATTTTTAAAATTTTAAAACTCTTAGAGGAGAAAAAATTGGTAGCTAATGGTCTTAAGGGGAGAAACATCCTTGTAGGGCTCACTGGGGGGATAGCTGTCTATAAGATCTGTGAGTTCATAAGAAAACTCAAAAATTCTGGAGCCAACGTTAAAGTAATCCTTTCTAAAGGTGCTGAAAAGTTTGTTACCCCTTTACTTTTGGCAAGTCTCTCTGGAGAAAAAGCTTATACTGACGAAGATTTCTTTAAACCAACCGGAGAAATTTTGCATATAGACCTTGCCAAGTTTCCTGACGTTGTAATAATAGCACCTGCTACAGCTTCCTTTATGGCTAAACTTGCCTCAGGTCAGGCAGACGAGCTTTTACTTTCTACCCTGTTAGCCACCAAAAGCCCTGTATACATCTTTCCTTCCATGAATACTAACATGTGGGAGCATCCTGCTACCCAGAGAAATGTAGAAACCTTAAAATCATGGGGATACAGGGTTTATGAACCTGCATCTGGGGCTCTTGCCTGCAATACCACAGGTAAAGGCAGGTTACCAGAGGTAGAAGAGATCTTTGAAACACTGCAAGCCCATTTTGTAAAAAAAGATATGTTAGGGCAAAAGGTTTTGATTACCGGAGGACCTACCAGAGAGTACATAGACGAGGTTAGGTTTATCACCAACGATTCCTCTGGGAAAATGGCCTTTTTATTGGCTAAAGAGGCCTACTACCGAGGGGCTGAAGTATATCTTGTCTGGGGAGGAAAAGAACTTCCAGGTATCTTTCCAAGGATAAACGATTTTTTTGGAATACCTTATCCTAAGGTTTTTTCGGTATCTACCACCAAAGAAATGTTAGAAGTAGCTAAAACACTTTTTCCTAAGTGCAATTTGGCAATTTTCGCAGCTGCTCCATGTGATTTTAGACCAAAACAAACCCTGAAAGGTAAAATAAAAAAACAAGAAATTCTAACCTTAGAACTGGAAATCACAGAAGACATAGCCAAAACCCTTTCTTCTCAAAAACAACCCAATCAGATAACCATAGGGTTTGCCTTGGAAACTCCAGAAAATTTAGAAAAATACGCCCTTCTCAAGAAAAAAGAAAAGAACTTCGATTTTATCATAGCCAATCCCATCAGCACCTTGTCTGCCGAAACCTCTGACTTTATCGTTTTCACTCCCAAAGACAAACTTGAGTTCAAAGAGGTTTCTAAGGCTTACTTAGCTAAGGTTTTGTTTGATTTAATCGGGGTGTAAGGGCATAAGGGTTCTTCTTCTAAATAATCACCTGTAGCCTCATAGGCCCTGGCACGACACCCCCCACAAACCCTTATATATTCACATCTTCCGCATTTTCCCTTGTATTTAGAAAAATCTCTAAGATTATTAAATACCTCTGAATTCTCCCAAACTTCCTTAAACGTCTGTTCTCTAAGGTTCCCACAAGGCACCTCTAAGTATCCACAAGTTTGTACTATCCCTACATGAGAAATAAAACAAAATCCAGTACCAGCAAGACAACCTCTGGTCATAGCATCAAGTCCAAAGTTTTCAACCGTCACCTCCTTTCCCTCTTTTTTAGCCCTTTGTCTTAAAATTCGATAATAAGTAGGGGCACAGGTAGCTTTAAGCTGAAGATTACACCTATCTCTTTGTTCGTAAAACCACCCTAAAATCTCTTCATACTTTTCTGCATTAATTCCACCTGTGGAAAGTTCCTTTCCTCTTCCTACTGGGACCAACAAAAAGATATGATGTGCCACCGCACCTAAGGATTTTGCAAGTTCATGTACCTTAGGGAGTTCTTCTAAATTTTGTGGGGTAATCGTGGTGTTTATTTGGAAAGGAACCCCCACTTTTTTTAAGTTTTCTATCCCTTTTAAAGCCCCTTCAAATGCCCCTGGAACTTTTCTAAAATTATCATGGCTTTCCGGGGTACTTCCATCAAGGCTGATACTAACCCTGGAAATGCCTGTTTCTTTAATTTGTTGGGCTACTTCCTTGGTTATAAGAGTACCGTTGGTAGCAAGCACCGGTTTAAACCCTAAATCTATCGACCGTTTAGCTATCTGAAAAAGGTCTTTTCTTAATAAAGGTTCTCCGCCTGTAAGGATGATGATAGGCTCTGCCACCTCTTTTATTTCTTCAAGTATTCTGAAAATCTCTTCTGTGGTAAGTTCATTTGCATAAGGACCTTTAGAGGCTGCTGCCCTACAATGCACACAATCTAAATTACAACTTCTGGTAAGTTCCCAGGCAATAAGCCTTGGCTTAAATGTTTTTTCCATCCTTTTTACCCTCACATTTTATATCTTTCTCGTAAAAGAACTGCTCTACCTTCAGGCTGCTTTTCATTTTTTATGTTTATTAGTTCTATGATAACCACATCAGGAGGAGTTAAAAACCTCATAGGAGGGCCTCCGGTCCCAACCCCTTTTGATACAAAAAGATAAGACCCCTTTCCCAAATATTTTAATCCCCTATCAGTTTCGTATAAAAGTTTAACCAAAAAAGAGCCTATTCCTTTATATAGTCCTCCGTGGGTATGACCAGAAAGCATAAGGTTAAAACATCCGATGGTTTCTTTTTGAACCACCGGTTGATGTTTTAAAACTAACACAAACTTATCTCGAGGGATTTTACACAAAAAAGTGTTTTCATCAAAACCTGGACTACAGGCTTTATAATAACGACAATCTCTATCGTCAAGACCAACTAAAACCAAAAAACTTCCTACTATCTCTGTTTCGTCTTTTAATACCTTAAACCCTGACTTTTCTATAAACTCTAAAGCCTGTTTCCAGCCTCTGTAGTATTCATGATTTCCCATCACCGCATACTTTCCAAGAGGTGCGGTGATTTTAGCTAATTCTTCTACCAGATGGTCCTTTTTTCTCATGTTTCCATCAACTAAATCTCCGGTATTTACTATCAGATCTGGTTTTTCCTTTTCCCAGACTTTTTTAACCAGTTCAATCTTTTCTTGACCCAAAAAAGGCCCTAAATGCAGGTCAGAGATCTGCATGATCTTAACCTGACTTGCTTGAAGAGGAAGTTTATCTGTTCTTATCTGAAGCCTTATAACCTCTAAACCAAGGGTTTCATAGTAACTGTATGCAGAAAACCCTAAGGCTAAAGGAACGGCACCTAACAAAATCTTTTTTGAAGTAAGGGCTTCCCAGCGAAAAACGATCTTTATTAAGTCAAAAACTACACAAAAAACGCAAAGATAAAGCACAAAACCGATCCACATAAGCACCAAAAAAGCCAACCACTTAGAAAATAGAGGGTCTAAATATTGGTCAGCATACCTTATTAAAACCGGAGAGAATACAAGTAGGCTAAACAAAAAAACAAAAAATTTACGGAGATTACGTCTTTTAACTAAGGGCCTAATCTTAGTAAGATAAAGATAGAGATAAATCAGAGAAAATACAGTAAAAAAGACTAAAAGAAACCAGAACATAAAATCAAAATTTTATGGTTTTATCCCGTTTTCCTCCCAGTATTTATAAATTTTAGCTTTTACCTCTTCTGGAAGAGGAACATAAGCAAGCCTCACTGCTATAGCATCACCCTGTTTAAAGGCCCATTCAAAGAATTTAACCACTTCTTTGTTGACCTCCCCTTTCTCCTTAGATAGAAGGATATAGGTTAACCCTGCAATAGGCCAGGCTTTTTCTCCAGGGGCGTTGGTAATCCAAGCATAGAAATGTTTTTTTGGGTCTAAGTCTGCAGACTTAGCAGCTTCTTTAAAGGATTCTTCAGAAGGGGTAACCACAGCCCCTGAGGCATTTTTTAAACTTACCATAGAAAGTTTATTCTGTATAGCGTAAGCATACTCTACGTATCCAATCGTATAAGGGGTCTTTTTTACATAGTTAGAAACTCCTTCATTTCCTTTAGCACCTATTCCCGTTTTCCAGCTTACAGAAGTGCCTGTGCCTACCTCCTTCTTCCATTCAGGACATACCTGAGAAAGATAATGAGTAAATATGGCTGTAGTACCTGACCCATCAGCCCTATAAACCACTAAAATTTCTTTATCTGGTAAAACCAAATCAGGGTTAAGTTTCTTTATCTCTGGATCGTTAAACTTTTTAATCTTACCTAAAAAGATATAACATAAAGTCTTTCCATCTAAAACCAGACTTTTTTCTTTAATATCCGGAATATTCACTACTGGAACCACCCCTCCAATAACCGTAGGAAATTGAATAAGTTTGTTTTCTTCCACCTCTTTAGGAGTTAAAGGCTTGTCAGTAGCGCCAAAATCAACGGTTTTTTCGATAATCTGTCTTATACCTCCTCCAGACCCTATAGATTGATAGTTTATCTTAATACCGGTAGACTTATAGTATTCGTTTGCCCAGTTAGCATAAAGAATGTAAGGGAAACTTGCCCCTGCTCCGTTAATGAATTTAGAGGGCTTGGCAGGCTTTTCCCCTCCCCCTTTACAACCATAAAGACCTAAAAGTACCACCCAAACAAAAAAAAGTCCTAATAAGGATTTTATCTTCATAAGCTTACCCCCTGCATCTTTCTTTCATAAGCCTTAATGATTTCAGAGAAGGTAAAAATTGGCATGAATTCATATCCCTTCTCTTCTATTTTTTCCTTACCTCCTTCTTCTCGGTCAACCAACGCCATAACCTTTACTATCTTGATATTTTCCTTTTCCAAGGCCTCTATAGCCTTTATCACAGACCCCCCGGTAGTAACCACATCTTCTACCAAAACAACCTCCATGCCAGGCGAAACATTTCCCTCTATTTGTTTAGAGGTCCCATATTTTTTAGGTTCCTTCCTGATCAAAAGTCCTTCTAAAGGATAATCCTCTTCCTGTGCCTTAGAAAGAACAGCACAAACTATAGGGTCAGCCCCTATACTCATACCTGCAACTCCATCGACCCCAAGAAACCTTATTTCTTGCCAGAAGGCACAACCTATTAACTCAAAGCTCTTAGAATAAAGGGTAACCTTTCTGCAGTCTAAGTAATAAGGACTTTCTTTTCCGCTTGCTAAAACAAAAGGCTTATCTGGAGAATAAAGAAAAGCCCTTTCTAAAATAAACTCTAAAAGGGCATCCCTCTTGGCTTTTATACAGATTTCAATGACACTCTGCACTAAAGGATGAGCTTTCCCTAAAAACCTTCTTAGTTCCTTAAACGCTTTATCTTCAGAAGGAAGGTTATAATAAATCAAATTTTTTAGATGTTCAAAGCTTTCTGGAGAAATATAGGTAAACTTTATTCCAAACCCTTGTCCTGGAACCGTCCTAACAACTATTCCTTTGATAAAAATCTTTACTTCAGGGCTTAAAAACAAAACCAATACCACCTCTTTATCAAGGTCAGGGCAGAAATCACTTTCTAAGAATACCCCTCCATAGCTTATGTCTTTAATCTTTGCTGAGTAACTTGCGTTTCCTATCAAAAACTCCACATCTACTGGGATGGGAATACGGGTGAATTGACGTTTTTCCATCAGAGCCAACCCCACCTATGCTTTTTTTTCTTACAAGGCTTACATTCACATTCGGGCTTAACTACTTTACCTAAAAGATCTACCACTATATTCTTAGCTATGTCAAAACTTATAACCACTCTGGACGTATCGTTTTTAAGTAAAAAATTCCTTCCCCAGACCCTTAAGACCTCAAACACATCTCCTTTTCTTAATCCCATCGCCTCTATTTTTTTTATTATAGCATCTTCTCCTAAAAATTCCTCTATCTTTACCTTATCACCACATTTAGCCTCTACCAATAACATAGAAAAAAAACCCCCTCTATTCCTTATACCTACAACGACTACATATCCCGAAAATTTCAAGATGGTAGGTCAGAGGAGAAAAAGAAATTTTCTTCATCTCCTTTTTTAAAAGCTCATCTAATTTATTTTCTACCATCTCTTCTACTTGGTTACACTTTATACAGATAAAATGTAAATGAGGCTTTTTTTTCAAGGTTACTTCATAATAAGAACGACCACTTTGTCTGTAAACTTCTTGAATATAACCCCCTTCTATCAAAAGAGGAATGGTTCTATAAACTGAAGCTTTAGAAATTTTATGTCCCTTGTTCTTTAGACTAAGATATATATCCTCCACATCAAAATGGTCAGAATAACTTAAAACTTCTTTAAATATCTCTTCTCTTTCTGGGGTATATTTTAACCCCTTAGACTTGATAAATCTGCGAAAAGTTTCCACCTCTTCTAACATGAAACAAACTCCATATTATTTGATTTTCAAATTCAATTAATAAATAATAATTACCAAAACCTAAGATGTCAAGCCCCAGCATCATCCCCCATTTTGCCGATAGAAAATAAAAATAATCTCCCACATCCTCTTTTAACCTCAATAATTATAAATTCCTCTTTCAGATCCCTCTCCTGTTTTGGAACGATTTACCAACCTTCCAGGTGCCATATTTAAGGAAAGACATGAAAGTCAACAATGATCTGTCTACATTTCAGGAACTCACAAAGATCGTATAGTCTTAGGTGCTCAGGCTGACACAGTTTGGCATGATTTGAATTGTATCATTTTATAAATCCTACGTAGAAGTGGTCACTCTTTGCTTATTACAGATGAAAAGGAACTTGGACCAATAGGTAGGCATTTCTTAATAGAATGTTGTCTTGATATTGCTGAGGAACTGAAAAACTCGCATTAATTCATGGTACAGTTTGACAGAAAAAACTTCTGCGATTTTGAATGCTATAACGTAGGAATAGATGACTTCAGAGATTATATAAAATTAAAAAACCGGATATGAACACTAAATTACATCAGGTTATACAGATATCGTAATTCTTTGCCGCAATATTAATATTTGTGGAGTTAATCTTAGAATAGGATTTAAAGATGAACATACCTCAAACGAATATTATAATTAAATTCACTTGATATTGCGACAAAATGGCTCTCTAAAACCGATCTTCTCCATTTTCCTCTATTTTAACAAATTTTGTTATTCGTCCACCTTTCATCCATCAAACAAATCAATCTCGCTATTGCTAAATTGAATATTTTAACTTTATTTAAAATTAAAAATTAATTTGAACCTACACAATTTAAAAACCTGCCTTGACAAAAAAAGAGAAAAGAGTAAATTTAAAAATATCATCTCTGGGCCGTTAGCTCAAACGGTAGAGCAATGGACTCTTAATCCATAGGTTGGAGGTTCGAGTCCTCCACGGCCCATTTTTCTTAAGCTATTCAATCACATTCTCTAATAATTTAGTTGTCATCATAAATCTGTCCTTTATTAAACTCAAAAACCCTTAAAGTATTTTCTAAACTATTTTTCTTGCAAAACTTTTTAACATCAGCCCAAGAAATATAACCCCAATTTTCTATTCCCCAGTCTTTATTTTTACTGAATCTATAATTTTTCAAGGTTTCCTGATAAAATCTATTAAGCTCTGAAGTTTTACTTGGAACCAAAGCTACAAATAATGCTTCTTTACTATATGGAAGTAATAGTTCTGTTGCTGTTAAAACCACCTCGTTATTCCCAATTTTTCTGGGCAAACACTTTTTATGAGTTCTTTTATCTTGTTTTGATAAACATTCTGGGAAAACTACTCCTTCTTTTAATTGTTTTATACCTCCAGTTTGTAAAGCTTGAACCATTTTGACTTTAAAGTATAATTGAACAAACAAATTTGATCTTGATGAAGAACTTTTAGAGATTTTAGATGCCTCTTGATTATTTTCAATAAATAATGCTTCAAACTTATCAAACTCATCTTTTATATTCCAAGACGATTTTTGAAAAGTTTTTACTTTTGCTTCAATAAAAATAACTTGCTTTTTATCTTGATTATCAAGCAAAAGAACCACATCTGCATCGCCAAAATCAGAGAAAGATTGCTCAATTAATATTTTTGCTTCGGATATTTGAAAATCGACAGTTCGATATGGAAAAGACATCAAAGATAAAAACTGGTTAAGAAGATTTATACTTTTCTGAGAATACTTTATCTCATAAAATAGTGAATTAATAATGCCTCTTTCTGAGTACCCTATAATTTCCATTTCTCCTCCTTCTTAATTCTAAGTTTATCTTTATCATTTTTACCAAAAAGGGAGCCCTTTACCCCTAAAATTTAGACACAATTAATGAAGCACTACCGCCGATATATTAGAAATTTATATTCTTTCATGTTTTCCCATTTTTTAATCTGTCTAAACAATTTATAAATAATTCTATGCCTTTACCTGGTTCAAACAGAGATTATAGCGCCTGACAATATACAAGCAGAAAAACAGACAGCCAAGATGACTTAAGGAATTTCTTGGATATAAACCCATCCTTACGGCATTTAAAGAGAAACCTTTGATAGTCTATCATGAATTTAAAGAAGGCAATAGGAATGATTGGCATGTAAGGCAAGGCAGTTAGTTTTGAAGGTTGGGGTGGGGGTTGACAGGTTAAGTGAAAGTTTTTGAACATAAAAACACGTTTAGAGAAGTTAAATGGATTGATGTAAAAGGAGGGATAGTAGAGTTTATATTTGTGTAGATTAAGAGGAGGATAAAGGGAAATACGTTTAGAATTAGGGGAAAAAAGATTGAGAGAAGTAGTTTACAGGTAAAAAATGGAATAGATTTTATATGAGAAATGAGAAAAAACTATAAAAATTAACTAAGCAATATGATTTTTAAGTCTAAAGATTACAGAAAGATTTTTTATTTTATTCTCTATCGGCAAATTTGGGGGGAGAAAAGCTTCCTTGAGTTTTTGAAAATATGGGTTATATTTTCAAAATTAAATAAAATTTTTGGAGAGGTGTAAAGAGATGAAAAAGGATATTCATCCAAAATACTATCCTGATGCAGTTATTAGGTGTGCTTGTGGTAATGAACTAAGGGTAGGGTCTACTAAACCTGAAATTAAAGTAGAGATTTGCTCTAAGTGCCATCCCTTCTTTACCGGTGAGATGAAATTTGTTGATACTGAAGGAAGGATCGAAAAATTTATGAAAAAATACGCAAACTTTTATCAGAACCAAAGCAAATAAGTATGAGTTTATCTAATCTTTATTTAACCAAACTGGAGACGATAGAAAAGAAGTTTGAGGACTTGGCGGCTAAACTTTCAGACCCTGAAATTATTTCAGACCCCTCTGTTTATGCCAAGCTTGCCAAGGAACATTCCGAACTTACAGAGATTGTATCTGCTTTTAAAGAATACAAAAAAGTTCTTAAGGAGATAGAAGAAAACAAAGCCATCATAGAAGAAGAAACTGACGAGGAACTGGTAGATTTAGCTAAAGAAGAATTAAAGATTTTAGAAGAACGTTTAGAGGAACTGGAAAACTTGCTTCCCATACTTCTTCTTCCTAAGGATCCAAACGACGAAAAAAATGTTATCTTAGAAATCAGGGCTGGCGCAGGAGGAGAAGAGGCAGCTCTTTTTGCTGCTGAGCTCTTAAGGATGTACCAGAGGTATGCTGAAAGAAAAGGCTGGAAGTTTGAGGTCCTTGATGCCAACGACACCGGACTGGGTGGTTTTAAAGAAGTTGTGGCCAAAATAGAAGGAAAAGGGGCTTATTCTCGTCTAAAGTATGAAAGTGGGGTACATAGGGTACAAAGAGTACCTATTACTGAAAGTTCTGGAAGGATTCATACCTCTACGGTAACGGTAGCTGTTCTTCCTGAGGTAGACGAGGTCGATATCGACATCAACCCTGATGAGCTTAAGATTGAAACCATGCGTGCAAGTGGACATGGAGGACAACACGTAAACAAAACAGAAAGCGCGGTAAGGATTACCCATATTCCCACTGGCATCGTGGTCACCTGTCAAAACGAAAGAAGTCAGCATCAAAACAAAGCTACCGCGATGAAAATCTTAAGGGCCAAACTTTATGAGCTTGCTCAAAGGCAACAACATGAAAAAATCCAAAAAGAAAGAAAAGCTCAGGTAGGCACCGGAGAGCGCTGCGAAAAGATAAGAACCTATAACTTTCCTCAAAACCGGGTCACTGACCATCGCGTCGGTATCACCATCTACAACTTGCCAGAGGTCCTTGACGGAGACTTAGACGAGTTTATAGATGCTCTGATTGCCCATCACAGAGCAGAAATGTTAAAACAAGAAGAAAGTCTCAGCATGGCAGCCTAAACCCTCGATAAAAAGGGGCATATGATCGAACATTATAGCTTTGGAAGTCTTACTTTCAAAGGGCAAAACTATATCAAAGACCTTATCATACTCCGTACTCAAGAAGAAGAAAAAGTCTTTAGTTCTTGGTGGAGAAAAGAAGGGCACAAACTTCATGTGGAAGATTTAGAAGAAATCTGGGATAAAGGAATCAAATTTTTGATAGTAGGAATGGGGGCAAATGGATTGATGCAAGTTACCCCAGAAGTAGAAACAAAAGCTAAACAGTTAGATATAACTCTTGAAGCCTATCCTACCGCCAAAGCTACCGAAAGGTTTAATGAACTTTATTCTAAAGGTGTAGCTTTAGCCGGCGCCTTTCATCTCACCTGTTAATCTCTGTTAAAGTTTAGTTCCAACTCCAGAGATTTTCTCTGTTATAAGGCTTAGAAACTGTGGGTTGTTCTGTTTGGGTAAGGTTCGGTCTTTCCTGCAATTCCTGAGAATAGGTTTGAGGCTTTCCGGTATATCCCTGTGGTTGAGTTTCAGAAGGTGTTGGTTGAGGTTGATAAATTGGGGGAGGGGTGTTTGGTAAAGTAGTAGGATAAGAAGAGGGGGTTTGAGTTTGGGGGGAAGGTGGAGTATAAGGTTGGGGGGGCAGTTGAGGTACTTGGATAACCTGTGTCTGATATCCCTGTGGAGCCTTTTCTTTTTTCTCTTTTATAAAAGGAAACTGAGAGAGAAACTTGGAAAGTATCCCCTCTTCCTCTTCTTGATAATAGTAATATGGAGAAGCAGAGTAAGGATAATATGGAACTCCTCCATAATACCCAGGATAAGGTGCTGGTAATCCAGAGGTTGCGTTGGTTTGATTTGAAGAGGAAGATTTACGGTTAGTTTCTTCGTCTTCAGCCCAGCCAACAGTTCCCTTAGTAACGTCTATTACCAACCCTTTAGTAAGAGACTCTTCTACATCTACATCTGTAAAGCCTTTAGCCCTTTTTACCTTAGGCTTAGATTCACCTGTACGAGGAGGGAAAAGATAGGGATAATAGTAGTAGTATCCTCTCTCTGGATGTTCTTTGCTTATACCATAAGAAGACATGGCATACATAGGTTCAGCACGATAAAAATCTTCCTCTGTACCTTCTATGTATACCTTTGCCTTAAAGGCAAAACGCGTAAGCTGAGGGATAATCTCAGAAACACCCTTTAACTCCTGGAAAAACTGAACTGGCTTTTTAGGAGAGGTTAAACTAAGCATTTGAGCATCTATGCTTACCGCTTCTCCTAAAACCGTAACACTTCCCCAGATCACGTAATCTACATTAAACCTTTGCCCAAGGGATTGAGCTGTTTCTTTGTTGATTTTTTTTACTTCTTTTACTACCCCTTTTACCAACTCAGGGTCAACTACCTCTATTTTATTAGGAGCAAACAACCTGCTAACCAGCATCTCAGGGATGGCTTCCTTCAAATAAGATAAATCTCTCTCTGCATAAACGTCAAAAGGTAGGACCAAAACCCTTTTTACTGTCCCATTATCTTTAATCTCTTCAGCCTTTAATGAAAAATTCTCCAAACATAAAAAAACTCCAAACAAACTGAACAATACAATATTTATCACGATTTTTGGGAAAAAATTGGTCACTTTTTTCATGTTTACCTCACTTTAAACCGATTTTAAACATTTTTCCATCTAAAGGTTACCCTATTTTTAAATTTTGTCAAAAAATGAGAAATGGAATAGCTCTTAAATTTTCTCTTCTTACGTTAAACCCTTAAAATAAGGGTTCCACGTTACCATTCCTACTACCATCTAAAAAAGGATATTTACCTGCCATGGACTTTCTTGCTTGGATATGTGCTTGTTTAATCTAAACTTGGAAGCCTTTTTTATTACTGGATCTGTGCCTGTATATTTTATGAGTTTCTTTGCACTGGAAAATCTAAGAACATCTTTTACTTCAGCGATAAAATGGAGCTTTATTTGTTGATTTTGATCATGGTCTATTTCTTCAAGGAGCATATCTTCAAGTTTTTGGATTCTTGGTTCAAGGAAGAGGCACATTTCGAGTTAGAAGATGAGGGTTTGAGAAAGATAGAAGGTTGTGGATACCGATGAAATTTTTAGCAAGGTTTATGATGTCTTGAGGGGAGAAGTAAGGGTTTCTACCTTTGGAGGGAGGCGTTGATGATGTTGGAGAGGTCTGTGAAAGAAGCCTTTTTGAGGTAATGAGCTCCGGGGGACTTAAGAAGGATGTTAAGGAAGGAGAGAGGGAATTGAGGGGCAGAAGACTCCATTTGAGATTTTTAAGCCTAAGGGTTGTGGATTCCTTGTCCCGCTTTATTTTGTGGGTTTTCATATTATTACTATACACCACAAAATGCATTAAACAAAAACTAACATAAAAATTGCAGGAGATAGTTATGCAAATTGATAACCTACATATTATTTTAACTGCTGGATTGTTTGTTCTTTCTGTTATCTCTGGAATGCTTGGGCTTGGAGTAGCTTTTGCAGCGATTCCTTTTCTTGGACTTTTCCTGCAGGATCTAATTCATCAAATTCAGCCATTGAGTCTTTTGCTTAATGGTATAACTGCGCTTTTAGCTACTCTTGGTTTTGCAAAAAGCGGCCTTGTTGACTGGAAAAGGGCAATTGTACTTTCGATAGTAACCACTGTTTTTGCACCAGTTGGAGCATATATAGTGCAGTTTATAGAGCAAAAGTATGTCTGGTTTGTGTATTTTTGGCTGTAATTTATCTTGCCTACAGACTTTTTAAACCACCTAAAAAAAGGGAATCAAAGGAGAATTTTAACTTAGCTCTAATACTTGCTGTGCCAATATCTGTTTTAAGCGGATTTCTCGGAGTTAGTCCTGGATTTTTACTTATGCCCACCCTTATTATTGTCGGCATAGAACCAAAAAAAGCAGCAGGCATCAATGCCTGGGCATTAACACCTCCTTCCTTTTCTTCTCTTATTCCACACATCAAAACTGCATATTGGGATACTTCTTTGGTATTTCCTCTGGTAATAGCAGGTGCTTTAGGTTCTTTCATGGGTGCAAGACTTACGAGTCTATGGTTACCAAGCCACCAACTAAGACAGCTTTTCGGTGTATTAATTGTCTTAGTAACGCTATATAAAGTTTTTACTATGCTTAATCATTAAGATGTTAAAAAACCTTAAGGATGATATTTTAAGGATAAAAAAATGGGCTGTGGAGGACTCGAACCTCCAACCTATGGATTAAGAGTCCATTGCTCTAACGTTTGAGCTAACGGCCCAGAGATGATACTTTTAAATTTACTCTTTTCTCTTTATTTTGTCAAGGCAGGTTTAAAAATAAAATTTATCCTCCCTATGTGGAAACCCTCGAAGGAAAACGACAGGTCTTTATCAGTTCATAGGCCTCTTTTACTACACTTTCATAAGTAGCTTCGCCCCTGGCAACAAGGTCAAGCTTTTCTTCCATCTCTGCGGTATATTTATAGTCCATAAAAACTTTGGCTCCCTCTAAAAGCAAGCTACATACTAATCTACCTAACTGGGTGGGCTTAAGAAACTTTCCTTCTTTTTCTATGTAGTTCCTTTTAAACAACACATCCAGGATGGTTGCATAGGTAGAAGGCCTTCCAATCCCTAAGCTTTCAAGTTTTTTTACTAAGCTGTGGGGGGTATATCTTTCAGGAGGTTTGGTCTTATGTTCTCTTATTTCAAAAGAGAGCACCTTGAGCTGGTCTCCTTCTTTTAGCCCAAGAGGTAGGTCATAGTTGTCTGTCTCTTTTAAAACCTTTAAAAATCCTTCAAAAATCAGGGTTTTCTGCTTGGTAACCAAAAACCATCCCTTAGGTAAAAGAACTTTTCCAAAAACATAGGTTAACTCCAAAAATTCCGCCTGACTCATTTGGCTTGCTAAGAAAAAGTTTTTAATCAACGTATAAAGGGCCTTTTCTTTTGAGGTCAAATTTTTGGGATCTTGGAAAAGGTTGGTAGGTCTTATACATTCGTGGGCGCCTTGTTCAAACTTAGAGACTTTAACTCTCCTTTCCTTTCCCACGTATTTTTCTCCGAAATTGGCAAGGATAAACTCTTTAGCAGCCTTTTTGGCAACTGGACTGACTCTCACTGAATCAGTACGCATATAAGTGATCAATCCTTTTTCATAGAGCGCCTGAGCAAGTGCCATCGTCTCCTTGGGACTAAATCCTAATGAACTTCCTGCTGCCTCTATAAGAGTGGTGGTTTTTAAAGGATAAGGAGGTTGTTTTAGAGCCTTTTTTTCGGTTATGTTGTTTAACGAAAGGGTTTTACCAGCTAAATAATGGTTAAAAAAATCCTCTAACTTTTTAGGGTCTTTGTCTTTATATAGCCCTTTTTTAAACCATAAATCAAGTTCGTAAACGTTGTTATTTTTATCTTTTACCTTAACCCTTAAGGAAAAACTGGTTTCAGGGAGAAAGTTTTCTATCTCTTCTTCACGTTCAACAATCAGCCTCAAAGCAGGACTTTGGACCCTTCCTGCTGAAAGAGGAAGGTTAAGGGCTTTAGAAAGTTTAGGAGAAATTAGATATCCTATGATACGGTCTAAGACCCTTCTTGATTGGTAAGCAAGGTAAAGCCCTTTATCAAGGTCTCTTACAGAATTTAAGGCCTGTTTTACCCCGAACTCAGTAATTTCTATAAGGTCTACCCGTTTAAAGATTAAGTTTTTGTTAGCAGAACTTAGGTATTCATAGAGGTGAAAACTTATGGCTTCCCCTTCGCGGTCTGGGTCGGTAGCTAAATAGACTTCTTCAACTTTAGAGGCTAATTTTTTCAGGTCTGAAAGTATCTTTTTCTTTGAACTCATATAATAAAAGGAAGGGTGAAAGGTGTTTAAATCAACTCCCAAGGTTTTTGGAGGCAAGTCTTTAATATGACCAAAGGTAGCTCTAAAGATAAACTCTTTTGAGGATAAGATCTTTTGTAAAGTTTTAACCTTGGTAGGAGATTCAACGATAAAAAGCTTTTTACCCATTGCCGTGTTTTGCCTTAAAATTTTTATAAAATGTGTTAATATCAGGCACTACCGGTCAAAATAAGCAGATTTCAACGATAGAGGATTTTTACCACTAAATAACCGTTTTTCTAATATTGGTATCGCTAATATCAGGTATTTTTAAAATAGCACCATCTAAGTTTATGGCAACTGTTGGCTATTCTGAGTTTTATTTTTAGAATATAGAGGTTAAAATAAGGCTAAGTATTATGAAGGATATTGAGTTTAATCCACAGTTTAAAAAGGCCTGGGAACTTGTTGCCAACTCTCATCAAAATCTTTTAATAACCGGTCGTGCTGGGACTGGCAAGTCCACCTTTCTTAGGTATTTAATAAAAAAACTTCCTAAGTCTATGGTAGTCCTTGCTCCTACTGGGGTTGCGGCTCTTAACGTAAGGGGGCAAACCATCCATTCGTTTTTTGGTTTTAGGCCAGACATAACCTTAGATAAGGTATATCGGCTTCAACCCAACGAAGATCTAAGAGAGGTTTATAAACACCTTAACACATTGATTATCGACGAAATTTCTATGGTAAGGGCAGACCTTTTTGATTGTATAGAGGCTTTTTTAAGAAGATGGGGCCCTTCCCCTAAGAAACCCTTTGGTGGAGTTCAGATGGTGCTTATCGGAGACCTGTACCAACTACCTCCGGTGGTTACCTCAAAAGAAAAAGAAATCTTTAACCATCTTTATGAAACACCTTATTTTTTCTCCTCTAAAGCCTTTAAAGAAACCCCTTTTGAGTTTGTCGAGTTTGAGAAGGTCTATCGTCAAACTGACTTGACTTTTATCGAAATCTTAAACCAGATAAGGAACGGGATGTTAAAAGACGAAACTTTAGAAATACTTAATCAAAGGGTAATACCTAATTTTGAGCCTGAAGAAGACGAGGTATATGTCTATCTTACCACCACCAACGCTAAAGCAGAACAGATAAACCTTACCAGGTTAGAAAGACTTCCAGGCAAATCCTTTGAGTTTTGTGGCAAGATCCACGGTAAGATAGAAACAGAGGATTTACCAGCTCCGTTAGAATTAAAGATTAAAGAAGGTGCCCAGGTAATGCTTGTAGCCAACGACCCTCAAGGTAGATGGGTAAACGGAGACATAGGAAGGGTGGTATACATAGACCCTGAAGAGCAGTTAATAGAAGTAGATTTACAGCGAGGATATCTTGTTGAGGTAACTCCTTTTAAATGGGATATATATGAACATTATTTTGATAAAACCTCTTCTAAAATAGAGGTAAGATCTGTAGGACATTTTGTCCAGTTTCCTTTAAAACTAGCCTGGGCGATAACCATCCATAAAAGTCAAGGCCTAACTTTTAAAAACCTCGTAATAGACTTAGAAAGAGGCACCTTTGCCCATGGACAGTTATATGTCGCCCTTTCTCGAGGGATTAGTCTTGATGGGATCGTGCTTACCAAACCTGTTAAAAGGGGTCATATAAAGTTAGACAAAAAGGTGGTAAAATTTTTAACAAACTTTCAATATATCAAGGCAAGCGAAAAACTTGGCTTAAACGAAAAAATTGAAGCCATTAGAAAGGCTATAGAACAAAACAGAGAAATAGAAATTGTTTATTTAAAAAGTTCAAACATAAAAACTTGCAGAAGGATTGTGCCTTTAGAAATGAAAGAGATGAGTTATCAAGGTAAAACCTTCCTTGGTCTAAGAGCTTTTTGTAAACTTCGAAGTAAGGAAAGGGTTTTTAACATAGAAAAGATCCTTGAAATTTCCGAAGTCTAAAAACTTTATTGTTTTTAAAAATACGGTATTATTTAAAATCTATGAACCTTATGTTAAAAGACATGCTAAAACTTCCCAATCTTTTAAGCCTTTATCGACTGATTCTTGCGATAGTTTTTCCGATTTTATGGACCAAAAATCTTCCGGTTTATGTGTTTTTGCTTCTTCTTCTGACAGGGGGACTTAGCGATGCTTTAGATGGATTTCTTGCCAGGACTTTTCACTGGGAAACCAAGCTGGGAAAGATCCTTGACCCTATAGCAGATAAAACGTTTATAAACGTGATGTTTTTCTTGCTTTATTATGATCGTCTTCTACCTTTTGATTTTTTTGTCATCGTTTTAGTTAGAGACTTAGGTATTCTTCTTGGGGCTGTTTATCTTTATTTACGGTCTTCAAAAAGGATAGAGTTTCAACCAACCTACTTAGGAAAGGTTTCAACTGCCTTACAGATAGGGTTTATCTTTACCTATCTTTTCCATTTGCTGGTCCTTCGGTTAAACCCTACGTTTATTTTTGTGTTTGGCCAGCTGGTTATCTTTTTTACCTTAGCCTCTGGTTTTCATTACACCTTGCTTTTTATTAAGATTTATAAGACTTCACCTAATAAATAGTCTCCTTCTTTAGCTATAAACCTGACCTTTAATACCTTCCCTTTGGCTAAACATAAACCTTGAGGTAACATGATTTTATGGGAGATGTAGTTTTCTGAAAGGGCTTGAGCCTCAGTTTCTTTGATGGTCTCAACCACCGCCCTTCTAATTTGGCCCACTTCTTGGGATAAAAAAACTTCCCTTTTTTGGCTCCCTAAGTTTTTTAAAAAGTTTACCCGAGATTTTATTATCTCAGGGGGGACCTTTGGGGTTATTTTTTCTGCTTGAGTGCCAGGCCTTGGAGAAAAAGGGAAAACATGGAGCCAGTTTAAAGGAGACTTTTCTATAACTTCTTTGGTTTTTTGAAAATCCCATTCATCCTCTGACGGAAATCCTACGATTACATCTGCTCCAAAGGTTGCCTGGGGATAAAGGTTATAAAGTTTTTCTAAAACGATTAGGTAATCTTTAGCGGTATAGTGTCTGTTCATAAGGGCTAAGATTCTGTCAGAACCACTCTGTAGAGGGATATGAAAATGGGGGGCTAAAAAGGCACTGCTTTTAGCAAACTCTAAAAATTCAGGGGTTATTTCTGTTACTTCTAAAGAAGAGAGCCTTAAAATCAGGTCTTTTTTTTGTTTCTCAAAGAGTTTTTCTATTTCCCAAAGTAGGTCTGGTAGATTCTGTTTGGGCATCAGATCTTTTCCCCACTGCCCAAGATGGATCCCTGTAAGTACTATTTCTTCGTAGCCAGCAAGCAAGACTTTCTCGATTTCTGCTAAAACCTTTTCTAAAGGCAAACTCCGAGGCGTTCCTCTTGAATAAGGAACTATACAATAACTACAAAATTGGTCGCACCCATCCTGAATTTTGATAAAGGCCCTTGAGCGAGAAAAGTATCTTTCTATAAAAAGGGCCTCAACTTCTTTTTCTTTAGAAAGACCTTCGATAAAAACCTCTGGTTCAGAGAAGGTATAGCCTTTTAAAAAAGGAAGTTCTTCTAAAAAGATGTCAATTTTTAATTTTTCTTTCTGCCCTAAGAGAAGAAGATTTTTAATCTGAGCCTTTTCTCCCCAACCTTTAAGGTTATCCGGATAAGCCTGAGGGTAACAACCTGCAACGATGATTAAATCGGGGTTTAACTTATTCCATCTTTTAATAAGCTTCCTTCCCTCGGCTTCTGCTCTTGCGGTAACTATACAGGAATTAAGGATGAAAAAATCAGCTTCTTCCTCTTTTTCAGTCAGTATATACCCTTTTTTTGTGAGTTTTTCTACGATGTAAGCACTTTCTACTTGGTTTACCTTACATCCTAAGGTTTTGATAAAAAACTTTTTCATGATTTTTCATAAAACTTCTTCTAAAAATTTTTTGATAGCTTTTTTGAGTAAGGTCTCGTAGCGTTTTTCTCCTAAAGCTCGCCTTCCAAAGGTAAAATTAAATTCGTTTACCAGGGGTTTTTTGTCTTTAAAAAGAAAGTCTATGGCTACCAGATTAAATCTTGTTTTGGCTATAATTCTTTTGGTAAGTTCAACCACCCTTCTTTTTAACCCCCGTTGAGGAGGAGGGATTATGGTACCTTCTTGCACCAGGTTTTTCTTAAACCCTCCTGCCCTGAAGAAAACCAGAATGGTATCCCCAATAACCACACTTCTTGCGTCAAACTCCTCAGGTATGTATTCCTGGAAGACCACCCCATATCTACCAGACCTCTCCCAAGTCTTAAGCGTAGGTAAAAAGTTGTAAAAATCCTCTTTAGTTTTTAAGAGAAAAACCTCTGTCCCCTCATCTCCCCAGTTGCCTTTAACCACCACAGGAAAGCTGAGTTTTATTCCCTTGCGATAGGGGTTTTCTTCTAATCCACAAAGCCTTGGCAATACCACACTCTCTGGATGAGGAAGTCTTAGGTTTTTACACATAAAAATTTGTCCGATTTTCCCAGGATATTGAAACCTTAAAGTATATTCAGGAAAAACAGGAACACCTGAATTTTTTACCAAAAAATAAAGGTCTGAAGTAACTGTAGGAGGGAAGATCACTGCCTTGGCTTTGGATAAAAGGTCAAAAAAATCCTTATCTAAAGGTTCGAACAAAAAATAGTTAACATCACCTTTAAAAGTAGGCAAAAAGGATATAATCATAAGGACTTTATTTTACCTCTATTTTTTAATTTTACTACTTTAGGGATTAAAAGACTAACTCAATCCTTGCTTTGGGACAGGTTGCACAAACCGGTGGTTTAGCTCGAGAAAGATGAGCCTCTCGAAACTCTTTATATTCCTGTTTATTCCATATAGCCTTAAGGGTTTCTTGATGGATGTTACCAAAATAGACGTTTGTTTTTTGTTTGACTGGAATTCCTGTAAACACGCATGGGGATACCATTCCAAGGGAGTTAATGAAAAGGCTTTTTATCGGGTTTTCGCTACATACCCTTCCTTGAGAACAAGGCGACGGTAGGTTGAAAATCATCTTTAAGCCCAAGGATTTAGCTTTTTCAGCCACTTTTTCAGCCCGCTTTTTAAGGAGGTTAAAATCCTCTTCAGTTTGAGGAGCAAGACATTCCTCCTCTAAATCTTTAGAGGGGACGAAATCAAGAAGGCTAACTATGATTTCTCTTATACCATATTCTGCCAAAAATTCAGGTAATCTTTCCAGTTCATACTCGTTTGATCTGAGAAGCATGTAAGCTATATGAATTTGAGGATTTTGCTGTTTTAACGTCTTAACAGAGTTTATGGTTTCTATAGCTTTCAAAACCTGATTAAGAGAAGTTCCTTTTCTTAAACGGTCGTTGGTTTCTATCCCTGCTAAAGAAAGGGCTAAAACGTCAACCTTAGAAAACACTATTTTTTCTGCAAGGTCTTCGTTTATTAAGGTGCCATTTGTGGTAAAACCTACTTTAACTCCCTGGGCTTTAGCCAGCCTTACCATCTCAAAAAACTCAGGATTAAGAAGGGGTTCCCCCCAGCCCTGTAGATAAACAAGTTTAGTTTTTTTAAAATAAGGAAGGAGTTTCTTAAAAGTAGCTAAACTTAAATTGGCCCCTAACCAGTCTTTTCGCCAGACGGTATGGGGACAATAAAAACATTGTGCATTACACAGACCTGAAACTTCTATCTGTATCCAGTCAAAAGAAGGTAAAAAAAAGGCACTAAACACCCTTATCTTTTACCAACTTTTTAAGCTCTAAGTAGGTTTCTCTCACCTTATATACATACTCAAGATAAAGAGGAAGCTCCTCTAATGGCAAGGCCTGAGGCCCATCACATAAAGCCTTTTCTGGGCAGGGATGAAACTCTACCAGGATGGCATTGGCTCCGGCAATTACCCCCTGTGCAGTTATATGATAGATGTCTCTAATACCATCTGGAGCTTTTACTCTGGAACCTATAGGATGAGAAGGGTCTATGCATACAGGCAATCTGGTAAGTCTTTTGACTACAGGAACATGGGCAAAATCTACCAGGTTTCTATGAGGATCTCCTAAGTGAGTTCTAACCCCTCTTAGGCAAAAGATGATGTTGGTATTTCCTTCTGAGGCTATGTATTCTGCGGCATTCAAGCTTTCTTCTAAGGCAAGGCCATATCCTCTTTTATAAAGTACAGGAAAATCAAGCTGTCTGCCTACAGCTTTTAATAATTCAAAATTTTGGGCGTTTCTTGTCCCTATTTGTAGGATAACCCCACAAGGATGGCCTGTTAGGTCCAGGGCTTCTCTGATTTCATCTATATGATGAGGAGAGAGCACCTCCATCACTATTACTTTAATCCCATATTTTCTTGCTAAGTCAAACAGCCAGGGAAGACATTCTTTTCCTAATCCCTGGAAGTCATAAGGCGAGGTTCTTGGTTTATAAGCCCCCATTCTGGCACAACACACCCCGTTTTCTTTTAAAGCTTTAAAAATAGCTTCAGCATTTTCATAAGTATCTACAGCACAAAGCCCTGCAAAGATATGGAAAGAATCCTGACTAAATTTTAGGTCTTTATAGGTGAAACCAAAATCAGTAAGAACCCCATGCCTTCCTATCAACCTATATTTAGCAGTAACGTTTATGGCTTTTTCAACCCCTGGTAAGCTTTCTATATCTTCCTGAGACACCATATAGTCTTCTCCTATCAGGTGTACTTCAAGTAGCGTACGGGTAACCCCTTTGTTTTCTATCACCTTGATCTGTAAGTGAGGAAATCGTTCGAGATATTTTAATAGGGAATGAAACTCAGGGCTTTCTTGAGTAACATGAGGTTCCATAATGATGATCATGATAAACCCTCCTTGAAGTCTTTGATTAAACTTTTTTAAATTTTAGTTAATACCTATTTAAAAAAATTGCAACCCCTGTTTTTTACTGTTTCAGAGGCTTTTAAAAAACTTTTTTCAAGCTATATTTAATTTTGAGTTTGAATAAAAACTAACGAGTTGAAAGGAAATGAGCCATAAAATTCTAATCCTTGATACAGGAAAAGAATGGGGCGGAGGGACTATTTCCTTAATCGAACTTTTAAAACGAATAGACAAGAAAAAATATAATTTTACTGCTTTGTTTTATCACAACTATAACAAAGGGGTTGAATCTAACGTTCAAAAGGAACTTGAAACTTTAGGGGTAAAGTTTATTGTTTTGCCACAACAACCTAAATCGTTGAAAACCAAATTGATAAAGGAATTTTTGAGAGTTCTTCTGTTTTTCAATCAAAAATTAAGAAAATATGCAATTTTTTGGGTAGATTATTTCTTTCGCATAAAACCTAACGCCAAAATTATCGCAAAACTTGTAAAAGATTTAAAGATAGACTTGATATACATGAACAATCAGCCTGCAACCAATCTTGAAGGAATCTTAGCTGCAAAATGACAAATATTCCTGCTGTGCTTCATTGTAGAACAATACCTAAGTTAAATAAATTTTTAATAAAACAAACTAACCTCTGGGTAGAAAAAATAATCTGTGTTTCAGATGGAGTAAGGGATTTTTTGGTAGAAAATGGTATTTTCTCAGAAAAATGTGTGGTGGTTTACAATGGAATAGATATCCATTTAAACCCTTCTATGCCTCCTAACGAAATAAGAAAAAATTTAGGCATTTCTGAAAAAGATGTCGTTATAGGCACAGTTGGAACTTTATGTAAAAGAAAAAGAGTAGATGATTTTATTGAGGTAATGTTTTTGTTAAAAAAGCAAATCAAAGAACCTTTTAAAGCAGTTATAGTAGGAGATGGCCCAGAAAAGGAAGAGTTGATAAAATTGGTTAGAGAGAGAAATTTAGAAAAAGAGATTATTTTTGCTGGTTTTCAGTCTGACCCTATTTCGTATATTAACGCCTTTGATGTGTTTGTGTTGACATCAGAAAGGGAGGGATTCCCTCGTGTTATTTTAGAATCTATGCTTATGGGGAAACCGGTTGTGGCCTCAAAGATACCTGGAGTTCTTAGTTTGGTGGTAGATGGAGAGACAGGTTTTCTTGTTCCCCCTAAAAATCCTCAAGGATTTACAGAAAAAATTTCGCTGTTGATAAAGGATCCTCAGTTGAGAAAAAAACTAGGAGAACAGGGAAGAAAGAGGATTTTGAAGAATTTTTCTATTGAAAAATATGTAGAGGGAGTAGAAAAAGTTTTCGCAGAAGTTTTAGGAAAAAAGTAAAATTGATATGCTTTACCTATTGTTAAGTTACCTTTTTTATCCTTTAATCCAGTTTATTATCAGTTTAAAGAATAGAAACAAAGAATTTCGAAAAATTTTGGTCATTCAGGCTGCAAAAATAGGGGATTTTATTTGTACTACGCATGTGTTTAGAGAGATAAAAAAAGCCTATCCTGAGTCTCGTTTAACTGTAATGGTTAATCCTATGGTAAAAGAACTTGCAGAAAATAATCCTTACATCGATGAAGTTGTTTTTTTTTCACCCAAGGACTATAAAGGGTTTTTAGGTAAGATCAAACTTGCCAATTATATAAAAAAAGGAGGATATGATTTAGGTATAGCACTTAATCCAAACCTACCTTTTACCATAGGTCTTTTATGGGGGTTGGTTCCTACAAGGATTTCTATATTGCCTAATTTTTGCGGGTTAACCTTTCGCCTTGCCTCTAAATTTTATACCTATTTAGAACCGCATGTTTCAGGTCAGCTGGTGGTTGAAACCTATTTAAAACTTTTAGGAAAGATAGGAATCCAAAGCAACAACCTTTCTAAAGAAGTTTATAAAACTTCAGATGCAGACAAAAAAGTAACAGAAGTCTTACAAGGTATAACCAAACCACTTGTTGGAATATCAGTTAGTAGTGGAAATAAACTTAAGGAGTTAGAAAACGAAAAAATCGCAGAAGTTATAAATAAAATTTTACAAGAAAAAGATTGTTATATCGTTCTGATCGGATCCTCTCAAGATAAACTTAAGGCACAAGAGGTATTAAAACTGGTTAAAAATAAAGAAAAAGTTTTAGATTTGACAGGAAGATTTAGTTTAGGAGAACTACCAGCCCTACTTGAAAGACTTTCTGTCTTTATAGGAGTTGATACAGGAATAACCTACATGGCAGATGCTTTAAAAATTCCTATTGTTTACATCCCGGGACCCATAGACATCTCTGAGCAACATCCTACAGAGAGTAGAATATTTTGGGTTAGGGAAAACCTCAGTTGCGCACCTTGTAGTTTTGTTTTTAAAACCGTTAGCTTTTGTAAAAACAACATAAGAACCTGTGTTAAATTGATAGACCCCGAAAAAATCGTAGCCGGAGTTAAAAAATTTTTAGAAACTTCTAAAGAAAATTGAATAAAATATTAAACATGTATGTTTCAAAGATCTCTGATTTTGAAGTTGTTGATGCACATTTGCCGTTTTTTTATAAAATTTTCGACCCTAATTTGTTAAGACTCAACCTCCCTGCTCCTTTTTTTGAACGAGAAAAACGCTACAGACAAATCAAAGGTTATGAGGTAAACGGACAGAAATTTTATATCAAAATCTATACTGCCCACTTTGAGGAGGCAGAGGCTGAGTGGGAAAATCTTTTAAAGCTAAAAGCTTTAGGTTTTTCTGTCCCTGAACCTTTTTTCAGGCACAAATCTTTCGATAAGGTTGAAATAGCAACCTTTGCCCTAAAAGGGGTTCCCCTTTCAAGTTTAATACCAAAGAGCCAACAAAACCAAGAATTTTTACTCTACAGACTTGCAGAGCTGATTTCAAGAATGCATTTAAAAAATTTTTTTCATCAAGATTGTTATCTAAACCATTTTTTCTGGGATGAACATAGCCAAAACTTAGGGTTTTTAGACGTATCAAGGGTTATCAAAGATCCCAAAATTCCCCTAAGGTATCAAATCAAGGATTTAGGCCAGCTTGGCTATTCTTTTGAGGAGTATTTTGGAAATAGCGGACCGATCCTATTTGAGAAGTTCCTATCTTATTATTTAGGTCTGGTTAACCAGTCTTCTAAAGGGTTGCTAAAATTTTTAGTAAAACTCAAAGTCTGGTTAATCAGAAGAAGAACACTCAAAGCCAAAAAAAGAGGGAAAAAACTATAATTTCAATTTTTTGAAAATAAGCTAAAATAGCGGGTATGAAAGACAGGGTTGATAAAATCGGGATAGTAGTTTTACTCATTGGATTTGTCCTCAGACTCTATGAGTTCTGGTCCATAGAGCTTATTTCTCGCGATTCTCCCCTTTATCTTTATCAGGCGATGGTCCTTGCTACAGGCAACCTCAACCTTTTAGACCTTTGTGGCCTTTCTTCAAGGATAAGGGAAATTAACCTTTTTTCAGTTGCGATCGTTCCGTTTTATTATCTTTTTAGAGATTGGGAGGTTGCAGGAAAGTTGGTTTCTTTTGTCTCAAGCTCTCTTTCTTTGGTTTTGCTTTATTCAATCATGAGAAGAGTTTTTAAAGCTCCTATCCTTTATTTAGTTTTATTAGCCTATAGCTTTAATCCAACCTTGATAAAAGAGTCTGCAGAGGTGATGAGGGAGTCTTTTTTTACCTTTTTAGTCCTTTTGGGAGTCTGGTTTTTTATAAAAGGTTATCAGGAGTCAAGCAAAAAAAAGGTTATTTTTTTTGTGTTAGCCAATCTTTTCTGGGTTTTATCTTCTTGGGTAAGGGTTGAAGGGGTATTTCTCATAGGGTTAACTTTCTTGTATCTTCTTTTCTGTTTTATCTTTGGAAAAGACAAAAAATCAGCCTTAAACACCTTGGTTAGCTTTTCTATAATACCTTTTATCCTTCTTTTAGTGGGTATAGGTTATGTAAGTTTTTATAAAGGGTTTTTTTTGGTTGAATTAAAGGGCAAGCTTTCTTGCTTAAACCCCTTTGAACAGCCCTTCGCAAAAGAGTTAAAAAACTTCAGATATTTAGACATTCCTATGCCTTCTCCTTATTTCTGGGATATTTTAAAGCAGAACCTTTGGCTGATTGCCTTTGGAACTACTTTTTTTTATAAATTTATCCCTGCTCTACACTTCCCTATCTTTCTTTTATTTTTAGCAGGATTTAAAAACTTAAGAAGTTTTCTTAAGGAAAACCCTTTAACTACATACTTTTTGGTAATTTCAGTGGGATATTTTGTGGGACTCTGGTATTTTACCTTTGCTAAATGGTATATGGAAAAAAGATATATGTTGCCCCTTCTCTATTTTGTAAGTCCTATCGTGGGGGTAGGAATGCTTAATGTTAAAACCTTTTTAGAATGGAAATTTAGGCTTTCTTCTGACAAGATTATAGGACTTCTTATGGCCTATATCGTAATTTTTTCAGGTATTAAGGTGTTTCAGCCAGAAAGGGTAGATAAATTAGGGATTAAACAGGTAGCCTTAGATATAGCAAGGTCTCTTCCAGAGGAAGAGCTAAAGGTTTGCTCGGAAAAAGCCTGTAAAAATTTAGTTTTTACCAGAGAAGGAAAACTTCTTTTTTATATTTCAAACTACAAAAAGGTTCCTCTGTGTCCCGCAATCGAATGGAGAGATTTTTATGTTAAACTTGGGAAAAGGACTGTGGATGAGGTGGTAAACTACATCACTTCTAAAGGATATAAATTTGCTATCCTGGAACGAGAAATATTTAAAGAAAACACCTTTGTTTTAAAACAACGGTTAGAATTCTCAGGTATCAAAGTTTATGTTTTATAGCGTTTTTGAATGAAAAAAATCATTCTTTTAAGGCCAAAAATAGGTTTTGGGATCGGTGGGGCTGAGGCCCACGCAGCAAACGTAGCCTTAAAGCTTTTAGAACGAGGGTTTAAGGTAGGACTAATTGCCCATACCATATCTTTCCCAGAAGAGATCCTAAAAAATTTGGAGCTATATCAGGTAAAATGGAAAGGCTTTGGGTCAGTACCTAAACATCTTTTCTTTATCTCCCAAGCTAAAACAATCCTTGCCAATCTTTCTTCCTACAAACTCATAAGCTTTTTTCGCTATCCCTATCCCTCTGACCTTTTTATCCTTTGCGACCCTTTGATAGCCTTTTTACAGCAACAAAAAGCTTCAATTTTTAGACGTTTTAGCCTTAGATATAAAATCCTTCTAACCTTTGAAAAAAAAGCACTTGTTAACGCAAAAAAGGTGGTTTCTCTTTTTTGTCTTGGCAAAGAGTTGATCAAACAGTTTTATCCAGAGGTCTACAGTAAAACTGTAGTTTGTTATAGGGGAATGGATTTTAAAAGATTTAACCCCTCTTTGAAAAAGCTAAAAACAATTTGTAGAAAAGAAAAAGGTTTCAGAGAGGAGGATTTTTTGCTTCTTTTCGTAGGGTATGATGCTAAAAGGAAAGGGCTTTCTCTTCTGATGGAGGTTTTACCAGAACTTCCAGAAAGGGTGAAGTTGCTTGTGGTTGGGATAGAAGGAATTTCCACCAAAAGGGTGTTCTTTTTAGGTAAAACTAAAGAAATAGAAAAATACTATGCTATGGCAGACCTTTTTGTTCTTCCTACGAGGTATGACCCTGGAGCCATGGCAACGCTTGAGGCTTTAGCTACAGGAACTCCTGTGGTTACCACTTTTTATGATGGGACAAGTGAGTTTGTTAAGGAGGGACTTAATGGATTTGTGGTAAACCGAACAAAAGAAGACTTAAGGCAGGCAATTTTAAAGGCCTTGGCCCTTAGGTTTGATCCAGAAAGGATTTCGCAAACTGTAAGTCATCTAACCTGGGATAGTTATGTGGACTGCCTTATTTCCCAACTGGAATAGCTTTAGGTTTTACTTTTTTTCTGAAGAAGCTAAAGAGGTTTTTAATCAGCTTAAAACAGCCCCCTTTTTGGCTAAACCTAATAAAATTACTCCGTCTCATCTAAACTTTTTGATATCTTTAGAATCTTCCGGAAAAATAGACTTTTTTGTTAAAGCGTTTATCCCCAGGTTTTTTAAAAAAAACAGGGTTAAAAGTTATTTGGAGGTAGTAAAATCCTTAAAAAAATTAGAGGTCCCTATAGTCGAACCGTTGTTTTTGTTTTGGAAAAGTCCTCAGGTTGCGTTTCTAAAAAAAGAGACCTTTTACGGTGGGATTGTTTTTCCCTATCTTTCCCAAGGTTTTTTAGGTTTTAAAGACTTTTTAGAAAGAGAAAAACTTTTAGAAGATTTGGTCAGGTTTTTGTTTGGTCTTCATCAAAAGGGTGTTTTTATAAAAGATACTAAGTTCAATAATTTCTATCATACAAATGAGGAAGGGTTTAAGATTTTTGACCTTGACGGGGTAAAAGTGTATAAAACCCCACTCGATAAAAAGCTCCGTCTAAAAGACCTATCAGCCCTTGCTATGACTTTAGAATGGAGTGGTATGAAAGGGGCAACAAAACGCATTTGGGAGGTTTATGCAAGCCTTTATTCAGGGCTAACTCAAGAAGACTTTTTGTTTTTTTTAAAACAGGTAGAAAAAAGAAGAAAAAAAAGAGAAAAACATTTTGCCCTAACCCGCAGCACAGTTTAACCCCAGGGTTAGATCAAAATACCTTGTCCCTTAAATAGATTTTAGTTAGATCATCATTCTGTCCCTATAAAGCTTTCTCTTATACTAAAGTAATTTTTTCAACAACCCATCAAGTGTCCTCTTCAATTCTACTAAAGATAGCTCGTTATACTGCCTCATTAATGCTGCTTCGTTAAAACCTTTTTCACTTCCTAAGACACACTTGAACTCTCCATCATCCTCTGCTAAAAGTGTATTAGCCAAAAACTCTTTCTTACCCCTACTGTCAGCCAAATAAACACACCTACTTCACCTTGTTTTTCAAGTATCCCAAAAAATTATCAAAAAATTACAAAATTTTACAAAAATCTACAGTTAAGCCATCTTTAAATCTTCAAAAAATCAAAACATTTTTCTGGCATTAAATTTGAATATCTACTATAAGACCATCGATTGAAGAGTTCAAAGGAGATGAGGATGTTTAAGTTTTTAGTTAGCTGGAGAATGGGTAAAGATTTAAACAAAAATGGGAAAAAGTCTTACAACAATCATTTTATGAAAGAGGTAATAAGAAACGCCTTAAACCTTGTGGAACTTGCGCCTTTAATCAATAAAGAATCAGAAATTCTTAATGAAGTTACCAAAGAACTTAACCTTGAGATTAAAAGCATTAAAAAAGAAGTTAACTCTTTAAAAGAAATAGCCAGCCAAATTTCTTTTTCCTCTATGGAAAACTTAAAAAGGGTGGGTATAGTTAATGAAAACGTGGAACACATAAAAAGAAGTTTTAAAGATACAGAACAGAGCATGCTTTTTGTTAAAAAAGCTGTAGATGAGCTTGTTGAGGCCACTAAAGAAATATATAATACCGTTGAGATTATATCCACTCTTACCAAAACCATAAACAAGATTGCTGATAAAACCAAAATTTTAGCTCTAAATGCTTCTATAGAAGCTGTAAGAGCAGGACAAAATGGTAAGGGATTTGCGGTAATAGCTCAAGAGGTGAGAGAGTTAGCCCAGGCAACCACAGAAGCTACCAAAGATGTTACCATAAAAGCAAAAGAAATTTTTGGCACCATAGAAAAAATAAAAGAAAAAATGAGCTCTATAGACCATCAAGTTCAAAGAACCTACAACCTTGTTTGTTTAAACCGAGAAAAATTAGAACAAATTAATCAACCTATTAAAGAACTAACTCTTAATGCAGAAAGTCTAAATGAAATTTCAGCTAACCTTGACGGAACCACAGCTACTCTTTCTAATACCATCTCCAAACTCTCTGAGCTTATCGAAAAAACCACTCATTCGTCTTCAACATTAAAAACCTATTCAGAAAGGCTACACTCCTTATCAGAAGAGCAAATTTTAACAGTTGGAAAGGCCAGGGTTGACCTCTACGACTATGCAAAAGAAATAATTCAAGAAGCTGCTTCTTCGTTTGAGCTAAGGTCTATGCATAGACCTACCATGGAAAACTATCTAAAGAGATTGATACAACAACATGAAATATTTGAACTTCTTTACATCACAAACGACCAGGGCATCCAGATTACAGACAACATTGCTCGGTGGGATTTCAGAGCAGCCTATGGTTCAACAGGATATGGAGAAAACTGGTCAAGTAGACCATGGTTTATAAACGTAAAGGAAAGCCTTGATACCTATATTTCAGATATCTATGTCTCCTTAGCCACCAATTCTTATTGTCTTACCATTTCCTGTCCTATCTTCGACGATAAACACAGACTGATAGGGGTGCTTGGTGCAGATTTAGATCTAAAGAAGGTTATAGAAGGTGATAGATCATTAACTCAAAAAATAAATGGCCTGGATAAAGTTGATACAAAAACCCTCTCTTAAAGATGTCTAACTAATATCCATTTTGAGCTTCTAAAATAGATTTCTATCTCCAGTTTTACCCATAACTACTAAAAGGACCCATCCCTTTTTTACACTCAACCCCTTTTAAACCTTGACTTTTTGCGAAAATTGATTATTTATTATAACAAATAATGTTATTTAACGTTAACTATGATAACATTAAAAAGTTTTCTTAAAGAATCATTTCCTACAATTTATCACATTTCTGTTACTGGAAAATGCAACGCAAGCTGTGAAGGCTGTTTAAACGGGTTAATCTATGGTGAAAGGAGGGCTTTTGCCTCTTCTTGGGAGGAAGATCCAGAAAAAACCTTTCAGGCGATAAACTGGCTATTAGATCAAACAAACGGAAATCCTGTCTTTATAGCCTTTTATGGAGGAGAACCTCTTCTTGTTTTTGAAAAAGTCCAAGATATTTTTTACAGAATAAAAAATTATTATCCACAGAAAAACCTAAAGTTTTTTCTTTACACTAACGGAAATCTCCTTAGAAAAGCTGTAGAAAAGGACCCAGAGTTTTTCAGCCAGTTAGAATTATTGATCATCTCTATCGATGGAACAAAAGTTCAGCACGAAAGGGTAAGGAAAGGGACCTCATTAGACCAGATTGAAGCAAGTTTGGAGTTTTTAAAATCTCACTGCCAGACCAAAACACTTATGTGGTCCACCTTGAGAGAAGGGATGAGTTTTAGAGATTGCTTAGAAGAGTTTTTTACTCTTAGGCAAAGAGGGCTGGTTGACTTTTTCTTTTGGCATCTGATAGAAAAAGACTGTCCTATACAAAATTTCTCTGCTTTTAGAAGTTCTTACTTAAAAGACTTGAGTTATCTTTTTGAAAGGTTTGTGGCTGAGCTTTTTAAAGGAAAAATCCTTCCAGTACTGCCGTTGGCTGAGCTGTTTTTCTTTTTATTACAAGGTATCAGAAGGGGTCAAACTGGGTGTGGAGTAGAAAAAATGAGAAGTTTTGATGTTCTTTCGGGTAAAATTCTACCATGCGTAGACATGGGAGAAGAATTGATTTTAGCTGATTTTCGCAAAGATGAATTTAAAAATCTCGATTTATCAAAATTGCAGGACAAACTTTTATCCTTAGTTTCTTATAAGGACTGGTTAGGCTGTAACACCTGTGAGGCAGAGTTTTTCTGTGGAGGGAGATGCCCTGTACTTATTAAAACCTCACCTGAAAGAGCGATGCAATACTGTGTTCTTATTAAAGATCTGGTTAGTCTGGCCCAAACCTTTTTACCTGAAGTCAAAAAAGCCCTAAAGGCCCACAACCTCTCAGAAGAAAACCTTTATTATCCCTATGGCTACCTTAACCTTCTTACAGATGTAATTCCCTAATATTAGAACATCTTCTGTTCACCTAAATCAGTTAGCCAAACTTGACCCACAGAGCATATAAAATATAATAAATTTTCTAAAGTAGAAAACCAAAAAACCGAAAAAATTAAAAAAGGAGTTGGTATGAAAAAACTTTATTTTGCCATACCTACCTGGAACAGGGCTAAAAAGCTTGAAAAGTGTATAAGAGCTATTGCAACTCAGATAGTTGAACTTGGGGAACAAGATAACATCGGAATTTTCGTTTCAGACAACTGTTCAACCGATGATACCTTTAAAGTTCTGTCTAAACTGAAAAAAGAATTCCCTTTTCTTGAATATACCCGGTTATCTAAACATGTGGATATGGCTACAAACGGAGCCAATGTAGTTAGGTTTTCTAACGGTGAATATGTTTGGATTTTTGGAGACGATGATATTTTACTTAAAGATGGGTTAAGGATGGTATGGCATGTTCTAAACACCAAAGAGGTAGATATCATCCATGCAGGAAATGGTTGGCTTAAACCTCATAGTTATAAAATCTACGAAGGCACTGTCCTTGAGTTTGCCAATAAGATGGGATTCAACCAATTTCTTGGGTGGATAACCTCTGTAATTCATAAAAAAGAGCTACATAACATACCTTGCAACATCCCTCCAAAATATAAAGAAAGTTTTACTAAATCTGCCTTTTCTCATGTGTTGCGATTTCTTTGTGTAGCTGCCTATTCCCCTGCGGTGGTGATAGACTTTCCTATAGCAGAACCGATGGAACCACAAACCGAAGAAGACATTAAAAGATGGGATGAAGAAAACATAGTTTGGAGATACTATCTTACTGTTGAGGGGTTGCAGGCCCTTTTTGAGATGGAAATCATAAAAGAAAAATTAAAGCCTACGTTTTTTAAATATCTCGAGTATTATCTATGGGATAGGTTTATACTCAACATGATAGCCGCAGAGCTTAAGGAAATACCGTTTCCAGAAAAAGGGTGGGATTTAATCCTTGCTATGGCAGACATGATCGATGACCCTGGACTTGCTAAAAAGATTCGTGAAACTACCATGGCGGCAAGACAGTTGTGTGAAACCAGAAGGTTTATTAAAAACCATCTCAAAGAGATTGAGGAAACCCTGACTCAACTTTATCACGAAGCTAATACCTTACTTTTTGAACCAGGATGGGGAGGTAAATCCTAATTGAAGGCTGTGATCCTTGCCGGAGGGTTAGGCACAAGGCTTGCCGAAGAAACCCATCTCAAGCCCAAACCCATGGTAGAAATCGGAGGAAAACCCATCCTGTGGCACATCATGAAGATCTACTCAGCCTACGGAATAAACGACTTCATCATATGCTGCGGATACAAAGGTCATATCATAAAAGAATTCTTTGCCAACTACTTCATCCATACCTCAGACATAACGATAGACCTAAAGTCCAATCAAATGGTAATACATAACTCTCAGGTTGAAGCCTGGACAGTTACCTTGGTTGACACAGGAGAGTTTACCCAAACAGGAGGTAGGCTTAAAAGGGTTGCCAAATATCTGGAGGGAGAAGAAATTTTCTGTTTTACCTATGGAGATGGGTTAACAGATGCAAACCTAAGGGAAGAGATAGAATTCCACAGACAGCATGGTAAACTGGCTACTGTTCTTGCTGTGCGTCCGCCTGGCAGGTTTGGGGCCTTGATACTTGAAGGTTCTACGGTTAAAGATTTCAAAGAAAAACCTGTAGGAGATGGAGGTTGGATAAACGGAGGTTTTTTTGTGCTTTCTACTAAAGTAATAAAATTGATAAAAGGAGACCATACAAAATGGGAAGAGGAACCCTTGGAGATACTTGCTCAGCTTGGGGAGCTCGTTGCCTTTAAACACGAAGGATTTTGGCATCCTATGGACACGTTAAGAGACAAAAACTACTTAGAAGAACTATGGAGAAAAGGAAAAGCCCCTTGGAAAGTATGGTAAAGTCTGATTTCTGGTTAGACAGGCCTGTTTTTGTAACCGGAGCTACCGGCCTTTTAGGGAGTTGGTTGGTAAAAAGACTGTTAGAACTAAAAGCTGAGGTGGTATGTTTAGTAAGAGACTGGGTACCTCAAAGTGAACTTGTGCTTTCAAAAACGATTGAAAGGGTAAAGATAGTAAGAGGGGATGTTAGGGACCAAAAGCTTTTAGAAAGGGTTTTAGGAGAATATGAGATAGATACGGTGTTTCATCTGGCAGCCCAAACCATAGTAGGAATAGCCAACCGGAATCCTGTTTCAACCTTTGAGACAAACATTCAGGGCACCTGGTCGCTTCTTGAGGCCTGCAGGCGTTCTCCTCTGGTAAAACAAATAGTTGTTGCCTCCTCAGACAAGGCCTACGGAGAACATGAAAACCTCCCCTATACCGAAGAAACGCCCCTTCAAGGCAAACATCCCTACGATGTTAGTAAAGCCTGCGCAGACCTGATTGCTCAAACCTATGCTTATACCTATGGACTTCCTGTAGTAATAACCAGGTGTGGAAACCTTTATGGAGAAGGAGACTTAAACTGGAATAGAGTTATCCCTGGCACCATCAGGTCTATTTTAAAAGGACAGAGGCCCGTGATACGCTCTGACGGAAACTATGTACGAGACTATTTTTACGTAGAAGATGGAGTAAGTGCCTATTTAAGCCTTGCTGAAAAACTTTCTGAAAACAAAGATTTAGCAGGACAGGCTTTTAATTTCTCCAACGAAGAACCGATAAGTGTAATAAATCTTGTAAAGCTTATTCTTAACCTTATGGATTCTAACCTTGAACCTCTGATTTTAAACGAAGCTACCCATGAAATTAGAGAACAGTATCTAAGTTCTAAAAAAGCGCGGGAAATTCTTAACTGGAAACCTAAGTTTTCTCTTGTAGAGGGATTAACCCTTACGATAAATTGGTATAAAAATTTTTTAGAAACTTTCGACTTAAAATAAGTTTGGGAATATGAACCTTATCCAATTCTATAAACCCAAACCTATCGATACCCAAACAAACCTTTATGTACATCTTGACCCTCTTCATAAACTTGGTATTAGCGGTTGGATTGTAGAAGAAAAAACCCTGAACTCAAGAATTATAGAAGTTTGGGTTAACCAAACGAAAATTTTAGAAAGGGCAGCTAACCTTTACAGAGCAGATATAAGCGCTGTTTTAGGGAAAAAACTAAACTGCGGCTTCTTTATAACCTGGAAGGAAATAAATCTACCTTATTCGTTAGAACATAACCAAGTTTTAAAGATTAAGCTCATAGATAAACTAAGTGGTGTTAAACTTGAAAGCATATACATAACCCAAAACTCTTTTTTAAAAATACTTCAGGGAAAAAAGGTAGAAGAGGAGTATCAGATAATTAAGGATAACTGGCTTTTTGATGAACCCTGGTATTTAAAGAACTATCCTGATGTTAAAGAAAATCACTGGGACCCTATAATCCACTATATCTTGGTTGGATGGAAGGAAGGTAGAGACCCATCTCCTAATTTTGATACGGATTACTACCTGTTTTCAAACGTAGAAATAGTTTTAGCTCAAAAAAATCCTCTGACTCACTACATTTTAGAAGGAAGATATAAAGGCAGACGGGCTAAACCTGTTTTTTCTGACTCAGATTACAAGTTAAGCTATTTTCAAGGTTTAAAGGTTGCTCAAAAAGGACCCTCCTTTGAGTTTTTTCCAGAAACTGATGTAGACCTTTCAGAAGCCAGAAAATATCTACCTTTTAAACTGATTGCCTTTTATCTTCCTCAATTTCATCCTATCCCAGAAAACGACCAGTGGTGGGGAAAAGGTTTTACTGAATGGACTAACGTTACCAAGGCTGCGCCTAATTTCTTGGGGCACTATCAACCTCACTTGCCGATAGATTTGGGATTTTATGACTTAAGGGTGCCTGAGGTTAAAAGACGGCAAGTAGAATTAGCTAAAAAATATGGAATATCTGGGTTCTGTTTTTATGTATACTGGTTTAGCGGAAAACGACTGCTTGAAAAACCTGTTGATGCCTTTTTTGAAGATGAAGTCTTAGACTTTAATTTCTGCATCAGTTGGGCTAATGAAAACTGGACCCGTAGATGGGATGGCAAAGAAAATGATGTTCTCATGCCACAGATACACACCTATGAAACCGACTGTCAGTTCATCCATGACATGGCAAAATATCTTGCTCACAGAAATTACCTGAAGATAGAAGGTAGACCTGTAATCTTAGTGCAAAGGGCCCATGATTTGGCAGACCCTGTTAGAACGGCAGAATACTGGAAATCCTTTTGTGTTAAACAAGGTTTAGGGGAACCAATCTTGGTTGCGGTACACTGCTTTAATTTTTATGAAGACCCTGGCCAAATAGGCTTTGACGCCGCTTTAGAGTTTCCACCCCTCTTTCGTAAACCTACCCTTGAAAAAATCAACCAACATGCCTTGCTGTTAAATCCTGACTTTCAGGGCGCAATCTTTGACTATCACCAGGCGGTTGAAGTTTCTCTAAACAAGCCTAAACCTGATTACAGGTATATCAGAACAGCCCTGGTAAGTTGGGATAACACCGCAAGGAGACAAGACCAGGCAACCATTTTTGCCTTCAGTAGTCCCTATCTTTACAAAAAGTGGTTAAGCTTTCTCATAAAAAAAACTTTTGAGGCTAAGTTCCCAGAAGAAAGGCTTATTTTTATCAACGCCTGGAACGAATGGGCAGAAGGGAACCATCTTGAGCCTGACAGAAAACATGGATATGCCTACCTTCAAGCCACAGCAGAAGCTATCCTTGAAAACCTACCTTCAGATGTCTCGGTGAAAAAACCGAGGGTTATGCTGTTTAAAAAAGGGCAGCGGATATTTTATGAAAATATAAACCTGAACCAAATCATCAAAAAGGCTGATTTGGCTGTTATTCTTCATCTATATTATCCAGATTTATGGGAGGAGTTTAAACAATACCTGAGAAATCTTACCTGTAGTTATGACCTTTTTGTGTCTATACCTGTAGAGGTCTATTTTGATACCGATCAAATCTTTGATTTTCATGCTAACTCCTACGTTTATAGAAACCTCAACCGAGGAAGAGACATCGCCCCTTTTTTAGAAATTTTTAAAACTATCTATCCGATGGGATATCTATATGGACTAAAAATACACTCAAAAAAAAGCATTCACAGACCAGACGGAGAGGTATGGAGGAAAAAGGCTATCAAAGCCTTAGTTGGAAGTCCAGAAATAGTAGATAAAATCCTTAAAACCTTCGAAAAGGACAAAAGATTAGGAATAATCTCAGGTAAAGACATGTTAACTACATATCAGGCCCATGTAGGGACAAACCAGCACTATCTAAAACTTTTATGCCATAAACTCGATATTCAGTGGGATGGGGAGGATTTCTTATTTCCTGCTGGGTCTATGTTTTGGTTTAGGTTTGAGGCATTAAAGGACTTACTAAAGCTTGAGTTGTCTTTCAGAGATTTTGAGCCTGAGTTTTATCAAATAGATGGATGTTTGCATCATGCTTTAGAGAGGTTTTTTGGGCTGCTTGTGAGTAAAACCGGTTATTTTTGCAAATCTTTAGATTAGACTTATACCCCTAAGTATTTGACGCAATGATCAAAATACACTTTGGCCCTTTTCTTAGGTATTTCAGGAACATCAAAATTGAGAGCCACATATCTTTGCATTAATTTTATCTCATAGATATGTCTATATTTATTTTTTGAATGAATGACACTTTGGCTGTGCCTTCTGTGTAAATTTAAGCTATCAACGATAAAGGCTATCTTACCTTTTTGAAGTAGTTTAACATAAAAATACCAATCACCTGCTATCTCAAATCTTGCAAGATTTTTTAACACTTTTTCTTCAAAATCTAACTTTTTAAACAAAACTGCACTTACGTTTGGGATAGTATTTTGGATAGACAAAAAATGGATGATTTCATTGCAGCCGTCATTAACATAAGATTTTTTCCATTTATATTTGCTTGAAAAAGCTAAATAATGCAGGTAATCATCCGCTATAATCTTGTCTTTTTCATCGATTATCTTGCTTTGACAATAACTTAACACTACCTCTTCAAATAAATGAAAAGGTTCTATGACTGTTTCTAAAAAAGTTTCTTCACACAAATCATCTGCCTCTGCAATCCAGATTATTTCTCCGTTAACCCGTTTTAAACCATTTATCCACTGTTTATAAGGAGATCCAGAGTTTTGTTGATTTACTATCAAATCTATCTCTAAAACACTTGGTGCTATATCCTCTATATATTTTTTTACGATTTCAACACTTTTATCGTTAGAAGCATCATCTAAAAATATGATTTCATAGATAGGATAGTTTTGCTTGAGTATAGAGTCTAAACGTTTTTTTATGTAGTGTGCATAGTTATAGTTAGGAATAATGACTGAAACCTTAAAAAATCTATCTCCAAACAAACTTAACAAATCATACACATAGTTTTTAAAGGAAAAATCAAACGTATTTTTTAGACAGTTTAGACCTATTTTCGACTTGGCGATCTGTTTTATTTTACCATATAAAGCCTCAGGGTTTTCTCTCTCAACCAACACCTCTTCACTCAGGCATTCTACAAAACCTCCGCTATCTTTAAAAGCAACCACCGGCAACCCACACATCAAAGCCTCTATCAGAGTAGAAGGGAAAGGATCTTCTCTTGAGGAAAGCAGGTATAGATCTGAGGCAAGGTAGTAGCGTATTACCTCATCAGCAAACGGAATTACTTTTAAATTTGAAAGATGTGAATATTTATTATCAAGTAGCTTCTGACTGTTTAAATCTAAGTTTCCTACCCAAACAAAATAAAAGTTGCTGTCTTTCTCTTTTTCTGCTAAAGAAGCAACTTCTAAGAATAGGTCAAAACCCTTTCTGTAGTCTCCATATCCTACTCCTAACACCATAAAGGTAGATTCAGGAAGTTTTAATTCTTCAAAAACATTTTTCCTTATTTTTTCTTTTTCTGGTTTAAGCTGTTTTATAACTTTTTCATAGTAACATCCTTGGGGTCTATATACACACTTTTCCTCTGGAAATTTTATACCAAAACTTTGCTCGATTTTCAATTTGTTATATCTTGCAGGAAAAACAAAGTAATCACCATGGAGGGCTATATTCTTTAGTTTGTCACTCAATTTATACTGATTAATTAGCCACGGTAATTCGTGAATTAAAGAAATTACCTTAAAACCGCAGGATTTTAGAGCAAAAACGGCATCTCCTGTCACAACTGTATTACATATGGCTTTTTTAAAACCTTCTTTAAATAATTTTTTACCTAATTCTCTGATTTTTTGCCAACTTTGTTCTCCGTCATACATCATATCTGCTACTTTAGAATATTCCTCTATGAATTTTCCATCGTATTTCCATAAAATTAATGCTACATGATATTTAAACCGCTCTTTTAACTCTTTTAAAAAATATAAAGTAAGAATTTGTGCACCATGTGGATAGGCATCATGTCCAACAAAGACGATTTTTTTTGCCCCTTCGATCTCAGACTCAACCAAAGCTTGATAAGTAGCCTCTAAATAACCAAATCCATGTTTTCTATCAGGCTCTAAGTATGCACCCTCTGCCCATTCGTTCCAAGCATTTATAAAGATGAATCTTTCCTCTTCAGGAAAATTTTCTCTTGTATACTTTATTAAATATTTCAACCATTTTTTATACTTTTCAGGAGTTGAATCATGAATAACTACTCCTCTACCTGGTCTTCTTGACTCATTATCCCAAGAAGGACAAATTCCTCTAAACTTTCTATAAGGAACTTTTTTAAGAGAAAAGGAAAGTTCGATGAGTTCGTCATACTCAAAAATTTTCCCCTGATAGTCTGGGTTTATGATGGTATATTTTGAGTTTCTTGGGGTTAACGGATAGGTATTTGGAGGATAGTCTACTGCACAATCAAACCCAAATTCCTCAGGATTTATATGTTTAAAAGAATGCACACATAGTAGATATAAGTCTTCGGCAATTCCTTTTTTTCTACACCAATTTTTCCATCTTTCTGCAGTTTCCTTTACATTAGGGAAAAGCTCTGGTCTATAAACGACCAACATAGGTTTATCTTTTACCCTAATATATCTTTCATCCATAAAATACTTTGCGCAATCTTTGATAAACTCTATATCATCCTCTGGACTGTGTTGTTGTTTGATTAAAATCTCATGGTCTAATCCATCCCAGGTCCGCGTCCAGTTTTCGTTTGCCCAGTGAATACAAAATTTAAAATCAATCTCCTTATGTTTTAAAAATAAATCTATCGGAGTTCTCAAAAGTTTCTTACCTTTAAACCAGTAATGATGAAAAACGAACCCATAGATTCCATAATTTTTTGCAATTTCTACCTGTTTTTTAATGTTCTCTACAAGCCTAAGGTCATAGAAACCTAAATACACTGGGAGCCTTGGTTAATAGTGCCCGATAAACTGAGGGAAACACTTGGTTACATTTGTCCATTCTGTGAACCCTTCTTCCCAAAATACATCATTCTCATGAATGGGATGAAATTGGGGTAAATAAAAAGCCAACAACTTAATGTCTGTTAAAACAGGTTCATGAGGTGTATACCCTACATGAGTAGGTATTTCAGATAGCTTTCGCGAAAGGATAAAAAGTTGTTCAAAGTATTCTCTAATTAACCTCATACTTTATAAGTATCGGAAGAAACATATCTTTATTTAAAAATAAACTCGCAAAAATTAAAAAAATTGTTTTTTTTCTTTTTTCAGCATATTAAGTATTTTATTCAACTCAACTAACTTTTCAACCAAAATATCATTAACAGACTGTAAGGAAAAATACTGTAGTCTGACTTTTATTGACCTTATACCTTGAATATCATCTTGGCTACGGGGCCATATCTGAGGGTCATCGTGTAAGAAAATCCAGAAATTTTTGTCTATATTATAACCATTGTGCAGTAAGTTTTCTGTAAGATCTATTACCTTACCATTTTTTAAACACCCCTCTACCCTTTCTATCTTAATTCCACAACGCTTATTTAAGGGGTCGAACCTAAAGTTTTTTACATTTTCAGGCAGTTCGAACACAAACTCCTGGATATAACTATATGGTTTTACTTCACCTATAATAGAATTTTCTTCGGTAAACCCTGTTTCTATATCTATAAAAACCTGAAAAAAATATTTTTTGTCTGATATCCATTCATATATCACTGCTTGCTCTTTTATAAGACTTTCGTATAGATTTCTCCATTCATCAAACTTTTTCTCAAGTTCTAAGCTTAATTTAGCCTCACCTTTTGCTAACCTCTCCAGAGTATATCCAAGCTCTTTAATAAAATCTGGAGTATTTTCTGGTAAATCTGAAAGTTGAAAATTAAATTTTTTTAGCTTTTTGTCTAAAAATCCCAACATGTCTTTATTTCTTAAAAACTCTATGCCAAATTTTGATTGAACTTTGTCCAACTCATCTTTTGGATTATTTATCAACTTTTCATAGCTCACAAAAACCCTTCTAAACATCCTGCTGTTTAATTCAGCATAAAGGTTGTATTTTGCCCATAAAAACAATCCATAACCTATAGAAAAACCATCTCTCTTAAACAGAGAAAAACTAACTTCTAAAGGGTTCCTGTAGGGAATTATTATCAAGGGTTCTATCTCAAGTCTATAAAACACCTCTTCCCAAAAGGGGAATAAAACACAAAGACGAGGGTCTTTTATGCAAAAGATTTCCTCAGATTCATATTCCTCTTTTATTATCTCTATAGCTTCTTTAATGTATTCTTCTTTGTCAGAAAAGTTAAAAAAAATATCTAAACCTAAAGGGGTTAGATCATCCCAGGTTGTTCCCAATTTCGGCATTAATTTAGTCTCATTGAATAAAGTTATTTTCTCATTCTCAAAAAATCCTTTAGGATTATCTTTTGCTGGTTTAAGCAAAGTTTTGCCTGCTTTTATTCCTAAGTGATGTAGTAAACCTGCCAGGGCACTGGTTCCACTTCTGTGCATACCCAAAATACAAATTACTCTTCTCTTCAACTCTTACTCCCTTAAATTTTTACAGCTTTGATAAAAGCTATGTCTGTTCTCCCAATCCCACGAACTATTGAAAAATCAGATATTATAAAATCCTCTTTATTAATCTCTAACAAAACATCCTCTATAGTCCCATGTGTAGAAGTGTCCTCTACAACCTTACCTTCCGAATAATTCCATACCAAATTTTTGTTAGGAATTAAATCGATAGTAAGCAACAAGCTTCCACCTGGTTTAATTACCTGTCCGATATTTTTTATTATATACCTTCTTTTAATACTTGGAATATGTTCTAAAGTAGACACCGAATATACTATATCAACCTTTTCATCATCTTTATTTATTATTTTATCTATGTATAAGGCATCGATGTTAAAAGATTTTATAGTTTTATCAAAGAGAGAATAGTCCAAAAAGCCCCACTCGCTTTTTATTTTATTCGGATCAACCTGAGTTTCGTGATTGTCGATTGTTATCACATCAAACCCCTTTTTAGAAAAGTATAGTGGTAGTGGGTTTACACCTGCACCTATTTCTAAAACTCTTTTTTTCTCACCCTGCATATTTTCAACCTGTTCCACAATATAAGGATATTCGTAAAAACGAGATTTTGTTTCCGTAAACCATCCAAAAGAATCAAAAGAAAGCTGAATTATTTCACGCAGGACCTTTCGATTAGGACAAGTATACAGGTAATATACCGTTTCTATAAATAAATCCAGATCAACAACTTCTTTGTTTTTCATCTTAGCTAATATTATTGAAGTATCTCTATACGACCCTATATGTTTGATTGAAGCTACTTTATGGTTTCTTTTAAGTGTTTCTGTGATAGGCTCATAATAAAAAGTAATGTCAGAGGTATATAAAGGTGAAGAATCATAGCCTTCTACTATAAGCACATCTTCTGTGAGTTCGACCAATTTACTGACAAAATTAAGATACTGTTCATATGTAGGTTGATGGATAAGTACTGCTCCACAGTATACTAAGTCATATCTTTGGCCTTCAAAATTTAAACGATTAAAATCTCCAGCTATAAAATTCCAATCTGTACGCTTTTTTCTTGCTATTTTTATAGCCTCCTCTGATATGTCAATCCCTGTATAGTTTTCACATTCTGCCATACAACTTAATTCCAAGTCTCCACATCCAACATCAAGGATCTGTTTATTTCCATAAAAATAAAAAAAAGGATATAATATCTTTCTTCTTGTCTCTAAATTTTCCCCTCTACTTCCTATGCCTGAACCTATGTCTTCAAATCTTTGATATCTATACTCCCAAAAAATTTTATTATCAAAATTTTTCTTTCTAAAAAGAGAAATAAGTTCATTAGCCTTTTTGATCGACTGATCAATCTTAGGTATACTTAAAAACTCTATAAAACCATGACAATCTAATTTTTTATGATAATGTAAAACTTTAGGAGATGAAAAACTATCTTCATCGTATGCGTTCAAATCTAAGTGTATAGGGAAATTATACTCTACAGGAATTAACTCATAAGGAAATTCTGATTTCATCAATGACAAACAAAAACTTATTTGATCGATATGAATAAAATATCTTCCTAAAAGTGTTTGATATTTGATCAAATCGGAAGCAATTTTTGTCCAAGAAGTATATAAAGTATCTAAATATTTAGAAGGTATTATGTAAAAACCTCCATTCCAGTTCGTATCAAAGGTTAATTCATTTGAATGGGAGGTGTTTGTTAGGTTAGGCTTTTTCTTTATATCAAATTCTTGTCTAAGCTTTTCTAAAATTTCAAGAGGAGGATTAGGAAGGTCTACCACTTTTCCTCTAATAAGTTGAGATGAAGATTCTATGAAATCTCTAACATTATCGGCAAAGGCTATGTCTGTGTCTAACAAAACTACCAACTCTGCGGTTTTTAGATACTCATTTTCAAGCTGTCTAAGTTTATTACAATATCGGGGTAGTTTATAATCTATGGGTTTAACTTCATGTACTTCCAAGGTAAGCTTCTCTACAAACTCAATAAAATCCTTATCTACTCCTTATACAACGTGAACGACAATTTCTTCAGGTTTTGCTGTTTTAGATTTTAATAACGTAGCTATTAAATTAAGAGTTTGAATGTAAAAAATCGGGTCAGCATCTACCACAAAGGAAAAACAAACCTTTTTCTTCATTTCTGTATAATCCTCCTCAAAACTCTATCTACACATTCCTCTATACTCTCTTTTTCTGTTTTTAAGTGGACATCTGGTTTGTCTGGGACTTCATATGGATCATCTATACCTGTAAAATTCTTTATCAGACCAAGCCGTGCTTTTTTGTACAATCCCCTTGTATCTCTTTTTTCGCATACTTCTATAGAAGTATCTACAAATACCTCCATAAACTCTCCTTCTTCAAACATCTTTCTTACTTCTTCTCTATCCTTTCTATACGGAGAAACTAAAGCACATATAACTATATACCCCTGATCTACAAGGTCTTTGGCAATTTTGGCAACCCTTAATACATTTTCTCTTCTGTCTTCTCGAGAAAAACCTAAGTCTTTTGAAATGGTCTTCCTTACCTCATCTCCATCAAACAGACGAACTTTAAAGTTCTCTCTTACAAGGACTTCATATAATCTTTTACTGATTGTCGTCTTGCCTGCACACGGAAGCCCGGTAAACCAGACGCACAACCCTTTATTTTCCTTAAAATAAGCACTCATCCATAAACCCTCTGTTAAAAAAGATATCTACACAATTATGTTTTTAAAATTATACCAACCACTATACCTTATCGGTTATAATCTTTCAACAGTTAAAACTTAGGGCACCAATAGGTATACCCTAAAACCAAAAATACAGTATACTTCAAATAAAGTTTGGTTCAAAAAACCAAAGAGGGGATCCATATGAAGGTAGTGATCCTTGCCGGGGGATTAGGCACAAGGCTTGCCGAAGAAACTCATCTCAAGCCCAAACCCATGGTAGAAATCGGAGGGAAACCCATCCTGTGGCACATCATGAAAATCTACTCAGCCTACGGAATAAACCACTTCATCATCTGCTGTGGATACAAAGGTCATATCATCAAAGAATTCTTTGCCAACTACTTCATCCATACCTCAGATATAACGATAGACCTAAAGTCTAATCAACTGGTAGTCCATAACTCTCAGGTTGAACCCTGGACCGTGACCTTGGTTGACACAGGAGAGTTTACCCAAACAGGGGGCAGGCTTAAAAGGGTTGCTAAATACTTGGAAGGAGAAGAAATCTTCTGTTTTACCTACGGAGACTGTCTAAGCGACGTAAACATTTTAGAGGAAATAGCTTTCCATAAAAAACATGGCAAACTTGCTACTTTTCTTTCTGTTAAAGCCCCTCCAAGGTTTAACTCACCTTTTGAACCTGGTAGCTGGATAAGTGGGGGCTTTTTTGTACTTTCTTACAAAGTGTTGGAACTGATAGAAGGAGACCATACTGACTGGAATGACATTACCAAACTTTTAGCTAACCAAGGAGAACTTGTGCCTTACACCTATACAGGATTTTGGTACTCTATGGAAACCCTTGCAGACAAACTCTATTTAGATGACCTCTGGAAAAGCGGTGCTCCCCCTTGGAAGGTCTGGTAAATCTGCTTGTGTTCTTTATACCAATCTACCGTCCTTTTTAATCCCTCTTCCAAGGAGATCTTAGGATACCAATTAATCTCCTTTTTTAACTTATCGACCTTAGCTTGTAGATACATCGTTTGGTTAAAATCATAAGAAATTTCACCCAAGCCCAACCCCATCGATGGATCTATTAAATCTCTTATCTGTTCTACAATACTCTTTATCTGATGGACCTTACCAGAACCTAAGTTAAAAACCCCCTGAACCTTTTCAGAAACAGCCACCCTATAAATCGCCTCTACCACATCCTCTACATAAAGATAATCCCATTTTTGCTCTCCCTTGGTAAGGGCTGGTTTTTCCCTGTTAAGCAAACTCAGGATCACATAAGAAATCAAGGAAGAAGGATTGTCTGCAGGACCATAGACCCCAAACAAACGCAACCAGACAAACCTCATACCATACAACTCGCAAAGTCTTTGGGCTAACATCCCGGTACACAACTTGGTTAAACCATAAAGAGTAACAGGCTTAGGGCAAAACTCCTCGTCGATCGGTTCGTTATACACCCCATATTCAGCCTGAGAACCTAACCCTACAAACACCTGGCAATTGGAATTTTTTAGCACCTTTAACAAGGTTAGCGTTCCCATAAGATTTTGTATCTGTTCTGGACTGTTAAAATCCCTGTTCTTTACCCCACTCCATCCAAGATGAAAAGCCACAGAAGGATTAAACCCTTGAATTTCTAATTCTACCTTCTCAATCTCTTTGAAATCTCCATAGATAAGCTTCATCTTAGAAACTACATCCTTAATCCTCCAAAGATTACTATCATGTCTGATTAAAACAGCAACCTCCCAGCCTTCTTTTGCCAATCTCTTTACCAGATGACTTCCTATAAATCCTGTAGCCCCGGTTACAAAAGCTCTCATCTTTAATGCTGTCTTTTCTATTATTTTAGCTTAGAATAGCCTCTCCTTTGTCAACCGTCAACCAAAAACCTTGAAGATTTTTTAATTACCTTAAACAAAATATATTTTTCAAACAAACTCAAAAAGTTGCAAAAAACTAAAAAAGAAGTATACTATCAAACCAAGATGAAGATTCCTAACCGGAAAGGATATTTTGGGAAGTTTGGAGGAAGGTTTGTCCCTGAGACCTTAATTCCCCTTCTTTACGACCTGGAAAAGGCTTATCTTAAAGTAAAAAAAGATCCCTCTTTTTGGAAAGAATGGCAATACCTTCTTAAGGAATATGCCGGGAGACCAACCCCTCTATATTTTGCCCAAAATCTTTCCTCTTACCTTGGGAAAAAGATCAAAATCTACTTAAAAAGAGAAGACCTTCTTCATACCGGAGCCCACAAAATCAACAACACCATCGGTCAGGTTCTTCTGGCTAAGAGGATGGGTAAAAACCGGATCATTGCTGAAACAGGAGCAGGACAGCACGGGGTAGCTACAGCCACTGCCTGTGCGCTTTTAGGCCTAAATTGTGTGGTCTACATGGGGGCTAAAGACACTGAAAGGCAAAAATTAAACGTCTTCAGGATGAAGCTTTTAGGAGCAGAAGTAGTCCCTGTCTATTCTGGTACTCAAACCTTAAAAGACGCCATAAACGAAGCCCTGAGAGATTGGGTTACTAACGTAACCTCTACTTTATACGTAATCGGCTCAGTGGTAGGGCCTCATCCTTACCCTATGATGGTAAGAGATTTCCAAAGTATTATCGGGCTTGAGATAAAAAAACAGATCCTAAAAAAAGAAGGACGTCTCCCTGATTTAGTGCTTGCCTGTGTAGGAGGAGGATCTAATGCCATGGGGACTTTTTATCCCTTTAGGCAGGACCTTCAGGTAAGACTTGTCGGGGTTGAAGCAGCAGGAGAAGGCTTACATACAGACCATCATTCAGCTACCTTAGCTGTAGGAGAACCAGGGGTCTTACATGGGATGCTTACCTATCTACTTCAGGATAGGGTAGGGCAGATAAAAGGAGCTCACTCTATAGCCCCTGGGCTTGATTATCCAGGAGTAGGGCCTGAACATGCCTATTTTAAAGATACAGGCAGGGCTGAGTATGTCTCGGTTACCGATGAAGAAGCCCTTGAGGCCTTTCAACTACTTTCTGAAAAAGAAGGCATCATCCCTGCGTTAGAGTCCGCCCATGCAGTAGCTTATCTTTTAAAAATTGCTAAAGACCTCCCTAAAGACACCATCGTGGTGATAACCCTTTCTGGAAGAGGAGATAAAGACGTTGCCTCTGTAAGAGAATACTTGGAAGGGAACTAAGCTTGATGGAAAAAAACGCCTCTTTGATAAAAAAGGCTATAAACACCATTAAATCTAAAGGTGATGTAGCTGTCATTCCTTATATCTGCTGCTGGGACCCTGACCTTGAAACCACAGAGGCTATCCTCTGGGAATTGGCTGAGGTTGAACCCGCCTGTATCGAGTTAGGTTTCCCTTTTTCCGACCCTGTTGCAGATGGCCCCACCATCCAAAAAGCTATCGTGAGAGCCCTTGAACATCAACCTACCTTTGAAGCCTATTTTGAATTTATCTCAAGACTAAATCAAAAAGGATTCCCTTATCCTATTGTTTGCATGACCTACTATAACATCATCTACCGGTTCGGTTTGGAAAAAACCGTAGAACATGCTTTACAATCAGGTCTTGCTGGCTTTATCATCCCGGACTTACCTATAGAAGAAGCCCAACCCTGGATAAAGGCAAACCAAAACTCAGGTCTTGCCACCATCTTTCTTGCAACCCCTACCTCCTCTGAAGATCGCATCCAAAAAATTGTTAAACACACCAAAGGATTTCTTTACTACGTTTCTATTACAGGTATAACAGGAGCCCGAGACTCTCTACCAGAAGACTTAGCAGATCGACTAAAAATCACTAAAAATCTTTGCGGAAATAATCTCCCTTTAGCCGTTGGGTTTGGCATCTCAAAAAAAGAACAAATAAAGCTTCTCTATCCTTACGCAGACGCCTTTATCATAGGTAGTGCCATAGTAAAAATCATAGAAGAAAAGGGGAAAAACTCACCTAAGGAAATAAAAACCTTCTTGAAAAACCTTAAAAATCTGTAACATGTCTGTAATTACTGTTAAAACTAAGCCATCTTACCAGATATTGATCAAACCTCATATCTTTGATGAAATAGCCGAAGACCTAAAAGCCTCTTTTAACTTTGGCAAAGTAGCTATTATAACCGATGACACGGTAAAAACTCTTTACGGAGAAAAGCTTTCATTACAGTTAAATACCTCTGGAATCAAGGCTGAAATTTTCTCTTTTCCTCCTGGAGAAGGGTCTAAAACCATAGACACGGTGATCTCTTTAGCCCGAAGTCTTATTCAAAAAAGGTTTGACAGAAAAGACCTTTTGATTGCTCTTGGAGGTGGGGTAGTAGGAGACATCACGGGTTTTCTGGCAAGCATCTACCTTAGAGGGGTAAAATATGTGCAGGTCCCAACCACCCTTCTTTCCCAGGTAGACTCTTCTGTCGGAGGAAAAACCGGGGTTGACCTGCCAGAAGGCAAAAACCTTATCGGCACCTTTTACCAACCAAGTAGGGTTTACATCGATCCCGTGGTTTTGAAAACCTTACCTAAAAGGGAAACCCAAAACGGACTTGCTGAGGTAATAAAGTATGGCTGTATCCTAAAAAAGAAGTTGTTTACTTTTATCTCTCAAAAAGGAGAAGAGCTTTTTCAACTAAACCCTGAAGACCTTCAATACCTTATCTATGAAAGCTGTAAAACTAAAGCTTATGTGGTTTCCAAAGATGAAAAGGAATCAGGACTAAGAAAAGTACTAAACTTTGGGCACACCATCGGACATGCCCTGGAAACTGAATTAAACTATTCTATCCCTCATGGACTGGCAGTAGCCTTAGGGATGCTTGCCGAGGCAAAACTTTCAGAAAAACTTGGGGTTGCAGAAAAAGAGGTTTTTTCTCCTTTAAAAAATATTTTAGCGAATCTTTCCTATCCTCTCAGCCTTCCTTCTAATCTATCTCCTCAACAAGTGTTAAAACACCTTTCAAAAGATAAGAAGGTTTTTCAGGGGAAACTGACTATAGTGCTTCTTAAGCGTATAGGAAAATATTGCTTCTATGAAGACCCTCCTATAAAAGAATTCCTTGAAACTTTAGAAGAATTAAGATAAAATTGTAAAATATATTAATAGTAGTATTATCGTATAATTAAACATACGAGGTTTTTTATGAGTATCGAAAGACTTGAGTCTGAAAAAGAGGGAATAAGTTTTTACAAACTTTGTGCTTCAGGAAACGACTTTATCGTTATTTTAAACTTTAGTGGTGAGATCTCTCCAGAAGAAGGGAGAGAACTTGCCAAAAAACTCTGTCGTCCCAAATTTTCTGTATCAGCAGATGGTCTTATCTTGCTTGAAAAATCATCAAATCCACAAGCTAAGTTTGCCTGGAGGTTTTTTAACTCTGACGGAAGCGAAGCCGAAATGTGCGGAAACGGTGCAAGATGTGTAGCAAGGCTTGTTACAGAACTTGGACTTTTCGAAAGCCCTTTTTATTTTGAAACCAAAGCAGGACTAATCTATGCTGAGGTTAAAGGGAAACGGGTAAAGGTTGCCCTTACTTCTCCTAAAGATTTAAAGCTCAACCTGGTTTTACGTACAGACTATGACTGGTTTTTAGCCCACTTTGTAAACACCGGTGTTCCTCATACAGTTATCTTCTGGGAGGACATAGAAAACGCACCGGTAACCAAGATAGGGCCTAAAATAAGATACCACGAAGTCTTTAGTCCAGCAGGAACCAACGTTAACTTTATAAACATCGTAGAAAAAGACGGTCAGAAAATTATCCAAATAAGGACTTATGAAAGAGGGGTCGAAGGAGAAACACTTGCTTGTGGGACCGGTTCTGCAGCTTCAGCATATATAGCCTATAAACTTGGTCTGGTAAACTCTCCGGTAAACGTTCTTACCAGAGGTGGAGAGCTTTTAACCATTTACATTGAAGAAAATGAGAATAAAATCTACTTAGAAGGAGATACCCTTTTGGTGTTTAAAGGGACAATTTTCGAAGACGCTTTAAAATAAATAAGGAGGGCATTAAAAATGAACCTGCAGGGCTCTATAGTAGCCTTAGTTACCCCTTTTAAAGATGGAAAGGTAGATGAAACTTCTTTGAGAGGATTAATTCGCTGGCACCTTCAACAAGGCACAGACGGAATTCTTGTCCTTGGAACAACCGGAGAAGCCGCAACCTTGGAAAAAGAAGAGAGAAAAAGGGTTATGGAAATAGCCCTTGAAGAGGCCAAAGGTAAGGTACCTCTTATCGTTGGTACAGGAACAAACAACACAGCAAGAGTTCTTGAATATACAAAACTTGCCGAAGAGATGGGGTTTGATGCAGCCCTTATCGTTACTCCTTATTACAACAAACCAACCCAAAATGGCCTTTACGCTCACTATAGCTACATCGCTAAACAAACCAAAATACCTATCATCTTATATAATGTGCCTGGCAGAACCTCGGTAAACATGCTCCCTGATACCACCGCCAAATTGGCAGAAATAGAAAACATCATCGCCATCAAAGAAGCCTGTGGGGATATAAAGCAGGTTACCGAACTTTTGATGAGATGTCCAAAAGATTTTATAGTGCTTTCAGGGGATGACTTTACTGCCCTGGCTACGGTATTTTTAGGAGGAAAAGGGGTAATTTCTGTGGTTGCCAACGTAACCCCTAAGGAAATGGCAGCCCTTATGCGTTATGCCCTAAGCGGGGATATTGCCAAGGCCAACGAACTAAACCTTTACCTTTATCCGTTATACAAGGCTATGTTCATAGAAACCAACCCTGCACCTGCTAAACATGCCCTTTGGCTCATGGGAAAGATTGAAACCCCTGAGGTAAGACTACCTCTTGCTGGGTTAACAGAAAGTTCAGCAGAACAATTAAAGAAACTGTTACAAGAAAAATATAAACTTATCTAACCCCCCTATCAGGGCCAAATGTTCCACGTGGAACATTTGGCCCTGACTGTTTTTTTTTGAAGTTCAGGCTCAAAATAACTATATGGATTCATATCCATCTAAAGGTTTTATGGCAAAAATTAAAATCACTCAGCAAAGGCATAAAAAGCTTCTAAGGTAAAGGGAAAAAACTGAAAAATTCCAAGACTCAATTTCTAATTTTGGCATGTTTTCTCCATACATGTGAAGAAATTACAAAGTCTCACCAAATTATTTGTTAATAGGCTTTAAGCTTTTCAAAAGACAAAGTAGATGGTAATATAATAAAAAACAACTCTTTTAGTGCGGCAGGAGGGGCAAATGAAAGTAATTGCCTTTAACGGAAGTCCAAGGAAGCAGGGAAACACCCAAAAAGTGCTTGAACTCTTGGCAGACGAGCTAACTTCTCAAGGGATAAAAACCGAGATCATTCAGGTTGGAGATAAAGCCATCAGAGGATGTCTTGCCTGTTATACCTGCAGGAAAAAACAGAACGAAAGGTGTGCTATAGAGGATGAGGTAAACGATTGGATTCAGATGATGAAAAAGGCTGACGGGATAGTTTTGGCATCTCCTGTTTATTTTTCTGGGATAGCAGGGACGATGAAATGTTTTTTAGATCGAGCTTTTTTAGTTTCTGCGGTAAACGGGAATCTTTTTAGGCACAAGGTTGGGGCTGCTATCGCAGTATGTAGAAGGGCAGGTGGTGTTGCCACCTACGACCAACTTTTACATTACCTAACTTATGCAGAAATGGTTGTGGCTACCTCTAACTACTGGAACGGAGTATTTGGGCTCAGTCCTGGAGAGGTTTTACAAGACGAGGAAGGAAAACAAATAGTAAGGATTTTAGCTAAAAATTTAGCCTGGTTACTAAAGACTACCCAAGGGAAAAGGGCGAAAAGCTTAAGTCCAGAAATAGAGCCCAAAATATTTACCAATTTTATAAGATAATTTTTCTTAAAAAGAGGTGTTCCACGTGGAACACAAGGTTTCTCAAAACGAAGATTTAAAATCTTTCTTAAAAAGTACCTTCTATTTTAATCGGCTGTCTGAAGATGACCTCTCTAAACTTAGTGAAATCGCTATGGTCAAAAAATTTTCCAAAAAAGAACATATCTTTGCTGAAGGAGACAGAGCTACCGGATTTTATCTGGTAAAAGACGGCTGGATAAAAATTTACAAACTTTCTCCAGAAGGCAAGGAAATGGTAGTACATATCTTTGGATCTGGGGAAATTTTCGGAGAAATAGTATTGGCTGGGGTGGGAGAATATCCTGCCTGGGCACAGGCTCTTACAGAAACCGAAGTAATATTTTTTGAAAAGAACCTTTTTAAAAGCTTGATCGGAAGATCACCAGATTTATGCCTTACTCTTCTATCTGTCTTTGCTTTAAAAATAAAGGACTTGCTCCATAGTCTTGAGAATATAACTTTAAAAGATGCTAAGGAGAGACTTTTAAATTTTTTTTATCACGCTGCCAAGGCTTCTCCAGAAAGGCTTGTAAAACTTGAAATCCCTAAATCTCAATTAGCCTTGCTTTTAGGTATTACCCCAGAAACTCTTTCAAGGCTTTTAAAAAAACTTGAGGAAGATGGATTTATCAAGGTTGATGGCAAGCAAATCTGGGTTAATGATAGAGTTTTAACCTAACTAAACCTAGTTTAAGTTTAAACATGCAACAGCTTTACCTTATACAAAAAAGGAGGGGACATCTTGATGAAAATAGCCTTTATCTGTACAGGAAACTCTGCAAGAAGTCAGATGGCTGAAGGTTATGCTAAACATTTTGCAAATCTTTATAAGCTGAATATAGAAGTATACTCAGCTGGTTCAAACCCTGCTTCAAGTATAAACCCCTTAGCCATAAAGGTTATGGCTGAAGAAGGGATAGATCTATCTTCTCAAAGGCCCAAATCTTTTCAGGAAATCCCGTTTGATCAGATCAATATAGTTATAACCCTTTGTGGAGACGCTAAAGAAACCTGCCCTTATGTTCCTGCCCAGAAAAGAGAACACTGGGGACTTCCTGACCCTGCTAAAGCTGAAGGAACTGAAGAAGAAAGATTAAAAATTTTTCGCAAGGTCAGAGATGAAATAAAAGAAAAAGTTAAAAAACTTATCCTTTCCCTTAAAAACCCATAAACTTCATCTATCCCTAATTTTTATAAAAATTTAAAAACCTTTTAACATAGTTTTAACCTTTCTCTTTTATCTTTCTTATTAACAAAATAACCCAAAACATCACAAGGAGGTGACTTATGAACCAGGAGTTTTTTATAAGCCTAATTAGAAGTTGTATAAAAGATTGGGGACTAAAAGTTTTTGATAAATCTCCTGTTTTGACAGAATTTTTTAACTATCAAAAAGTAGCGAACCTAAAAGATTTTTCTTACAAAGGATGGTACGAAAACGATCTCTTAGGGCTAATCATGGTGATAACTGCTGAAAAAAAATTGGTAATCCAGTATGCCAAAAAGGTATCTCCACATTTTATGATAGACTTTAACCTACTTAAAAATTTAGACTCCTTCTGTTTAAAATCTTTTCAAGAACTTATTCAGGAATTAACCCAAAAGGTATTAGATAGATTAAATCAAAAAAACCTAAAGTTTTGTATTAAAACTCAAGAATTTTTCAGGTCTTCTAATTTATCTCAAAGTTTTTCTGGAATGTTAAATCTTTCCTTTAGTTATAGAATACCTCCCATAGGAGATTTAAGTTTTTATTTAATAAGTGGTCCCAAGGAATATCTTGCTAAGAGAAACTTAGAGTCAGGATATTTAAAGTCTTTTTATAATCCTCAAAAAGCCTATTTGGTTGCCTAAACATATCCATAACTATGGATATATATTTTTTAAATTTAGACCGTAGACTTAGAGATCTTGTGATTAAGATTCCCCCGATTCATTTTGAAATGTTTGTCAGAGAAGCCTTTTTACTTTTTATGAAAGATGAAAACTTTAATCTCCTTCCAGTCATAAACTATGATAAATCTGTGGTAGGACAACTTCAGAGGAGGAGGTTTTTAGAGCATATCATTTTAGGAAAGTATGGATACGGAATCCATCTAAATGGGAATAAAAAGGTAAGAGATGTGATGGAACCCCCAGGTTTAACCCTTGAGGCTTCTAATACCATAGAAGAAGCTGCGATGCAACTACAAAATAGAACCTATCCTCATACTTATGATGACATAATCGTAGTAGAAAAAGGAAGGTATTTAGGGGTGGTATCGGTGTCTCTTTTGATAGAGGCCTTAGCTCAAAAATCACTGATGCTTGCCAAAGATGCTAATCCTCTTACAGGCCTTCCTGGAAACTGGGCTATCAAAAATGTAATAGAAGAAAGAATATCAAAAATGGAAGATTTTGACGTAATCTACATAGACATAAACCATTTCAAACCTTTTAACGATAAATATGGATTCGCTAAGGGTGATGAGGTCATCATATCTCTTGGTGAAATAATAAAAGAAACAGTAAATGGAAAGAAAAACACTTTTGTTGGCCACATTGGAGGGGATGATTTTATAGTAATATGCCCACCAGAGACTTCCTTAGAAATAGCAGAAAAGATTAAAGAAGAATTTGAAAAACTTTTGCCAGATTTTCATGGAAAAGACTTTTTAACTGGATATTATCTTTCTAAAGACAGAGAGGGTAAAGAAAAAAACTTCCCTCTCCTTTCTCTAACCTTTGCCATAGTAAGTAGCACTAACAGGAAAATAACCTCTTATGCCCATTTAGCTTCTATAGCCTCAGAGGTCAAAGCTAAAGCTAAGAGTATGGCAAGAGAGGCAAAAAATTCTGTAATCTTTAAGGATCGAAGAAAAGACAAGACTACGGAGGTTAGCTTTTATGAACGAAACGAACTTTTTTCTTCTTGAAAGTCATCTTGATATTTACCTTCAACCTGTAGTAAATCTTGACACAGGGAAGGTGTTAGGGTTTGAAGCTTTAGTAAGAGGTATTAATCAAGAAAAAAACCTAATCATCCCTCCTAACGTGCTTTTTGAATTAGCTAAAAAACAGGGAGTTCTGATAGAATTTGATCGTACCTGTAAAGCACTGGCTATGAAAAAATTCAAAGAATTTGGGTTAGAACGGGACTTTTTACTCTTTCTCAACGTTAACAGCGAAACGATCGACCTTGGACTTGCAGGAACTAACTGGATTAAGAAAAAGGCTAAATACTATGGGATAAGCCCTGAAAGTATCGTAGTGGAAATAAGCGAGGCTAAAATTGCACATACTGAAAAACTGGTATCTTTTGTAGAAAAGTACTTAAGTTATGGATTTTTAATAGCTCTTGATGACTTTGGGGTTAGGCATTCAAATTTAGAGAGGTTAGTACTTCTTGATATACATTATGTAAAATTAGCCAAACCCTTTATTCAAGACCTAAATAACTTCAAAAAGAAACAAAAACTTTTAGAGGTAATGTATATCTTAAGTCAAAAAATAGGCTTTTTTGTCGTTGCAGAAGGAGTAGAAACCTGGGAGGAAGCTCTTTTCTTAAAAGCTCAAAAAATTCCCTTAGCCCAGGGATATCTTTTTGCCCATCCCAATCCTAACCCTAAAGAGGCTCTCTTCTTAGCAGAAAAGAGACTTAGAGAATTAGAAAGGATAGGGGCTAATCCGCAACCATTAGGATTAATTAACCCTCTATTTCCATCTCCTTGAAGGAACATCTTCTATCGTATCCTTTCGGACAAAAAGTACCTTGATGGTTTCATACTCACTAAAAGCTTCTTTTACCATGTTCTCTACATCTGATAATATCTTACTCACCTGAAACCTTACCATTACATCCTTAAGGTTTGTATCGTGGCTTAACAAAAACAGAGCATCCCACATTATGATACTTGAAATTTTAGCCCCTATCTTGTTATTAAGCACATCTCTTATGCTTTTAATGTCATCCACACAACCGATAAGAGCTCCCATAAGATAAGGGGCAAAATATACCCCTGAAACCAAAGTATAAAACCTGAAGATATCAGTCTCAGTTATAATCCCAACTACCCTGAGATTTCTATCTACCACAGGTAGGCCTGAAACTTTATTTTCAAGCATGATGACAGAGGCCTTTTCTATGGTTTCATCTGGATAGGTATATATAGGATCTTTGGTCATAACTTGTTTTATTGGAATATTTTTTAACTCCTGAAAAAATTCATCAAACCTGGGATCTTTGATGATGTCTTTAGCTTTATAAGGAAGTAATCCTTTTATGTCGGTAAGGGTTATGATACCGGTAAGTTTACCATTCTTAGTAATAGGGATCTTCCTAAAGGTTTTAAAATCTTCTAAAATCTTAAAAGCTTTTTCTAAGGTTTCATCTTCTTCTAAGGTTACTACATTTTCTGTCATCCAATCTTTAACAAGCATTCTAACCCCCTTTGTGTTAAATTTTTAAAAATCTTTGCTATATACTTTTATTATAGGAATCTAACCGACTGAATCAAGAGGTTTTTGTAACTTTTTTATGAAAAAATATTTTTGGTGAGTTTTTATTTTATTTATGATTCTGTAAAGACCAGTTTTATCTGAGGAAAGTTATCAAAAAGTAAGGAGATATTTTCCTGAGAAAGTAAAAGCTTGTCTCCGTTTATCTCAAAGTTTACGATGGCATCAGGATAGGTGATCTGAAGGCGGAAAGGGAAAGTATTCGTTTCTTCTTTAGTAACAAAGGTCTTCAAAAATTCTAAAAATTGTCTGTTTGCTAAGGTGTGAGGTACACAAACATTAACCACTCCTTCCTTAAAAAATCTAAAATCATTAAAAGGAGCAAGGTCTTCTACTAAAAGGGTTAAGGAATCCTCATCTCTGTCTACGGCAACTCTAAACCAGAGAATAGATCCTTCGGACATTACAGAAAAGTTTTGTTTGTAAAGATTCGGAAAAACCAGAGCTCTTTCCGAAGAAAACTCGTCTTCTATCGTAAGAATAGCCATCTTATCCCCGTTTTTTGTCTGCTTAAGCTTTATCTCTGAAATCAACCCCAGTAACACTACCTGCGCGCCGTCTTCTACTTGAGAAAGATTTTCTAAGTTGTAAGGGGTAAACACTTCTATAAAACGCCGGAGTCGTTTTACTGGATGGTCTGAAAGATAAAAACCAAGGCTTTCTTTTTCAAAAGCAAGCTTTGTTTCTAAATCCCACTCAGGTACTTCTTCTAAGGTATAAGAAGTAGACGGATTTAAAAGGGTGGCTTGCCCAAAAAGAGAAGAAAATTTGGTTTGGGTGGTAACAGAGAGGATCGAAGGAAGATTATGCATTAGCTTAGCTCTGTTTTGGTCTAAGCTATCAAAAGCACCAGCTTTTATCAAAGCTTCTATAGTTTTGCGGTTTACTTTTTTGGTGTCTACTTTATTGCAAAAATCCCAAAAAGAACTATAAGGACGTTTGTTAATAATCTCGTTTACTGCCTCTTCCCCTACGTTTTTTACTGCTTGAAGCCCTACTCTAATAGCTCCTTGTTCTACAGTGAAGCCTACATCACTTAAATTTATATCTGGAGGAAGAATAGGTATCCCCATTTCATTGGCTACAGAGATATATTTACTTACCTCTTCTCTTTTATCAACCTCGTAAGTAAGGATAGAAGCCATAAAGTAAACAGGGTAGTGGGCTTTTAGATAAGCTGTCTGATAAGCCACTAAAGCATAAGCTGCCGAATGGCTTTTGTTAAATCCGTAGTCAGCAAATTTTTCTATAAGATCAAATACCTTTTGAGCGATGTCTTCAGGAATTCCTCTATCTACAGACCTTTTAACAAACTCTTCTTTTAGGCTTTCCATCAACTCTTTTTCTTTTTTTCCAATAGCACGCCTAAGAAGGTCAGCTTCCCCCAGAGTATATCCAGCCATCACCTGGGCTATTTGCATAACCTGTTCTTGATAAACGATTACCCCGTAGGTTTCTTTTAAAATAGGCTCTAAAAGTGGATGTAGATATTCTGGCTTCCTTCTTCCATGTTTGGTTTCGATATACTGGTCTACCAGCCCACCCTCTAAGGGACCAGGACGATAAAGAGCTAAAACTGCGATAAGGTCGTTAAAGTCGGAGGGTTTAAGCCTTCTTAAAAGGTCTTTCATTCCTTGAGATTCTAATTGAAAGACTCCGTCAGTTTCGCCTGCCCTTAACAGTTCAAACGTTTTGGGGTCATCAAGAGGGATCCGATTTAAATCTAAGTCTATCCCCTCATATTTTTTGATAAGTTTAAGGGTTTTATCTATGATGGTAAGGGTTTTAAGCCCTAAGAAATCAAACTTAATAAGGCCAACAGCTTCGCAGGCCTTCATATCAAACTGAACAACTATTTCATTTTCCTCGACCTTCATCAAAGGAGCTGTCTCTATGATGGGTTTACCTGAAATAATAACCCCTGCTGCATGCTGACTTGCATGTCTTGGAAGGCCTTCAAGTTTTTTAGCCAGGTCAAAGAGTTTCTTTATCTCTTCATTTTTTTGCATAAGTTCTTGAAACTCTGGCCTTTCAAGTTCTTTTTCTAAAGACACATCAATCCCTGGACTTATCATCTTAGCGATAGGGTCTATCTCCTTAGGTTTAAAACCAAGGACTCGTCCTACGTCTCTCACTACTTGTCTTGCTTTTAACTGACCAAAGGTAGCAATTTTAGCGATATACTCTCTCCCATAAGTCTGAGCTACATATTCTATCACTTCATCTCTTCTTTCTTTGCAAAAGTCAACGTCTATATCAGGAAGACTGGGGCGTTCTTTATTTAGAAACCTCTCAAAAAGAAGACCCCATCTGATAGGATCAAGGTTGGTAATTCCTAAGGCATAAGAGGTGAGGGCTCCGGCAGCAGACCCTCTTCCTGGCCCAACAGGTATCCCTTTTGACCGTGCCCATTCTATAAAATCACAAACGATAAGAAAATAACTGGCATAACCTTTTTCGATGATAACCTCTAACTCCTCTTCCAATCTTTGACGATAAACCTCCTTTTCGGCAGCAAGTTGTCCTGTTTCTTCTAACTCAGATAGTCTTTTTTCCAGACCCTCTTTAGCCTTTTTGCTAAAATAACTCTCGGCGGTTTCTCCTTCAGGAACTTTAGCCTTGGGGAAAAGGACTTCTCCTGTTTTAAGTTCTAAGTTTACCTTTTCTAAAACCTCCAAGCTATTGGTAAGCACCTCCGAAGGCAGGTCTTGAAACCTTTGGGCCATATCTTCAGCACTTGCCAAATAGAGCATATCGGTGTTAAACTTGAACCGGTCTGGGTCAGAAAGCTTGTGTCCTGTTTGAATACAGAGCAACACCTCATGAGCCAAAGCGTCTTCTTTGTCTAAATAATGACAATCTGCAGTAGCTACACATTTTATTCTAAGTTTCTCTGCTATCTCTAAGATTTTTTGGTTACAAACCTCCTGTTCTGAAAGACCATTTCGCTGAACCTCAAGATAAAAATCCTCCTTAAACAAGTCTTTATACCACTTAGCTACCTCTATGGCTTTATCAATCTGGTTGAAAAGGATAAGCTTAGGGATCTCCCCTTCTAAACAGGCAGAAAGGGCTATTAGCCCTTCGTGGTGTTTAACTAAAAGTTCTTTGTCTATCCTGGGCCTATAGTAAAAACCTTCTAAATAGGCTTGAGAGGCAAGTTTGATTAAATTTTTGTATCCTACTTCATCTTTGGCTAAAAGAACCAGATGATGCCCTGCCTCTCCGCGCTTAGCAACCTTTTTATCAAATCTGGAATTTTCTGCTACGTAAAACTCGCATCCGATAATAGGCTTTAAACCTGCTTCTTTTAAAGCCTTGTAAAAATGAATAATACCATATAAAGTTCCATGGTCGGTGATAGCGCAGCCAGGAAGCTGATAGTCTAAGAGCCTTTTCACCAAATCTTTAATACGGATAGCACCGTCAAGGAGACTCCATTCAGTATGAAGATGAAGGTGAACAAACTCCCCCATAAGGCTACGTTCAAAAAAATAAACTATTCAGTAGGGGTTAAAAAGAGCTGATTTAAGTCTAAGGGTCTCTGGCCAAGCTCTTTATCTAAATAAAAAAGGGCTTGAGGGTCGTTTTTTATAAGTTTTAGCTTAGAAAGAATGGCCTTAAATGAGGCCTCTTCTTCTACCTGTTCGTTTACAAACCACTGAAGGAAATTATCGGTTGCGTAATCTTCCAGTTTTTTAGCTAAACTTACCAGTTGGTTTATTCTTTTGGTTACTTCTTTTTCGTGATTATAGGCAAACTCAAACACAGCTTCAGGGGAATCCCACTTATTAGGAGGTGCTGGAATTTCTTGTAAAATCACTTTACCATCCCTTTCTACGACAAACTTGTAAAATTTCATCGCATGCATAAACTCTTCTGCTGTCTGAGCCTTCATCCATTTAGAAAACCCATCTAACCCTAAATCGTCAAAATAGGCTGCCATAGAAAGATATAAATACCCTGAATAAATTTCCCACTTAATCTGTTCGTTTAAAGCTGCCTCGATTTCTTTTTTCATAGGAATTTCCTCCTTTTTAGCTTTATATATTTAAACCTTTCTTAACCTTACCGCAAAAAACCCGTCTAATCCGTGTTTATGGGGGTAGGTTCTTAAGTATTTATTTTCTACACAGAGTTCTTTTACTTTTTCTGGACAGGTTTTGCTAAGCACCTTAGCAGGATCTTCCAGCATAAACTCTGGATGGGACTGTAAAAACCTTTCTATTACCTGCTCGTTTTCCTCAGGCTCTAAACTACAGGTTGCATATACCATTATACCACCTTTTTTAAGAAAAGGGGCTAACCCTTCAAGAAGTCTTAATTGCCTTTCTGGAATTTTTAAAAAGTCTTCCTCAGTACGGGCCCATTTAACGTCTGGATGTTTTCTTATCACTCCCGTTCCTGTGCAAGGTGCATCTATTAAAATATAATCAAAAGAAGGAGGTTGCAACTCTTTAAGCTTTTCTACCACATCCCCCACAAATACCTTAGGAAGTTTTAAACCTAATCTTTGAAAATTCTCTTTTAGTTTTTCCAACCTCCATTCATAGAGGTCAAAAGCCCAGATGGTACCTTTATCCTGCATAAGCTCCGCCATATGAGTGGTTTTACCTCCCACCCCTGCACAGGCATCAAGAACCTTAGCCCCTGGTTTGGGATTTAACAAAAACCCTACCAGCTGGCTGGCAGAATCCTGCACACTTATCCAGCCGAAATGATAAGGTTTAAGTTCGGTAATCTTTCCTCTAAACCCCTCTAATATGATACCTGAAGGAGAATAAGGACAAGGTTTAGCTGTAGGAACTTCGTCTTTTTGCAGATAAACCAAAAGACTGTCTCGAGAAACTTTTAAGGTATTAACTCTTATTACTAAAGGGGATCTTTCGTTGCTCGCATGCAGCAAAACCTCAGTTTCTTTTCTCCCAAACCTTTGAAGCCACCTTTTTACCAACCATTCGGGAAAGGAATATTTTACTGAAAGATAATATACCTCATTAAAATCAGGGGGTTCTGGTAAGTTATCTTTATTCTCAAGCACTTTATGTAATACTGCATTTACCAGCCCTCTTATCCAGGCTCCTCTCTTTCTTTCAGAAAGAATTTTAAGACTTTCTGCTATGGCTACTCTTTCTGGGATCCGGGTGTAAAGAAGTTGATAAGCACCTAAACGAAGAAGATTTTTGACCTCTAAGTCCATTTTTTCTAAAGGATGTTCAGAAAACCTTGCAAGGATAAAATCAAGATAATAGAGATGTCTAACCACTCCATTTACCAGTTCACTCACCAAAGCTCTGTCCCTTTCATCTGGCAACACACTTTTAGTAAGAACCTGTGAGAGGACCTCATCTAAAAGAGGTTTCCCTTTTTCCCAGCGAATAAGAATTTTTAAAGCTACTGCTCTTGGGTTGGTTTTCGATAGTCTTGGCATGGTGCTAAAATTATAAAATCGTTATTCCCACTGAAGGGCCATTTGTTTTAAGGTAAAAAGCCTGTCCCTCAAGACCGCGGCTTTCTCAAACTCGTAATTTTTGGCTGCTTCTTTCATTTCTTTTTCTACCCTTGCTATCTCCTGTTTTAGAGCTTCCAAGCTCTCAAAACTTTCAGAGATCTCGATTACCTTTTCTAAATCTACAAAATCCGCCTCAACTATTTTCATAAGAGCATCATCTAAGGATTTTACCACGGTTTGGGGAATAATACTATGTTTTTTATTATATTTCTCCTGAAGTTTACGTCTGCGCTCTGTTTCTTTTACGGCTTTTTCTATGGCAGGTGTTATGGTTTGAGCGTAAAGAATGGCTGTCCCGTTTATGTTTCTTGAAGCCCTTCCTATCATCTGAATAAGACTTCTCTCAGAACGCAAAAAACCCTCTTTGTCTGCATCCAAAATAGCAATCAGAGAAACCTCTGGTAAGTCTAACCCTTCTCTCAAAAGGTTTATCCCTATAAGGACGTCATAAACCCCTCTTCGTAAATCTCTTATTATTCTTGCCCTTTCAAGGGTCTTTAAGTCAGAATGCATATAACAAGCCTTAATACCAAGGCCTTGATAATAGTCTGTAAGCTCTTCAGCCATCCTTTTAGTAAGGGTACACACAAGAACCCTTTCGTTTTTTTCTACCCGCTTTTTTATTTCAAAAAACAGGTCTTCCACCTGATTTTCAGAAGGTCTGATCTCTACCTTAGGGTCAAGAAGCCCTGTAGGACGAATGATTTGCTCTATTACTCTCCCCTGTGCTTTTTCGAGTTCATAGTCCCCTGGGGTAGCAGAGACATAGATTACCTGATTAACCCTTTCTTCAAACTCTTCAAACGTCAAAGGACGGTTATCAAGGGCTGAAGGCAGTCTAAAACCATATTCTACCAAGGTTTCCTTTCTGCTACGATCACCTCGATACATTCCTCTTAACTGAGGGATGGTTATATGGCTTTCGTCTATAAAAATTAAAAAATCATCTGGAAAGTAGTCAAGCAAGGTATAAGGAGGCTCTCCTGGTTTTCTTCCGTCTAAATACCTGCTGTAGTTTTCGATCCCTTTGCAATAACCTATCTCTTCTAAAAGTTCGAGATCATACAAGGTTCTTTTCTCAAGTCTTTCTGCATAAAGATACTGACCTTGCGACCTAAACCATTCAACCCGCTCTTTTAGTTCCTTTTTTATTTCTTTTATGGCTACCTTTAATTTGTCCTCTGAAGTAACATAGTGGCTTGCAGGAAAAATAAGCACCTCATCTACCTTACCTAATACCTTCCCTCTAAAGGGATCTATGATTTTTATCTCTTCTACTTCGTTTCCCCAGAGAGAAAACCTTACCGCACGTTTTTCTTCGTTTGCAGGAAAAATCTCTATTATATCCCCTCTTACCCTAAAGGTTGCTCTGGTAAACTCAAGCTCAGTCCGTTCATAATGCATCGTAACCAGCGCCCTTAACAACTCATCCCGAGAGATGGTTTGTCCGCGTCTTAAATAAAGATGTTTTTGAAAATACTCATGAGGCGAACCTAAGCCATAGATACAGGATACACTGGCAACGACGATCACGTCTCTTCTTGAAAGCACCGCGGCTGTAGCCGAATGCCTTAAACGGTCGATCAACTCGTTGATAGAAGCATCTTTTTCTATATAGGTATCTGTAACCGGAACATAAGCCTCAGGCTGATAATAATCATAATAAGAGACAAAATACTCTACCGCGTTTTCTGGAAAGAGTTTTTTAAACTCATTATAAAGTTGAGCTGCCAAGGTTTTGTTAGGGGCAATCACTAAGGTAGGTCTACCTACTTGAGCGATAACATTAGCCATGGTAAAGGTTTTACCTGAACCGGTAACACCTAAAAGTACCTGATATTTCTCCCCTCTAATAACCCCTTCTACCAACTCTTTTATAGCCTGTGGCTGATCTCCCTTAGGCTCTACCTCAGCTTTTAATCTAAAGTTTGCCTTTTTTCTCTCCATACCCTTCCTACCTGACAACCCTTTAGTTTAACAAAAAACTTCCATCACATCTTCCCTGAAAAGAAAACTCTACCAAACCTTCTCGACAGGTGGCAAAACCAACCCCTTTTACCTGGTTCACCCTATGATATATTCTTTTTACAAGGCTTCTTCTTATCTCTTCTGGTAAATAGATACCACCTTTTTTCTTTTCGCCCTTTTGAAGATAAAGAGCTGTTAATGTTTTAGCTTTTTCAGGAAAGGCTTCTATAAGTCTTTTTAGCGACTGAGGTTTAGCCTTGTAAGTACTTACTACCACATGCTTAACAAAGGGCAATACCTCGGTTAAAACCTCTAAAGCCTCTTCTTCGTTAATCTCAGGAATAATAGGGTCTATTCTAACGATGGTAGGGATTCCTTCTTGAGAGAGAACCTTTAAAACTAAAAGCCTTTCTTCAAAAGGTGGAGCCCCAGGTTCAAGCCTTGCCTGATAAGACTTTGTGGTGATGGTAATGGCTACAGCAACCTTTAGTTTTTTCAAAAGGTCTATATCCCTTAACACAAGGTTTGATTTGGTAATGATGAGCACCTTCAAAGGAAGTCCCTTAATTAGGTCTAAAAACATCCTGGTAGATTTGTAAATTTTTTCTAAAGGTTGATAAGGGTCTGAAGAGTTAGAGAGAGAAATAAGGCTTTCAGGGGGGAGTTTAGGTAACTCCTTTTCTATCTTTTTTAAAAACTCCTTTTTAGGGCGTGGGGAGTAAAAGTCCTTGATAAAGATGCTTGCATAACAATAAAGACACCCATGTCCACATCCAGTGTAAGGGTTTAAAGAATACTTAGGAGGGCAGGTACAAAGAGGGGATTTCCATGGATCAAAGGGAGTAATATATGGCATAGCGATTTTAAATATAAACACCCTAACCTAAAATTCAACCAAGTCATAGTGTTTATTTAATTGTGTCTATTAATGTGGAGTAAAAAAGCCTCTCCTAAAATTAGATATCCTTCAACATCCAACTATACTAAATATACCACCTTACAAACTACATCCACCACAGAAAATACCTCTATCACCTTAGCCCTCATCAAGATATCCTTCATTTGAACCATCTCTCCTTAAACTTCATCAACCCCTGCCTCGCTTCCTCCCTACTTCCCACCCTGTAAATACCTTTTAGGCTCTCTGCTACCCCTTCCTGTCCTTATTCCTCACTTTCCTTAAACTACCCCTCACAGCATGCAGTACACAAAGCTGAGATCTTGCTCCAAGAAATTCTAATTTCACTGCCTCCTTTAGCCCCCTCAATCCGTCTCCTATTACTACCTCTACCCTCTTTAGCCCCCTACCTTTAAGCTCTACCAATACCTCCCTCCAATTAATCGCGCTCCCCAATCCTAACCCGTCTTGCTAAGCTTCTTGGTCTTTTTTACTTGAGAATTTAGGTTCGTATCTGATACCTTTATCACCTGGATATGGCTTTTTATGCCCCCCAATTGAATACCACAGCTCTTTTGGGATCCTGTCAAAGGCTTTGCATTTAAGCATCCAACTGTCTATTAAGTGTTTACAGTTAAGACATACTTCATCCGAAAAAATATTTATACTGACTTCCCAATCATCAAGTTTTATTCCATATTTCCCATCGTCTAATTTTTCAATCATGTAATATAAATCACCAGGCAAACTTTCATAATCAAGCTCACCCTTGTTCAACATTTCAATGACCTTCGTAATGTCCTGAGGTATTTTTTTACTCATCCTTATTCTCCCATTACTAAGAATTTTATCACTGTTTCCTTTATTTCTTCTAAATCTTCATTAGTTAGCTGTAAAAAGGGTCTTGCGGGTATATTTACTTTATGTCCCCTTCCTGCCTTTCCTCATACACCTTATTCGTCCCGCGTTTCAATTCCTTATAGGTAGGCTCAAAACCATGAATTTATAGCCAAAGCTTTGGATGAACTCAAGAGTTTCAATTCCTTATAGGTAGGCTCAAAACAAGAG
>NZ_ATXI01000003.1 GCF_000421605.1 Thermodesulfobacterium thermophilum DSM 1276
TCTACATAAAGAGCCATCTTTTCTCCGTTAGGTAAAACCTTATGAAGCCTTTCTAATTTATGACACTTTAAACAGGCATCGTTTGAACCACTACTACTTGCTATGGACAATTTATTAAAGGTTAGAGAAAGAAAAAAACTGATCCCCAACAGAACTCCAGATAAACACAACCCAAGAAAAAAATATCTAAAAACTTTTCCCATTATCAACCTCCATACAGAAAGATTTTAAAATAACCCTATTTTGTCTATTAGATATAGATATTATATAAGCTCAATCCTTAAGTCAAGCCTAACAAGTCCTAAAAAAGTGGGTTTTTAAGTCCTAATTTCTATTAAATAACAGATTTTTATAAAATTTTTTTTATTTTTTTCTTTTATCTATCACTCGCACGGCTTTTCCTGGAACCCTTTGAATGGTGCCTTCAGGAACGATCTGAATCTTACTTCTAAAACCTAAAAGGTCATAAAGTTCTAAGTTTAGTTTGTCCATTTCCTGATTAGTTAAACCTCCGTCGGTCTTTTCTACAATGATGGTCATTTCATCTTTACCTTTTATATTTTCTATTACCAATTGATAATACGGAGCAAGTCCTTTGTATTTCAAAAGTATAGCCTCTATCTGAGAAGGATAAAAATTTACTCCCTTTACCTTTAACATATCGTCTGTTCTACCTTTAATTCTGTCTATTCTAAGATGAGTCCTCCCACACTCGCATGGTTCGTAACTTACTATCTTAGATATATCCCTTGTTCTATACCTGATAAGAGGCAAGCCTTCTCTGGTAAGGGTAGTAACCACTATTTCCCCTTCTTCTCCTAAAGGCAATGTCTCACCTGTTTCAGGATGTACGATTTCTATGATATAATGGTCTTCCCAAACATGAATCCCTTTTCTTGCTTCACAATCTATGCCTAATCCTACCCCTCCGGTTTCTGTCATCCCTATGATATCAAAGGTCTTAACCCCCATCATGTCTTCTATCCTTTTTCTATATTCCTCTGACCAGGTTTCAGCACCTAAAATAGCTACCCGAAGGTTAGTTTTTCTAAAATCAAACCCATTTTCTTGAGCTACTTCGATAAGTCTTGCTGGATAAGAAGCTATAGCCCCTATGGCAGTAACCCCTAAATCTTTTATAAGTTTAAGTTGCATAAGACTTCTGCCAGCACCTGCTGGAACGATAAAACATCCTAAGGTTTCTGCTCCATAATGAAAACCAAAACCTCCGTTAAATAACCCAAAGGAAGGCATAATCTGTAACCTGTCTTTTGAGGTAAGCCCAGCACAAGCCAAGCATCGAGCCATTATTTCACCCCACTGAGTCACATCATTTTTAGTCATAAGGTTTAATACCGGTATCCCTGTAGTCCCTGAACTCATATGCATTCTTACACAGTCTGAAGGATCTACAGCTATATGTCCAAAAGGATAACCATCCCTTAAGTCATCTTTTGTCGTAAAAGGTAGGTATTTTAAATCATCTAAACTTTTTATATCTTCAGGATGGATGTCTTTAATCTTCTCCTTTAACATAGATTTAGAATTTTTAAGAAATGCGAGGGTTTTTCTTAACCTGCTAAGCTGAATTTTTTCAATCTCTTCTCTTGATAATGTTTCCATCTTAGGATTAAACATCTCTTCCTCCTAAAAGTTTTATATTATAAAAAATTTTTCCATACACAAATAAGTTTTCAAAAAACTTTCACATACAAAACAAAAAGATTTACTTTTTTTATCTACATCTGCTATAGTATTAGAAAAACTCATCACACAATTTGCATGAAAACAATGGGGTAGGTAAAAAAGATGACCGAGCTCATGGCTAACCTCTTTAATTAGCCTTTCTGTAAAAATTTTTTCGTCAAAAGCTAACCCATAAAACTCTGGATTAAGTCTGGCATGAGATACTACGGCTATTCCTCTTTTAGGATCAGCTTCTCCAAAAACAAAGTTTAGCCCATGAGTATAAAGGTCAACGTCTACTAAAACTACCCATTTCTCTTTTAAGTTTTTTTTATATTTTGAGAAAAGATCTATGATTTTAGAGGAGATGTATTGATTTCTTTTTGGGTTGTAGGCTAAAGAAAGATCAAAAACCAAACCGTAAAAATTAACCGAATATCCAAAAATGGTCTCTAAATGAGACTTTAAAGCTAAAAGAATATCGTCTTTTAAATCTGTATAAACTAAAAATAAAGAAATTTTTTTCATGTCATAGTTAAAATATCAATTCTAACCATGATGTCAAGTTCTTTAGAAAGATTTTTTTATAAGAGGTCCTGAAAGATTAACCAACCTTACAAGACCTCTTATAGTTAGATGTTATATGGATTTGACCATAGGTTTGACTTTAGTTTTAAACATGATATTCCTTAAAAACTTTTCTTCAGACCTGCTCATCAAAGAAATAGCCGTTCCTGTTTGACCAGCCCTTCCAGTTCTGCCTATACGATGGATATAAGATTCGGCATCCTTAGGCAGTCCATAGTTGATTACCAATCCAACATCTTTAATGTCTAAACCCCTTGAGGCTACGTCGGTTGCTACTAAAATTTTAAATTCTCCTGACTTGAACCCTTTCATCACCATTTCTCTTTTTTTCTGCGGATAATCTCCATGTATAGCTTTTACTGAATAGCCTTCTTCCCTTAAAGCTTTGGCTAACTCTTCTGCCTCTAACTTGGTTTGCACAAAAATAATAATCTTGGGTTCTTGCCAGATAGATAAAATTGCCGTTAGTTTTTCAAACTTCATATGAGAAGGCACTTTGTAAACCTCTTGACTTATCTGTTTTAAAGTAATCTCTTCGGGTTTAACCTTTATGGTTTTATAACTATCTCTGAGGTATTTTTCTGCTAAAACCAAAATTTCCTTAGGTAAAGTGGCAGAAAAAAGAAGGGTTTGTCTTTCCTTAGGGGTTTGAGAAATTATGTAATCGATATCGTCTATAAAACCCATGTCAAGCATCCTATCTGCCTCATCTAAAACTAACATCTTTATACCATCAAGCTTAAGATATCCTCTATTGATAAGGTCTTTAATCCTTCCAGGAGTGCCTACTAAAACCTTCCCTACCCTTTTTTGTAAAAGTTCTATCTGTTTTTGTAAAGGTTTACCTCCATAAAAGGTAAGTACAAAAATCTTCTTATTCTTCCCTATGTTTCTTATTTCTTCACTAACCTGAATGGCAAGCTCTCTGGTAGGGACAAGGATTAAGGCTTGAAGTTCCTTCTTTTTAAAATCTATTTTTTCTACAATAGGGATCCCAAAAGCGGCAGTTTTGCCTGTACCAGTTTGAGCCTGACCTACCAAATCCTCTCCTGCTAAGATAAAAGGTATAGCCTTTTTTTGAATGTCTGTAGGGTCTTTATAACCCATAATGTCTAACCCCTCAAGCGTTTTCTTAGAAAGGTTAAAACTCTGAAAAGTTAACATAAATCCTCCATGATTTGTTTAATTTGTTAGCAGAGAAAAGAAGTTATATGAAAATTAAACCGAGACCTTAAGGGAATTTTAAATAACCTCTTTTTACTGCTTTGTTAAAAGATAACACTACAACACAAAAAAACAAGAGACTAAACCATAATTTATTATTTTTAATTAGTATCTAAATTAATTTAAAAATCTAACCCCTAAAATCAACCTTGACTATTTACTCAAATTTTTTTATTTAATAATTTTAAGCAATTAAAAACAGGAGGGTTAGAATATGGGGGTACCTAAAGTATTAACCATCTTAGGACAAACCGACGCAGGTAAGGCGAGACTTTCTGAAGCACTATGTAAAGTTTGTGGAGAAACCATTAAAGGACAAAAAAAAGAGTCCAACTTTTATCTTAAAATCTACGGGTTTAATTATAAAGACACACCTTTCTATCTGTTAACCACCCCAGGGGATGATAACTTTTTAGGTGAAGTAAAGTGGGCCTTAAAAGTCTCTGATGCAGCTATTTTGGTGGTAGACTCTTCCAACCCTATTAAATATCAAACTATAAGAGTGTTTGAAATGGCAAAAGAAATGGGTGTTCCGCTTTTTATCTTTATAAATAAGATAGACGAAGAGAAGAGTAATTTTGGTCAAACCATCTGTGACCTTCAGGATAACTTAGAAATCTTACAGATACCTGTGGTTTATTCCTTTGAAGGTCAACCTAATAATATTTTAGTAGATTTGGTAGAAGATAAAGCCATCCTTGAAAAAGGCAATAAGATAGAATATATAGATTATCCAGAAAATCTGAAACATAGGGTCTCTACTTTAAGAGAAAACCTTATTGAAACCGCAGCTGAAGGTAAAGACGAATTAATAGAAAAATATCTGGATACAGGTAGTTTAACTAAGGAAGAAATATTAGAAGGTCTAAAATTAGGGTTAGCTAACAATAAAATTGCCTTAATCTTTGCTGGTGCTGCCAAACCAGGCATAGGAGTGTCTGTCTTTCTGGAATACTTATATCATTTTGTACCCTCCTATGAATTGGTAAGAACACGTACAGAAGCAGATGAAAAATCTTCTGGTTTTATTTTTAAAACTATAATCGATCCCTTTGCTGGTAAACTCTCTTATGGAAGGGTATTAGCTGGTTCTTTTCCCTCAGACAGCACAGTTTTTACGTCTAATGGAAAAGAAGAAAAATACACCCAAATTTTTGTCCCAAGAGGAGATGGATTACAGCAAGTAAAAGAGGTTAAAGAAGGGGAGGTTATCGTTTTTGCTAAGGTTGACGGTTTATATACAGGAATAACCTTTTCTAAAAATCCTAAGGTTAACCCTATTTCTTTACCAGAACTTCCTTCGCCTATGATCACCATGGCTATCCATCCAGAAACCAGAGCTGATGAAGATAAAATAAGCGGGGCTTTGGTAAAAATAAAAGAAGAGGACCCGTCTATAATGTTTACCAGAGACGAAGAAACCAAAGAACTTCTTATTTCCGGGTTAGGGGTAATACACATAGAAAAGACCATCGAAAAACTAAGAGAAAAATTTGGGGTAAAGGTAAAACTCACCATCCCTAAAATTCCCTATAGAGAAACCATCAAAAAGGCGGTACAGGGAGTTATTTACCGACATAAAAAACAAAGCGGAGGTAGAGGGCAGTTTGCTGAAGTACATTTTAATATTTTTCCCTTAGAAAGAGGTAAAGGTTTTGAATTTTTAGAAACTCTTACCGGTATGAACGTTCCGAGAAACTATGTCCCGGCAGTGGAAAAAGGGGTAAGAGAAGCCATGGAAAGAGGTCCTTTAGCAGGATTTCCTGTGGTTGACGTGAAGGTACAATTTTACGACGGAAAGTCTCATGAAGTAGACTCTTCTGACCTTGCTTTTAAGATAGCTGCTATACACTGTTTCAGAAAAGGTATGGAGCAAGCCAACCCTGTACTTTTAGAGCCTTATGTAGAAATGGAGATATATGTTCCAGATGAAACCGTGGGAGATGTAGTAGGAGATCTGAACTCAAGAAGAGGTAGGGTTTTAGGGATTGAAAAAGATAAAAAGATGACTAAAATATCTGCAGTGGTTCCTATGGCAGAGGTTCAAAATTATGTAGTATCTTTGCAAGGGTTTACAGGAGGGAGAGGGTATTTTATCTCCAGATTTTCTCATTACGAAGAAGCCCCATCTTTTGTGGCAGAAAAGGTGATTGCAGAAAGAAAATCTCAGATGGAGGCTGCTAAAGAAGAATGATAAAAGTAGGTATCCTTACCCTTAGTGATAAAGGATTTAAAGGGGAAAGAGAAGATAAAACCGGAGAACTTCTTAAAACCTTGGTAGAAAAAGAAGGCTGGCTGGTATCCAAATATTTAATCCTACCTGATGAAAAAGAAAAGATAGTAGAAGTGTTAACCTCTTGGGCAGACAAAGAAAAGTTAGACCTTATTGTTACCAACGGAGGAACAGGGGTTTATCCAAGAGATGTCACCCCTGAAGCTACTAAAGAAATAATAGAAAAAGAAATCCCGGGGATCCCAGAATTTATAAGGTATATAAGTTATCCCCTAACTCCGATGGCAGCCCTGACAAGGGGAATAGCTGGAGTTAGGGGAAAAACCCTTATCATCAACCTCCCTGGTAGCCCAAAAGCGATAAGCGAAATTTTTTCCAGTTTAATACCTATCATAAAACATGCTGTAGAGAAAATTAAAGGAGACCCAAGTGAGTGTGCCAGAAATTAAACTTTCTCAGATGGTCAAGGCTTCAGGCTGAGCAGCCAAGCTTCCACAAGAGTTTCTTGTGGAAATATTAGAAGGTTTAGAGCTACCCTCTCATCCTAACCTTATTCAAAGTTTTGAACATGGAGCAGATGCAGGTATATATAAATTAGATGAAGAAAAAGCCTTGGTTTTTACTGCAGACTTTTTTACCCCTGTGGTAGACGACCCTTATACCTTTGGTCAAATAGCAGCTGCCAACTCTTTAGCAGATGTGTATGTCTGTGGGGCAAAACCTCTTTTGGCTTTAAACCTTATAACCTTTCCTAAAAGAGGTATTCCTAAAGAAATCTTAAAAGAAATCTTAAAAGGTGGGTTGTCTAAGATTAAAGAAGCTGGTACTTTGCTGGTAGGTGGACATAGTGTAGACGACCCAGAACCTAAATACGGGCTTGCAGTGGTAGGTTTGGTTCATCCTAAAAAAATAATAACCAACAGTCAAGCCCAAACAGGTGACCTTCTCTACCTTTCTAAACCCATAGGCACAGGAATCTTAATAACCGCCTATAAAGGCAAACTGTTTGACGAGAAACATGAGGCTTATCAAAAAATGGTAACTACCATGACTGAACTTAACGACAAAATCTGTGCTATCATGACAGAGTTAGGTCTTAAAGCTGCTACTGACATCACAGGCTTTGGACTAATCGGACATGCCCTTGAGATGGCAACAGCCAGTAAAAAAGACCTTATTATTTATGCCAGCAAAGTTCCCTGTTTTGAAGAGGCTAAGGATTTAATTTCTATGGGGATAGTCCCTGAAGGAGACTATCATAACCTTAATTTTTGCAAAAAATTTATACAAATCCATCCTGAAGTTTCAGAAGACGAATTGATTTTACTATCTGATGCTCAAACCTCTGGAGGAGTCTTGGTAGCTGTTCCTAAAGAAAAAAAAGCAAGCTTTGAAACAAAAATAAAAAAGGCTGGTCTTGATAACGTAACTCTCATCGGAGAAGTTCAAGACCCACAAGGTCACTGCCCTACTGTGAGGATATACCCTTAAATTCATTGTTTTTTTTCAATATATCAACTTAATTTTTATTTATAATTTCTATTTGACTTCACATCTTTTTCATGAAAAATTGATTTTAACCTTCAAAAAACTTAAATATTTAAGTAGGAGGAGTTTATGGGAGAAGACTATATCAAAATGTGGGAAAACCTGGGAATAGATTTAGAAAACCATGATTGTTTACTTAAGGCATTAGCCGAATTTTATCAACAAATCTATCTTTCTCAAGAAAACCGTCCTGAAGGGATGAAATACTTTGACTTTGTAGTTTCTGAGGCCCATGGCTTAAGGATAAAAGAACTCCTTGAGGCCAAACAACAAGGGAAAAAAGTAGTGGGGGTCTTTTGTGTATATGTACCTGAAGAGATGATACGTGCGGTAGACGGAATATGTGTGGGGCTTTGTGCAGGGGCTCAGATAGGTTTTGAGGAGGCAGAAAAAGTTTTACCTAAAAACACCTGTGACCTTATCAAGGCTTTTATAGGTTTTAAACTTACTCAAGTTTGTCCTTACACAGAAAGCTGTGACCTTTTAATAGGAGAAACAACCTGTGATGGAAAGAAAAAAGCTTATGAAATCTTAAATAAACTTACTCAAAAAGTCTATGTTATGGAAGTTCCTCACATGAAAACAGAAAGGGGAAAAGAGCTGTTTTTAAAGGAACTTTTTGCCCTTAAAAACAAGTTAGAAGAGCTAAGTCAGCAAACTATGACTTTAGAGCGTTTTAAAGAGGAAGTCAAGGTTGTAAACGAAAAAAGAAAAGCCTTGATGAGACTTGAAAAGTTAAGAAGTTATGACCCAGCTCCTATCTCAGGTCTTGATGCTCTTTTGGTGAATCAGATTGCCTTTTACGACGACCCTGTAAGGTTTACCCAAAAAGTTAACGAACTTTGCGATGAACTTGAGGAAAGGGTTAAAAAAGGAATAGGTGTTAAACCTAAAGGAACACCAAGAATACTTATTACCGGATGTCCTTTTGCCTTACCTAACTGGAAACTTCATCACATGATAGAAACAAGCGGTGCAGTTGTGGTAGGTGAAGAGTCTTGTATAGGAAGAAGGTATTATCATAGTTTAGTGCCTGAAGATTTTAGTAGTATAGAAGAAGGCATCAAACTTTTAGCAGAAAGATACCTAAAAACGCCTTGTGCCTGTTTCACTCCCAATCCAGAAAGGATTGAAGAAATCCAAAACATGGCTAAAGAATTAAAAGCTCAGGGGATAGTCTATTATTCTATCCAGTTTTGTACCCCCTATCTTTTTGAAGCCTATCAGGTAGAAAGCGCTGTTGACCTTCCTTTTTTAAGGATAGATACCAATTACAGCACGGAAGATATAGGACAACTTAAAACAAGATGTGAAGCTTTTATAGAAACGTTATAACCCTTAAGTGTAAAGAGTCACATCACTAAGTTTAAAAACCTATGAGGATATTAGGACTTGATGTTGGGTCTACTTATATTAAAGTGGCCCTTTTTGAAAATGAAAGGTTAACCCTTTTAGAAAGAGACAAAACTTCTTACCAACCCTTAGAAAGGTGCCTTCAATACATACACAAATACAAACCAGATCAAGTGGTAGCTACTGGATACGGAAGGAACCTTATAAATAATAACTTTTCAAACTGTATCACCCTTTCTGAAATCAAAGCCTTTGCTATGGGAGCCCATTTTATCCATCCTAAGGTAAGAACTATCTTAGACATAGGAGGCCAAGATACTAAGGTTATAAGCCTTGATGAAAAAGGTAAGGTAGTTAAGTTTGAGATGAACGACCGTTGTTCAGCTGGCACAGGCAGGTTTTTAGAAATAATGTGTAAAGCTTTAGGATTCGAAATAGAGGAGTTAAACCAGTTAGATCTCGACGAGGAGGTCAAAGTAAAAATCAGCAGTCTTTGTACCGTCTTCGCTGAATCAGAAGTTATTTCACTTATAGCTCAGGGAGTGCCCAGAGAAGAGATTTTAAAAAGTATCTATTTTGCGATAGTCTACAAGGTGGTATCTATGCTAAAAAGAATTACCGTTACTGAAGATTTTATTTTTGCAGGGGGATGCTCTTCAAATAAAAATTTAAAAAAGTTTTTAGAAAACCAGCTAAAAATTAGGGTGATTACCCTTGAAGAATCCCCTTTTTTAGGGGCTATCGGAGCAGGAATTTTTGGAATCTCTCAGATTAAACGTTAGAAAAACTCTTGATAAAATCTAAAAATTTATGTTCTACTGGTAAAAATTTTGCCATTTTTGGATAAACTACATAAAATTTTCTTTTTATCGTAAAATTTTTAATTCTTACTACTTTTAAAAGTTTTAGAGAGGTTTCAAGTTCTACGGCTAAGGAAGAAACGAAACCAAAACCAAGGCCTGACTTTACCGCTTCTTTTATAGCCTCTGTAGACCCCATCTCTCCTATGATGTTAAGCTTTATCCAATCTATACCTTTTTTATCCAAAAACTCTAAAAAATTTTTCCAGGTGCCTGAACCCTCTTCACGTTTTAATAAAGGAATATGATACAACTCCTCTAACTCTATTTCGTCTTTAGTAAAATCTGGAGGACCAATAAGAACTATTTCATCTTCATAGCAAGGCAAGAAAACCAAATCTTTGTTAGCAAAAACAGCACCTACCATACCAAAATCGATTTCTCTTGCCAAAACCTTCTCTATCACTTCTTTGCTATCTCCTACCTTTAAGAAAACTGAAATGTTAGGATGATGTTCTTTAAAATTTTTTATAACCTTAGGGAGTATATACTGACCTGGTATGGTGCTACCACCTATTTCTATCAAACCTACCTTTTCATCTTTTAGAAGTTTTAACTCTTTTTCCATCTGTTTGAGTATGTTTAAAACCTCTTTCCCGTAACGATATACTATTTTCCCGGCTTTACTGGGAATTACTTTTCTGGTATTTCGGTCAAAAAGATTAACCTCTAACTCCTGTTCCAGGTCTTTGATATGAAGAGTAATGGTTGGTTGAGCAAGATGTAAGGCTGAAGAGGCTTTAGAAAAACTTTGGGTCTCATATACCTTAATAAAAACCTCTAACTTCCGTAAATCCAACATCTCTCCAATCGCCAAATATCTTTTAACCTTGAATATACAAAAAAACTTATTCAAAGACAAGGGTATCTTTTATAGAAAAAACTTATAAATCATCTTTAAATTGATAGATTTTTTCTATTTGACTTAAAACTGTATTTTTTCTATTTTTAATACTTAATCAAAAATACACTTATAAACCAAGGAGGGGTGGATGAACGGCATCAGTAACTTTTTAGCTACCAGATGGGGCATTATTTTAGTAGGTGGTATCATAGGTATCTTAGCTCCCATTCTTCAAAAACTTGGAAACCCACCTAACATGGGGATTTGTGTTGCCTGTATGGAAAGAGACATAGCAGGAGCCTTAGGTTTTCATAGGGCAGAGGTGGTCCAGTATATGAGACCAGAAATCATCGGATTTGTTTTAGGATCTTTTATAAGTGCTCTTTTATTTAAAGAATATCGTCCAAGGGGTGGCTCTGCTCCTTTTATCAGGTTTATTTTAGGGATGTTTGCGATGATCGGTGCTTTAACCTTCTTGGGTTGTCCCTGGAGAACCGTTCTAAGGCTTGCAGGAGGAGACTTCAACGCTATTTTTGGTTTGTTAGGCTTGGTTTTTGGTATCTTTATAGGAACTATTTTCTTCAGGATGGGATACTCTCTTGGAAGGTCTCAAGGGTTCCCTTATAAAGCTGCCGGGTTAGGCTTTCCTTTTTTGATGTTAGTTTGTTTAGTCTTACTTTTAATCGATAGTCCTTTACCTGGTACCAACAAAGGAGAATTTTTGTTTTTTAGTATCAAGGGTCCTGGATCTCAACATGCCCCTATTTTTATCTCCCTTTTAGCCGGCCTTTTTATAGGAATCCTTGCCCAAAGAAGTAGGTTTTGTACCATGGGTGCCTTTAGGGATGTAATCCTTTTTAGGCAATTTCATCTATTCTTAGGGGTTGCTTCTTTCTTTATTGCTGCATTAATAACCAACCTTATTTTAGGACAGTTCAATCCAGGGTTTGAAAATCAACCTATAGCTCATACCATGCAGTTATGGAACTTTTTAGGAATGGCTTTAGCAGGGCTTTGTTTTGCCTTAGCAGGTGGTTGTCCTGGAAGACAACTCTTTCTTTCTGGAGAAGGAGATGGAGATGCTGCTATCTTTGCTACTGGGATGATAGTAGGTGCTGCTGTAGCCCACAATTTTGGTTTAGCAGCCTCTCCTAAAGGAATAGGACCTCATACCCCTGAAGCTATCCTTTTGGGCTTTATCGTATGTATAGTCATAGGATTAACCATGAGAGTTAAAAAAGCTTAGACAATAAAAATTGCAGGAGGGAGAAATATGCCAGAAGTAGTAGATGCAAGAGGACTTTCTTGTCCAGAACCGGTATTACGTACCTTGGAAGCAATCAAAGCTTTAGGACAAGGAGAACTGGAGATATGGGTGGATAACCCTACCGCTAAAGAAAATGTCATTAGAGCAGCTAAAACCTCGGGGTGGGAGGTAGTTGAAATAAAAGAACTTCCTGATAGTATTAAGCTGGTGATTAAAAAATGATGGAATGGCTTAATAAACTTTTACCAACCAAAAGAAACAAAAAAGATAAAACAAACCAAAGTTCTCAAAAGGCTCTTCTTATATTTGAAAACACCTCTGAGGTGATCCAAGCTGAAAAAATTTTACAAACACAAGGTTATAAAGTAAAGGTAGTTGGGCCTCCTCCTGAAGTTAGAAAAGGATGTGACCTGGCTATAGAAGTCCCAGTAGTTGAAATCCCTGGTATTATAAACCTTTTAAAAACTAAAAAAGTAGAACCTTTAGACTTCATTTCCTTTTCTGAAGAAGAAATTTTAAAGCCTGTAGACCTTTTTCACGTAAAAGACTTTGGAGAGTATTTGATGGTAAGGGCTGCTAACATGAAAATAACGGTAGATAAAAGAACTCTCACCATCGTTAATGTTTCAGGAGGAGGATGTCCTGACGTCCCCTATTTGGCTTCGATTTTGATTGGATTAAACCTGAAAAATTCTTTCCCTCCTAAGGAAAAAGGACATACCCTCTGTGGATATGCCTTACATTTAGCTTATGAAAAAGCTAAAGAGCTTTTATGTTCGGAATAGCAGGCATTATACCCGATGAAACACTGCCTTTGGTTTATGGAGTTCCTGTTTTAAAAGATAATCGACTTATCATAGACCGCTGGCAAATTCCTATAGAACGTGGAACCGCTGCTCTAATCGCCTCTGCCATAAAAACCTTGGAGGTTTTTAGAAAGCCTAATCCGATGGTTTTTCTGGTTGGAGATATAGGTAAAGGCACAGGAAGTAAGGCTTTATATCAATTTTTAGCAGAAAACTTTCTTCAACATTCTTTTCAGGTGTTTACCTTTCATTATATCCTTCCTGAAGTAGACGGCTGTTTAAAAGTAATCTTCTCGATAGAAAAACTTTCTAAAAAACCCTTTTTAATAGCTGATGCAGGTTTTATGTATACGGTAAAAATGGCAGGATATGCTAACTTTTTTGACCTTTTTACCCCAGACTTAGGTGAATTAGCCTTTTTAGCTGATGAAAAAGCTCCTCATCCTTTTTATACCCGGGGTTTTCTTCTTTCAAACGAAAAAGACATAGAAAGCTTGATAAAACGGGCATATCAACATCACAACGCACCTCCCTATCTTTTAGTTAAAGGTGAAAAAGATTGGGTGGTTTACAACCAAGAAGTTTTAGCAACCATAGATGAACCCTTAGTTCCAGAGTTTGAAGCTATAGGTGGTACAGGAGATACTATAACAGGTATGGTTTCTGCTCTGATTTATGCAGGATATCCACCAGAAAAGGCATGTATTTTAGCAGCTAAAGCCAACAGGTTGGCTGGTGCCTTAGCCTCTCCTACCCCAGCCACTCAGATTTCAACCATCATCGATTTTATACCCAATGCCTTAAAAAAACTGTCTGGTTAATTATTCCACAGGAATAATCGTTATTTTTTCAGAATTTTTAAGTTCTTTTAACTTTTTTGGATCTTCTAAAAGCCTTCCTATAAGGTTTACTTTACTGGCAGGTACAGGTTCATCGTCAACAGAAATAGGGGTAGGGCCAAAAAAGATAGCTAAAGCCTTTCCTGGAGGCCAATAACCTATGTCTCCTGATTTTACCTTTAAGGTAGCTGTTTCTTCCAAAGGATAGTCTAAAGGTATAGAAAAATAAAATTCATCACCCCAGGTGTTTAAGTAGGATTCTATGGGTAAAATTTTGTAGACTTCTTGACCACAGGGAGTATCAAACAATTCTGCCAAAACTTCTTCTTTTCCGTCAAAGATCAACTTAACCTTCATCTTACCTCATCTCCCCGTTTAATATTAATTAAATTTTAATGTAAACCTATCTTTTTTAAAAAACAAGAATTTAAAACCGGTGGTCTTTTTAATCTCATAAAGCTTATAAACGTGCACTACAGGTAGCTATACAATCGTTTGTGAATAAGATTTGTTATGTAAACCTTATTTTAAATCTTTCCTTATTTTGTTTTTATGAATAAAATTTATAAAAGAAACTAAAAGACAGATAAATATAATCAGGAGGTGAACAAACATGAAATTCAAAGGTTATGTTAGACCTAATGGAGAAGTAGGAGTAAGAAATCATCTTTTGATAATTCCTACCGTAGTCTGTGCAAGTACTGTGGCAGAGAGGATAGCTTCTTGTGTAGAAGGAGCGATATCACTTGCCAATCAACATGGATGTTGTCAAATTGGAGCCGATCTTGTCTTGACTGAAAACGTCCTGATAGGATTAGGAAAAAATCCTAATGTAGGAGCTGTGGTTGTTGTGTCGTTAGAATGTGGAGGGGTTTCGGCTGAAAGAGTGGTCGATGAAATCGCAAAGACAGGAAAACCTGTTGAGTACGTAGGAATACAGAAGAGTGGCGGGACTTTAAAGGCCATAGAAATAGGAACAAGGCTGGCAAGTAAAATGGCACAAGATCTTGCTAAACTCGATAAAGAAGAAGTTGATATCTCAAATTTAATCTTATCTGTCGAATGTGGAGGTTCTGACACAACCTCAGGACTCGCTTCTAATCCGGTCGCTGGTTACGTAATGGACAAGATTATTGACCTTGGGGGGACAGGTATATTTTCTGAAACTGCCGAAGTGATCGGCGCAGAACATATCCTTGCAAAAAGAGCAGTAAGTAAAGAAATAGGAGAAAGGTTGATTTCGGTAGTTAGAAGAACAGAAGAGAAAGCCAAAACAATGGGGGTAGACATGCGTGGGGGTCAACCTACTCCAGGCAACATCGAAGGAGGTATTAGCACGATCGAAGAAAAATCTTTAGGTGCTATTTACAAAGGAGGAACCAAACCTTTGCAGGGAGTATTAGAGTATGGTGAAAAACCACAAGGAAAGGGATTGTACTTCATGGATACCCCTGGTCAAGACATTGAGTCCATAACCGGAATGACGGCAGGAGGATCACAAGTTGTTATCTTTACTACCGGTCGTGGTACTCCCACTGGTTCTCCAATAGCACCGGTTATCAAGATTACTGGAAATCCCGAAGCTTACATAAATATGGAGGACAATATAGATTTCAATTGTGGCACTATAATCGAAGGTACAGAAACAATAGAAGAAGCCGGAGAAAGACTGTTTAAACTTTTGATAGAAGTTATTAACGGATCATTAACAAAAGCTGAGGCTTTAAAACATAGAGAATTTGGCATGTTCAAATTAATTTCTACTTTTTAAAAAAAATGACAAGGGTTCTCATTTTTTACAAACATTTAAAAAAGTTTTAGGTAGTTTAATGAGAATATTTCTTAAGAAGGAGGTGCCAAAGTATGACTGAAAAAAGAAAATTTGCAGTCGTTATTAATAAAAAAGACAACGTTGCAACAGCAGTCAAAGATCTATCAGCAGGAGAAGAAGTGTATATAACTATAGATGGGCAAGAGGTAAAGATCACGCTGTTGTCAGATATTAAATTTGGCCATAAATTTGCGATATTTGATATAAAAAAAGGAGAAAACGTCATCAAATATGGAGAAGTTATCGGTAGAGCAACCTCTGACATTAAAAAGGGAGAACATGTACACGTTCATAATATCGAAAGTTTAAGAGGCCGTGGCGATTGGGAGGGAAGCTAAAAATATAATTTAAAGGTAATAATTATAGGGAATTGCGGTGTATTTAAATTACAAAATTTTTTAAATGTGAATAGTTTGTTTTTTATAACCAAAACCTAAAGTAAGATGGATATAGTCAGAATTTAAGGTTGAAAGTTTTGTAACGATGGCTATATTTTAAAATATGCCTGAGATGTCAGGTTTTGGAAAATTTTTAGTTTTATTAGGAATTTGCTTGATATTACTGGGAATTTTTATCTCTATACTTCCCAAGATACCTTATATAGGGAAACTTCCCGGTGATATTTATATCAAAAAAGATAACTTTACTTTCTATTTTCCCTTAGCAACTTCTATTTTAATTAGCCTTTTACTCACTATTATTCTTAATCTGCTTTTTCGTAAATAAGCTTTTAAACCTCTACGGGTTCACCCCCTATTTCTTGGATAAGCCTCTGGATCTCTTCTGTAGACAGATGTACGACTACATCTTTTTTCATAGATTGGCTTATTTTTTCTTCTATCACCGTACCATGAAAATGATCTGCTCCCCATAATAGGGCAATCTGAGCTAATTTTACCCCAAAAAAAACCCAGTAAGCCTTAATATGAGGAAAGTTAGACAAAACAATCCTTGAAATAGCTATGGTTTTTAAAATCTTTAAAGCCGAAGGCCCAGATAGATGGGAGAGTTCATTACCTTCAGGTATAAAGGCAAGAGGAATAAAGCAATAAAATCCTTTAGTTTCTTCTTGGGCTTCTCTAAGAGTTAATAGATGGTTTATTATCTCTTCGTCTGTTTCCAAATGTCCAAAAAGAAGGGTAGCATTGGTAGGTATTCCTAATCTATGGGCTGTCTTAGCTATCTCAAGCCATCTCTGATAACCAATCTTTTTAGGATAGAGCTCCTTATGAAGTCTTTCTGAAAAAACCTCAGCCCCTCCCCCTGGAAGAGAATTTAACCCTGCTTGTTTCAGCTCAGTTAAAACCTCTTCTACCGATTTTTTAGAAATTTTCGATAACCAGTCTATCTCTACACAGGTAAAAGCTCTAATTCTTAAGGAAGGAAAATTTTCTCTTACCTTACGTATCAGTTCTACATAGTACTCATAAGGCAACTCTGGGTTTACCCCACCTACTATATGAACTTCTTTTAATTCTGGTGTTGATTTTAACGTTTCTATAATCTCTTCTACTTGATAGGTATAACCTCCTTTTTCACCAGGCTTTTTGTGATATCCACAAAACTTACAGTTGGTAGTACAAATATTAGTATAGTTAATATGTCTGTTTATCGTATAATAATAACGTTTTTGATGCAAGTTTTCTTTTACGGCATTAGCCAGGGTGCCCAGAAAATAAAAATCTCCTTCTTGATACAACCTTAAAGCCTCTTCGAAGTTTAAAGTTTTTCCAGAAAATACTTTTTTTGTTATTTCTCTGTAAAAGCTGTGTTTTTCTACGTAATTTTTTAAAAACAAAGAGCTTTCCACCCTACCCCTCCTTTAAATCCTCCAAAAATCATATTAAATAACGATAATTTTTGCAAAGGGTTAAATACTCACAGTACTTACAGAAGTCTTCTTTTTCAGTAAAATAAAATTTTTCTGAGAATAACATATGATTAACCATCCATTCTAAAAAACTTTTGGCTTCTTTTTCAAAAAACTGATTTACCGCAGCGAGTTCTTTCTTTTTAAGGTTAAAAAGAAAATATTCGGGTTCCTTAAAGTTAGATGGTCTAATAAACCCTGCGTTTATGATATAACTATCTACCTTTGAAGAGATACATTTCTGTTTATTTTTATAAAAGATATAGCAATAAAAGAACAACTGAAAGTTTGCAAGGCTGTCTCCAAAGTTTTCAAGTATTGAACATAAGCTTTCGAAATCATATTTATCTGGCAGAGAATATTTATTTATAAACTCTTTCATTTTTTTAGGTTGAGGAGATATAGAAGGATTGCTTTTAAAATCCATAATTAAATATTTTTTTACCTCTTCTTCCCTTTCTATCAAAAAATCAAAAATGCCATAAAATGTAATGTTTAAGGTTCTACCATCACAAAGGAGTATCTCTTCTTTAGCTTCAAGACCTTCTTCTAAAGCGAGGAGTTTATGGGACTTTATCTTTTTTTCTTCCTCTTTTTTCTTTAAAAATTTAAAATATTTTAAAATACTTGCCAAAGTTATGGTTTTTGAAAGGTAATGACTCAAAGGGTCAAGTTTTCTTTCAAACTCAATTTTTTTCCATAAAATATCAAACTTATTTTTAATCTCATTTTCATCATAAATTTCTGAAATTAGAAAAGTCTTACCTTTGTAAGGTTTAAAAAATTCTTCAAAAAATCTGTGAATAAAGTTCCCTGGATCTTCTACCTTAAAACCCAACCTTTCAGGTTCTTTAAGTTTCATTATATATTTATAGAAAAACTTTGCCCCACATTTAAGATAGGTCTCAAAGTAATAACGACTAACCTTTTCTTTGGATAAGTGGTTAAACAAACTCTCTTTTATTTTTTCAGTTTTAGGTATCCCTTCTTCTCTTTTTGAAAAAACACAAAAGTTAGGTTGGATGAGTTCTTCTTCAGGTTCCTTTCCTTGTTGTTCTAACTCCCATTTTAACCTATGTATAAACCTTGAAGGTTCTTTAACTTCCTCGGTAGTTGACTTCTCAACAAGCAGATAAAAAATATGTACCTCTTCTGCAGAGTTTATGATCGTATCAAAATAATAGCTCCAAAGTTCGTTATGGTTAAAAACAGGTATTTTAAGCCAAGATTTAATCTCATCGGTAAGCAAGGGATTAAAATCTGGAGAAGGAGGAAAACTTCCTTCGTTTACGTCTAAAAGTATAAGCTTTTTAAACGAAAGAAGTCTTGTTTCCATAAGACCAAGAATCTGTAATCCCTTAAGAGGGTCTCCAAACAAAGGAACTTTTTGAGTTTTCAAAAGATACTCTAACAAGGTTAAGAGATTTTCCTTATTGTTTATAAATGAAGAAAGATAATCTTTGGTAAAAAAGGGAATAACCTCTGTTTCTATTACCTCAAGGTAGTTATGTAGGACTATGTCTTGAAAAGAACTTTGAGGCTCTAAATTAAAATCCTTGAGGTTTAAAAACTCTAAAATTTTTTCCAAGTTTTTACCTATATCCTTTGGAGATGTTAAGTTTTCCCAGTTTTTAAAGAAAACCTGATGAACCTCTTTGATAGTTTTTTCTATAGTATCTCGGGTGTATTTACCTTGATGGTAATCACCAAACTCTTTTTCTATTTCTCCTAAATCTATGGTTACATAGCCTTTCTTTCTGATGAAATTTTCTATAGCCTTTAAAGATTCCTCCCAGAAAGTATTGTCTGAAAAAGCACGATTAAGTATAGGATGTTTTATCACTTTTAAATAGGACTGAGTAGAATAAAGTCCCTGAAATTTATCTCTCTGGGCTTTTATAACCGCTATGAGAAGAGAATTTAGCGGAAAACTATCGAGGGGATAAAGAAGAGAAACATTCACCTCAAGGGGGATATCGTTTTGTTCCAGTTTATGAATTAAGGGTATTAACGTATTCGGGTCAGAAAGCACAAAAGCCACTTCGTCTGGCCTTTGAGGATTTTCATTAATCAAGTCTAATGCCTGTGTTATTTCCATATGTAAATCTGTAGAGCGATAAAATTTTATAGAAGGAGGTTTTACTTCTTTTGCGTAATAATCCTTAGGTAAAAATCTATACTTCTGGTTAATCCCAAAGAGTTGCAAAGTGTTTTTTACCACGTTTGGTAAAGAGGCAGGATCTTCTTTAGGAACTTGGAACACTAAAAAGGTTTTTTCAAAATTTTTCAAAAAGGCTTTAAACAACTTCTCTTCTATCTTTCTTAAACCAGCAAATCCTACCAGCCACACCTCTTCTATCATAGAACCTAAAAAAGTTTCTTTTAAATCAGTCTTTTCCAAAATCTCTACTACCCTCTTTAACCTAAAAGTAGGGCTAACCCACCCCTTTTGGCTTAAAAGTGCGTTGTATTCGAGATAAAGTTTCTTTAATTTTTCGAAAAGATCTTGAGCAATAGGAGGTAAGTTTTCAGGTGGATATACCAAATTTTGAGGCTCTGTATCCTCCTTTTCCAACTCTTCAAAAACCTCAAGAAATTTTATGCCCCAAAAAAAGGTTTTTTCAAAACTCTCGCTTACATTTTCTGATAGAACTTGAGGAAAAACCTCTAAAAGAGGTAAAAGCCTTAAAATCTTCGTTCCTGTTGGACAAGGTTTGTCCTCAAGCATGATATAAAAATATTCTACCAGGCTCTCTATAGAGAAAATCCGAGGTAAAAATCCAGCGTTGTTCTTCCTTCCCTTTTCTTTTAAATAATGTCTAAAAAACAGGGCAGAACGTTTATTAGGAAAAACTATCCAGGTTTTTAAGATACTTTCGTCTAAAGACCTTCCGTCAAGAAAAAAGTTAACAAAGGTTTTCAAAAAGTGAGAGCTGGCAGGAATTAATAGAGTTTGAGGCATCTTTTCTGTTTATCTCAACTATATTAAAAGGCTCTAACACTATGAGGTATGCTGATATATTAACATTAGGATAAAGTTTTTGCAACAAAGAAACATAGCCCTTGAGTTGATCTTCATCTCTAAGATCAGAAGCTTGATGAAGCTTAAACTCAAAAATTACCCAACCCGAAGAACACTTAATTATTAAATCTGGCCTTACCATCTTGATATCTTTTTTTTCCTCATCAAGCAAAAAACCTTCTACTTCAGAATATATGTTTTTAGCCTGTCTTAAAGCCTTGAAAATCAGCTTTTTAAACTCAATTTCTTCAAAAAGTTTAAGTAAGGTCTCTCTTGCTTTCTCCTCTATCTCTTCTTTCCTAAAAATAGGTTCTTGATACAGAGCTAAAGCCTTTTTTAGGTAAAAGGAAATTTTTTGAGTAAAAAACTCTTTATCGTGAAAAAGTAATTTGATATCTTTTTCACAAACCAATAAACTTTCTAAAGTAAAGTGTAAAATTTCTCCTATGAAACGGTTGATGTTTTCTTGGTTAAGCTGTCTTTTTGAGAGATTATTTTGTTGTAAGATTAACCCCATGTTTTTAAATTTTACCTCAAAAGCAGGTCTTGTCAAAAAGACAAAAAGAGATATTCTCTTAAAATATACAAATTAGACAGGAGGCCTAACCATGGAAATGGAAATTCATTTAGCTAAACCTGAGGATAGAAAGGCTCCTAATTTTGATAAACTTGTCTTTGGTAAAATTTTTACTCCTCATATGTTTGTGATGAAATATGAGGAAGGTAAAGGCTGGCATTCTCCAAAAATAATCCCGTTTTCGAACATAGAACTTCACCCTGCTGCTATAGTGTTGCATTATTCACAAACCATATTTGAGGGGATGAAGGCATATGCTGGAGTTGACGGAAAGATAAGGCTTTTTAGGCCTTTTGACCATATAAATAGATTAAACCGTTCTGCAGACAGGATGTGTATTCCTCAAGTAGACCCTAACTTTACGTTCGAGGCTATTAAAACTTTGGTTTTATTAGACAAAGACTGGATACCTAAGCAAAAAGGATCAGCTATTTACATAAGGCCCATCATCTTTGCTACAGAAAATACCCTTGGGGTTAAGGTAAGTCATGAATATCTTTTTATGATAATTCTTTCTCCCGTAGGTCCTTACTATGCCGAGGGATTTAACCCGGTTAAAATTTATGTAACCGAAGAATACGTAAGGGCTTGTCCAGGAGGAACAGGAGAGGTAAAAACCGGTGGAAACTATGCAGCAAGTCTTAAAGCCCAGGCTGTAGCTCAACAAAAAGGGTATACCCAAGTGCTCTGGTTAGACGGAAAAGAAAGAAAGTATGTAGAAGAAGTAGGTAGTATGAACATCTTTTTCTATTTTTCTGACGAATTAGCCACCCCTGCTCTTTCTGGATCGATCCTTCCAGGGATAACCAGAGACTCAGTGTTAAAACTTGCCTCTCATTTAGGAATTCCTGCTAAGGAAAGACAAATTTCTATAGATGAAGTAATCTCAGCGATAAAGGAAGGTAGGCTGAAAGAGTGCTTTGGAACAGGAACTGCTGCTGTGATTTCTCCGGTAGGAGAAATTTGCTACAAAGATAAACCCTATGTAATAGGACAAGGACAAACAGGAGAACTTACCAAAAAGTTTTTTGATTACATTACTGGTATACAATACGGAGAAAGAGAGGACGAGTTTAACTGGACGGTGGTGTTAGAATAAAAGGTATGTTGAACTAAAAATCTACCACCTTTCTTGCTTTAGCAAGTTCTCTCTGGACTTTTACGGCTTTGTCTAACTCTAAATCTGCTGCTTCTTCAAGCCCTTTTTCTCTCAATATTTGGCTTCTTGCCATATAGGCAGCAGGATAAACCGGTTCTAAGTCTATGGCTTGGGTAAAAAGCTCAAGGGCTTTATCTAAGTCTTTTTTCTTATAATAAATTTGCCCTAACCTAAAATATAATCTGGGATTTTCTGGTTCTAACGAAATAGCCCTTTCTAAATCTTTTTCTGCTAAGTCTAACTGATCTTTTTGCAAGTAGATCACAGCCCTTGCTTCTAAAGCCTTGATGTGGTTAGGGTCTAAGGCTAAGACCTTCTCAAAACATTCTAAAGCCTCATCAAACCTTTTAAGGGTTATCAGCTTAGCCCCTTCTAAAAAAAGGTCTTCTATATCTACCTGAGACATAACCTCACCTCTTCTTACAATTTTTTCTAACTAAATTTATACTCTTTTGTAAATAAATCAACTCTGTAAGAGGACTATTTCAACGGCAACCTTAACTCAGCTCTTATTGATTACTATCTCCTTAAATGATCTCTATCTCTTTACGGCTTAAATCATAAAGCTTGTAGACAAGCTCGTCAATCTGAAGATCGTATTCTTTGACCTTGGCTTGCTTTTGCGGGTTCTGTAAATAATCTTCGGACTGGGTGAGGGAGAGGATTTGGTCAACAAGGCTTTCTATCTGTCTGGCTATATGCTGGTTTTGGGGAATGATGGGAGGGATGGGTAATTTCTCTAAAAACGCCTTTTTATATCTATATCCTTTCTCTCCCAGTCCACCGCCTGCGTAGAATTGCCTGAAGAAAAAAGCACCAGGTTTGGAATTTAGAATAGCCAGAATGTATTTCAAATTTTTACCTGTCATTATAAAGCTGGTAGCTTCACAGTAAAACTTTTTATCATCATACGCAAAGCTTGGTTCATACACTATCTCCTGCCACACAATCTTTTCCTTTTCAAACTCGGGATAATAGACGCAATCCCTTAGTTCCCACCAGTAATCTCCTTGGTCATCCCTTGAAATTAACCCTTTTCTCTTGCCTTCAACAGGAACGTCAGCAAAACTTTTTAGATGGGAGTAAATTGCTGGGAAATATTCTTTAAAAAATTCCTCTGGGTCTTTACTTCCCCGGTTTTTATTAGTCCAGCCTGACTCAATTTTTATAAGCCATAACCCCGCCCACCTGTAGTAATATCTTCCTATATCCCTCCCTCTCAAAACAGGCTTTATTATCTCCTCGGTCCTCTTCCTCTCTTCTTCCGTCCTACAGTTTCTTAAAATCTCTTCTCTCTTTTCTGAAGTGATGATGAAAGCATCGTTGAAACCTGTCTTAATACCGAAATAGATTTTAACATCCCATTCTTTCAGAGGCTTTCCAATCCTTTCAATTTTTTCCTTTAGCCTTAAAACTTCCTCATCTGCAAGGGTCCAGCACCTGTCATCCAGTTTTTTCTGAGGAATAGTGCTCCCGCTGTTTTCGATGTATGAAATTAAATCTTTATCGGATATTGAGGAGTTTACGTTTACAAACTTTATATTACGCTCAGGGGTATTCTGCCCATCCGTTTTCTTGAAAAGAATTATGTTTGTGTCTACGGTCTGTTCAAATACCCTGTAGCCACTAAAATCAATGATCTGATAAATCTCCGCTTTTCTTTTCAAAAACCTTCTTAACTTTTCTCCATACTTTGCCCTCATCCACTTGTTGCTGGTTATAAAACAAACAAAACCGTTATTTCTGGCTATTTTCCAGGCTTTTTCGTAAAAATAGGTATAAAGGTCGGCGGTAGAGTGGTAAACTTCATAGCCTGCTTTCTGAAGGGGTGGTTTGAGGTGTTTTATTCTTTCTTGTCTTACATATGGTGGATTGCCGATCACGATATCAAACCCACCCTTTTCATAGAAAACCTGAGGGAAAAAGAGCCTGAAATCAAAGTTTATCTTGTATCCAAAGTTCCGTTCGGAATTTTCAAGTCTTCTGCTGATCAAATCATCAAGTTCTTTTTTAATTTGGTTTTTCTTGGTGGGGTTTGTCTCGTTAAAATACTGATTTTCAAGCTCTTCAATCTTTGTAGCTATGTCACTTCTCCAATTCTCAGGAAAGCCTAAGAGTGAATTTCCACACACGACTTTATAATCAAGGTTTGGAAGTGGCTTTATGTTGTAGAAATCATCTTCATCCACTATCATGGAAAGCCAAAACCTCAACTTACACGTTTCAATCGCCCCTAGGTCTATGTCAACCCCGTAAAGGGAGTTTTCAATGGTGTGGCGCTTGAGGTCATAAGTGCTCGTGTTTCTTCCAAGGTAGACGGAAAGAAGTTGTCTCAATTTTACTATCTCGTGCAATAGTCCTATGGGAAAAGCTCCCGAGCCAACCGCAGGGTCGCAGACCTTGATGTCCGCAAGAAGTTTGTCTATGACTTCTGCATTCTGCCTTATGCTATCGGGGATCTTATAACTATATCTATCCGTTTCTTTCCCCTTTTCCACCACTCTGACCTCGTTTTCCAAAACAAGGTCCGCGTGCTTTACAAAGGTCTCTATGTCCTCCCTGCTTACTTTTCCTGCCAGCTCTGTCTCCAGATAATAAATCAAACTCTGCTGGCACATGTAGTGAACTATTTCCCTTGGGGTGTAATAAACGCCGTATTCCTTGTTGAACTTCGTCTCTTCGACCTTTCTGCCAGAGTTTAGGACCTTAAGGTATTCTTCAAAGTTGTCTGGTCTTATGGCGTTTAGTTTTTCGTAAATCTTTCCAAGTAGCTCTGGGTCAAGGGCTACTTCTTTTTCAAGGGGTTCTTCCTCGTTGACCGTGAAGTTGTATTTATCAAGCACATCAAGTATTCCATCTCCAACGTCGCCCTCCTTTGTCCTGTTGGTGTTTGAAAAAAGCTCGTTGGGTAGCAAAATGTCTACGTTTACCCAATCGTATCCGTTTATTGGGTCAAAGAGCCCACCGTTAAGGAAGGGTATCTTGCAGTTAAACCTGCTGTAGTAGTGATCGTCTGAGCTTCTGTCCGTTCTAAGCGCCTCGTAGAAAAGAGGCTCAAGAATGTCGTTGAAAAAGTTCTTGTAGTCTCCAAACTCTTTATTAAAAAGCCTTCTTATAAAATCTTTAGGGCCTGTTCCCCATGGTTTTCCCCTTTCAACACCAAACCAGCCCTTCTTCTGCAGGAAATACAGAAATACGATCTGACCCAGTAGCTTTTTGGCAAAGTCAACGGTGTTTATGTTTTTGCTCGTAAATTCTCTTTTCACAAGAGGATCTTTTTGCAATACTTTATCAAGCTCAAGTTTGGTGCGAATAAAAAGGTCCCTGTATTTTTTAAAGAAATCCTCGGTGATGATTTCAATGTTGAAGGCATTTTCCAAGTCCTCTAAGGTGGGTTTGCGGTCATCATTTTCAAGTATTCGCAAAAACCTGCTCTGGGCGGTGTGGCTCTTTTCGTTCTTTCCTACAAGGAAAGACCATCTTCTGGCGGGGGTAAATTCTTCTTTAACCTTTTTCTCCTCAAAACGATAGTCCATCTTAACAAGTGAAAATCTCCAGTCTTCGCTGGTTGGGGAGACAAAGGCAACCAGCGCGGCATCCTTTAGCTTCCCTCCCCTGCTCCCCTTCAGATACCAGGCGATGAAATTCCTCTGCATCGTCCTTGCACGTTCAAGAGAGGTCTCGCTCTTGAGTTTGACGATAAGCAGGTCAACCTCTTTATGGTTATGATTATACTTTCCGATCCTTTCCAGGGAGCTTACATATTTTTCAAAGGCGTCCGGGATGTAGTTTCCCTGATAGACAAAGGTGTTTTCCTCAAAGGATTTAAGGAGGTTTCTCAGAAAATAAACAAAGCGGTCTTTAGCAAAGGGATTTTCAAAGGTGTTGATTATAAGCCTTTTGGCCTGCTCTCTGTCCATGAGTTTCTCCTTTAAATTGTTTGATAATCTTTTCTATTTCAATCTTTAATCCAGGTACCCTCCTCTCACATATAAACCAAATATTCCTATTTCTTTTACTTTATACTTACTTTGAAGTTCTGGTTTAAGTTTTTTTAGTATTTCCTTTATCTCTTCAAGGGTTTTCATTTCTTCCCCTCGCTTAAATACAAAGACAGAATAACTTCTCTTTTTCCATCCTTTAGGGCAGTAGTTTCAGCATAGTGGCTTTTAAGAAATACAGGTGAGATTTGCTTTTGCAGGACACTAAGAACTTTTGAAGGATCTTGTATATCCCTACCAAGCTTGTTCAGGTCGTCAAGCGTTTTCTTTACCGTTAGTTTTGGCAGAGCGCCTTCCTCACACCGGACTATCAATTTCCGGAGATAATCTTCCTGGTCTTCAGTTAACTGCTTGCTGTTTTTCAGTGTTGCCTTCAGGATTTTTAGAAGTCTGGTATAAATGTCAGACCCACTGCGTCTGCGAGTATCGATAATCTCTTCCACTGTTGCATGAGAGAAGGCACTTTTATTCTTATTAAGGAGTTCATAGTAATCTTCAAGAGGTAGTTTAGCCCTTCTCTCATCAGGTGAACTTTCAAGGATCTTTGCAGATGTCAAAAAGTCAAGCTCTATGGCTGAACTTTTATTCTTGTCGGAAACAAAAAACTTCATAAGTTTCCCTTTTCTAAAAAAAGTAAGCAGAGAGGCAGCCTCAGCCACGTCTTTTAAAGACTTTGATATAACCTTTGCAGAACGAGCTTTTTTCGGCAGTCGCTTTATCCTTTCAAAGAGTTCAGGATTTTTATCGCGGACATCCTCAATGATTTTTAGATACTTAAGTTCGCTTTCTTCTTCCTCATCCTGCAGGATGGTCTTCTTTGAAAGGAGTTTGTTAAATAACTCATGAGAAGATACAGGCTCACCTTCAGTCAGAATGGCGCTATCTCCACCAAGCAAGGTAAGGAAGGCTTCTATCTTTGAACGGGCGATGTTTGTAAGCTCTATCTCAGACTCAGACTGTTTTGTTGGAAAAAAGTTAAAGGTGTAAATTTTGTCAAAGGGGGTGTCTATACGGTTAACCCTCCCCACTCTTTGCATCAACTTCGTTGGGTTCCAAGGTATATCGTAGTTTATCACTATGTTTGACCTGTGAAGGTTGACACCTTCTGAGAGAACCTCTGTTGACACAAGAATTCTATAATCATCCTTTTTATTCTTGGCCCTTGCGTCAAAGTTTTCTATGACTTTGTCCCTGTCGGCTTCAGATGAATTTCCGTGGAAAAGGAGCGCGATTTCTTTTTTGAAATACTCGTTTATCTTTTCTGTTAAATACTCTGCAGTCTCTTTTGATTCCGTGAAAATAATTACCTTCTTGTCCTTAAGTATTGGGTTATTTTCAAGGTTTGAGAGTAGGACTTCAATTTTGGGGTCTCTTTTTATTTTGCCCCACATTGATTTTATTCTTTTTAAAATTTCAAGGTCTTCTTTCAAATCTCTTCCAAACTCAGGCCTGAAATCTTCTTTGTTATACTTCTCTGCCTTTCCTTCATCAATAATTTTCTGAATTTCTTTATCATCCCCCTTTTCTATGAGGTTAAATATTTTATTTATATAGTCCTTACTTACATACACATTCCCTTTTTCAAATTCTTTAATGAACATTTCATATGAACGAATAAACCTGTCAATGCTACTTTTGAAAGCGTGGAAGCTACTTTCAAGGCGCTTAACAAGAAGGACTTTCATAAAGCCAGCCATGTTCCTCTGCGATTGCTCTTCAAGAGGTTTTATTCCTTTTTTTAAATAAAGAAGTGGCGTGTAGCGAGCATATTTAAACTCTTGAGTTATGAGCCTTACTGTTTCTGTGAAAATTTCATCTTCTTCATCGTTGAGCTGATAGTAAAGGGGCTTAGGGTCTTCAACCTCTGGAAACTTGACGTTGTTTCGTCCTAAATCTTCGGCAAAGTATTTCTCAATCTCGCTTCTTGTTCTCCTGATCATGATATGTTTCAGCACTTTGTTGCGGATTTCTTTGGCGTTCTCTCTTGTTATTTCAAGGAATTTTTCGTAATCTCTCTGACGATTGACTTTGCTTAGCCTTCTTTCAAGCTCTTTGAAAAACTCTTCAAGATTGCTAACACCTGGTATGGTGCTTTTTCTAACATTCTGAAAGAGTTTGATTTGAGCAAGAATATCGCTTGGGTAGTTATTATAAGGAGTAGCAGATACCAAAATCACCCTTTTTCCACGGCATATCTCTGCAAGCTTCTCATATCTCTTGGTCTCCTCTGTTCTGAAGTAGTGTGCTTCGTCTATCACAACATTTTTATATTCTCTGTTTTCTATCATCTGAATGGCATCGTCAAGTTTGCCGATTGATACGAAATCAGCCTGCACGTTAAAATCGGAAAAAACATTAGGCCATGAACCGGGATTATTTTTGGTTAGGAGTGCAGGAGGGGCCACGACAAGCGTTCTTCCATCAAGCTGTTTTACGAGCATCGCGGTGATATAAGTTTTTCCGAGCCCAACCACATCGGAAATGAATACCCCACCATGTTCTTCTAAAATCTTTTTTGCGTTCAACACTGCTTGTTCCTGGTATTCAAACCGTTTAAACCCTTGCGGTAAGTAAACCAAAGAAAGTTTTTCCTTCAGAGAAAGGTCTTCTTTAAAGTATTCGTAGAGGAATTTCAGATATAATTCGTAAGGGGTTATGTTATCGTTGAGCCAGGTTTTTTCATTGATTGTTTGAACGTATTTCTCACTGACAGAAACAGCCTCAGACCACAACGCTTCAAATTTTTCTTTGGCAAAAAGATAGTCGGATGGATTTTTCAGTTCAACGTTGAATTCCAGATTGTCGTCAAGCCCAGAATAAGTAAGGTTGCTTGAACCTGTAATGACCCTTCCAATGTCTCTGTCCCCCTCTCTAAAGGTCATGATGTAGAGCTTTGCGTGAAGTTTCTTTGATGGATATGCTCTTATTTCAAGCTTTCTTTTTTTTATCCATTCGATGAATTTTTTAATCCCGATTTCAACCTTAAGGTCATCCTCAGAATCAGCCATTTCTTGCTCAATCAACTCAACCACCTTTTCTTTTGTTTCTGCATGGGAAAGAGGTGAAGGCGAATCCTGTGCGGACTTTATCAATTCAAGCGTTTGTCTATCGGTTCCTAAACCTATGAGGATCCTTATCTTTTCTGTTCGTTCTAAGGGTTCAACAATCTGATAAAAACCACTCAAATAAAAATACGCAACCAAACAATCAAAACTCTTACAGTCTTTTATAAGCTCACACAGTCTATCTGTTAATTTCTTCCCTGATTCGTTAGTTATGAAGGTTAAATCAAGAGGCACTTTTTCATTAACCATAGTATTTTTACCTCGATTTAAAAATTTTTGTCATTCAAAAATTACTAATAAAATTATTATAACAAAAAAACATCATATAAAAAAAAACATCATATAAACAAATCTGAGTCAATAATATGTAAATTTTCCCCTAATTTACCAATAGAAATTTATATTCTTGCATGTTTTCCCCATTTTCCAATATGTCTAAACGATTTATAATATCACCCATCGGGTTAAAAAATTTTCTAAATCTAAGAAGGTGCCATTATGCCGCAAAACTCTCTTAACTTCAAAATCCTGATAACTAACAAAAACCTAACAGCTAATTCAGGATTTTTTTGTTGGTGCCTTTACCTGATTCAAACAGATGTTATAGTGCCTGGCAATGTATCCAACCTATCCTTCTTATCCTTATAGGGGGGAGATCATATCTGGTAGGTTAAATTTTTTAGTCTAAAAATTACAGGAAATTTTTGATTTTATTTTCTATTAGTATTTTCATTATAAAAATCCTCTTGATTTATTGAAAGTTTTTTGCTAAATTAATTTCAATTTTTTAATAAAAAAATAAAAAACGAGGTAGGCTTATGTTTTTGAGTTTACTTCTAATTTTTTTAAGTTTTTTTCCGTTATTAGTAGTAAAGTCTTATGGAGCTGGAATTGCTATCTATGAACAAGGGGTTAGTGGGCTTGGCAATGCCTATGCAGGGGCTGCAGCCTCAGCTGAAGACGGAAGTACTATTTTTTACAACCCTGCAGGACTCACTAAACTTACCAAGCCTGAAATTTCCTTAGGTACTCATGTAATCATACCTACCGCTCATTTTAAAAACACAGGCTCGATTAAGGCTGATAAAACACCTCTTACTGGAAACAACGGCGGAGATGCAGGGGTAATAGGGATAGTTCCTAACCTTTATGTTTCAACCCCGATAAATGAAAAGTTTTTTTTAGGTATAGGGATAAACTCTCCTTTTGGATTGCAGACTGAGTATGACAAAAACTGGGTAGGTAGATATCATGCTATAAAGTCAAAGCTTATAACCATAAACTTAAACCCGGCTATGGCTTATAAACTCAATTCAAAGGTTAGTTTGGGTTTAGGGGCAAACTTTCAACGGGCAGAGGCAGAAATAACCAATGCAATAGATTTTACCAAATATGGAATTACTCAAGATGGTTTTGCCAGATTAAAAGGAGATGACTGGTCTTTTGGTTGGAATGCAGGCATTCTCTATGAACCCTCAGAAAATACCAGATTGGGTGTTGCTTACAGGTCTAAGATAACCCACCAACTAAAAGGAAAGGTTAAGTTTGAAAATATCTCTTTTCCTTTAAGCAGTATATTTCATAAAGATAATGTTAAAGCCCGTCTTGACCTTCCTCCAATGCTATCTTTTAGCGGTTTTCATAAGCTAAACTCAAAATGGACCGTTTTGGCAGACATCACCTGGACTAGTTGGAGCAGGTTTGAAGAATTAAGAATTAAGTATGATACTTTAACCATAGGAGACACAGTGATTACCACCAAGTGGAAAGATTGCTTCCGCTACTCTATAGGCGTATCTTATCAACCTACCTCTAAATGGGTTTTTCGCTCAGGTATAGCCTATGATGAAACCCCTATTGCTTATGATAAACATAGAACTCCAAGGATCCCAGACACAGACAGATTTTGGATAGCTTTAGGTTTAGGCTATACCTTATCTGAAAAACTGAAGTTTGATTTAGGATATGTACACATATTTTTTAAAAAATCTTACATAGATAAAGACCCTGTAGGAGAAGACGAACGAAGAGGTGGTTTAAAAGGTTATTATCGAGGTTATGTAGACATAATAAGCGCTCAGCTACGTTATAGTTTTTAATCTAAAAAAGAGGGAAAAGAACATGCAACTTCATGAAAAATTTCTTTATACAGCTAAAGCCTATCCTAATAAAATAGCCATCATTGATAGAACAGTAGATAAAAAGTTTAACTATCAACAAGCCTTGATTGCAAGTCTTATTTTTTCCCGAAAAATAAGAAAATTTAGGGATAGATTGATTGGGGTTATGCTTCCTAACTCCTCTGCAGCTGTCTTTACAGTAGTAGGTATTCTTATGGCTGGAAAAATCCCAGTGATGATTAATTATTCTACCGGTCCAGAGTATAACATAAGATATGCAAGGGAAAAATGTAGTTTTAGGACGGTAGTTACTTCTAAGAAACTGCTTGAAAGGGTAAACTGTCCAGTTTTGGAAGACATGGCTTTTGTAGAAGACTGGATAGAGGAGATAGACTTAAAAGAAAAGTTAATCTCGTCAGCCATCTTACGGCTTCCTTTAAAATTTCTTATGACTTATTGTAACATCGATGAAGATGCAGAAAAAACAGCGGTTATACTTTTTACCAGTGGAAGTGAAAAAGACCCTAAGGCTGTGGAATTAAGTCATAAAAACATTCTTAGCAACATAGAAGGTTTTAGTGAAATGGCTAAGCTTACAGAAAAAGACATTATCCTCTCAATTTTACCTTTTTTCCACGTTTTTGGGATAACCGTAAACCTCTGGACACCACTTTATCATGGTATGACGTTTATTACCTATCCAACCCCACTTGATTATCAAAAGATCTGTCAAATTATAAAGGAAGAAAGACCTACTGTGATGGCTGCTACTCCAAGTTTTTGGTGGGGATATCTTAAAAAGGCAGAACCAGGTACTTTTGACAGCTTAAGGCTTATGGTAAGTGGAGCGGATAAATGCCCTCAATCTCTTAGAGATGCCATGTGGGAAAAACATGGAAAAATTCTTTTGGAAGGCTATGGGACTACAGAGACCTCCCCTGCTATTTCAGCTAACATGCCTGATGCTAACAAGCCAGGAAGTGTAGGGAAACCACTCCCTAACGTGGAAGTTATGATAGAGAACTATGAAACAGGAGAAAGGTGTGGGCCTAATGAAATAGGAAGAATTTTAGTAAAAGGTCCTAACGTGATGAAAGGTTATTATAACGATTTAGAAGAAACCTCTATGAGGATAAGACATGGATGGTATGACACAGGAGATATGGGTTATTTAGATGAAGATGGTTATCTCTGGCATGTCGGAAGACTTAAAAGGTTTGTTAAGATAGGCGGAGAAATGATATCTTTGGTTAAAGTAGAAGAGGAGTTAGAAAAGGTTTTACCTAAGGAGATAGAATGTTGTGTGGTAGAAGTACCCGATGAAATTAAAGGGGCTAAAATCGTTGCAGTGGTAAGCCAAAAGATAGATGAAAAGTCAGTAGTAAAACAACTTGCTAAGGTGCTCCCTAATTTAGCCATCCCTAAACAATTTTTGATAATTGAAGAACTTCCTAAGATGGGGAGTGGCAAAATAGACTTTCGTAAAGTACAAGAAATGGTGATAGAAAGGCTGAGGCTTAAAGGTTAAGGTGTTTTCTTTTCATCTGGTTCTATATGGATGGTTACCTTGATGTCTCCGTGTTTTTCTGAGATGTTTTTTTCTATTTCATTACAGATATCGTGGGCAGATTTAATAGACATCGTTTCTGAAACGGTTAGATGAAACTCTACAAATCCTTTTCTTCCGGCTCTTCGTGTTTTGAACTCATGGATGTCATGAATTTGTTCTTTTTGTGGATGTTTTTCTATGGTTTCAGAGATGATGTTTTTGATAGAATCAACCTTTTCTTTGGGTAAGCTTGCATCAAGAAGAGAATTTATCGATTCTTTGGTAATTTTATAACCCATATAAAGTATATTGACCCCTAAAACCATAGCTATCAAAGGATCTAAAATCCATATATTAAAAAATTTAGCAACAAAAAGACCAATCATTACCCCTAAAGTAGTTAAAACATCGGTAAATATGTGATGGGCGTGTGCTATTAGTATCGGTGAGTTTTCTTTTTTTCCTTGTAAATAGGCTATAAAAGAAATAAACCCGTTAAGGACTAAAGTTATTCCTATTAAAACAAACCCCTGATTAAGATTAGGTGGTGGTTGAGGAGTTTGAAGGTTTTGAAAGGCCTTCCATAAAATAGAGATAGATGCAATAAAAATAAAGGTAGCTTCGACGATAGAAAAAAGGTATTCTATCTTAGTGTGGCCATAGGGATGTTCAGGGTCAGGCGGTTTAAGAGCTATCTTTAAGCCGATAAAGGCTGTTAAGGCAGAAAAGATGTTTATGGTTGATTCCATAGCATCCGAATAGATAGCCACAGACTTGGTAATAAGATAAGCAAAAATCTTTATTAAAAAGATTAAAACAGCCAGACCTAAGCTTATAAGAGAAACTTTTGTGCCTTGAAAACCTTTAAGTTCCATCGTTTTCTAATTTTATCACAGCGACAAAAGTTTGAAAAGAATTAGGGCTTGACAACCGAGGATATCGTTTAAAAATAAAGGGTATGTTTAAAGTTTTTTTATCTCCAGGCAGCGAGGGTTGTCAAAAGGCAAGAGATCTTAAGGCTATAGCAGTGGTAGTAGATGCTCTAAGAGCAAGTGCTACCATAGTAACTTTGTTAGAAAAAGGGATAGAAACTATCTTTGTGGTTTCAGAGGTAGAAGATGCCTGGGCATTAAAAAGAGAGTTACCCCAGGCTATGTTAGTAGGAGAAAGAAACAACCTCATAATAGAAGGTTTTGACTACAGTAACAGCCCTTCAGAGATATTTTCTGCTTCTGACTTAAAGGGTAGGTCAGTTATCTTTACCTCAACTTCTGGAGCAAGGAGAATCCTTGCTTGCAAAGGAGCTACCAAAGTTTTTGTAGGGACCACCTTAAACGCAGAAGCCTTATCTGCGGTTTTAAGAGAGGAAAGCCAAAAATACCAAAAAGATATTGTCATCATACCTGCAGGGGTATATGGAAAAGAAGAATTTTCAGAGGAAGATGTGGTAGCTTCTTGGGAAATAGCTAAAAGGATAGGATTTAAAGTGATAGATGAGACAGGTTTTTTAACAGAAGAGGTTAAAAATCGTACAGTAGAAGAAAATTTTTATTTATCTAAACATGGTAAAGAATTAATAGAACTTGGTTTAGAAAAAGATGTTAAATTTTGTGCTCAAGTAGGAGTATCTAAAACCATACCAGAGGTTTATCAGTTTATAGAAAAAGCAGCATTAGTCAAAAATCGTCTATCATAGAAAAGGCTTGATGATATCTCTTAGGGTTATGATACCTACAACTTCATCTCCTCTGGTTACAGGAAGTCTGATCAATCCTGTCATTTCCATAAGTTTCGCAGCATATTTGATGTCATAAAATTCAGGTACAGTTATACAGGGTTTGGTCATTATTTCTAAAACTTTGACCTTTTCTAAAGGTAACCCTTTAGCTATTACTTTGTAGACTATATCTTTAACTGTGATGATTCCATAAGCATCTTCTTCGTCTGTTTTTTCTACCACCAATCCTCTACAACCATTTTTTATCATAAAATCTGCCGCTTCTTTAACTGTGGCATTTCCGTTGATGGTAAACACAGGGGTACTCATAACATCTTTAACCCTGATTTTTTCAATCTCTATCATAGCCCTTCACCCTTTAATTTTTTGCCTCTATTATAATAAAAAATTAAAGCACAGTCAAGGTAACCTGCTTTTTTAAGTTTAATAATCTTCAAATTAAACCCATAGAGGCTGAATTAGGTTGTCAGATATTATATAAAAATTATTTTAGGATTTCGTTAGCCATAGCATTCCCAAGTTTCTCAGCTGCTTTTAAATAACACTCTTCAATAATAGATTTGTATATCTCAGGAGAAATATAATTGACAGATTTCACCGTGCCTTCACCAAGGATTAATTTTTCTTGCACTCCACCCTTTAAAACTCCTTCGATTTTACACTCTCATATAATTGTGTTTTTAGAAAAAGTAAGAAGTTCTCTCCAAAAAGATTGACCTATGGTCGGTTTTTTGGGTATAAACTCATATGTAATTTCCTTTCCTGCGGTTTGAGCCGCGTTGTTTACTACTAAATATCCAGGGACCCTTTTTTGAAGTTCTGGTACTATAAACTCACTGATTTCTCCTTTATAGATATATCTGCCTCGGCTGTGTTCTACAGGATGTTGATAAACAAGTATAACCTTTGTTGCCCGTTCTGGATTGACAATTTTTACCTGCTCCCCAAGGTAATTAAGCTTAAATTCCTTAGGGGTACAAGCAAATAAGAAAACTGAGAAAAGAAGAAGCCCTATTTTTACAGATTTTTTCATAATATCCCTCCAACCCAATTTTATACATAAAATTCAAGCTCTTTATCCATCAATACGTTTATTTTCAATAATTACCACTTCATAGTAATAAACAGGTTAAATGTTCCTCACTTGTTCAATGATATGTTTTTTAGAAAAAGTTAGCTATTAAAACAGAGGTTTTATCTACTACTTCTTTAGCAGCTATCTCTTTTTTAAGGTTGGTTTGGGTAGCTGTTACCGCTAACTTAGTTCTATAGGTTTGATAGTTGGTAGTGATAGCTTGTTCTGTCTTGATAGTGGTAGATGTTCCTTGTTTAAGGTTAGAGGTTATTACACCTACAACCGGGTTTTCTGTTTTTTCCATGATCTGTATTTTCACAACTCCAGCAAAGGTTTCTATTTTGAGAGCTGAACCTATTAAAGCACCGCCAACATATCCAACTCCTGCACCGATGGCTGCTAATATCAAAGCATCAACGTCTCTTCCACCTGCAATACCACCTGCCAATCCACCTGCTACGGCCCCGGTCAAAGCCCCATCTTTGCTGCTGTTTTTCTGTAATAATCAAAATAAACTACGTTTACCTGAAGTATGTAATCAGCAATGCTTGGATCCTGAACTACATTATACCCTTTGGCTTGAAGTTTCTGCTCTATCGCATTTTTATATAAACTTGTGTCTATTTCTTGAAGTTGAGAGGTATTTCTGACATCTACAAAAATATTTTTATATTTGGCTCTTTTGGTTACATCAAGAAAAATGGTATCTGTCATTTTATAGTTAGTGTAGAGTTCACGATATTCAATAGCTTCAGGCAAAGTAGCACAACCAAAAAGTTGAAGAGAAAGTGCACCAATTGTGGCAAAAGTTGCGACTTTTTTGGTAACTTTGCCTTTTAATATTGATATATACATCCTCCTCCTTTTTTATTTTTTAAAGAAATTTTTAAAATATTTTTTATAAATGCAAATATAATTTTTGAATTTAAACTTACTTATAGATGATAAATTTTAATTTTTTGTGAAATTTTTAGATAAAAATATATTTTTATTTTATTTTTATAATTTGTTTTTAAATATTTTATTAATTTTCAGTAACTTACCATAAACGAGTAAGGTTAAAATTGAAAGATTTTTGTGGTCTCATGGCATCCTTTTATGTTTTGAAGTTTTCTTCTGAGTGACATTATAAATTTTTGCAGATAATTTTGGGTAAGGTTGGGTCAATTGAAAAAATCGTAATCTGTTTTATAATTTATTTAAAGTTCTTTGAAAATATGGGGGCGAAAAGGGCTCGACGGGGATAGGTAGGGTTAAACAGCAGGCCGTGGTCGCACCCAACCACGTTAAATAGGGTGCAAAAACACAACTGCCGACGAATACTCCTACGCTTTGGCAGCCTAAGAGTTGCTGCCACGCACCTTTAGACCTTGCCTGTGGGTCTAAAGGTGTGTGACCTAACAGGCTCTGAGAGGCTTAATTGGTGGGGTTAAGCCTCTCGAGAAAACCTCCCACCTGGTAGGGTTGCTTGGTGCCTGTGACAAGCACCCTACGAGATTGCTTCACAGGCTAAGCCTGTAGCGGTTTAACCTGAACTATCTCCGGACGCGGGTTCAATTCCCGCCGCCTCCACCAAATTTTCTTTTTGATACCTTTTCTACCTACAACTTTTTCTTTTTCAAATTCCCCTGTTTTTAAAATCATTACCCTCATATCCTCTTTTAACCTACCAGATATGGGCTCTCCCTATAAGCATAACAAGGATAGGTTGAATAAATTGCCAAGAACTGTAACCTCTATTTGAACCAGGTAAGGGTATAAGCTGGTCCAGTAAGGTTTTTATTCTAAAGATTTTTGTCATTAACGAGGCCTAACAAGGGTTCAGGTTAGTTTTTAGGATTTTGAAGGTAAGAGAGTTTTACGGCATAATAGCATCCTCTTAGGTTTAGGGAATTTTCACTTAATGGGTGATATTATAAGAGTAGGTGGAAAAGGGAGAAAATCATGAATGATTGTAAGTTCCTGTCGGAAAATTTAGGGTTATAAAAAATTTAAAATAAGAAAAAAAAGGTATAAAAATCATAAGTTTTGAGAAAAACTTAAAACACTGGATAAATTCTATCTGCAACCATAGAAGTTTTGGTAACCTTAGGACCAAAAGGAGCTTGTTTCCTTTTAAACTCTGCTTTTTTAACCATAGATAAAACCTTTTCTACCACCGATTTCTCAAATCCTTTTTCTATGATAGAGTTAATAGAGGCTTTTTTTTCAAAATAGAGCTCTAAAATTTGGTCAAGTATTTCGTAAGGTGGTAAAACTTCATAGTCCGTTTGGCCAGGACGTAGTTCGGCAGAAGGAACTTTTAACAAAACCCTTTCTGGAATGTCAGGTTTCAAACTGTTTCTGTATTTAGCAAGTCTGTAAACCATCGTCTTATACACGTCTACTATAGGAGCAAACCCTCCGGCTATATCTCCATAAAGGGTCCCATACCCAACCGCTGCCTCGCTTTTGTTTGAGGTACAAAGAACTAAGTATCCTTTCTTGTTAGAAAGATAAAAAAGGATGTTAGCTCGCAAACGAGCCTGAAGATTTTCGTCTGCCACGTCAAACTCAGGATAACCAAAAGTTTTCCTAAAGGTTTCAAAGACCTCATCTATAGGATATTCTAAAAGCTCTATTCCTAAATTTTGAGCCAATTTCGTGGCATCTTCCCTACTTTCTTTAGAGGTAAAAGGAGAAGGCATAAAAACTCCAACCACCCTTTCTTTACCTAAGGCATCAACCGCTATACAAGCTACCAGAGAAGAATCCATACCTCCAGAAAGTCCTAAAACAACCTTTTTGAAACCTCTTTTTTCTACATAATCTCTTAGAGCTAAAACTAAAGCTTTATAAACTTCCTCTTCTTCAGAAAACTTATCCTCTATTTTCCCTGTAAAACTTAAAGGCCTTCTTCCGTCTTCTAAAAAAACCTCATCAAAAAAACAACACATACAAGGTTCTTTTTCCTTTTTAAGTTGAATATTAGATAGTTTTTTTCTCAGGATTGTTTCACAATCTATTGATAAAATGCAAAAATCTTCTTTAAATCCAGAAAGAAGGGTTACTGTTTCTTCGTAAGGGTCTATGACCAAACTTCTTCCGTCAAAAACCCAACGTTCATGTCCACCTATTAGATTTACACAAGCCACATAAGCGTTAAACCTTTGAGTTAAGGCTTGGAATACCTTTTCTCTTTCTTTAAAAGATCCTTGATAGTAAGGAAAAGCCCCTAAGTTTATCAAAAGGTCTACATCCATCTGGTTGTAGAAATGAAACCATCCGTTATCTTTCCAGCAATCCCAACCTATACTAACCCCTATTTTAAATGTATTAAAGTTTATGAGCAAAGGTTTAACCCCTGGATGAAAATACCTTCCTTCATTGAAGGCTTCCTCTAAACAGCGTTTATGATATCCTGCCAATATAGTCCCTTTTTTTATTACCAAAGCACTGTTAAACAGTCCTCGGTCAAAGTAAGGGGTACCTATAATAAGGGTAGAATTGAAGTTTTCTGAGGCCTTTACCAACCTTTGTATGGTTTGTTTTAAGTTTAGCAAAAAATCTGTTTCAAAAAAAAGGTCTGCTGGGAAAAAACCAGAAAGGGCAAGTTCTGGGAAAATTACTATGTGGGAATGGCCGTCAACTTGCCCCCAAAATTTTAAAACTTTATTTAAGTTGTAATCAAAATTACCTAAAACTGGGTCTATTTGGACCAAAGCTATGTTTAGCTTATCCATTTTAAGCTCTTCTCCTCTAAAGGATAGGTAAATACTTCTCTAACTCGTAGGGGAACACCTGTATTCTATATTCGTCCCATTCCTTCTTTTTGCTTTCTATAAGATTATAAAAAGTATGTTCTCCCAAGGTCTCCTTAAGAAGCTCGCTTTTTTCAGCATATTCTATAGCTTCTATTAAACTGCCTGGAAGGTTGTCTATCCCTAAAGACGCCCTTTCTTCTGGGTCTAAGTGATACACATCAACCTCTACCGGTTGAGGCAACTCATATTTTTCGTTAATCCCTTTTAGCCCAGCGTTTAACATACAAGCAAATGCCAGATAAGGATTACAAGCTGGGTCAGGAGACCTAAGCTCAATCCTGGTTGCCTTTTCTTTTCCGGGTTTGTAAAGTGGTATCCTTATAAGTGCTGAACGATTTCTTCTTGCCCAACAAATGTAGACCGGAGCCTCATAACCAGGCACAAGCCTTTTATAAGAATTTATCCACTGGTTAAGAACTAAGGTAATCTCTTTTATATGTTTTAAAAGGCCTGCGGTATAATGTTTGGCCACATCAGACAGATAAAAAGGATCTTTAGGGTCAAAAAAGGCGTTTTTATCTCCTACAAAAAGAGATTGGTGGGTATGCATTCCACTGCCACATTTTCCGAAAAGAGGTTTAGGCATAAAAGTAGCATAAACACCATATCTTTTAGCTATCTCTTTAACCACCACCCTATAGGTCATCACTATGTCTGCCATCGTCAAAGCTTCTGCATATCTTAAATCGATTTCATGCTGAGAAGGAGCTACTTCATGATGGGAATACTCAACCTTTATACCCATCTTTTCTAAGGTTAGGATAGTGTCTCTTCTGATGTTTTCTGCGGCATCTAAAGAATAGTCAAAATAGCCTGCCTCGTCTAAGGGCTCAGGATATTTATCTGACTTAAAATAAAAAAACTCAAGCTCAGGACCGATGTAAAAAGTATAACCAAGTTTTGCAGCTTTTTCAAGGTTTATTTTTAGGATATATCTTGGGTCACCTTTGTATGGGGTTCCACCTGGCTCATAGATATCACAAAACATTCTGGCGGTGGTTTTCTCAGCAGGTGTCCAAGGTAAAAGGGTAAAAGTTGAAAGGTCAGGTATAGCTATCATGTCTGATTCATCAATCCTTGCAAAGCCATGAATAGAAGAACCATCAAATCCCATACCCTCTTCAAAGGCTGCGTCTAACTCTTCTACTGCAACCGTAAAACTTTTTAGCTGACCTAAAATGTCTGTAAACCATAGACTAACAAACTTAACGTTGTGTTGTTTAATAAGCTCTTGTACATCCTTTTTATCCCTGGGCTTATCGAGTAACATCTTCAAGAGCCTCCTGAAGGTTAATGTTTTTTTAATAATTAAACCGCAAAATAAAAAAAAGTAAACCTTTAACAAAAAAAGGGAGGCAGACAAAAAGTTTGTCTACCTCCCTTACAAGATTTAAATCCTAAAGGATAGATAAGCTTTCAACCTATCCTAAAAGGATTTCATAAGCTTTTTCCATGTCTGCTTCCATCACATAAGGAATACCGGTAACTTCGGCAGCTTCTTTAGTAAGGGCTACCAAATCGTTTCTGTCAAGATATTCGATAGAGAATTTTCTCGCGCCAGCCATAAGCTGTTTCAATCCGATGGTAAGCCTTTCTACAAATGTATACATGGCTACAGCGCCCCAAGGTATTTTTTCAAAATCTTTTCCATATTTCTTTTTAAGCACCTCTGTGTTGATAAAAATCTGTTCTAAGGACTCACCATACTTTTTAATCTCAGGAGGAAGTTTTCCTTCTTTATACCAGTTAGCGATGTTTTTCCCTACAAAGGCTGGGATCATCAAAGCTCTTCCCATACAAACTGCCTTAAAGAAAGGAGCTCCAAGAGCCAAGGCTTTAAAAATGTGGTCTTCCAAAGAGAAACCACCTGCTATCGCTAAATCAGGCACATATTTTCCTCTGGCTGCAAGTTCTTTAGCAAAGTTGTAAGCTATAGATTGTAAGTAAATAGTAGGAATACCCCACTCGTTCATCATCCTCCAAGGGCTCATACCTGTACCACCACCAGCTCCGTCTATCGTAACAAGGTCGATCCCAGCATCAGAAGCAAACCTTAAGGCTCTGGCAAGGTCGGTAATCCTGTAGGCACCTGTTTTTAAAGAAACAAACTTAGCTCCAGCCTTTCTGTAATGTTCTACAGTCTTCATAAAATCGTCATAATCTACCATCCCAAGCCTTGAGTGTCTTTCAAACTCCTTGATTTCACCTTTTTTAAAAGCTTCTTGAATAACAGGGTTTTCTGGGTCAGGAACAACGATATAACCTCTTTTCTTAAGCTCTAAAGCTCTTTCCAAGGTTTTTAACTTAACCTCTCCTCCGATGTCTTTAGCTCCCTGTCCCCATTTTATTTCAATGCAGTTAACCCCTAACTTTTCTATGGCATATTCAGCAGAACCAAGCCTTGAGTCCTCTACGTTCTGTTGCAAAATAACCTCTCCATAACCATCATACCAGTTTTTGAAAGCCTTAACCCTTCTTTCAAGCTCTGGAGATTTGGTAACTTTTCCGTTTTTAAACTTAGCGTCTGGGTCCATACCTACCACGTTTTCTCCAATCACTACCATAATACCAGAAATAGCAGCACCGATAGCTAATTCGTCCCAGTTGTTTTTAGCTACATCAGTAGAACCTAACGCACCGGTAAAAATAGGAATACGGAGTTTGATTTTGTAATTTCTACCTATCTCTCTTTCTGTGTTGACCGCAGGGAAGGTAGCTTTATCTGGGTCTGGATCAACACCTACAGCTCCCACACAAGTACCTTGGATGTTAAGATGAGAGTAATCTACAGGATATTTTTTAGTAGCACCAGCGGTAACCTTTCCAAAAGGTTGAGGATAGAGGACCTCTCTTCCTCTAAAAGAGGACTTACCTACTTCACAAAAGCCCGGACATCCGTCTAAACAAACAGAACAAATACCAGAGTATGGTGCCGGGTCAGAAACCCTATTACGGGTACCTGTAGCAGAACTAGCATTAGGTTGACCTGGATAAATGCTCATAATTCCCCCTCCCTCCACAAAATTTATTTTACTTTTTTATTGCAAGAAGTATGCCATTAATCAACATCCAAAAATAGTGAAAAATTTTTAAGGAAAATGATGACAAAATTGTTCCAAAAGAACAAAATTGTATATTTAGAACCAAAAGATGAAAATAACTATTTTGTGAGTATGCCGTATTTTTTAATCCTATAACTTATTTGTCTTTTAGTAAGCCCTAACATCTTAGCAGCTTTTGTCTGATTATATCTACATGCTTTAAGTGCCTCTTCTATAGCCTTCTTTTCTATAAGCTCTATATGAGCAGGTAAAAGTTTTTCTTTAAAATCTCTTTCTTTTTTTATTTGCTCTTCTAAAAAAGCTTGTCTTATATAAAAAGGAATGTCTTCTAAAGTAATAAAATCTTTTTCTGCCAAAACTACCAACCTCTCCAACGTATTTTCAAGCTCCCTTACGTTTCCAGGCCAATGGTAAGCCATAAACTTTTCCATTATCTCTGAAGAAATCTGTACGTTCTTTTTATACTCTTGGTTAAACTTTTTAAGAAAATGGTCTACTAAAAGAGGGATGTCTTCTTTTCTTTCTCTTAGAGGAGGTAAATAAATAGGTATTACATTTAATCTAAAGTATAGGTCATCTCTAAAAGTCCCTTCTCTTACCATTTCTTCTAAATCTCTGTTGGTTGCGGCTATAATCCTTACGTCAACCTTTATTGACTTAGTATCTCCTATCCTTTCAAAGGTCTTTTCTTGTATAACCCTTAAAATTTTAGCCTGTAAAGATAAAGGCAAATCTCCTATTTCATCTAAAAAGATAGTTCCACCATTAGCAAGCTCAAATTTACCTGGTTTTGAGATAAGAGCACCGGTAAAGGCTCCTTTTTTATAACCAAAAAGTTCCGCTTCAAGAAGGGTTTCAGGGATGGCAGCACAGTTAATAGCTATAAAAGGTCCATTAGCCCGATCGCTTTCAAAATGAATAGCCTTAGCTATAAGTTCTTTCCCTGTTCCACTCTCTCCTATAATTAAAATATTAGCTTTACATTTAGCGGCTTTAATAGCAAGCTTAAACACCTGCTGCATCTTATCAGAAATACCGATAAGATTCCTAAATTGATACTTACCCTTAAGTTCTAAAGATAAGCTCTCTTTTTCTTCTTTTTCTTTTTTAAACATCTGATAGAGCTTTAAATACTGTGAAAAAAGAGTAGCTACTATGTTTAAAAACCTGATATCCTCTTTAAGGTCTATCTCTTCGTTAAATATTCTATCTACTGAAAAAACACCTAACACCTCTCCTTCTATCTTGAGAGGAACACATAAAAAAGAAATGTTTTCTTTGGTTAATCTCGCTCCGGTTTTATTTAAAAACATGGGTTCCCTTCCTATGTTAGGTATTACTATAGACTCTCCGGTATCAAAAACCTTCCCCACTATACCTTCACCTTTTTTATAAATCCCTTTTTTCATTTGCTCTGGGGTAAGTCCGTAAGCTACCGAAATATGTAAAGTATTGGTTTCACTATCATAAAGGGTAATGGTTGCTCGTTGCATGTCCAAAATGTCTGAAAGAACCTTCAAGCTTTGATAAAGATTATGTTGCATATTAAAAGAAGAACTTAAAATTTTACTGATCTCAAGTAAAGCTAAAAGTTCTTTATTTTTTCTTTCAAGCTGGTCTAATACCTCTTGATGAGGCATAATCATCTCCCCTGAATACCTCTATAATTTTAGACAAATCTTTTTGCCAAGTTTTTTTCTTTATAAAAAAAATTTCTACGTTTTCTGCCCTTGTCAAACCTATATCCCTGTAAATTTTTTTATAATGTTCTTCCCCCCATCCTTTATAACAAACCACCAAAAACAGGTATTTACACCTTATTTTTTTTAAAAAATATGTTACCGGAGGACAGTTAAAGGTCCATTTAGGAAAACAAACTATTATTTTTTCTTCTTTAGGTGGTTCAAACCAGCTTTTAACAGAAAAATATGGAATAAAAGACAGAAAAAGCCAAAAAAAATAAGGTAATCTATAAGTTTCTATTTTTTTAGGATTTACCCCTACAAAAGAAGAAACCTCCTTTGCTACAACTTCCGAAAACCCAGTGTAGGTAAAATAAAAAACTTCCACCTTTAATGCAAACTTTTTTGATTGATGTATTCTTCTATTAAACTATCAGGATTTTCTTCTAAGGTTTCAGCCACCAAAACTCTTATTCCCTGTTTGACTAAATCGTCGGCAAGCTCCTTAGGTGGGGCATAAAGTAAGATGTGAGTAGCTACCTGTTCTGCCAAAAATGAAAAAAGATCTTGATTTTGAGGCTTCTTTACTAAATCTTTGACTAAAATTTTATTGTTTTCTATGTCGTAAACTAAAAACATGTCAAAGTTTTCCAAAGAAGGTTCTATCTTATTAGGTGGTGTAGTCACCGGTACTGCAATCCTCATAAACCTTTCTTCTAACACATCTGCTCGCATCTCTTCGGTAGCAGCTATAATATTTCTAACCAGTTCTTCAAAGGCTTTGGCAGTAACACTTTCTGGATAAGCAGCAACAACCGGTCTTCCTGTATCTCCAGTGTCAACTACCCTTGGATCAACAGGTATTCTACCTAAAAACCTTAACCCTAATTCATCTGCTAATTTTTGCCCCCCTCCTCTTTTAAAAAGATCGATAGGTTTTCCACAGTGGGGACAGATAAACCCACTCATGTTTTCTACTATCCCTAAAATCCTCATCTTTATCTTCTGACAGAACCTTATAGACTTCTTAACATCTATCAACGAAACCTCCTGAGGGGTGGTCACGATTAAAGCATAGGCATCTGGGATGGTTTTTGCGACTGTTAATGGCTCGTCTCCAGTACCTGGAGGAGCGTCTATCACTAAATAATCGAGCTCTCCCCAGTCTATATCTCCTATAAATTGTTTGATAGCCGAATGTTTGATAGGACCTCTCCAGATAATAGCTGTATCTTCGGAAGGTAAAAGAGGTTCGATAGAAAGAAACTTTAAATTAGGAGAATATTTGATAGCTCCCATCCTTCCGTCTGGTTTTCGAGAGATTCTCAGATCTCTTGCACCTAACATTTTAGGGATACTTGGTCCGTGAAGGTCTACATCTAAAAGACCTACCATAAAATCTTGTAAGGATAATCCCACAGCTACGTTAACCGAAACGGTGCTTTTACCTACTCCACCTTTACCAGACATTACCATAATTTTATGTTTTATTTTAGCTAATTGTTCTTTTACTTTTTTGTCTTGTTGATCCATCAAAAAACCTTTCTCTTTCCCAATCATAAAATCCCCCTCTTAGAAAAATCTTATTAAATATTTAATTTTATATTTTATCCCGCCGTTCTATTTTAATCTTAACTCGTGTTTTGTCAAATTAAAAAATGAAGGTGCCTATGAATTCTGTGCTCTTTTGTAAAAAAGGTGAGATGTAACATGAAGTTTAAGCCAGAGGTGAACTTACCAAGAACGCCCCCGGCAGGATTCGAACCTGCGACACCGAGATTAGGAATCTCGTGCTCTATCCTCCTGAGCTACGGGGGCAAAACTGAATTTCTTAATTAAATATAATAGCCTTTAAACCAATTTTTGCAAGATAGCACCTATAAAATTTCTAACCTTTTATTCAGCCTGAAAAAATATAAAAAAATTTTTTTAATTTAGGCCTTAAGTTTTTTTAATTTTATCCGATAATATTATCTGAGAAAATAAAGGAGCGTGCCTATGAACATAAAAAAGATAGACAGCCAATCCTTTGATTTTTTCTTATCCTCGCAAGAAGTTACCATAAAACCTCGAGACCAAACCTCTTCTCCTGAAAAATCCTATGATACGACCTTTTCTTCTAAAGGCAGTTCTACCCAAGAATCCTTAACTATGAACCAAAAGCAACTCAAAGAAACGTTGAAAAATTTTAACAAATTTATCGAAGCTTTAAACAAAAGATTGGATCCATTAAGTAAAGAATTAAAGGTAGAGATAGACCATGAGTTAAATTTGCCTATTTTTAAAATTTTAGACAAAGAAACCAAGGAAGTTTTACGTCAAATTCCATGGGAAGAAACCTTAAAACTTCTTAAATACTTTCGAGAAATAAATTTTTCTGATAATATAAAATTAGAAAAATTAAAAGGTTTATTACTACAAAAAGAGGTATAAAACATGGCTGACACTCCTTTATATTTAAACAACGTAACAGGACTGCTTGACGTAGATTCGATGGTTCAAGGTATATTGCAACCTAAATTAAAAACCCTTAATAAACTTCAACAGGATAAAGCTACTCTTCAAATTAAAAATACTGCTATAGCCAATTTACTCGGAGCCATAAAGAGTGCTCAGTCTTCAATAGACAGCTTAAACGTAGAAAATTTGTTTAAAAATAAAAGTGTTGTGGTAGGTGATAGTTCAATCCTTTCGGCTTCAGCTACCAAGGATACCCCTAACGTTTCTTTAAATCTTACCGTTTCACAACTTTCCCAAACAGAAACAAGAATTTCCACCCAAGGGGTAGAAAGCTTATCCAGTTCCATAGACGCAACAACCTTTGATTTAAAATACTATACTTCTAACACCGATTATCAAACCTTTACCATTAACTTTGGTGGTGGAAACCTTCAAAATTTAGTTGACACCATAAATCAATCCCAAGACAAGGTCACAGCTTCGGTGTTTTATGACGGTAGTTCTTATAAACTTATGCTTGCTGAAAAAAGTGCAGAAGCCTCAACCAAAGAAACTCAAGATCAAGATACAGTCATCCAGATAGAGGGAAACTTCCCTGCTGTATTAGGTGGACTTACTACCTTACAAGAAGCTAAAAATACTAAAATTCAAATAGGCACAAACACCATAGAAAGTCCTGGGGCAACCGTAAATAATCTCCTACCTGGTTTAACCGTAAATGTAAAAAACACAGGTAGCACCTCTATAACCATAAAAGATGATTATTCAGCAGTTTCATCTGAATTGTCTAAGGTTTTAGATAACCTAAACTCTGTACTTAGCTTGGTGAAATCTAACACTGATAAAGGGCAACTTTTTCAAGGTAATGCCATGCTTACCCAGGTTAAAACCCAATTTTTAACTAACTTTCAACCACTTATAAAATTGGGGATTATCAACGTAGATAATGAGGGAAAATTTTCTATCAACACCTCAACCCTAAACAGCCTATTAGAAAAAAACCCTGATCAAGTAAAAGAAGCTATCTATGAATTCAAAGATAACTTTTCTAAAACTTTAACCAATCTTAACTCTGCTTTTAATATCTTCCAAAGCAGACAAAATCTTCAAATAGAACTTATAGATAAAAAAATTTCTTCTTTACAGGAAGCTATAGCTAAAGAAGAAAGCAAATTAAGACTAACTTTTAGTAAAATAGAAGCCCTTTTGTATAGAAATGATCAGCTAAAAGCTAAACTACAAAGTTTTGCCACACCTTTGTCTGAATCAAAATAAACTCTAATAATTAGGAGGATTTATGGTTAAGATGGTTTACAACTACCTAGAAAATCAGGTAAAAAATGCCGATCCTTTAGACTTAGTAATCATGCTTTATAGTAAAGCCATCTCTTGTCTAAAGATTTCTAAAAATGTTATAGAGTCTGGACTGAATAACCCTGAAGATATAAAAAAGAAGGCAGAAAACTTAGGTAAGGCTACCGATATCATAGCCTATCTACAAGGTTCTCTTAACCTTGAAAAAGGCGGAGATATTGCCAAAAATCTAAATGAGATATACCAAACCCTTTTAGACGAGTTGATTGTAGCAAACACTCAGAACGACGCCAAAAAAATCACAGACAGTATAGAGGTTTTAGAAAAACTTAAGAAAGCCTGGGAAGAAATTAAATGTCAATCTCCAAACTTAAAGAAAAATTAATCGAAATAGAACTTGCTATAAAGAATCAAGATTTAGATAAAGCTTTAACAATCTATGAAGAAATTGACCAAAACTTTGAAAAATACGTAAAAAACATAAAACAAGAAGAGTTAAAATCTGTTTTAAATTTGGTAGAATTTTTAGAAAAATTACTTAAAGAAAAACAGGCAGAGCTTATAGAGACTAAAAAATTACTTAACCTTAAGAAGGCCTATACAAGGTTTTAACTTTTTTCCATAAAGGCTTTTAGCCCTGCTAACCTTTGTTTTTCTGACTCTAAAGCTTTATAGGTTTGCCATAACTTCTTAAGTTTAGGGTTATCTTTAATCTGTAGCTCCTCTAACTCAGAAACTTTAACATTTAACTCTTTTTCTAAAGCTTCAAGCTTTTTTGTCAAACTCTTGATATTCTCTTCGCAAACTTTTATCTCCCGAGAAGTAGTAAACCAGACCTCGTCATAAACTATTCCCATTAGATCTCCCCTTTTATAAAATTTTTTATTTTCTCCTGTCTATAAAATAGTTACTTCCTGGCATCTTCTTTACCAAGGCTTTTACTTCAGCCGCTCTCTGTGAAATCTCACCTAAGTGTTTAAACTTATTAGGATAAATCGGTACTAAAGCTATAGAAACCGAAGGCAAAGAAATTTGTCCTAAGTGTCCTTGTCTGTCTTTGGTTAAAAAATATCCTCTTTTTAAATCTTCTTCTTTTAAAAATATAGGAAGGGTTGCTTCAAATTTTTTGATGATTTCTTTTGCAACTTCTTCTCCTTTTTCGATAGGAACCACAAAAACAAAATCATCTCCTCCTATGTGCCCCAGAAAATACCCTTGGCCTACCTTTTCATTTAAGGTTGTGGTTAAAATCCTTGCTAAATTTTTGATAAGCTCATCCCCTCTTGAAAAACCGTACACATCGTTATACACCTTGAAATTGTCTAAATCTACATACCCTATGGCTACCTTTTGTTTTTCTTTAAGAATCTTTTCTAAATATTTAGAAATCGAGGTATTCCCAGGAAGCCCGGTGAGAGGATTGGTGTCAGAAATCCTCTCTATTCGTTTAAAAGCATATTCTATTCTAAGGATAACTTCTTTTAAGTCCTCGTGAATGATTACAAAATCGTCTACCACCTCAGCTTTATTTATCAAAAACTCAAAGTCTAACTCATTAACCACTAGTATAACAGGAATACCGGTGAGATTAAAATTTTTCTTAAGGCTTATTATTTGCTCAAAGGCTAAAGGGTCCTTTTCGTAGTTAAAAAGAATCATATCTGGTGGTCTAAACAAAAAACTTTCTAACAAACTCTTGGAAGAATAAAAAAACTTAAGAAAATATCTCTCTTTAAGCTCAGAAAAAAGCTGTTCTTTCCATTTTTTAAAAACTTTATCTTTTTTCAAAAACAAATAGATGGTCTTAGGCATTAAACTTACGTGCCTTCTGTTTCTTTTTTAAGTTCTTCAGTAAAAAATTTAAGCTCATAAAGTTTAGGCTCAAGTTTAAAAAACAACTCTTTAATAAAAGAAAAATCAAGCTTTAGAATTTTAAAAGCTTTTTCATCAAGAGGAGGTACTTTCTTGTAAAGGCTTTCACCATAACCTCTTGCATGAATTAAAACGTCAGCAAGATGGACTACCGCCGCCTCTTTTTTAAATTCTTTAGCCTTAGAAAGGTCGTGATGAGCCTCTACTGCCTCTATCAATCTTTCTGGTAAATTCCATTGTCTCATCAAAAAAGCCCCAATCTCTGCATGGTTTATTCCTAAAACCTCTTCTTCTGCTTTCAAAGGATCTTTTTTTTCTTTTTTGATAAATTCTATTATCTGGTTGTATTCCTGTAAAAAGGCTACCTTTTCTATCACCCTTCCCAGGTCATGTAAAAGCCCTGCTGTAGCTATTTCTTGAGGTTCTTTTAGTTCTACCTTTTCTGCAAGAATTTTAGCACAGGCAGCCACCCCAACAGAATGTTCCCACAATCCTACATCTTCTTTATGTAAAATCTCAAAAATAGATGAGGTGGTGATCAAAATCTTGATCACGTTGATACCGAGTAACATCAGAGCATTTTGAACCGTACTCACTCTCCTTGGAAAACCATAGAAAGCTGAGTTAGCAAGCCTTAGGATTTTAGAGGTTATTACCTGGTCTTTTTCTATCAACTCTGCTATCTGTCCTATAGAAACCCTTTCGTCCTCTACCATGGTATTTAGTCTTTGCACGATAGGAGGTAGGGTAGGCAATCCTTCTAGTTTACGAAGCTTTCTCCTTACTTCTTTTCTCTTTTCATAGGGATCCATGAAATCTCCTAAGTTTCTTTATATTTTTCCAGCAAAAACTCCTTTAACACTTCTTTTATGTTAAGTAGAACAGGGTCAGAAATCCCTTCAAACCTCTTTTCTAAACCTTCTAACTCTTCTTCTAAAGTCTTTTCCCAAGGAAGCCTTACTTTAAGCCCTTCAACCGTAATAAACTGTACCCCAAACTCTTGAAACCTTTTTAAATGTTCTTCGGTAAGCTCTACCCCTTTGCCACAAAGGGTTCTTCCGTTTGCATCTACTACCTCTTCGTAAGTTTTCATACCAGGAATTATATAAGCTAAAGGAAGTCTCTGCATGTTGCACCTCTTTTTAAAATCACCTTTTGTTTAGATAACTTTGTTTAAGCTATATTCTATGATTCCTTCAGCCCCTAACTCTAAAAGTTTAGGTACAAGGTCTCTCACCTCTTTTTCTGACACAATTACTTCTATTGCATACCAGTCTTTGTTATAAAGTTGGGCAATGGTTGGAGAGGTAATACTTGGTAATATCGCAATAATCTTTTCAAGATTAGAAGCAGGCACGTTCATCTTTAGCCCTACCTTCTTATGAGAGTTAAGGGCACCTTTAAGTAAAACTGAAATTTGGTTTATCTTTTTTCTTTTCCATGGATCTTCCCAGGCTTTTTCGTTGGCTATTAACTGAGGATAGGTAATCAACAATTCATAAATAATCTTTAAACCATGAGCTCTTATGGTAGTACCTGTCTCTGTAACTTCAACTATGGCATCACAAAGACCTTGTACAACCTTAGCCTCTGTAGCACCCCAAGAATAGCTCACTTCAACGGGAATGCCTCTTTCTTCAAAAAACCTCTTTGTAAACTGGACAAGCTCTGTGCTGATCTTTTTTCCTGCTAAGTCTTCAAGCTTTTCTATTCCTGATCCTTCTTTTACTGCCAACACCCATCTCGCAGGTTTCTTGCTTACTTTAGAGTAAATCAGGTCTTCTACCACCACGACCTTTGAATTATTTTCTAAAATCCAGTCTTTTCCGGTAATTCCTGCATCAAGGATACCTAATTCTACATATCTACTCATCTCTTGAGGTCTACATATCACCATCTCTAACTCACAATCATCAACCTCGGGAAAATAATTTCTATGATGAACATCTATCGTCCACCCCGCCTTTTCAAAAAGATCGATGGTTGCCTTTTCTAAACTTCCTTTAGGAATGCCAAACTTAAGCTTTTTTTCCATAAACCTCCTCCGGATTAAATAGTTTCTCTTCTATAATTTCTAAACCCTTTTCTCCAAGTTTTCTATAAAAACAACTACCATATCCTTCATGGCATACAGGACCCTTAGGTTCTACCTTAAAAAGTAAGGTATCTTCGTCACAATCAACCAATACCTCTTTTACCACGAGATAATGTTTTGACGTTTCTCCTTTTAGCCAAATCTTATTTCTCGTTCTACTATAAAAGTGCATCAAACCTGTCTCTAAAGTTTTCCTCAAAGCTTCTTCGTTTAAAAAACCTACCATCAGAACTTTAGAAGTTTTAAAGTCCTGAATAACCGCTGGCAAAAGACCTCCCAATTTTTCAAAATTAAGTTTTAGCTCCATCTACTACCTGGTTACCTGAACTGTACAAAACTGCACAGCTCAGGGGCTGGGGTATTTGTAGTCCGCCTTTCAGACAGGCTCTGCCCCAGCTGGCGGTATTTGAGCCTGCCATAGCCCCTGTCCCAAGAAACAGGAACTTGCGTCCTTAACGGGTCCCCCCACTTACCCTGAAGAAGTAAGCTCTTCAGGGTAGAAAAGTCTCGAAAAGACTTCTCAGGGGAAAGTGGCGTTACCACCGCTACCCTGAGAACTCGCCAGAGATTAAAGCGATTGCCCTTGCTTGTTCCATCCAGAGGCAAAGACAACCTCCCCGGCTCATTCTCAGGGCTTTGGTAGATTTTTAAAATTCTGCTAATTTCGTTTAAATGTTTATTTTTCAAAGCTTTATTACGAACTCGCTTCTTAATAAACTCTTTTAAAACCTCTAAATCCTCTTTCTTCAAAGATTTCAAAAACTCAAGGTAATTTTTAGGTATCCTTTCTCTTTTACCTAAAGCCCTACGAGCTATTACAAAAGCCGCTACTTCATCTTTCGTAATCATATACTGAGGAGCATACTTCAAAGACCCGATAATAGATGTAAAAGCGGGATTTACTTCTATTACCTGAATACCATTTCTTCTTGCAAGAATCTTAATTTTATCAAGCATTGAGCGATAACTAAACTCATGCCTTATCCTTCTTGACTTTCTACCAGAAAAGTCTCCCCTCTTGCCTTTATTTGCTATTGAAAGCCTTTCAACCACAATAGCCTTTCCTTTCTCTTTTGCTGTGCTTACTATTTGATGAGCATAATACCACCTGTAATACTCTTTTTTGCTTCTTGAACCTGCTGATAACTCAGGCATAGAAATATTTCCATAACTTATCAAATTACCCTTCTCATCAACTTCAGCCCAGGCTATATTATGAGGATAGACATTTAAATCAACTCCAATTACTCCATAATCCTTTGTAATCAAAAGCTCAGGTAGATTTTCTTCAAAAGAAAAGAAAACATAGATGTTTTCGTTTTTAAGTTTAAGCTCAACTGAATAAAGAATTCCTGCCTCTGAAAGCTCTCTCAAAATCTCAGCCCTATCCTGTCCTTTTTTGTAGCCAGCACTGACAGGAACATAAACATAATCCCGATTACCAAGGTTTATTCTTAAACAAACTACGCCGTCCTTCTCTACAATTCTTGCATTAAGATTGCCCTTCTTAGCTTCTTCTCCAATCGACCAGAGATTTCCTTTTCTCTTCTCAACCCATTCCATCCTTAATTTTTCATAAACTTTTCCGTTTATATGTTTTTTCTGGAGCTTCCTAAATAAAGAACGACTGCCAAATATAATTTTTCTTGGGCTTTTACCTCTTGCTTTGGTAGACAAAAGCTCCTGAGCCTTTCTAATAGCGCTATCAACATATCTTGAATTGAGATTAAAAATTCCTTGAAGCTCTCGTTTTAAAGTATTTCTATCAGCCCCTTCTAAAAGCCGATTATAAGCAAACCGCATACATGCTGACCAACGACGCATAAGGTCTAAAACTTTTTCTTTATCCTCAACTGAATTAAACTTAAGTTTAGCTTGAAGGGTTAACATCCTTTCTCCCACCACGACGTCCATATATCCGTGCAGCAAAAGAAGTAACTATAGCTATTAAATCTTCAGCTAACTCTTTGTTTAAATCTTCTTCACATTCATTTCCATTTAAAATAATTAACTTAACCCCATAACTCTCCAGAAAAAATTTTATATACTCAAATTCAAATCTCGCTATCCTGTCAGGATACTCAATAACTACTTTCTCAACCTTTCCTCTCTTAACTTTATTCAAAAGCTTTAACAATCCACGTCTATTTTCATTAACTCCACTTGCTATTTCCGAAATAACCTCATAATCCCATCCTTGAGATTCAGCAAATTCTTTTAACCTTTTTATCTGTTTTTCTAAATACTTCTCTTGCTTTTTAGTAGACACTCTTGCATATAGAATGACCTTAGGTTTAGGCTTTTGTTTTAATAGTCCCAACAAACGCTCTTATATCCTCCTTCCGATAACGCCTCCGACCCTTAGGAGTTCTAACAGGCTGAATTAAACCCTCTTTTTCCCAATTAATCAGTGTTATCCGACTTATACTATAAAGCTCTTTAATTTTTTATAGTTAATAACATCTTATTTTACAGTTTTTATCAACTATTGCAAACCTCCTTAAAGGCTCTAAGTTTTTTCTCAGGATTTTTGGCCTTAACCAAAGAAGTCCCTATCAATACCCCTTTAAACCCTTTCTTTATCAAAGGCTTTAAATCTTCAGGCCTGTGATAACCACTTTCAGCTATTACTTGACATCTCGAAGGAATCTTTTCAAAAAGAGCTAAACTTTGGTTTTGGTCAACCTTCAGAGTCTTTAAGTTTCTGTTGTTAATCCCAATAAGAGTTGCCCCTACAGAAAGGGCCTTCTCTAAATCCTCTTCGTCATGAACCTCTACCAAAGGAGTTAACCCTAATTTTTTGGTATGTTTAAAAAGTTCCTTAAGGTTTTCCTTGGTTAAAATAGTACTTATCAAAAGAACAAGGTCTGCTCCAAAAGCTCTTGCCTCTTCTATCTGTATAGGGTCTAAGACAAAGTCTTTTCTTAAAAGCGGTAGGTCTGTTATAGTCCTTATGGCAGCAAGATATTCTAAAGAACCTCTGAAAAAAATCTCTTCGGTAATAACTGAGATGGCTTTAGCCCCTCCTTTAACATAACTTTTAGCAAGCTCTAAGGGGTCAAAATCCTCTCTAAAATTATCCTTTAACGGACTTGCCTTTTTAATTTCAGCGATGATAACAAATCCTTCCTTTTCCAAGTATTTTTCAAAATCAATAGGGGTTCTATCCTTAAAAGGTCTAAAATAAAGACCTCTTTCTTTTCGTTTTAAAACTTCGTAGTATTTTTCTAAAAGAATGCTGGATAAAACTGGGTTGATTTTATGTTTTTCCATATTATCTTTATAGGAAATTTTTCTTTTATTTTATCCTGTAGAAAAATTTTTAAAAGATGTTAATATCATAATTTTTAGAAATATGGAGGTAAGGAGATGAAGAGGACTTACCAACCAAGTCGTTTGAAGATGAAAAGAAGACATGGATTTAGAGCCAGGATGAAAACCCGTTCTGGCAGAAGGATCCTTAAAAACAGAAGAAGAAAAGGACGTTGGCGTTTAACTGTTTAAAATTTACTTAAGCTTAGAAAGTTTGAAAAAAGAAGGTCTTTCTAAAAAGGAACGTTTAACCAAAAACTTAGAGTTTCAGAAGGTTTTTAAGTATGGAAAAAAAGTATGGATCGATTCCTTACTGCTGATACTTTATGCACCTAACGAAGTAGGATTAAGAAGATTAGGGATAGTAGTTTCTAAAAAAATTGGAAAGGCTACTAAAAGAAACAAGGTAAAACGCTGGATTAGAGAAATTTTTAGAAAAAATAAAGAACTGTTTCCTGAAGGATGTGATTTTATAATTATACCTCATCCCAAAATAGGGGAGTTAAGTTTTTCTGAGGTTAGGGCTAAAGTTTTAGAAAAACTGGTTGAACTAAAAAAGTTAAGATGAAAGCTTTGATTGTTTTTTTGATAGACTTGTATAAAAAAATCATTTCACCTATATTTTCAGTGTATTTTAACATAAACTGCAGGTTTTATCCTTCCTGTAGTGATTATACCAAAGAAGCAATCTTAGAGTTTGGCCTTTTAAAAGGGACCTTTTTAGGGATTAAAAGAATCCTTAGATGTCATCCCTTCTGTAAAGGTGGATACGACCCAGTACCAAAAAACCCTGCAAGGAGGATTTAATTTCAATGGATAATAGGATTTTAATTGTTTTAGGCCTTTCTTTTTTGGTAATAGTTTTCTTTCATTACATCTATCTAAAACTTTTTCCTGCTCCTCCTATAGAACCAACAACCTTAAACTCAACTTTATCTAATTCAACGGTTAGTCAGAACAATACCTCAACACCTCAAGCCTTATCTTCAAAACCAACCCTACCTAATAATCCTACCTTTTCTGAAAAATCCAATCTACCTTCTTATGCCATTGTTTCTCCGAAATATAACGCTACCCTAACTGCCTCTGGGGTAAGGTTTAACGAGTTTTTTTTAAAAGATTTTTTTAAAAATAAGGTAAAAAAAGATCCGGTAAACCTAATAACCGCAGGATCCTACTCTTTACCCCTTGAGGTCTACTTAGAAACCAAACCAGAGCTTGCGGTTTTAGGTTACAATTCCAATTCTCCTTCTAAAGTGATTTTAGAAAAAGATGGAGAAAAAGAGTTATTTTTTTACACATCCTATCAAGGGATAGCTTTAGAAAAATTTCTAAAATTTAAACCTCAATCCTATTTTATCGACCTCAAAATCAAAATTACCAACCAAAGCAACCAAACCCTTACAGATAAACTTCTTCTCAGAGGTGCCTTTGCCCCCTTTGTAGATGGAACAAAGTATGTATTTACAGGTCCTTTTTATTACACCAATCATCTAAACGAGGTTAAACTCAAAAATTCTAAGGTTGAAGAATACGTAGGAAATTTAAAATACTTAGGATATGAAGACAACTATTTTATGGTAGCTGTTATTCCTGAGGGATTTAGCAACGCCTCTCTAAAAGCTACTTTTAGAAACCTGACTGACACAGTGCAGGAGTTTATACTCTGGGTTCCTGTTGAAAACCTTAAACCAGGTGAAGTGGCTTCTTATCAGTTTAAGCTGTATATGGGGCCTAAAAAGTTAGAAGAAATGCAAAAGGAGTTTCCTTTACTTACCAAAGCCTTATACTTTGGGATTTTTGATTTTATCGCTAAACCTTTACTTTATGTGTTAAAATTTACTCACCAGTTTACCCACAATTTTGGATGGGATATCATAATTATGACCTTGCTTTTAAGGGTCCTTTTCTTCCCCTTAAACCACATAAGCTATAAAAGTATGAAAAAAATGCAAGAACTACAGCCTGTTATCCAGAGGCTAAGAGAAAAATATAAAGATGACCCACAAGGTCTCAATCGTGAAGTTATGAATCTCTATAAAACTCAAAAGATAAACCCTTTTTCTGGATGTCTTCCTATCCTTATTCAGATACCTGTTTTTATCGCCTTTTATAAAGTGTTATTAATGGCGATAGAATTAAGACATGCACCTTTTATGCTTTGGATAACCGACCTTAGTGCTCCTGAAAGGCTTTACATAGGGAACTTGGTTATACCTTACTTAGGTGGTATACCTGTACTTACGATTTTGATGGGAATTTCGATGTATTTACAGCAAAAGTTGACGCCTTCCTCTCCTGATCCTATGCAAGCCAAAATTATGCTCTTTATGCCTATATTTTTTACTGTCCTTTTTATAAACTTCCCTTCAGGACTTGTTTTATACTGGTTTGTAAACAATCTCTTATCGATCGTTCAACAATATTTTACCCTAAAATTAACCAAAAAATAATCTGAGAGGTGGGAACTATGGTTTTAGAGAAGGAACTTGAGGGAAAAAGTTTAGACCAGCTTTTGGAGGTTGCTTGCCAAGAATTAGGGTGTATGCCAGAAGATTTGGAGTTGGAAATTTTAGAGGTAACCTCTTCTTCTTCCGGACTTTTAGGTATGCCCAGCAAAAAAATTAAAATCAAAGCTAAGCTTAAACCAGACAAAATGCTCTCTGAAAGAGCCAACAAAGCCTTAACTTTTCTAAAAGACCTTTTTTACTACACCGATTTTCAAATAGAAACCCAAACCAACCTTTTAAAAGACAAACTCCAGATCGAAATCTTGTTAAAAGGTGAAGACCTTAAGTATCTTGTGCAAAACGGAGGAGAGGTACTTTCTGCTTTAGAGTTTCTTACTAACAAAATCGTAGCCAAATCCTTAGGGGTGGGGCCTAAGATTGTCTTAAAACCTGAGGGAATTAACTTAGAGAGAGAAAAAAGACTTATCTCTGCGGTGAAAAGAGCCATAGAAAAGGTAAAAACCACCAAAGAGCCTCAGATAATTAAGGTTGGGTCTCAAAGGGAAGAAAGGATTGTCCTTAACTTAGTTAAACCTGAGAAGAGTATAGAGGCTGTGGTAGAAGGTGAAGGAAAACAAAAAAAGGTTATCTTACAATGGACTAACTCTTAAACGAGCCTTGAATAAGGGGGTAATCCCCCCTTTGATGTTTTATGCAACCTAAACTTTATCCAGAAGATACCATCGCTGCTATTTCTACACCCTTAGGACGTGGAGCTATAGGTGTCATCAAAATAAGCGGTGAGTCTGCTTTATCTATTTTAAAACAAATATTTAAAACTAAAAAACCTCAAACTTTATTTCAGTCTCATCGACTTTACTATGGTTTTATCGTGGACCCAGAAACAGAAAAAGTAATAGACGAGGTTATGGCAGTTTACATGCAAAAACCTAAGACGTATACAAGGGAAGATGTGGTAGAGATTTATGCCCATAGTGGGACTCTTATTTTAAGAAAAATCTTAGAACTTGTTTTAAAAGCAGGGGCAAGGCTTGCTCAACCAGGAGAGTTTACTTTAAGGGCTTACCTCAACGGAAGGATTGACCTTTCCCAAGCAGAAGCGATTCAAGAGCTGATCTCAGCCAAAACAGAAAAGGCTCTACAACTTTCCTTAAACACCCTCTTAGGCAGGTTTTCAGAAAAGATAAACCAAATAAGGCAGCATCTCTTAGACCTTTTAGCTCAAGTAGAAAGCGCCATAGACTTTCCAGAAGAAAACCTTGAGATACTGGAACCACCTCAACTTATTGAAAGAATCAACTCTCAAGTTATTCCTGAATTACAACAGCTTATCAAAAATTATCAAGAAGGAAAGGTATATAAAGAAGGTATCAGTTTAGTGATAGCCGGAAAACCTAACGTAGGAAAATCCTCTCTAATGAACGCCCTTTTAAAAGAAGAACGGGCTATTGTTACCCCTATCCCTGGAACTACCAGAGACTTTTTAGAGGAAGAGTCAACTATCGAGGGACTTCCGGTTAAACTCATAGACACTGCCGGTATAAGGGCTACAGAAGACCCTATAGAAAAAATAGGGGTAGAAAGGGCTAAACACAAATTTAAAGAGGCGGACCTTATCTTGTTTTTAGTAGATGTAAGTTCCCCCCCTTCTGAAGAGGAGAAAGATCTTTTTGAAGAGGTAAAAATCTACCCCCACTTGCTTTTAATCAACAAAATAGACTTAATACCAAACTATTTAGAAGCATGGGAGAAAGAACTCGAAAAATGGGGGGTCAAAGACTACTTACCTATTTCTGTAAAAGAAGGAAAAAACTTAGACCTTTTGGGTAAAAAAATCTTTGAAAAAATCACCGGAGGTAAAGAACCAGAGATACCTGAGTTAGTACCTAACTTAAGACAAAAAATCTCTTTAGAAAAGGCGATAAGGTATCTAGAAAACGCTTTAGAAGAGCTTAAAAAACCTAACCCCCTTCCTGAGATCATCTCTATAGAAATAAGAGAGGCGATCTCTGCTCTTTCTGAAATCATAGGAGAGGTTACCACCGAAGACCTTTTGACTCAAATCTTTTCGACTTTTTGTATAGGAAAATAAGGGCAGAGGATTAAATGTACGTCCTTTCTTTAGCAGGACTTGACCCTTCAGGAGGGGCAGGAGTTTTAGTAGATGTTAAGGTCTTCTCTCTGTTAGGTTTAAAAGGAGGTGGGATACCCACAGCCCTTACCCTGCAAAACACCTCTGTTTTTAAAGGCTGGGTCCCGATAGATTTAGATTATTTTAAAGAAGCTTTACAGATGGTGTTCTCTGACCTACCTGTAACCGGTGTAAAAATAGGTATGGTTGGGGCTTGCGAGGTGTTAGAAATACTTGTCTTTTACCTTAGAAAATATCGGCAGCAACTTTTAGCAGTAGTTTATGACCCTGTGCTTAAGGCTACCCTAAATCATCCTCTTTTTTCTTCTGAAGAATTTTTAGACTTAGTCAAAAGGGAACTACTCCCTCTTTTAGACTTTATTACCCCTAATCTTTATGAAGCTTCTTTGCTAACCGGTAAAGAGATAAAAACTGAAGAAGATTTAGAGAAGACAGCCAAAACCCTTTTGGAATATGGATGCAAGCAGGTGGTGATTACAGGTTATCAAAAAAAGAATAAGATTTACGACTATTTCTTTTCAAAAGAAGAAAAAATACCCTTAGGGAAAAAAAGGTTAAGCCTTGAATTTCATGGGACCGGGTGCGCTTTTTCTTCAAGTCTTCTGAGTTTTTTAGTGAAAGGTTTTCCTCCTTTTTCTGCCTTTAAAAAAGCCAAAAATTGGTTATACTTATACCTCAAAAAAGCAAGCGTTCAACCTTTAGGAGGTAAGATATGCCTATTTCTTTAGAAGAAGTACTTAAAATCGCCCATTTATGCAGGCTTGAATTTGATGAAGAAGAGGCTAAAAAATTTTCTGAAGAGCTTTCTAAAATTTTAGACTATTTTGAAACCTTACAAACTTTGGACACTCAAGATGTACCTCCTACCTTTCATGCCGTAAAACTGCCTACCCCTTATAGAGAAGACGAGGTTAAAACGTTCGATAACATAGAAGGTTTGCTGGCTAACTCTCCTAAGAGCAAGGATAACATGATAGTGGTGCCTAAGGTAGTGAAAGCTCCTTCATAAACTCAAGAGAGGTGAGAGATGAAAAGCACAACCCTAACAGAGTTTACCATAAAAAATGCTTTGGAGATGCTTGAAAAAGGAGAAATAAGCTCTGTTGAGCTTGTCGAAGAAACGTTTAACCAAATTAAAAGGTTTGATCCTGAGGTCAAAGCCTTTTTGCATCTGTTTGAAGAAGAAGCTCTTTCAAAAGCCAAAGAAGCTGATGAAAAAAGAAAAAAAGGCGAAAAAGGAAGCCTTTTAGGAATACCTCTTTCTATTAAAGACAACATTTGTATCAAGGGCTATCCTACGACCTGTGCTTCCAAAATTTTAGAAAACTTTATTGCCCCTTATGAAGCTACGGTGGTTGAAAAACTAAAGGTTGAAGGGGCTGTGTTGATAGGAAAGACAAACTTGGATGAGTTTGCCATGGGATCTTCTACAGAAAATTCTGCCTTTTTTACCACCAAAAATCCCTGGGATTTAGAGAGGGTGCCTGGAGGATCATCTGGTGGTTCTGCTGCAGCTGTAGCTGTAAGGATGGGGCTTGGGTCTTTGGGTTCTGATACAGGAGGGTCTATCAGACAACCTGCCGCTTTTTGTGGGGTGGTAGGATTAAAGCCTACCTATGGCCTGGTCTCCCGTTATGGTTTAGTAGCCTTTGCCTCTTCTTTAGATCAGATCGGACCTTTCGGATTAACCGTAGAAGATACTGCTATACTCTTAAAAGCCATCGCAGGAAAGGATGAAAAAGACTCTACCTCTGCCGCGGTTAGCATACCAGACTACCTACAAGTAATACATCAAAACGAAAAAACTAAATTTACCATAGGCCTTCCTAAGGAATATCTCCAAACAGAAATGGACCCAGAAATAAAACAAAAGATCGAAGAGGTGGTAAACCTGCTCAGGAAAACCCATGAAATTAAAGAAGTGTCTTTACCTCACACACCCTATGCAGTAGCTACTTATTACATTATCGCTCCTGCTGAAGCTTCATCAAACCTGGCACGTTACGACGGTGTTAAATATGGATTAAGAGTGGAAAGCACTAACTTGATTGACATGTATAAAAAAACCAGAGCCAAAGGGTTTGGAAAAGAGGTAAAAAGAAGGATCATGATAGGGACATACGCCCTTTCTGCCGGATACTATGATGCCTTTTATCTCAAAGCCTCTAAGGTGAGAACCCTGATTTTAAGGGACTTTTTAGAGGCTTTTAAACAGGTTGACCTTTTAATCACCCCTGTAACCCCTACTCCACCTTTTAGAATAGGAGAAAAGATTACCGACCCCTTGCAGATGTATCTTTCTGACATCTTCACCATCCCGGTTAATCTGGCAGGGCTTCCTGGGATTAGTATACCAATAGGCCTTAACTCAGAAGGCCTACCTATAGGACTGCAAATAATAGGACCTCATTTCAGAGAAGATTTACTCCTTAGCTTGGCCTATCAAATAGAAAAAATGATAGACCAAAGGTTTATACCTCCTCTGTTAAAAAGTTGAGCTTCAAGGATAAGAAACATGAAAAAAAAGGCACTTGGCAAAGGGCTTTCTGAACTAATACCTGACATAGACCAGGGGATCTCTTTACAAGAAAAAACTGACCATAAAGGTATAAGGTTTATTCCTGTAGATCACATACTTTTTTCTCCACTACAACCCAGATTGGTGTATAAAGAAGATGAAGAGTTTGAAGAGCTGGTTAAGTCCATAAAAGAGACAGGGGTTTTGCAACCTATTTTAGTACGAGAAAAAGGAGAAGGGTTGTTTGAGTGTATTGCAGGAGAACGCAGACTTAGAGCTTGTAAAAAAGCTGGACTCTCTGAAGTCCCTGCCATCATCAAAAATCTTTCTGATGAAGAGGTCTTAATAGTTGCGCTGATAGAAAACCTGCAAAGGAAAAATCTCAATCCCTTAGAAGAGGCGATAGCTTATAAAAACCTTGCAGAAAAGTTCGGTTATACCCAAGAAGAGATTGCAGCCAAAGTAGGTAAAGACCGTGCCACTGTAGCTAATCTGCTCAGGCTTTTAAACCTTCCTCAAGAAATCCAGCAAGACCTTATGGAGGGAAAGCTTACGGTAGGGCACGCTAAGGCCCTTCTATCTCTAAGTTCTAAAGAACAACAATTAGAGGTAAGAAACCTTATCCTACAAAAAGGTCTTTCAGTAAGAGAAACTGAAAGGCTGGTTAACAAGCTTTTAGCAGGAGAAAAAACCAAAAAACTAAAACAACCTGACCCTAATCTTCTATATCTATCTGAAGAAATAAGTAAGCTTGTTGGCACAAAGGTTAACGTAAAAGTACAAAACAAAAAAACCTATTTTATCTTCGAATTTGAAGAAACAGAGAGGGTAGAAGATTTTTTGGAAGGTCTTAAAAAAGCCTTTGGTATTTAGATCTTTTTTCTAACATTTAAGCCCTTACATAGGCATATCCTTCTTGTTGCAGCTCGACTAAAGCTTTAATACCTGCTGGGACAGTTTTACCTCCTTTAGGCACTGCCTCAAAAGGTATGTTAAATCCTTTTAAAGCGTTTTCACAAAAATAAACCTCTCCTCCTAAAGCAAGTAGCTCGTTAAAAAGGTCTGTATAAGGGGTAAAATCTTTTAAAACGGTTATTCCTTCAAAGTTCACGATTATTTTAACCAAAGGTTGTTCTTCAGAACTACAGGCATTAAGGAAATTTTTAGCCATCTTCAGGGCTGGTAAAAATCTTTCAGATTGAGGTACATGTAATAAAAGCTTTAACCCCATAATTACCCCTCCTCATCTATGATAATATATTCAAGTTCTCAAACTCTTTTTTAAGACTCCTTGAAAGGAGCCTTTTTAAACATTTTTGAGGTTTTTCCTTTCCAAAAAGGACATGGTAAACCTCTTCACAGATAGGCATCTCTATCTTAAAATGACGGGCTAAACTTCTTACTACCTTAGCAGTTTTAACTCCTTCAGCTACCTCTCTCAAGTTTTGCAGAATATCTTCTAATTTTTCTCCCTTCCCTATTCGGTATCCTACTTGATAATTCCGAGAAAGGGCACCTGTACAGGTTAAAACAAGGTCTCCAAGACCTGCTAGCCCATAAAAAGTAGAAGGCTGTCCCCCCATCTTGATACCTAAACGTATCATCTCTATAAGACCACGGGTTATCAAAGAAGCCCTGGCATTAAGTCCTAATTGAAGTCCGTCGCAAATCCCAGAAGCTATGGCTATCACGTTTTTTATAGCTCCAGCGATCTCAACCCCAAGAGGGTCATCGCTTCTGTAAACCCTAAAATAAGGCTGGGCAATTAGTTCTTGGATCTTTTTGGTTTCTTCTTCTTTTTTCCCAGCCAAAACCACCGCTGTAGGAAGCTCCTTAGCCACCTCTTTAGCAAAAGAAGGTCCCCCCAATACCATCACTTCACAACTTTCAGGCAACAATTCCGTTAATATATTATAAGGAGTCTTTCCTGTTTCCAAATCTATCCCCTTGATAGCGGAAACATGATATTTTATCCGTTCAGCCAAAGATTTTAACCCTTCTAACAAATGTCTTAAGGCATAAGAAGGCACCACCCAAAAAACAGCCTCAGAATTACCAAAAGCTTCTTCTGGGTCTAAGGTAGCTTTTAATTTTTTAGGTAGCTTAATTCCTGGGAGGTAAAAAGGATTTTCTTTTTCTTTATTGATACTATCACAAACGACCTCCCTTCTAACTAAAAGAGAAACCTCGATGTCTTTTGAGGCTAATACTTTACCTAAAGATGTTCCCCAACTTCCTCCTCCTACTACCGTTATCTTCTTCATATACTCATGCCTCTTTGTTATGGTATCAAATATTTTTGTCTTTCTTTAGGAACCCACCATTCTTCTAAGTTATACCCTATTCCTATGGCTGAGGTTTTCACCTCCTGAACCCTTGAACTTATAGCCTCTAAACTCATAGGTATATAAAGAAATGTATAGGGTTGGTCTTCAGCCAAGATCTCTTGTACTTTAAAATAGATTTTCCTTCGTTTTTTTACATCTAAGGTATATCTTCCTTGTTCTAAAAGACGATCAAGTTCAGGATTAGCGTATCCCACAAAATTTAACCCAGGAGAGACTGTTTTGGAAGAATGGAAAATGTCGTAAAGGTCTGGGTCTGGGCCAGTAGACCAACCCAAGATAACTGCTTCAAACCTTCTTTTGTCTATAAACTGATGGATAAGGGTGGTCCATTCTAAAGTTCGAATGTTTACCTTTATTCCTATTTTTGAAAGCTCTTGTTGAATAATCTGAGCGGCAAGAAGCCTTGGAAGGTTACCTTGATTAACCAATAGGGTAAACTCAAAGGGTTTACCTTCCCTTTCTAACAAACCTTTTTCGTTTCTCTTAAAACCTGCTTCTAAGAGTAAGGTTAAAGCCTTTTGAGGATCATAAGGACAACTTTTTTCTATCGCCGGGTTGTAAAACCATGTATCAGGTTTATAAGGACCATAAGCCGGTATCCCCTGACCTAAAAGCGCCCCCTTTACTATCTTTTGTTTATCTATCGCATAACACAAAGCCTTTCTTACCCTTTTGTCTCTAAAAATCGGATGAGCCAGGTTATACCCTATGTAAGTAAAAGAAAAAGCAGGATATTTATAGATATGAAAAGACTTTTCTATTTCTTTTTCCCTCTGAAGTTTTAAGTATTGAAGAGGGGTTAAGGAAACCCAATCTATACTCCCAGAACGAAGTTCCATAAAAAGGGTTGTAGGGTCAGGAATGATACGATAGATAAGATAGTTTAAATAAGGTCTACCTTTATAGTAAAGAGGATTAGCTTTTAAAACAATTTCCTGCTGAGTCTTCCATCGTACCAACATAAAAGGGCCATTACCGATGGGATTTCTTCCAAAAACATTTTTTAAATAATCAAGGTCCTTCCCCTCAAGCAGATGTTTCGGAAGAACCACCAAATTACCCCAAGAAGACAGAGCTAAAGCAAATGGCCTTTTATAGGTAACCCTAAAGGTATAAGGATCAAGTATCTCAAACTTTTCTACCTCAAGAAAATCGCTGGCATAGGGAGTAGGTATCTTAGGGTCAGTAATCAACCGGTAACCAAAAGCTACATCTTCTGCTGTAACCTCAACCCCATCACTCCATTTAACTCCTTTTCTTAAATAAAAAGTAAAAGTTTTTTGATCTTTTGATATTTCATACCTTTCAGCCAATTCCCCTACAAGATTAAGGTCAGGTCCGTATTTAACCACCCCCAAAAACAGATGCCCCCCTATCGTATGACTCATAACATCTGTGGCTATCATAGGCACCATCACGCTGGCATCAGCTATAGCTCCTATAACCAGGGCATCTCCATAATCTTTAGAAAGACACTGTTTTGAAGAATTTCCATATGATAAAATCACCACCCCAAAGCTCAAGGTTAAACATAAAACTAATAAAATTAAAACCTTTGGTTTCAACGACATGCTTATTCCTGTAAAGAGCTAATCCGAGGTTTTCTAAAAATTTTTATTCCCTTGTATATTATCAAAATAAACCTGCTCACTACCACCAAAACAATAGCAAAAGCCCACCAAAAAACCTCAAACCCTGTGACCCTTCCTTCAAAAAGATGTATCATAAACTCTCTTATCAAGAAGGCTATCAAAGCCTCTATCAGGATTTCCATACTCACTGCCTCGTGTTCAAAATAATCTACAAAAGCCCTTATCAATTCAAGTACCACTATCAAACTCAATACGTTGGTTACCAGATCTTTAAAACTTGCCCTAACTGTGGGTTCACTAAAAACAAAGGTAAGGTCTTTGACGGTTTTAAAAATTCCTATACCTAAACTTATGATCAAAATGATGATGGCTAAATTAAAAGCAAGCTTAATGATACCTTTATAAACACATAAAACAACATTTTGTAAAGCCTCTAACTGAGAAGGTGGGCTACAGGGAAGGTCTTTTTTCATACCTTTAGTCCTACCTCCTTAAAAATTTTATAGACAGGACCTTTAGGGGTTAGTTTGCTCTCAAAAAAATCAATCTTTCTTACAGGAAACTTTATACCTTCAAGTCTTTCAGCCTCTTTGTAAAGGTTCTTAAAGTAGTCTTCAAAGGCTGACTTGTCTTTTATTTCTTTTATCCTAAATAGGGTGATATGAGGGTGAAACCTCTGATCAAGGCTTAACTTAAATCTTTTGAAAGCTTTATGTAGATCTTCTACCAGTTTAAACAAAGTCCCTGTATCTTCTTTAATCCCTATCCAAACCACCCTGGGATTGCCTTTTTCAGGGAAAAACCCAAGTTTATCTACGGATAAAACAAAACTTTGATGTTGGGTAGCCACCTTTTCTACAGACTTAATCAATCTTTCCAAAAGGTTAGCCCCGATTTCTCCGAAAAAAACTAAGGTAAGATGAAAATTTTCCAGTTCTACCCATTTAGTCCTAAGACCTTCTGGTTGTTTAATTTTTTCTAAATCAGCAAGACCTTTCTTCAACTCCGAGGGTAAATCTATACCTAAGAAAACTCTCATCATATAGGATAAGCCTCCTTAACATGTCTAAAGTGGTATAACTACTCATCAACTGAACCTCTCTTCTTTCTAAACCATAAAATCCAAATTTGAAAGCCTTAACCTTGTTTTGATAAGCAAGTCCTATGTAGACTGTTCCCACCGGGTTTTCAGGAGTACCTCCTCCAGGGCCTGCATAACCTGTAATTCCGATAGCAAAGTCTACCTTTACCTGTCTTCTTACTCCCTCTGCCATATCTAAAGCCACCTGATAACTCACCACCCCAAACTGTTCTATATGCTCCTTTTTTACCCCAAGTAGTTCCATTTTGCTCTCAGGACTATAAGTCACCCAACCTCTTTCAAAATAGTTAGAACTTCCTCCAACTGAGGTTAAAAGAGAAGCCAACATCCCTCCTGTACAGGATTCGGCAACCGCTACCTTTTTTCCTCGTTCTATCAAAAGACTCCCAACCACTTCTACCAAAGAACGATCGTCTTCGCTTACCAAAAAAACACCAAACTCTTCTTTTAATTTATATATCACCTCTGATAAAAGGGTTTCATCTCTACTTCTAAGAAACAATTTAACCTCAGGCCAGAGGGGATAGTATCCTATCTTTAAGTCTTGAGTATTTAAAGTATAACTTTTTAAAAATAAATTAAGGTCTGTTTCATTTAGGTCAAAAAATCGCAAAGATTTAGATAACTCTAAACCTTCCGCCTTAAACCTCTGAGATAAAAGTGGTAGCACCTTGTGGGTTAAAAGATATTCAAACTGATGAGGTACTCCAGGCAAAACAAAAATAAGTTTTTCTTTAAAGTCTAAAAGATATCCTGCCATCGTTAAGTTATCTGCTAAGGGAACTGCACCCTCAGGAAGCAAAGACATCTTTTTGGCTACTTCTTGAGAACTGGCATATTCTTTAGAATCCGTTATAGCCTTAGAAATTTCCTGATTTTCTATTAAATTAAGCCCTAAAGCCTCAGCCACAGCCTGGTTAGTCAGGTCATCATCTGTAGGTCCAAGCCCACCAGACAAAATTAAAAAAGAATACTTAAAACATAAATCCTGTAAATAAAATTTCACCAGAGACAGATCATCAGGGATGGTCACTATCTCTCTAACCTGAAACCCATGTAAAGAAAGTTCCCTGGTAGCCACGATAACGTTGGTGTTTACCACCAACCCAGAAACCAGCTCATCTCCGATAAAAACTAAGGCACCTTTCATCTTAGAGATAAGTTTATATCAAACCAGAAAATTTGACAACATAGACTAACAAGGTTACGATGGCATTGGTAAGGAGCCCTGCCAACAGATCGTCTAACATAATCCCCCATCCTCCAGGAAAAGCCTCTAATCTGCCGATAAAAAATGGTTTTTTGATGTCTAAAACCCTAAAAACCACAAAGGCTAAAACAAACTCAAGCAAGGTATGTTTGCCAATTAAAGAAACCCACATCCCTGCTATCTCGTCTATCACCACAAACTCTGGGTCTTTCTGTCTAACGATTTTACTTGATAAATGGCTGGATAAAACCCCTAAGATTGCAAGGCTCAAAGTTAAAAAAATTTGAGTTAACAGGTCTGCCTGTTTGATAAACCAAAAATATATAAGCCCAGTTAAAGCTCCCAAAGTACCGGGGCAAACAGGTAAAAACCCTACAAAACCACCTGAAGCAATAAAAATCCATAAAAGATTCCTTAAAAAGTTAGGCTGTTTAGAAAGGGGCATGTTCTATCTCTTGGTTAAATTTTTCATAATCTTCTAAAGCCATCAAAGACCTTAGTTTCCACAAATATAGTTCTATCCTTAACCTTTCTTCTCCTTTTTTGTTTTTTAATATCTTTTTAGCCTTTTGTTCCACAGCTTGATATCGTTGCATCGCCTCTCTTTTCAAGGTTTCTCGGTAGGTTTCAAGCTTGTTTTTTAAGGTTTCTACCTTAGGTTTAAATCTTTTCAACTCCCTTTCGCACTTTCTATAATACTTCTTTTTGTAATACTCTTCTATACGTTCCCACTCCTTTAAAACAGCCTTATGTTCTTCCTTATAAAGGTCAGGCACTTTAGCTCCTTTTATCCATTCTAACATCCCTTTTATCTCTTGATAAAGCTCTTTGGGAGGAGGATAAAGAGAGACATATTTTCTTACCAAAGGAAGGTTTGAAAGAAGCACCTTAACACGTTCTACGTTGTCCTCCTTAAACTCCTGAAAACGTTCTTTCAGGGTACAAGAAGACAAAAAGAAGGTTAAAGTTAAAATCACAACCAAATTTTTAATCAACCCCTTTCTACCCATTAGTCATCTCTTTCTCAAATAATTCAAGTTTATCTGGAGGTCCTATAGCTAAAAGAATGTCTCCAGGCAGGATGTAGCTTTCTGCAGAAGGATTAAACTCTATCTTTCCTTCTCGTCTTTTTATTCCTACGATAATTACTCCGAAAATCTTGCCTATTTCTGCTTCCTTCAGTGTCTTACCTGCATAAGGAGATTTTTCTGATACATAAATTTCTTCTATGTCCACGTTTAGGTATTCTGAGCTGGTTATAAACTCCCAGAAATCAACCACGTTAGGCTTTAAGAGAGTGTGTGCCATCCTTAAACCGCCTATATGATAAGGACATACCACTTTGTTTGCCCCTACCATCTTTAGTTTTTTTCTGGCTGACTCTTCTGCAGCCCTGGCTATGATAAAAAGGCCAGGGTTTAAAGCCCTGGCACTTAACACCACGTAGAGATTATCGGCATCTGAAGAAAGAACTGATACAAGCCCTTTGGCTCTTTCAATACCTGCTTCTTTAAGAATCTCATCTTTGGTTGCATCTCCTATCACAAATAAGTATCCCTCTTCCTTAGGGTCAAAATGTTTTTCTATCACCACTACCTCCTTACCATTAGCCTTAAGTTCTTTTGCAATAATCCTTCCCATCCTACCATAACCACAGATGATGTAATGACCCTTAAGTTTTTCTAACATCTTTCTTCTTCTCCTTTCGTTAAAAACGTCTTTTAGCTCTCCTTCTATCAAAACTTGGGCAATGGTTGTGGCTGCATAGGTAAAAACCCCAAAACCCAGGACAATAAGAACTATGGTGAAAACTTTACCTACTTCACTAAGCTCTTTGACCTCTCTAAAACCCACGGTAGCTAAAGTTATAACCGTCATGTATAAAGCATCCAAAAAACATAATTCCTCGATTACCATATAACCAACAGTTCCTAAACCTACCACCACCAAAAGTAATGTTAAAATAAAAAAAAGACGTTTACTTATCGAATATGAATATTCTGTAGGCATTAACTTAACACCTTAATAACTCCTCTTCCTTCAAACTTGGCTTTGTAAAGTGCCTGATCTACTTTAAGCAACAACTCCTCTAACTCCCTATCTGGCTCTATCTTAATAATCCCTATACTGACAGAACCTACCACTTCTTTTCCGTTTGCTTTGATGCGGATTTTTTTAATCTCTTGTAAAATTCTTTCAGCTACCTTTTGAGCTCCTTCAAGGTCTGCTCTAAGAATTAAAAGAAATTCATCCCCTCCCCATCTGACAGGAATGTCCTCGGCCCGAGCATTTTTCTTTATTGCCTCAGCCACACCTCTTAAATACTCATCCCCTATCAAGTGACCAAACTGATCGTTTATCTCCTTTAGATAATCCACATCCATAAAAAGTAAACAGTAGTTTTGTCCTCTCTTTACCAACTCGAAAATCCGTTTGATAACATCCTTTAAATATACCCTGTTATAAAGTCCTGTAAGTTGATCTTTAGTTGTTATATCAAAAAGTTGTTCCACCCTTTCTTTAAAGTGAGAAACATCATATCCTATAACTAAGTAATACAAACTATATTCTTTTATAGGGATTATCTCAAAGCTGAAACATACTTCTTTTCCACTTTTTGTTTTTAAACAAAACTCAAAACTCTCCCCTTTTTCTAAATCTTTTGAATCCATTAAAGACAAAAAGGAAGATAAAGATTTATCGTCCATCAAGTTTTTCCATAAACTGTTTGCATATATCAAATTTTTTTCTTCATCAAATACCGCAACCACCAAGTTAGAACGTTCTGCTATCATCTGATAGATCTTCTTAGCTTGGTTGATTTCTTCAAGCTGGAGTTTTAAGAGTGAATAAACTTCGTTAAAATGTGCTACCAGTTCAACAAGCTCATCTTCTCCTTTTAAGGTGATCGTTTCCTTTTTACCCTGAGCAATCTGTTCTATTTCATCTTTTACAGAATGTATCCTTTTTAACACTTTCATCATATGAAAATAATATATTCCGAAAATAAGTGCTAAAAATAAGGCTTGTATCAGGATAAACTCCCAAAGATATTTTTCAAACATCAACTTTCTTGGAGCAGTAAAACTCAGAATCAAAGGATTACCAAAGAAATCTCTAAGTGTGGTGACAACCTCATAAACCCCTCTTTCATCAAATTTAATGCTATTCTCGACCTTTCTACCTTTATAATAAACAAAACTTACTTCACTAAGCCCAAAAATGTTTTTAATCAAATCTAACTTCTCTTCGTCTAAAGGAGAAACCATAACCAAAATCCCTACAGGTGGCTTTATGCCCTCTGAATCACTTACAGGATAAAAACTGACTATAGATGGAACGTTTTTATAAAAAGAAAGCGCGGTATAAACAGAAGTTAAGGTTATCTCTTTATAAAGAGAACGATAATAGCGATAGTGTTCCTCTAACCATAAAGGGTCTACAGGAAGGATCTGTTTAGTTTTCTTATCAAAAAAACCTCCTGCCTTTACCCTTCCGTCAGGATAAAGATAGATAATCACAGAAAGTTTGTTGTTTTTATAGGATTCCTTGTTTAAGTTTGACTTAGGAAAATTAGGATTTTTATCCTGTAAAAATTCATATGCCTCATCCCCAACCGCCCAATCTCTGGTTAAAAGTTCAACTCTCTTTTTCTCTGCTTCAAGGTATCTTATTACTTCTATACTTGTTGAAGCAATCCAATTTTTTTCTATTTCAAGTAAAACTTTTTTTAAAAAACCAGAATAAATCCCCCAACTTAAAACTAAAAACAGAAAAAGTTGGACAAAAAGCCAGATCAAAATCTTCTTTTTAAGTCTCATAAAAAAACCTTAGTTTTTTAATCTATACGCTAATTTTAATAAAAAAAGCAAATTTTACTACTCATTTTTAACCAAAAACTTTTTTAAAAACTTTATTTCATCTTCTTTAGTTTTAACCTTTCCTTCTAACCTTTTTAAACGAAGGATCTTTAAAATCTCTCCTATTTCTTTCCCTGATCTAAAACCCAATTTTTTTAAATCTTCACCGTTTAACTCAGGTCTAACCTTAGAATAAACCTTTAAATACCGAAAAATTTCTTCTTTAAGTTCAGGGAAAATAACTGCAAAGGCACAAAGATACTCCCTACGGACTTTATCAAACCACTCTAACTTTTCTTTCAAGCTTAATTGGTTTATTTTATGATAAAATCCTCTAAAGTTATTGAGAAGGTTCTCAATCCTTGTAATCTCTACCTCACTAAAACCTAATCTCTCTAAACCACTTAAGCTTTCAACCATCCCTAAAAAATAAACCTTTTCCCTTTCTTTGGGACTAAACTCTTCTTTTACCTCTTTTAACACCTCACAAAGTAACGGAAAATTTTCCCTGGCTACCTCAAGCCCTGCTTTTTCAAAAATCCCAAGCTGATAAGTAGTTTCAAGAAGCTCTAACAGAATCTCTTCCCCTTCTTTAAACAAATAAAGTCTCAGCTCATTTGCCAACCTTGCGGAAGAAAGCTTTTTTAAAGCTTCCTTTTGATAACAAGCCTCTAAAGCCTGATAAAACTCCTCAGAAAAATCAAATCCAAGCCTTACTTTGTACCTTATTCCCCTAAAAATACGGGTAGGATCTTCCACAAACGAGTTAAGGTGCAAGGGTCTAACAAGAGAAGCTTCAAGGTCTTTTAAACCGTCTAACGGGTCAAGCAAAAGCCCTTCATAAGGAAGAGAAAGACCTATGGCTAAAGCATTTATCGTAAAATCCCTTCTTAAAAGGTCATCCATAAAGTTAGAGGGAAAAACCTTAGGAAGCTGGGCAATTTCTTCATAAACCTCTCTTCTTGCTGTGATAAAGTCCACCTCCAGAGGTTCTCCGTCTAAAAAAAATCTTACTTTGTAGGTAAGAAATTGAGACTTAAAAAGGATTTCTTTGTTTAGATCTTCGTTTAGTTCCTGTAAAAACTCCTCTAAGTTTCCCTCTAAAACGATATCAAAATCTTTAGAACTTTGAGGGTTTAGTTTACCTTTTTTAGAAAGGAGGTAATCCCTTACCACCCCTCCTGCAAAATACAAAAATTCCCCTCTTTTTTTGGCTAATTCCCTGAGTCTATCCAAAAATTCTTTGGTTTCCCTTTCCTTAGCCACAAAATCTAAAAAATCTTCGAAATCAACAGGATAAACCTTAGGCCCTTGGGTGATGTTTGTCATAAACCTCTTTAAGCCTATTGTAGTCTAAGTGAGTATAAATCTGGGTGGTAGCTAAGCTACTATGTCCAAGCATAAGTTGAAGGGCTCTTAAATCTGCTCCTCCTTGCAGGAGATGAGAAGCAAAGGAATGTCTTAACACATGAGGAGAAACCTTTTCAGGGTCTATCCCGGCTTTTAAGGCATACTGTTTAATTAACTGCCAAAATCTTTGTCTGGTAAGAGGACCTCCCCTTCGGTTTAAGAACACATAGTCTTTACTTTTAGGGTTGGCAAACAAAGGCCTTATGTTATAAAGATAGCCCTTTAAAAACTCAAGGGCATAATCTCCCATCGGAACAAGCCTCTCTTTTCCACCCTTACCCATAACCCTTAAAAAACCTAACTCAAGGTTGAAATCCTTGATCTTTAGTTCTACCAATTCAGAAACTCTGAGGCCTGTCGCATACATTACCTCAAGCATCGTCCTATCTCTATATCCCAACGGATGGGTCAGGTCTGGTTGAGACAACAACCTTTCTGTCTCATCAATACTTAATACCTTAGGGAGTCTCATCGGAAGTTTAGGGTTTTCAAACCAATCCGAACCGATGGTAAGTCCCTTTTCTACCTGTAGAAATTTTAAAAAACTCCTAAGACTTGAAAGCTTTCTTGCCACGGTAAAAGGATTATAACCTTTGGTCTTCAAATACTCTAAGTATTCGTTGAAATTGCCTATGGTTTCTACATTTAACACGCCTTTTTTTTGTAAAAACTCTTCTAAATCTCTCAGGTCATACCCATAGGAAACAATCGTGTTGAAAGAAGCATTTTTTACTGCCAAAAGATAAGACAAAAATTCTTCGATATATTCCTTAATCAAAGGGAAAGTTCCTTTAGAAGGGTTTCTACCTTAAAACTTATGGTTTCATCCTTAGAAGTAAGCACCAACGTTTTTAGCTTAGAAAGCATACCCTGTTTTTCTGTGGTAGTCCTTTGAGGAAAAAGTTCCTTTATTTTTTCTAAGGTTTTGATTACCAAATTTTTGTCGTCCAGGTCTAAAAAAAGCATAAGGGTCCGCCAATCTTCAGGCAACCCATATCTTTCCACAAACTCTTTGGCTAATTTTTTGAAATTCTTATTTCCATATTGCTGGTGTAACCGCTCTAAAAAACTCTGCTTTTCCAGCTCTTCTTTATCTACAAAAAGTTTATCAAGCTCTTTAAGGTATTTTTGTTTGTTTTTGGTGTCTATCCCAGAGGAAGCCTTATCTTTTCTTTCAAGTTTTTTTCTGATTTTACTTAAACCACTTTGAGACTTTAGTTTGTCTATCTCTCGCCAGGAAAGTTTTCTGTCTCCATCGTCTTTCGACATGGCTACCTCCTACTTTTACATTTTACCTGAAAAAATTTTATATCTGGTAACATAACCGCCGTTAGAAAACCTCCATACACACAACCTGTGTCTATACCTATCCTATCAGGACCTAAAAATGGAGTTGGAAAAGGGGTATGACCAAAAACTACTGTTTTAGGTAGAACCTTTTTTGACTCATAAAAGAGCCCTCTTATCCATAAAAAATCTTCTTCTGTTTGATCTTTCAAACTCTTATAAGGATTTATCCCAGCATGCACAAACAAGTAATCTTTACACTCAAAAAACAACCTTAACTCCTGAAAAAAAATCTGATGCTCTAAAGGAAGCTCAACCATTCGTTTCTCTGAATTATAATACTGACTAATAGTGACCTCTCCTCCGTTATAGAGAAAAAGTTCCACGTTTTTCCCCTCTAAAAACCATTCAAACATCAACTCGTGGTTTCCTTTAAGGGTAATTACATGCTCTGGATACTTCTTTTTTAAGGTTATAATTTTTTCTACCACCCCTCTCGGATTTTCTCCCCGGTCTATGTAATCACCTAAGAAAATCAACAGATCCTTTCCCCAGTTAATCGGCAAGATTTCCAGCAAGGCTTCTAAACTTTCCAGACATCCATGAATGTCTCCAACAGCAAAGATCTTTAAACCCTCATACATATACAACCTTACAGATCCCAAAACCTTGCCCTGCGATCATCAAGACGCTTAAGCCCATACTTTTTTGCCCAACCTAAAGCTCTTTTCCATTCCTCTTGGGTAATCTTTCTATCAAGGGGAGGATATTTCCAGGCATCTCCACAAGGTCTGTACTGATCCATAAGGTTAAAGTAGGTATCCTTTGAAACCTCTTCAGCGATAAACTTAATCACCTCTTCTGTCTGAGAAAGGTCTTCAGGTAAAACTAAATGTCTTACAATCAAACCTCTTTTGGCTATACCCCCTTCTATCACCAAATCTCCCACCTGTCTATGCATCTCTTTTACAGCTTCCCTTACCACAGAAGAGTAGTTTTTTACTTTAGAAAGTTTTAAAGCAATTTTATCATCCATATATTTGATATCAGGCATGTAAATATCTACTATGTCTTCCAATAATCTTAAAGTTTCTAAAGATTCATAACCTCCGCAGTTATAAACAATCGGAAGCCTTAGCCCCATTTCTGCTGCTAACTTTATAGCCTTTACAATGAAAGGAACTTGATGGGTAGGAGTAACTAAGTTGATGTTATGACAGCCCCAGACCTGAAGGATAATCATGATCCTTGCTAAATCCTCTACTTCTAATAAGTCCCCTTCTCCTAAATGACTGATTTCCCAGTTCTGGCAATAAACACAAGCCATATTGCAGTAAGTAAAAAAGATAGCTCCAGAACCGTTTTCCCCTACCAGAGGTCTTTCTTCTCCAAAATGAGGGCCATAACTTGAAATCATAGGCTTATCTAAAACCTTGCAAAAACCTCTTTCCCCCTTGAGCCTGTTAACCCCACACCGATTGGGACAAAGGTCACAACTTTCAAGCTTGGCATAAAGAATTTCTATCCTTTTATTTATCTCTCCGGTTTCCATCAGTTTAAGATAAGATGGGTAGACACTCATAACAACTCTAACCAATGCTTTATCTGAGGAGGTGAGCTTAATACCATGTTAAAATTAAGAAAACAACCGGCACAAAATGTGGCAACAACCTTTACCTTTACTAAGTTTTGAATCCAAACCCGTTTATATTTCTCCGGAAAACCTTCCCAATAAAGAGAAATCTTTGGAGAACCACAACAAAACTCACTTACCTTTATTTTATTTTTTACCAAAGAAAACTCTTCTGTCAAGTGGCAAGGAAGATGAAAAAGAACAGAACTATCCTTTGATCTCTCAGCTAAAACCTTTAACTCCTCTTCTCCAAACAAAGAAAGGGCTTTATAGGCAGAAATTCCTCTTTTAACTAAGTCTAAAAAATCCTTTTCATAAGAGGTGCCTTCGAAAAACTTAGGATAAACCTTTTTAAACATCCAGAGACAGGTAGCACAGAAAAAAACCACAGGAGCCTCTACTTCTTGCAAAACCTTAAGGTTTTTTAATGCCCTTTGTTTTACCAAAGAGGGGAACCCTAAGCTTAAAAAATGCGCCCCGCAACATTCAGAGTCCTCAACTACCCAAACGTTTATTCCTTTCTTCTTTAGCAAACTTAAAAATTTTTCTAAAACCTGAGGATAAAGATGTTTTAAGTCACAAGAAAAATAAACCAACAAATCTGGTTTTCCCTGATTTTCTTTAAAAGAATAGATCTTTTTAGGGTTAACTTTACCTTTTTCTGGTAATATCTTGTCAAACCTGTCTAAAAACCGAAGTTTAGATAGGATTTGTAGGGGATGACCCCCTATAAGGTCAGAGGCTTCTTTCAAAATTATGGGTTCTTTTTTATCCTTTATAATTTCAAGGCCTGACTCTACAAACCCAACCCTGTTGGGGCACACCCTTTCACATTTTCCACAAAACAAACAAGCCTCAAGGGACTGATGATATATTCCTCTTTGAAAAAAAAATAACCTACCTCGTGGGGAATAAGTCTCAGACCTAAAAACCCTGTAGGTTGGGCAATAAGGAACACATTTGCCACAACGAGTGCAGAGGTTAGCGTTGATGTTTTTTACGGTAGAGGTCATTGTTTTTTATCAAAAAGTTATACCACCAGCTACACCAATCAGTTTCCAAAATAGTTTCAACCAGAGTTTTAGCCACCTCGGTGATTAACTTTGGTTTAGCATAATCGATCCATTTTTGAGCATAAGGGTTATTGAGGTCCTTTTGTTCTTTAAGCTGTATGATAAGGTCGATTACGTCTGCGTCATGAACCAGTCTTGCCTCTAAAGAGTTTAGGCTTCTATACTCCTTCCATAGCTCAAGAACTTCCTCACTTAAGGGTATACCCTGAAAGGCGTCTTCAAGAGCCTTTTTTTCGTCAGTTTGGTTGTAAAGCTTGTTTAAAGCATTAAAATCTCCAGTCCTTGTCTCTGGAAGGTCATGTATTAAGGCTATCTTGAAAAGCTTTTCTTTATCTACTTTTTCTTTTACAAGCTCTGAAAGTATCCAAGAAATAAAAGCAACTCCAAAGGAATGAGAGGCTACATTTTCATGCCCTGTACCAAGATAGGGATATCCTGTCCTTTCTACTCTCTTTAGAAAAGCTACCTCAAAAAGAAGATTAGCATATCGATTATAAAAGTCCTTCATTTTTAGCGGCCAGATATACAGCTACCTTAAAAATAAGTTTAGCTGCCAAGAACTCTGTAACAGGATTCACAGGGTCTGGCTTTACCTCAACCAAATCCATACCTATCAACCGATGCTTTACCAGGGTTTTAAGTATGTTTAACGCTTCCCACCAATCAATCCCTCCTGGTTCAGGAGTTCCAACCCCAGGGGCTACCGCAGGGTCAAACACATCCATATCAAAACTAAGAAAAATATAACCATCTTTGACAAAACTTTCTACCTTTTTAAGGCCTTCTTTAAAATCAACCTTTAAATCTTTAGCCCAGATGACAGGATAGTTTTCCTGTTTTATAAACTCATACTCTTCTTTACACAGGGTACGAATTCCTATGCTTAAAACAGGAACACCGAGCTCATAAATCCTTCTCATAACTGTAGCATGGGTAATTGAACTCTGGTTATAACGGTCTCTAAGGTCTAAATGAGCGTCAAGATGAACCACCTTTAAACCGGGAAAAATCTTTTTTAAAACCCTTATACTTCCTAAAGTAACCGTATGTTCTCCTCCGATAACAATAGGAAATCTGTTAAAGCTAAAGGTTTCTTCTACTTTTTGGGATATCTCTTTTAGCGCCTCTTCAGGGTCAAAGGATAACTCCTCTACCGGATAGGTAAAAAAACCCATCTTTTCTGAAGGGTCTAAGAAATATTCTTCGTCAAAAAACTCCATGTTAGGACTTACTTTAAGGATTTCTAAAGGAGCTTCTTTGGTACCCTTTTTCCAAGAGGTAGAATACTCGAGAGGAGCTGGGATAAGGGCTACCTTGGCCTGAGGATGGTCAGGTAGCCCTAAAAAAGAAATTTTCATAAACTTATATTATAAGGTCCTTTCTTTCCATCTTGATAAATTTTTCTACTGCCCTGATAGAACGAGGGAACTCAAGCCCTCTGTCAAAGAACTTTATCTCACTCTTTTGGATTTCAAAAATCTGGGAGACATCGGTTATAACCTTATCAGCGTTAAAAGGTTTACAGGAAAATACATCGATGCTGAGGTAAAGCTTCTCTGGGAAGGTATGGATGCTTATATGACTTTCCGCGATGATAACAAACCCAGAAATACCCCAGTCCTCAGGCACAGGAGCATAATATTTAAACACATAGGGAGGCATAATCTTGGTCATTTCTATCTCTTCAGGATATTTACTAAGAAAATTATATATAAAATCTAAATCCATAAGCTTTTCTCTGTTAGCACCATAACCATCTATCACCAAATGCTGACCAAAACCATACTCAAACTTTTCCATCTCTTTCATCTTTATATCCCCCCTAACCTAAGTTAGATTAAACCTCAAGTCGGCTTTTAAAATATATCAGAAAAAAAATTTGTCAAGATTTTTCCTGTAAAATTTTGAAAAATTTTTAATTATCTAATAATAACCTGATTAAAACCCTAAAAGCTTTAAATTTTTTTGTTTATTCTTTATTTTTTGGTAAAATTTGTCGTTGACTTATTAAACTTTAATTTTTATAATATGTTTATAAATAATTACCTTTTTGAGTTGTGCCTTGGTTCGAAATTTTTTGAGAGGTTTTAATTTTAAATCAATTTTTTATGATTAAAAGTACAAAAGACATTTTTTTAAAAAAATTTTTAACAACCATTTACCTGTTTTTGGTGCTTTTTGTTTCTGGTTGTGCCAACTCTAACGGACCTTTTTTAAACTTAATTCCTGAAGAAAAAGAGATAGAATTAGGGAACCTATATGTCTATCCTGCTATAGATGAATATGATGGGCTTTATCCTGAGAAAATGGTGCAAGAGTATGTATCAGGCTTAGGACAAAGGCTTGCCAGGTTTTCTGAAAGAAAGCTCCCTTATAAATTCTATGTAGTAAACTCTGACGTGGTAAATGCCTTTGCTCTACCAGGAGGTCCGGTGATAGTTACCAGAGGTCTACTTTTAACCTTAGACAAAGAAAGTCAGCTTGCTGGGGTTTTAGCCCACGAAATAGGACATATAACCGCTAAACATCATGTAAAAATGTTAGAAAAACAGCTGGCCCTAAACTTTCTTCTTCAAATAGGAAGCCTGTTAGTCCCACAAGACCTTACAGGAGAAATTTTGTTAAAATTAGGGGCTGTGTCTGCTTCACTACTCCAGCTTAAGTTTAGTAGAGATCAAGAAAAAGAGGCAGACTACTATGGTTTTCTCTTTGCCTATAAAGCAGGATATTCTCCGCAAGGCATGATAGAGGTCTTTGAAAAGTTTAAACAGATGGAAAAAGAACGACCTCCTGAATGGCTTTCTACCCACCCCTTACCTGAAACGAGAATTAAAGAAGCTCAAAACTATATCAACACCTTTAAACCCTCTGGTGCCTTTATCTCTGACACCGAAAAATTTCAAAAAATAAAAAACTTGTTGGTTACCACTAAACCTTCTTACCAACAAGTATCCAAAGGTAAGGCTGAGTATAAGAAAAAGAACTTCGATGCAGCAGAAGCTTATTTTAAAGAAGCCTTAAGTTTATATCCTCAAAACACTGTGGCCTTGGTTTACTTAGCTTCTATTAGGTTAGAAAAGAAAGATTTTGAGGGTGCAAAAACCTATGCCATAAAAGCTGTAGAAATAGACCCTAACTTTTTCTCAGCTCAGCTAATCGCAGGTATTTCCTGCTTCAAGATAGGAGAATTAAGTAATTCCCTTGTTTACTTAGAAAAGGCCTCACAGCTTATTCCTTTTAACGGGATTTCTTATTATTATAAAGGTAGAGTTTATGAAACTCAAAAACAATTCTCTTTAGCCTTAAAAAACTATCAAAAAGCCTTAGAATTAGGCCCAAAACAAGCCTCTTGGTATTCTGACTGTAAAGCACGATATGAACGATTGAGACTACATTAAGTATGAAAAAAATGGATAATCTCTTAGACCTTTTATTAACCTCTTTACCTTGGGTTGTAACCTTTAAGACTTCAGGGGTAACCACCTCTCTTCTACTACCTCCTTTAGTTGCTTTTGTCATCTCTTTTCTCTGTGCCTCTGGAGGAATAAGCGGTGCTTTTTTACTTTTACCTTTTCAGGTAAGTGTCCTTAGGTTTACCACTCCTGCGGTTAGTGCAACCAACCATCTTTTTAACGTGTTTGCCATTCCTTTTGGGGTCTATAGGTACTGGAAAGAAAAACGTTTTTTCTATCCGTTAACCTTAATAATTGCTGTAGGCACCTTACCTGGTGTGATTATAGGATATTTTTTAAGAATAGGCTATTTTCAGGAACTGGTAAGATTTAAGCTTTTGGTTGGTGCTGTACTTTTGGTAATAAGCTTAAAGCTTCTTTATGATATCATATTTCCTCCTAAAAAAGATGCATCTTTTTCTCCAGAGCCTCCAAAACTTCTCCAGTTTAACTGGAAAACCTTAGCATTCATCTATGACCATAAAACCTACCAAGTAAGTTCTTTAGCTATATCTTTGGTTGCCTTTTTTATAGGAATTATAGGTGGTATTTATGGGATAGGAGGAGGGGCTTTGATGGCCCCTATCTTGCTTGGTTTTTTTCACCTACCTCCTTATGTGTTTGCTGGAGCCACTCTTCTTGGAACTTGTTTAACCTCAGTCGTGGGAATACTGATTTTTACCTTTGGAGGAAATCCGCCAGACTGGGTGCTTGGAGCTCTTTTAGGTTTAGGGGGGGCAGCTGGACTATATTTAGGGGCTAAAGCCCAAAAAAGAATGCCTCAAAAGTTTATAAGGGTTATAATAACAGCGTTGGTGCTTTTTATAAGCTTAAGATATCTCTATTCTTACTTTATGCGGTAAAAACATCGTCATAAAAAAGTTTTAACCTAATCTTTTTTAATTCTTTTAGTGTAGTAAGCATAAGATATTCGGTGATATCTATCTTTTGAGCCAGTTCTTCTATCAACCTTTTTTCCTCTTCGTTCTTAAAATGACACATCGTATACAGGTTATAATCCCAAAAAGGATAGGTCTTTCTTTCATAACAATGGGTGATAAAAGCTTTTTTAATAACTTCCTTCACAAAAGGTTCTATTTTTTGGGGAGGGATCTTCCAGGCTACCATGACGTTAGTTTTATATCCTAAGCGGTCATGTTTTACCAAGGCCCCAAACCTTCTTAAACCGCCTTGCTTTTTCACTTCCATCAACCAAGAAAAAATCTCATCTTCTCTGACACCGAGTTTTTCAGCTATAGGTTTAAAAGGTTCTTTTATCAAAGGAAGAGGCTCTTGAAGATGTTTAACAAACCACACATCTTTTTCTGAAAACTTCTTACTTGTTTGCTTATAAAAACCAATTTCTTCGTCTTTTTCGTTTTCGTAATTTTCTACTTCTAAAACCGTAGATATCTTAAAAACCCTTAAAGCAGGTAAAAATAAAAAATCTTCTATTTGGCATCTCTTACAAAGATTGTCTGCCTCAGTCAAAAGGTCTTTTCCTGGGGGCACTACCAGAATAAACCAAAGGTTGTAATCATGAGATCTTAAGTAGTTATGACTTACCCCTTGATGGCTGTTTATGATCTCTATTGTCTGAATAAGGTTTTCTTCCTTAGCCCTTAAGGCAAAAAGCCCAGACCTATGACCAAAAAAAGAAGGATTAAAAACCGCAGAAACCTGTCTTATTATTCTTTTTTCTTGTAACTCTTTAACTTTTTCTATAAAAAAATCTTCTTCTAAACCAATCTTTTCAGCTAATCGCAAAAAGGGCCTATTTTCTAAGGGAAAATCTTTTTGGATAACAGAAAGAATTTTTTTCTCAAAATCCATACGTTAAGAACCATAAATAAGAAAATTCTTTAAAAGTTTTATCCTCTGAGGATGTTTCAGTTTACGCAGAGCGATGCTTTCTATCTGTCTGATTCTTTCTTTAGTAACCCCAAACTTGTTTCCTACCTCTTCTAAAGTATAGGATTCTCTTTCACCTATTCCAAATCGTAGTCTTATAATCTTTTCCTCCCTGGGGGACAAACCTTTTAGAAGTTCTCTTATTTTTTCTGATAGAGCTTGATTAAAGGTAATTTCATCAGGTTTTAAGGCTTTCTGGTCTTCTATGAAATCTCTTAGTGTAGAATCGTCTTCTTCTCCTATGTTAGTTTCCAGAGAAATAGGTTGTTTCATGATCTTAAATATGTAGTTAAGTTTTTCTATAGAAAGGCCTGTCTCTTTAGAAAGTTCCTCTAAAGTTGGGTCTCTGCCATATTCTTGATAAAACTTATTAGAAATGAGCTTGCTTATTTTGTATATAGTTTCTATTATATGGAGAGGGATCCTTATGGTCCTGGTATTTTCTGCCAGATACCTGGTGATAGACTGTCTTATCCACCAGGTAGCATAGGTGCTAAACTTAAATCCTTTTCGGTAATCAAATTTTTCTATGGCTTTAAGAAGACCTATGTTTCCTTCCTGTATTAAATCAGAAAGAAACATCCCTTTTGGAGAATACTTACGAGCTATAGAAATGATAAGCCTAAGATTAGATTTTACCAACTCCTCTTTGCAGGCCTTTATAACTTGAAAGGCCTTATAAATCTTCTCTCCACTTTGGTATACCTTCTCTAAGGGCTCTCCAAAGAATTCATCAAAATGTTTCATAAACTTACGATGTTCGTTTACTTCTTTTACCAGCTTGTCTAAATCTATCTTATCGATAGAGAATCTTTCTGCTAAACGAAGAAAATTAATCTGTCTTCCGTTAACTGAAAAAATTTTTTCTATCGTGATAGGCTTGATCTCGTATTTAGTTTGTAGTTTGTTTTTCAATCTATTTAGGTTGTTAACCCTGTGGTAGGTTTCTAAAATCTCACAACAAAGCTCATCTAACAGCAATTTACTTGGTCTTACCTGATAAACAAGTTCTATGCTATTTTCCAAAAGCTCAGGTTTAACACCATTGGAGTTAAAAGACTCTAAAATGTCACTTAAGTTTTGTTTTAAACTTTGTATCCAATGTTCAAAATTTTCTTTATGTTTTTGTAATTCATCACAATCCTTAAAAAGCAGTCCTAACTTACCATGTCTTTCTGATTGAACAACCAGATGAAAAAACTTGGCGGTAGTAGCATAATAGCTGAGAACCTCTTTCAATATTTCCCTTTCCTTTTCTTCTATAGTCCTTCCTATCCTTATTTCATCTTCTTTGGTAAGAAGTTTATGAGAAAAAACTTCCTTAAAATAGATCTTTATAGGGTCTTCGTCTTTAACTACAGACTTTTTTTCCTCTTCATCAGGTAGCCAGAATTTTTCTGAAGAAACCTCCTCTAAGAGCATTTCCTCTTCTTCAAAAAGACAAAAAGTTTTTTTGTTTCGGAGGCTCATTCAATCCTCCTTTATTTAAAAATTTTTATGTAAACTTTTATTTTAATTCTTTACTTTGTCTAAACCACAAACCTTATTAATCAAAGTGGCTTGCAAAAGACAAAGATATTGATTTTTTTCTTCTTTTGCCCCTACATTTTCTAAATTTTTTATGCTCTCTGCAAGTTTTTTTAACTCCAGCTTGATTAAAGACTTTTGAAGAAAGGATTTTATGTCTTCGAGAACCTCCTCTCGACTTTCAAAAGGAGGGCTAAAAAGAAGATCGCTTAGAATAGACTGAAATTCAGGATCAGAGACACAAGAAAGCTCTCCCAGCCCTTTTTTCAAACTCTCGATTAACTTTGTTAAAAAAACCGCATACTTAGAACCACAAGCTTCTAAATACTTAGAAAGTCCTGACTCCTCTAAAATTTCTAAATCTTCAGGATAACTTACTAAGTATTGAGCAATCATCCTTAAACAACTATCTTCCTTAGGCTCAACCAAACTCTTTTCAAAAGATGAAATAAATACAGCAGGTTTTTGAGATACTCCCTTTTTAGATAAACTTTTTAAAATCTCTGTTTCAGATAAATCCAGTTTAAAGCTCAGTTCCTTAGCTACTTTTTTCTTTAAAAACGGGTCTTCTATACCCTGAAAAACCTCAATCAATTCTTGATAAGCCTTAGAAGGATTTTGTTTAAATTTTTCTTGGTAAAAAGAAACTACAAAAGAAATTCCGTCCTGGGTTAAGTCCTTTATCTTTTCTTTAACCTCTGATCTGTCTACCTTATTTTTTTGGACGAAAGAATCTGGATCTTCTCCTTCAGGTAAAACGACACATTTAGGTAAAATCCCTTCTTTTACAAACAAAGACACAGCCTTTACCGTAGCCTTTTTCCCGGCTTCATCGCTATCATAACATACCAATATCTCTTCTGATAATCCTTTAAGAATCTTTACATGATTAGGGGTAAGGGCTGTACCACAGGTAGCAACCGTATTTCTTATCCCAGCCTCCCAGAAAGAAAGGAAATCAAAGTATCCCTCTACTAAAAAACAGGTTTTTTCTTTCTTGATATATTCTTTAGCCTGATAAAGACCATAAAGGATTTCTGATTTTTTATAAATTTTAGACTCAGGGGTATTTAAATACTTGGGCTCGTCTTCTTTAAGAAGAGCTCTTCCTCCAAAACCAACACACTCTCCCTTGTAATTAAAAACAGGAAAGATTACCCTAAACTTAAAAAGGTCTACAAAAGACCCGTCTTGTACTTGTTTGATCAAACCAAGCTCTTCTGCGTGTTTAAATTCTTCTTTTGAGGTTCTCAAATAACTGGTTAACACCCTACCTTCTTGAGGAGCAAAACCTAAAAGAAAATGCTTTATAGTCTCTTCAGAAAGGCCTCTTTCTAAGAGATATTCTCTTCCTTCTTTAGCCCCAGGATGAAAAAACAACAAATGATGGTAAAACTTGGCTACTTTATAAACCAGGCTAACAAGCTCGTCTTCTTTTCTTTTTTCTAAAAACACCTTTTCTTCTACATAAATTCCTGCTTTCTCTGCTAATTCTAAGATAGCCTCTTTAAAGGATAACCCCTTTATCTTCATATAAAAAGTCACCACATCCCCAGACTCTCCACATCCAAAACATTTAAAAATCTGTTTCTCAGGACTGACTACAAAAGAAGGGGTTTTCTCTGAATGAAAAGGACAAAGCCCTACAAAATTTTTGCCTACCCTCTTTAACCTTACATAGTTAGACACTACTTCTACAAGGTCATAGATTTCTTTTATCTTTTCAAAAAGTCCTTCCAAAGGTTACCTCTGTGAACTTTGTTTGGTCTTTAAAGTTAAAGTATTAAAGATAAAGATTGAAAGAAATTTTTTCATCAAAAATTTTATAATACACTTTTTTAAATATGCAATAGTGAAATAAAAAACCTCCTTAATAGTTTTTTTCCAGGAAAACTACAGTAACCCCTGTGCCTCCCTTACTTTGTTCTGCAAATCTAAACTCTTTTACCAGAGGATGGTCTTTTAGGTGTTTCTGAATAGCCTCTCTTAACCTTCCTGACCCATGCCCATGAACAAGATAAACCTCAACTACCCCCTCTAAAAAGCTCCTGTTAAGTTCTTTTTCTACCGCTTCCAAAGCCTCATCAACTGTTAACCCCAAAAGATTAACACTTCTCCTATTTTCTTTAGACGTTGGGGAAGTAGAAGGTCTTGAGAGAAATCCCTGAGAGTAGTCTGATTTTAGTTTGTGAGTTTCTAAGGAAACTTTCGATAACCTTTCTAACGGTATCTCTAACCTTAAAGCACCACATAGAACCTCTGCTAAATTATCTCTTATCTTTATAACTTTCCCTTTCTGGTTAAACCCTTTTATTAATACATAATCACCTTCCTGAATAGTTTCTTCTTGATGACTTTCTTTTAAAACCTTAGCCACAAACTTTTCAAACTCTTTCGCCCCACCTTTTTTACCTATACCCTTTTCACTCAATTTCCCTATCAGTTTCTTAAAATCTCTTTCCCATTCTTTAAACTTAAGTTCGAGTTGTTTGGCATAATGTTTTTCAAGTTCTTCTTTTTTATGGTTAAGTTGAAGCTCTCTTTGCTCTAATTCTTTTTCTTTGTATTCTAAAGACTCTCTAAGCTTTTTTACTCTATCAAACTCTTTTTCCCAAAGTTTATACCACTCCCAGTATTCTTTATTTTGCAAGTATTCAAAGGCTCTATCTAAAATTCGCTCAGGAATACCTATTTTTTTGGCCAGCTCAAAGGCTAAAGAATCCCCATAAACATCATAAACCAACCTGTAAGTAGGTTCTTTAGTCTGAAGATTATACTCCATCGTAGCAACCTTTAACCCTTCTATCTTAAGCCCTAAAGTTTTCAAAAACTGAGAATGGGTGGTAACCACTACTTTGACCCCTCTGTTTAAAAGCTCTTCCAACACCGCAGCAATGAGTGCCATACCTTTTTCAGGGTCTGTACCTCTTCCTGGTTCATCAAGAAGCACCAAGGTTTGACTATCTGCCTGATCTAAAATCTCTTTAAGACCTCTTAAATGAGAAGAAAAAGAAGACTCGCCCTGGAAGATATCCTGATCATCTCCAATGTCAGCAAACACTTTGTCAAAAACCGGGATTTCAGCCCTTTCTGCAGGTATTAAAAAACCTGTCTGAGCCATTAAACAAATCAAACCTATGGTTTTTAGAGAAACTGTCTTACCACCTAAGTTAGGTCCTGTAATAAGCAATCCTTTTTCTAAGAAAAAATCATTTCTAATTGCTTTAACCTGTTTTTCCTTAGCTTGATTAAGTAATAGAAAAGGATGAATCCCTTGCCAAACCTTAAGGCTCCCTTGAGGTTTTAAATCAGGGAAAATCCCTCGATAAGCCCTTCCTAAGTTTACCTTACCCCAGGCTACTTCGAACTCCAAATAAAGGTTTTCAAGCTCAAAAAAAAGATCTTTTTTTAGAAATAGCTCTTGAGAAACTTCTTTTAAAATCTTTAGTTCTTCTCTTTGCTCTTGATGACGAAGGGTTTCCAACTCGTTTGAAAGACCTATTATAGAAACTGGTTCTATAAAAGCAGTAGCCCCACTTGAAGAAAGTCCGTGGAAAATCCCTTTCACCTTATTTTTAAATTCAACCTTAACCGGAAGAACATACCTACCTTCTTTTTGGGTATAAAGATTTTCCTGCAAATAGCCTTTTTTAAAAAAATGTTCTCTAAGCTTATCAAGTTTCCCATACAGAAGGTCTAAAGCCTCTCTAATTTTCTTTCTTATCACATAAAGTTGATAGGAAGCTTTGTCTTTAATTTCCTTTCTTTCATAATCAAGTACACGGTCTAAAACTTGTTGCTCTAGCTCCATAACACCTTGATAGACCTCCACAAGCCGAGAAAAAGGAGAATTATTGAGAATTGAAGATAATCTTTTTAAAACTGTAAACCACTGCTTAATCTGTATAAGTTCTAAAGGAAGGAAAACAGAACGCTTTTGAGCCTTAAGAAAAAGAAATTTTAACGATTTAAGGGGGACAAGGTCTAACCTTTCCCCCTTTTCTATAAGATTCCAGAGATAACTTGTTTGCGCCTGAAGTATACAGGCTTTTTCAAAATCAAAATTAGGTAATAATTGTTTTACTTCTTGTTTAACAAAATCACTAACTACGTTTTCAGAAAGATAATCTAAAAGTTTAGACCATTCAAGTTTAACAAAAAATTTCAACACTACGTTCTAAAATTTTAGAGGAATACCCCTTATTTTTCTTTCATTTTTTGTTGCAACTTTTTAAGTTTTTTCATCAGTTTTTTACGGGCTGCTTGCATCTTTTTTCTACGTCTAACCCCAGGCTTTTCATAAAACTCTCTTTTTTTAACCTCAGACAGTATTTTTGTTTTTTCTACAAGCCTTTTAAACCTTTTTAAAGCTTGTTCTAAAGACTCTCCATCTTTAACGACTATCCCCGCCAAAAGATAACCCCTCCTTTTCTAAAAATTTTGGTTTAGTCTAACGGGTTTTCTGATTTTGTCAAGTTTTTAAAAGGCTTAATATGTATTTTATAATAAGGTTTATAAATACCCAAAAACTAAAACACAAAACTTTTAAAAGGGTTGTTTTTTAAAAATTATTAAATAAAATTATTGGATATGGAGAATACTGCAAAACAATTAAAAGATTTACTTACTGAAAATCTCAACAACTTTCTTGTTTTCAAAAAAATTCTAGAGGATTACGAACAAAAAATCCAACCTTATGAGCTTTTAGACATTTTAATAAGTCTTCTTCAAAAAAAAGAGGCATTAAGTAAAGAGGTAGAGATTTTCCTCTTGTCAAAGCTTGCCTATATTTGCGAAAATATCTATGAATTTAAAAAGGCCTTTAACATCTACAAACAGCTATTTATTTCTACTTCTGACCCTAAATACTTGGAAAAAACAGAAAAACTTCAAATATTAAAAAAGATCGAAAGATTAAAATATGTTTTCAAAAAACTTAATCTTAAGATAGAAGAACTTTTAAAACTTTATACCGAAAGTTTAGAAACTAACAAAAGCTTAGAACTTTTACTTATAGAACGTTATAAAGTGAAGAAGTCAGAAATACTTGAGTCTGTTAAAAACGTTTATCAAATCCCAGTTATTGACGCAAGAGATTTAACAAAGTATTCTAAAATGCCTCAAGTTTTAGGGGTAAAAAAACAGTTTTTTTTAGATGCTCTTTGTGTACCCCTAAAAGAAAAAGAAACCGGTAGGATTTATCTCGTCTGTTATGATCCTGAAGACCAAGAAAACATAGAAAAAGTTAAAAAAGTCCTTCAACTTTCTTCTGAAAACTTGGTGTTAAGTTTTGCGATCAAAGAAGATTTGATGGACATCGTAGATAATTATTTTTCTGAAGGGAGCTTGTCCATACCAGAAGAGGTTGGGATAGAAGAGGTACAGGAAGAGGAAGAAATAGAAGATGTATCTTTGATAGATAGTGCCATCGTTCAACTGGTTAATTTCATCATAGAAGAGGCTTATAAAAGGAGAGCCTCAGACATTCATTGGGAAAGTTTAACCGGGAAGAAGGGGTTGCAAGTAAGATTTAGGGTGGATGGAGAGTGCTTTCATTATTCTACCATTCCTGAACATCAGAAAAGACAGGTTATCTCTCGTATTAAAATCATGGCGAATCTTAACATTGCAGAAAAAAGACTTCCCCAAGACGGAAAGATAAAATTTAGAACCAAAGAAGGCAAAGAGTTTGAAATAAGGGTAGCTACCCTTCCTACGGTTGACAACAACGAAGACGTAGTGATGAGAATTTTAGGAGGGATAGAGTTTAAACAATTAGAAGAAATAGACCTGTTAGAAGAAAACTACCAAAACTTCAAAAAAATTTTAGACTATCCCTATGGGTTGATCTTAGTAGTAGGGCCTACTGGTTCAGGTAAAACCACCACCCTTCATGCTGCTTTAAAATATTTAAATAAGCCAAACAAGAAGATCTGGACAGCAGAAGACCCGGTAGAAATCGTACAAGAAGGGCTTCGTCAGGTGCAAGTTAACCCTAAGATCGGACTTACCTTTGCCAAAGTACTTCGGGCCTTTTTACGTGCAGACCCTGACATCATCATGATAGGAGAAACAAGAGATGAAGAAACAGCACATACTTTAATAGAAGCCTCTCTTACCGGGCATTTAGTTTTAAGCACCTTACATACTAACAGCGCCCCTGAAACCATCACCAGACTTTTAGGTATGGGTATAGATCCGTTTAACTTTGCAGACGCTTTACTGGGAGTGCTTGCCCAAAGATTGGCTAAAAGGCTCTGTAAAGAATGTAAGGAACCTTATACTCCTTCAGAAGAAGAGATAGAACGTCTTAAAAGAGAATACGGATTTCATCCTACTAAACCTCTGACCGATGAAATGATTGAAAAAGCTACTTTTTTCAGGCCTGTAGGGTGTCCTCAATGTAATGATACAGGTTTTAAAGGTAGGATGGCTATCCATGAACTTCTTACCCCTGATGAAGAGCTAAAAGACTATATTATCAAAAACAAACCTGCTAACGAGATCAGAAACCTGGCTATCACTAAAGGGTTTACGACCCTTAAACAAGACGGTATTTTAAAAGTTTTAAAAGGCGAAACTACCTTAAAACAAGTGCTTGCTGTAACCGTAAGGTAAATGCCTTTGTCTTCCTCGATCAAGTCTAAAAAAGTATGGAAAGTAAAAACCAACCAAGATATCTCTGAGTTTGAAGATTTACTGGCGATAGAAACCAAGATCAAGCTTTTGATAAACGAGCAAGAAATCCTCTCCCTTGCAGCCACCCCTATGCACCTTAAAGAACTAATCGTAAGCTTTGTCCTTACAGAAGGACTGATACAGAATGTCTGGTGTCCAGAAGAGCTTGAATTAATAGAGAAAAACGGAGAGATCATCGCTAAGATATATACCTATGAAAAAGTAGACCTTCCTTCAAAAACCCTTTCTTCAGGATGCTTTGCCTCATACAGTTTCCTCTCTGAGGTACAACCTTATAACTCTTTTAATTTTAAGGTTGGTAAAGACTCTATATTTAGCTTGTTTAAGGCTTTTGTTAAAAAAGCAGAACTATTTAAGCTTACAGGTTGTTTGCACTCAGCAGCCATTTGTAGCCAAGAAGACATAATTTTTTATGCAGAAGACATAGGAAGACATAATGCGGTTGACAAGGTATTAGGATATGCCCTTCTAAATGGTCTTTCCTTAGAAGACAAGCTTATCCTCGTAAGCGGTAGAATTTCTTCGGAAATGGTACTTAAGGTGGGGAGATGGAAAGTTCCCTTTTTAATAAGCCGCAGTGCACCTACCTCCTTAGCCGTGGAGCTTGCCGAAAAAATTGGAATTACCTTGATAGGGTTTTTGCGGGGAGAAAGGTTTAATGTTTACACCCATCCTCAAAGAATATTAGATTTCTCAAAACATGGAGGTTAAAATGGGATTTAAAATTGGTTTTTACGGAGGAGCAGGAGGAGTAACGGGAAGTTGTTTTCTTTTAGAAATAAGAAATACAAAGATCTTAGTTGATTGTGGGCTTTTTCAGGGGCTTGAAAGTTCAAAAAATCAAAACCATTTTCCTTTTAACCCTAAGGAAATCTCTTATCTTATTCTTACTCATGCCCATATCGACCATTGTGGAAGGATACCTCTTTTAGTAAAAGAAGGATTTAGGGGTAAGATCATCTGTACTAAACCTACTTCTCAAATAGCTAAGATTATGCTTCTTGACGCGGCAAAAGTAATGAGAGAGCATTATAAAACGCTATACAAAAAATCGATTAAGAGAGGATTAGACTTACCCCCTCCTCCTCTTTATGACGAATACGATGTATTAGAAAGTTTTAACTTTTTTAAAATAAACCTCAATTTTGATACACCTTTGATTTTAGAAAACAAAATAAAAGTCCTTTTTAAAGACGCAGGCCATATCCTTGGGTCCTGTTTTGTTCAGATAGAGGACTTAGAAACTAAACAAAAAATAACCTTTTCTGGAGATTTAGGAAATAAGAACAAACCTATCGTAAAAGACTTTGACTATCCCTTACCTACAGACTTTTTATGTATAGAAACCACTTATGCAGATAGAGATCATAAATCTTTTGAAGAATCAAAAAAAGAACTGTTAGAAGCAATTCTTGAAACCTTCGAAAGAGGAGGAAACGTCTTTATTCCCACTTTTGCTCTCGAGAGAGCTCAAGAAATTCTTTACACGTTGAGAGAATTTTATGAACAAAAACTTCTTCCCCCTTGCTATGTCTTTTTAGATAGTCCTCTTGCCATCAAGGCTACCAAAATATTTAAAGACAACCCTGAATTTTTTGATGAAGAGGCTTATAAAGTGTTTACTCAAAAAGACCCTTTTGAGTTCCCCTATCTAACCCTTACAGAAGACGTAGAAGAATCTAAACAGATAAATAACGTAAGATCACGGGCTATAATCATTGCAGGAAATGGCACTATTACTGGAGGAAGAATTCTTCATCACCTAAGAAACAACATATATCGCCCAGAATGTAGTTTGGTTTTTGTAGGTTTTCAGCCTAAGGGAACCTTAGGGAGGCTCATCGTAGATGGAGCTAAAAAAATACATATTTTTGGTGAAGAACTACCTGTTCGACTAAAGGTTTACACCATAAACGGTTTTTCCTCCCATGCAGGACAAAAGGAGTTGTTAGAATGGATTTCTCGTTTAGACCATGTTAAAAAATTGTTTTTAGTACATGGAGAACCTGAAAAGATGGAGGTCTTTAAAAAAATCCTTTTAGAAAAATATCCTGAAAAATTTGATGAAATCCATATTCCAGCATTATTTGAAGAGATGGTTTTAAACTAAGCAAAAAAATTGGAGTAAGACATGGAAAAAGAGAGATTAGTTCCAGATACAAGTATTTTTACCAATCCTGACGTTTATAAACAGTTTGGTTCAAACCCTTCAGAAGCCTTCACTAACTTTCTTTTAATGGTGGCAGAATTAGAAGGAGAGATAAACGTTTATTTACCAAGTTCTGTGTTCGAAGAGCTAAAAAGGATGCTTAAAAACCTTAAGCTTCCCCCTAAGGCAAGATCAGTGCTTAAGGTGAAATCTCCCAAAAAATACGAGCTCTATATTCCTGCTTTTTTGATGTATGAATTTATAGAAGAATTAAGAAATAGGATCAACAAAGGCCTTAGAGTAGCAGAAGAGGCGGTAAAAGCCTCTACTTATAAAAAACCTGAAGAGGTTCTTAAATTTTTAAGAAGAAGATATAGAGAAGTATTAAGGGAAGGGATAGTTGACTCTAAAGAGGACTTAGAGATTATCCTTTTAGCCCTTGAGCTCGATGCCCTTGTACTTTCTGCAGACAAAGGGGTTCTCAATATGGCTGATAAGTTAGGCCTAAGATACCTTGAACCTCAGGATATAAAAGAAACCTTAGAGGGATTTAAACTCTGGTAAGGGTTTTATAGTTTCAACTCGTTAAACATTATGTCTTGAAGTATAATTTCAGCTAAATCTTGAGAAAGAAGTTTTAAGGCCTCTTCTCTACCAGGGTCTAAAAAATTAACCACCTGTTGTTGAGCTACACGATAAACCTCATAACGGCTAATCGGTCGTTTTAAAATAACCTTTCCGGTTTTTCTTTCGATAAGCTGATATTCTCCCTCAAAAGATATCTTTCTTTCTTTGGTAACCAAAAAAGTTTCATAAGAAATAGGATCTAAATAAACCCTTTTTATTTCACCTTTTAAAACCAGATCTGCCCTGTCTTCATCATATACAGGAAGTAAAAACTGACCTTGTGCAAACTTATGTCTTAAGTAATAAGAAAGATATTCTCCTAAGGAGGTTTCTGAAGAATAGTTTTTCCAAGGGGGGATATAAATGGTCTTCCAGTCTTCTTTTAAATATAAAGGGCGCTGGTAAAAACTATAACCACAACCCAAAAGTATAAAACTAAACCACAAAATTAATAAGTTTCTTAGGGACAAAAACCACATTTTTGATTTGTTTTCCTTCTAAATATTTTTTTACCTTTGGTCTCTCTTTTATCATAGATTCTAACTCTTCCTTAGTAGCCTCAACCGAAACCTCCACCTGATCTCTCACCTTACCGTTAACCTGAACCACAAGCATATAGGTCTCATCTACCAACCAGGCTTCTTCGTACTCAGGGAAACGTTCACAGGAAATAAAAGTCTTCTTTCCAAGCTCTTGCCACAACTCTTCTGCCAAATGAGGACATACAGGAGATATAAGTAACACCACCTTTTCTAAACACTCTTTTATCAGTTTTTTGTGCATCATGTTATTTAAATCTATTTCTTTTAGATAATCCTGAAATAGGTTTAAAAACTCCATGATAGCCGCAATCCCTGTGTTAAACCTTAGTCTTTTTTCAAAATCTTCAGAAACTTTTTTAATAGTCTTATGAAGTTTTTTTCTAAGAGGCACTAACTTGGGATCAAGATTTTTAAACTCTTCAGAGGAATATTCTATTCCTCTTAAGTCCTCTGCATATTCTAACACTAAATGATAAAGTCTTTTTAAAAACCTGTATGCACCTTCTATACCATGGTCACTCCACTCAAGGTCTTTTTCAGGTGGAGCTGCAAAGGAGATAAAAAGTCTTACGGTGTCTGCTCCGTATCTTTTAATCATCACATCAGGGTCTACTACATTACATTTACTTTTTGACATCTTTTCAAACTTTCCTACGATGATTTCTTGACCACATCCTGGTTTTAAACATCTTCCTTCAGGAGAAACCTCTTCAGGATAGACCCATCCATGCACCGGACATTTATAGGTTTCTTTGATAACCATACCTTGGGTAAGTAAATTTTTAAAAGGTTCGTTTATCTTGAAATAACCAAGGTCTCTTAAAACCTTAGTAAAAAATCTGGCATAAAGAAGGTGTAAAATCGCATGTTCTATACCACCGATATACTGGTCTACAGGCAACCAGTAATGGATATCCTCTGGATTAAAGGGTTCAGGATAATCAGGACAGGCAAACCTTGCGAAATACCAGGAAGACTCCATAAAGGTATCAAAGGTATCGGTTTCTCTTTTAGCTGGACCTCCACACTTAGGACAGGTAGTATTAACAAAATCAGACAACAAAGGCAAAGGAGATCTCCCAGTAAAGTCTATCTGAACGTCTGTAGGTAAAACTACCGGGAGGTTTTCCAGTTTCTCAGGAACAATACCGCACTTATCACAATATACCATAGGTATAGGACAACCCCAGTATCTTTGCCTCGAAACCCCCCAGTCTCTAAGCCTGTAAGTTACCTTTTTTCGGCCCAAACCTTTTTCTTCGAGATAAGCAGTTATTTTACTTTTTCCTTCTATACTTGGGAGACCGTTAAAAGGCCCTGAATTTACCATAATCCCAGGTTTTTCATAAGCTTCTTCAAGGTCTTCAGGGTTTAAGTTCATACCTTCTGGCTGGATCACTATTTTTATAGGAAGATTATATTTTTTGGCAAACTCAAAGTCTCTCTGGTCGTGCGCAGGAACACACATAATAGCTCCAGTCCCATATTCCATAAGTACAAAATTAGCTGCATAAACAGGAAGTTTCTCCCCAGTCAATGGATGGATGGCATAACTTTCCAAGAATAAACCCTCTTTTTCTGCCATACCTGTTTCAATTTCTCTTCTTTCCTTTCTGACTTTATCTATAAACTCAGCTAAAGCTTGAGACAAACCCTTTTTTTCAGCTAATCTCTGAGCTAATGGATGTTCAGGGGAGAGAGAAATAAAGGTAGCACCATAAAGGGTATCAGGGCGGGTGGTGTAAACTATTAAGTCTTCTCCTATTTCTGGTAAAAAGAACTTTATCTCAGCCCCTTCACTTTTTCCTATCCAGTTTCTCTGCATTGTAATAACTCTTTCAGGCCAGTATTTCTCAAGCTCATCAAGCTCTTTTAAAAGTTCCTCTGCATAAGCTGTTATTCTTAAAAACCAACCTTCCATTTCTTTATAAGTGACCTCAGTTCCACAACGCCAACAACATTCATCCTCCACCTGTTCGTTAGCAAGTACCGTATGGCAAGAAGGGCACCAGTTAACCAACGAGGTTTTCCTATAGGCAAGTCCTCTTTCATACATCTCGATAAAAAACCTTTGTTCAAACTTATAATAACTTGGGTCACAGGTAGCTAACTCCCGTTTCCAGTCGTAACTAAAACCAAGTTTTTTTAACTGATTTTTCATGTAGGCTATGTTATCATAGGTCCATTTAGCAGGATGAACCCCATGTTTTAAAGCGGCATTTTCTGCAGGGAGGCCAAAGGCATCCCATCCCATAGGATGAAGTACATTATACCCTTTCATCCTTTTTACTCGGGCTAAAATATCACCTAAGGTATAGTTTCTTACATGCCCCATATGAATCCTTCCAGAAGGATAAGGAAACATTTCAAGCACATAATATTTAGGTTTAGAAGGGTCTGTTTTAGCTTCAAAAATCTGATGTTTTTCCCAAAGTTCTTGCCATTTTTTTTCTATAGTAGAAGAATCATACTTTTTCATAAGGCCCCCCTTCCGCAGAAATAGCTTTTACAGGACAGTTCTCTATGGCAGATATACAATCACAAGATTTGCACCCCTCAAAATTATAAACCAAAGCCTTTCTTTCAGGACCCCACGTAAAGACCTCAGGACATATCTCTATACAATATCCACAGCCTATACAACTTTCCTGGTCTACTTCTAAAGAAGTAACCATTATATTCCTTCCTTGTAAATGTTTTCTACTATAGCTTCTGCAAACTCAGAACATTTAACCTCTTTTGCACCTTCAAGCTGCCTTGCTAAATCATAAGTCACTATCTTTTGCTGGATGGTTTTGGTAAGACCTTTCCAAATAAGTTCAGCAGCCTCCTTCCATCCAAGATATTCAAGCATCATTTTTCCAGAAAGTATCAAAGAAGAAGGATTAACCTTGTCTAACCCTGCATACTTAGGGGCTGACCCGTGAGTAGCCTCAAAAACAGCATATCCATCTCCTATGTTAGCACCAGGGGCCATCCCAAGACCCCCTACCTGGGCAGCTAAAGCATCAGAAAGATAGTCTCCGTTTAAATTGGGAGTAGCAAGTACCCCATAGTCCTCTGGTCTAAGTAAAGCCCACTGAAACATAGCATCGGCTATTCTATCGTTAATGATAACCATACCCTGAGGAATACCCTCGGAAAATCTTTCTTTTAACTCTTCCTCTAAAACTACCTTGTCTGAAAATTCTGCCTTGGCTACTTCATAACCCCAAGCTCTAAAAGCACCTTCGGTATATTTCATGATGTTACCTTTATGCACCAAAGTAACTGTTTTATATCCATTATTTAAGGCATACTGAATGGCTTTTTTTACCAACCTTGCGGTTCCAAACTTACTGATAGGTTTTATCCCTATACCTGAACCTTCCCTTATTTCTTTTCCAAAATTTTCTTTGATAAACTCTATCAGTTTTTTAGCTTCAGGTGACTCTGCTGGAAACTCTATGCCTGCATAAACATCCTCCGTATTTTCTCTAAAAACTACCATGTTTACCTTTTCGGGATGTTTAACAGGTGAGGGAGTACCAGGGATCCACCTTACAGGCCTTACACATGCATAAAGATCAAGAACCTGCCTTAAAGTAACGTTTAAACTTCTAAAACCTCCTCCTACCGGGGTAGTCAACGGTCCTTTTAAAGCCACGACCGAACTTTTGATAATTTCTAATGTTTCTTCAGGAAGATAGGTACCTGTCTCTTTATAGGCCTTTTCTCCTGCTAAAACCTCTTTCCACAAAATCTTTTTCTTACCTCCATAAGCCTTGTCAACCGCTGCATTTAATACCTTTAAAGTGGCCTTCATTATGTCAGGCCCAATTCCGTCACCTTCGATATAAGGAATTTCTGGATCATCAGGTACGATAAGAGAGAAATTTTCACCAATTTTAATTTTAGCCATCCTGTCCCCCTTATAGAAAAATTGATTTTTTTTTCAAATCTACCACATCTTAGTTAAACTAACAACTTTTTATCAACCTGATTTTAAACAAATTTGTGTTGACACTTGAATAGAGAATTTTAATAACGAACTATGTAAAAACTATTTTTTGGACCTTTTTGTTTTAGAGGTTTTAGAGGTTTTTACCTTTTCTTTACTTAGCTCGTAAAGCCTTTTAAGACCTTTGCTAACCTCTTTATGAAAACTTTCAGGCTTTTTTCCGGTAAGAAGCTCTATCACATCGTCTATCGTTTCTACAGTATACACCTGAAAAACACCTTTCTTTATATCTTCCAAAACCTCGTCATCCAAAAGGAGATTATCAACATTTTGACGTGGTATAATAACCCCTTGATTTCCTGTAAAATTTTTTATTTTACAAACCCGATAAAAGCCTTCTATCTTTTCTTTAATACCTCCTACAGGTTGGATATTACCAAACTGATCGATAGATCCAGTGAGAGCAAGGTTTTGCTTGATAGGAATTTTTGATACTGCCGAAAGGATAGCCATAAGTTCTGCGGCTGAAGCACTATCTCCTTCTACCGGTTCATAAGCCTGTTCAAAAGTAAGGGTGCAAGAAAACTGAAGAGGAAAATTGGTACTATAACGATGGTAAAAATAGGAAGAAAGGATAAAAACACCCTTTAAGTGAATAGGTCCACTCATATCTATTTCTCTTTCTATGTTAACCACCCCTCGACTTCCAGGGAATACATTAGCGGTTATACGAGAAGGCCTACCAAAACTGTAGTCTCCAAGCATATAAACACTGAGCCCGTTTATCTGACCAACCTTTTCACCCTCTACATCTATGATGATTTTTCCTTCTCTTATAAGCTCCCTTATCTTTTCCTCTATGATGTTAACCCTGTAAATTCGATCTCTAACAGCCTGTTTTATCTCTTTTTCTGTTATATATTGATTCGAAGAAAGGGTGCTTGCTTCTCTTAAAAGGTCGATCAAATCTTGTATGATTAAACTTATTTTCTGTTTATGGCCTGACTGATAAACCGCATACTTAAAGAGCTCGCTAAGACCTGAGCTATCAAGGTCTTTTAGCCCTTCTTCTTCTATTACTTTTTTTACAACCTTGGGAAATATAGATACCAGCTCTTCCTCTATAGAAACCACAGGTTCAAACTCTGCTTTAAGTTTAAACAGCTGAGAAAACTCAGGGTCATAAAACATAAGAAGTTGGTAAAGGTAAGGATCTCCTATCAAAAAGACTTTAGCAGAAAAAGGCACTGGCTCTGGCAAGATACCTACATGAGGTACAGGAATTTCCTCTATCATACCTCCCATAAGATGAAGTTCTTTATGAAGAAGTGTCCTCTTTAAAAGAAACCATACATAGGGGTTTTTTAAAACCTCCCAAAGATCAAGGACTACATATCCTCCGTTAGCCTTATGAAGAATACCTGGAGCTAAGCTTAGATGATCAGCATAAAGTATTCCCATCTCTGCCTTATAATTTATCTGTCCAAAAAGCCCTTTCAAAGTAGGTATCCTTTCATAAACTACAGGTGCACCCTCGGTTTCAGAATTATCAACCAGCACGTTTACCCTAAACATGTTTAACGCACGGTTGATGTTATTTTGAACCATTATATTACCTTTTAATTTTTCCCAATCTATAAAGATTTGAATGTTTTTAACAATTTCTTGTTTAAAAGTTTTTAAGTATGTCTGAAATCCCTCAATCTTAGAAAATTCCTCTTCTAAAGTTTTACACGCTTTATCCACCAAATTTTCAGCGATCTTTTGTCTTAATTTTAAAAGGTTTTCTCCTAAAATATTATCAAGCTCTCTTAATTTTCTCAGATAATCCCTAAACTTAGGTTCAAAAGCCTCAAGGTTTCTATGATATTCTTCTCTAAGCTGAGGATTGCTTAAAAATTCTTCCTGAGGAAGAGAGGTTTGTACCTTAAAGAGAGGCATTAACCTTACTCCTTCAGGACCGAAAAGAACCATCAGGTTATAAGATTTTGCCTCCTCTACTAATTGATTTATTACTTTCTCTTTTTGCAGGTCGATTTCCTTAGTAATTGCGTTTAACTCTTCTTCATACTCTTTACCTTCAAAAACTTTAAAAGTTTCTTTTTTTAAAAACTCTAAGATATTTTCTATATGCTCAGCCAGTTTTTTTCCATAACCAGAGGGTAGAATCAAAACCTTAGGTTTATACGGCTCTTGAAAATTATTGACATAGCAGATGTCTTTAGGAGTAGGTTTAGAAGAGGCTATCTCTCTTAGTCTTTTTAAAGTGTACCTACTTCTTCCTATACCATTAGGACCACACACATAGACGTTATAATCTTCTTTGTCGATGCTTAAGGCAAGGTCGAAGGTCTTTTCAACCCGTTTTTGTTTGAAATAACATTCCTCAACCTGAATATTCTCAGTACCAAAAGAAAACTCTATCCCTACTTTTAGATCTTTTTTTTCAACCTTTTGCCAGCCCATAATAATAGAAATTTTAAAATAAAAAAAACAAAAGACAAGACTTTTAAGGCAGGTGTTTTACAAATATTATAAAATCTCGATTGGCCCCGCCCCATTAATCATTACCACCTTCTTTTCGTAAAAATTCGGAAAAAGGTGCTTTCTAAGGATTGACTTAAAAACTATAAAGTTTAAACTTTAATATTAAAGCAGCTTTATTATACTCTCATGAGGAGGGGATCATGAAAAACAAACTTATGCGTTGTTTGAGTTTTTTTATGGTTTTTTGTTTGATAGGGTATTTACTTACCGGATGTGTTCCTGAAACAAGTCAAAAAACTAAGGAAGGAGCTACGATAGGTGCTGTAGCTGGGGCAGTTTTAGGTGCCCTGATAGATAAAAACAATCGTTGGAGAGGAACAGTTATCGGTGGGGTTATTGGTGGTATCATCGGAGGGACGGCTGGAAGCATCATGAACAAAGCAGCGGCTGAGGCAGCTACTACAGGAAAACCGGTAGAATATGTTAGCGAAGACCAGGCTCAAAAGGTTTATGCTACTCCTATAGGGAAAAAAGACAACTGCGAACAAGTAAAAGTACAATACTATGAATATGGAAAATTAGTAAAGGAAGAAATAAAAACCGTCTGCAATTAAACCATTCTATCTAAGCTTTCTATCTCAGTTGAGATAGGGCCTGCTTTATCCTATGGCAGGCCTCTTTTAAACTTTCTTCAGAGTTTGCAAAGGAAAGCCTTATAAAACGATCATCTCCAAAGGCTATCCCAGGAACAACAGCAACTCTTGCTTCATCTAATAGATATTCAGCTAAATCTAAAGAAGTAACGATTTCTTTTCCTTCTTTGGTTTTCTTTCCATAATAAGCTGAAACGTCAGCAAAAAGATAAAAAGCACCTTTAGGTTCGATAAACTTTATACCAGGAATTTTTTTCAATTCTTCAGAAAGCACCTTTGCTCTTTTAGCAAAAACACGGCACATCTTTTCTACCTCTTCCTGAGAAGAGGTAAGAGCGGTTTCACAGGCTTTCTGGGCAAAGCTGGTAGCATGAGAAGTGCTCTGGCCCTGTATGTTAGCACAGATTTTTATTATCTCCTTTGGTCCAACAAGCCAACCTATCCTCCAACCGGTCATGGCATAGGTTTTAGAAACCCCGTTTACTATAAAAACCCTTTCTTTAAGATCTGGGGCCACAGATAATATGTTTTTAGGTGGCGCAAAGTCAAACCTTAGTTTATCATAAATGTCATCACTTAGTACCCAAATGTCTTTTCCTCTTAACAATTCTGCAAGGTCTTTTAAAAATCTATCAGAGTAAATACAGCCTGTAGGATTTGAAGGGCTGTTAAGAATAATACCTACGGTATTAGAATTAATAGCTACCTCGATATCACTGATAGATGGCTCAAAGTTATTGGCCATGTCAGAGGGGATAAACTTTGGAGTACCTCCAGCTAACTCAACCATCGCAGGATAAGAAACCCAGTAAGGAGAAAGAATTAAAACCTCGTCTCCTTTATCAACCAAGGCTAATAGCAAGTTAAAGATAGCTTGTTTTGCTCCTGTAGTTACCAATACCTCTTCTGGTGTGTATTCAAACCCATAGTCTGACTTTATCCTTTCACATATAGCCTTCCTTAAACTTAAAAGTCCAGGGGTTGGGATATACTTAGTTAAACCCTCATCCAAAGCTTTCTTACAACTCTCTTTAATGTAAGATGGGGTGTCAAAATCTGGCTCCCCTGCAGAAAGATTTATCACGTCAATCCCTTGGGCTTTTAGGGCTTTGGCCTTTGCATCTACCGCTAAAGTAGCAGAGGGTTTTAAATTTTTAGCTCTTTCAGAAAGTTTAAACATAACGCTACTCCATCAATCTTTTTATCTTATTAAGATTCTTATTCGAGCTTTCCAACTCCTGTAGCTTTAAATTCTACCACTACTTGAACTGGTCTGTCAACAGGTAAGGGAGAGGCGGTTTTCAAACATCTTTCCACGGCAGAATTAAACTCCCCAACCGAGGATTTTTTGACAAAAGTATAACTTAACACCCTTCCGTCAGACCCAATGTGTATCCTTACCATAGCTATTAAGTCCTTCTGAGTTCTTAAATAAATAGGAATTTCAAAATGGTTCTGCAACTTCCTTTTTATCAAAAGTAGATATTCTTGACTTAAAGCTTGACCACCTGCTTTAAAACCGTAGGTTCCCTGACCTAAAGAGTACCCTGTACTTCCTCCATGACTGCCTTGCTGTTCTATCCTATAGTTTGCACTCACTCCTTCTTTAGCTTTCTTTTTTAGACTCGCAATCTTTTTGTTTAAAAGACCTAATTCTTCTGTTGTAGTTTCTACCTCTTTTTGTTTTGACTTTGTAATCTTGCTTAATCTTTCTTCCAATAACTTCTCCTCTTCAATTTCCCTTATGCCAGATTTTTCTTCTCTTTTAGATAATGCCTCTTTAGATTGAGACTGACTTTGTTCAAACTTAGTTTCAACCAAAGGTCCAGAGGCTGGTTGAATGTTAAAATTTTCTGAGGTCATAACATTAGAAACTAATTTTACTTTTAAAGTCTCAGGTGTTTTAGAAAAAAACTGGAGGTTAGAAAAAAGTAAAAATAAAAAACAAAAGTTTAAAAATAAAGAAAGAACATAATAACCCAAGTTGTATCTTATAAACATGGTATTTATTGTTGTTCAGATTGCGTTAACAATCCTAATTCTGAAAACCCAGCTTTTTTTAATTCAGAAAGCACCTTAGCTACTATACCATAAGGACAATCTTTATCAGCTTCTATCTGAATTTCTTTGGCTAACTCTCTTTGCTTTGCTTCTTCAGCCCATTTGGATAAAACTTCTAAACTCACCTCTTGTCCATAAAGCTTGATCTTTCCTTCTTTGGTGATGGTAATCTTGATTGGCTGAACTTCCTTTTGGGTTATAGGGAAATTTTTGGTTTTAGGAAGTTCTACTTCAATCCCAGAGGTCATAAGAGGAGCGGTTATCATGAAGATGATAAGGATCACCAAAACTACATCAACCAAAGGGATGATGTTTATTTCTCCCTGAAGGTCTTTTCCTATTTTCATCAGCCTACAAAGTTATTACCATAAGTCTTCTTCCGAAAGAAGAACGTCTCGAATGTGAATTATTCCCTTTTCTAAAAGTTTTTCTTCAGGAAGTTCAAGGTCTGCCTTAGAAAAACCTGTTACCTCAGCTTTTTTTATCATCTCTTTTAATTCAGGTAAATTATAAGAAAACAAAAATATAAGTTCAAGTACATCGGCGTTTAAAGGAGTGTCTATAAATTTCTGTCTTTTTGACACCACTTCAGCCCAAAGGTCATTATAGTATAAATATTCTTCTAATCCTTGCTCTTTAATATATTCCACAACCTTGATAACCTTGGGTTCATAGTGACCTTTGCAATGGGTTTCTCTTATGATTTTAAAGATTTCCTGCTTTTCTCCTTTTTGGTCTTTGCTGATGTATCTTGCTAAAGGATAGAGCCTGCAAGAAGCAGGCCTATCCTGATAAACCTTACAACCTTCCTTTTCATCTAAAAAGGGACAGGCCATCGAATAGGGATCCATGTTAACAGAAATAACCGGAAGTTGGGTCACCTCACCGATGTAGGCCTCTCCAAACTTTTCTACAAACTCCTCAACTGAGAGGTTTAATGCTTTTCTTAATCTTAAGAAATCATAGGGGGTAAGTACAAGTTTTACGTCATAGCAACAGCGGTTAAAACATATAATCCCTTTATAACAAGCAAACTTTATCTGGTCTTCAAGGGTAAAATCCTTGGGGTCAAAAATAAACTGGTGCATTATTCTGCTATTTCTCCTTCAGAAGAAAATTTAGGTCTTTCTGTTTCTACCAGCTTAAACCTATCTTTTAGCTTTTCAAGCACCTTAGGAAGGGTGGTATATTCCATCTCTTCAGGAGGAAGTCTGTGAGGTTCAAAAATTCCTTGACGCCTTAGAATATCTGACATCTTGTTACATTCTTCTCTTGCGTGATCAAAGGCAGGGTCATCAAACAAGTCAGATGGTCCGATCAAATACCCATCTGCTATCTGATAACCCGCTGCTATCACACGAGGAGGCCCGTCAAACCTGGTGGGTTTAGCATTTTTAAAAGCAACTGGCATAAGAGGACCGGTATGAGACCCTCTCATCCATCCTTCTACCAGCCAAGGCCTTGCAAAAGGCTCTAAAATCTCACCTACGGCTGGAAAACCGCTCTGAGCTCTAACGATAAGCACTGGGTCGTCTTTTCCCACATACCTTCCTGCCATAAAAGAAAGTTTCTGAGTAGAAGCAGCGGCTGCTATCTCTCCGTCAGATTTTCTATAGACAGCCCTTACTACATACCTACTGGTAGCACCTATAAAAACCAAAAGGTCATAAAGCTCTTCAGGGGTTTTTAGTTGGATACCCATACCGGTATAGGCATCCATCACGTCGAAAATAAAACCTTCATGCATAGAAGGGTCTATCACCAGCCCTGCAGTGTTCATAGGGTCAGCAAACATCTCATAAAGTGGTAAGTTCCAGGCACTGGGAGAGGTTTTGTCTGCAAAAAACACAATAACAGGTTCGCTTTTCCTTTCTACAAACTCCATCTCTGCTATCCCTGGTCCCATTCCCTTAACATTACCTGAAAAAGCCTCAGCCAAAAGGTCTTGTCCTGCTCCATACATCTTTAATTTTTTAGCAACCTCTGTCCCTTCCTTAAAGGCATTCCATGCAAGCTCATGTACCTCTGAAGAATCAACCCCTTTAGTATGGGTCATAACTAAAGCTATATCATCTCCACAAACCAAAACAGAAAGGTCTCTTATTATCCCTTTATCTTTTCCCTCTTCAGCTACTTCCCTAACCTTGGCAAGCACATCTTTATGGACAGAAGAATGACCTACAAACCCACCGATATCAGCCTTTATAACCGATAATGTAAGCCTCATATCAACCTCCTTTACAAATTTTAATTTTTACCGAAAATAAATAAAATAAGACTTGAATGAATTATAGCACATACTTATAAAAATGTAAACCAAAATGGAAGACCAAAACAAAGAAAAAACAGCAGTAGCCATTAAATACGAGCCAGGAGATGAGGCTCCTAAGGTAATAGCCAAAGGAAAAGGATATCTTGCTGACCTTATACTCGAGATAGCTAAAAACCATAACATCCCAATTAAAAAAGACTCTAAACTGGTACAACAACTGTATAAGATCGAATTAGAAAAACCTATACCTCCAGAACTTTATCAAACAGTAGCTGCTGTATTAGCCTGGGCTTATAATTTAAATCAAAAATTAAAAGAAAAATTTATCAAAAATTTTTCAAAATAAACACTTGTCAATTTTAAAAAATTCGTTATAACACTCTTTTAATTACAATCTCACGGAGGTTTTTTATGTTTAAGGTCCCTGAAGATAGACTATATACCGAAGGGCATCTCTGGGTGAAAAAAAAGAAGAAAAAAATAGTAAGATCAGGTATAACCGAATATTTTATCTTAAAAAATATGGAGATAATCGATATTGACCTTCCTGAAGAGGAAGAAGAGTTTGAAAAAAATGAAATTTTTGGAAGTATCGAAACCATAGAGCAAGTTTTCGACCTTCTGATGCCTGTTTCTGGAAAAATCGTAAAGGTTAACGAAAAAGTTTTAGAAGACATAGAAATACTTAACGAGGACCCTCTTGATGAAGGATGGCTTATCGAAATAGAGATGACCAACCCGGCTGAACTTGAGGAACTTTTACCTCCAGAGGATTACGAGCTTCGGCTTGAAGATTTAGAAGATGTTGGACCAGAAAAATTTTTGGAGGAAGAAGAAGAATGATTGCCTGTGTTTTTCCCGGACAAGGATCTCAGTATATAGGAATGGGTAAAGAGTTTTACGAACATTTCGAATATGTCAAAGACCTCTTTATCAAAAGCGAAGAAGTCACCGGTCTTCCTGTAAGAAAATTATGTTTTGAAGGACCTATGGAAGAGCTTACCCAAACAGAAAACCTTCAAGTGTGTCTTACGGTGGTTAACATAGCTTGTTTTAATGTGCTTTTAAATGAGGTTTTAGATGGAAATAAAAGTCTGATTTCTTTTGTAGCCGGGCATAGTCTGGGTGAATACAGCGCACTTTTTGCAGCTGAAGTTTTATCCCTGGAAGAGGTTCTTTCAGCAGTCAAACTAAGAGGTAAGGTTATGCAAGAAGCCGCTGAGAAAAATCCTTCTGGGATGTATGCCATCATCGGAATTAGCAAAGACGAGTTAGAAAAAATCATTCAACAGGTCAACGGGTTGATAGTCATTGCCAATTTTAACTCTCCTAAGCAGTTGGTGGTAAGTGGAGAAGTTTCTGCTTTAGAAGAATTAGCGAAAAAAGTCAAAGAATTAGGGGCTAAGGCTGTTAAACTTAAGGTAAATGCTGGTTTTCATAGTCCTTTCATGAAAGAAGCCGAGGATAAACTTGCCTCTTATTTAGAATCTTTTTCCTGGAAAAATCCCAGAATACCTGTAGTAACTAATGTTTCTGGTAGAGCTGAAATCGAAGGGAAAAAACTTAAAGAACTTATGAAATCCCAGATTACTTCTTCTGTTAAATGGACAGACTGTGTTCAGTTTATGTTTCAGCAAGGAGTAAAAACTTTTATAGAAGTAGGTCCTAAAAAGGTTTTGTGTGGCCTTATAACTCAAACTTTAGAAAACCAGACTTTTAACTGTTTTAATCTGGAAAATTTAGAAACGTTACAAGCTTTAAAATTGGGTTTACAAAATACTTAATTGAATTATATTAAAACCCTTATATGAAGATAAGGGACGAGTACACAAGTAAATCTTAATTAGGAGGTACGGAAATTTTTAAGATAAAGATAGACGAAAACAGATGTAAAGCCTGTGGTTTGTGTATACATTTTTGTCCTAAACAAGTATTAGCCTTTTCTGAAAAAAGAAATCTTCAGGGTTATAAAATTGTTTATGCTAAAAACCCTGAAGCCTGTACTATGTGTGGTATTTGTTATCTTGTATGTCCAGATATAGTGTTTACAAAAGAGGATGAAAATGAAAAAGGATAAAAAAATCTTAGCTAAGGGTGTTGAAGCTATTGTATTTGGAGCTTTAGAAGCGGAATGTAAATGTTATTTTGGATATCCGATAACCCCTCAAAACGACATCCCAGAGCTTATGTCAAGAGAGCTACCTAAAAGAGGTGGGGTGTTTTTACAGGCTGAAAGTGAGCTTGCAGCCATCAACATGGTGCTTGGTGCCTGTGCTACTGGGGCTAGAGCAATGACCAGTTCTTCAAGCCCTGGTATTTCCCTTATGTGTGAATCTTTTTCTTATTTAGCGGCTCTTGAGCTTCCAGCGGTAGTTGTAAACGTAATGAGAGGTGGACCTGGTTTAGGAGGAATTGAAACCTCTCAGGGAGACTACTTTCAAGCAACTAAAGGTTCTGGGCATGGTGATTTTAGATTTTTGGTGTTAGCTCCTTCTAACGCTCAAGAAGCTTATGAACTTACTGCCAAAGCTTTTGAACTTGCAGAAAAATATAGAAACCCTGTGATGATTCTTTCAGATGCTATTTTAGGTCAGATGAAAGAACCTCTTGTTTTAAAAAAGTTAAAAATAAAAAAGTACCCACCAGAGACTTGGGCTTTGACCGGAGCTAAAGGCAGAAATAGCAGATTTTTTAGAAGTCTTTTTTTAGATGCTGAAGAACTTAGACAACATAACTTAAAGCTGATGAAAAAATACCAAACCATGCAAAAAGAAATAAGATATGAGGCAAAAGTTGAAGAAGATACTGAGGTCTTAGTCGTTGCCTTTGGTTCTATGGCAAGATTGGCTAATGAGGCTATCGAGGATCTTAGGAATAAAGGTTATCAGGTAGGATATTTTAGGCCTATTACTTTATATCCTTTCCCTTATAAAACTCTGAAAGAAATAGTAACTAAGGCCAAAAAACCTCTTAAAATTTTAGTGCCTGAACAAAACTGTGGGCAGATGTTTGAGGATGTGAAACTGGCGGTAGAAGGAAAAGCAGAGGTAATTTCTTTACCTTATCCTCCGAGCGTAGTTCCTTTTCCAGAAGACCTTAAAAAGGAGATTAAAAAATGTCTAAACCCTTCCAAGTCCCGAAAAGTTTAAAGAAAACACCTTTTCATTATTGTCCTGGTTGTCAACATGGCGTAGCTCATAGATTAGTATGTGAGGTAATAGACGAATTAGGTATCCAAGATAAAAGTCTTGCTATTTCTTCTATCGGATGTTCTGTTTTTCTTTATTTTTATATAGATGTAGACATGACAGAAGCCCCTCATGGAAGAGCCTGTGCCGCAGCTACAGGAGCCAAAAGAGCAAGGCCAGATTTAGTGGTGTTTACCTATCAGGGAGACGGAGATTTTGCTGCTATAGGTTTTAATGAAAGTTTTCAAGCAGCAGCAAGAGGAGAAAAAATCACCTCTATTATGATTAACAACACTATCTACGGAATGACCGGAGGTCAAGCCTCTCCTACCACCCTCCCTGGACAAAAGACAACCACCACGCCAGCAGGAAGGGATCCAGAAACCTTTGGGTACCCTCCTAAGATAGCTGAGATTTTGGCTACCCTTGAAGGAGTTGCCTATTCAGCCAGAGTAGCCCTAAACTCTCCTAAAAGGATTGTAGAAGCTAAAAGAGCGATCAAAAATGCCTTTTTAGCTCAAATAAACAATTTAGGATTTGGGTTTGTAGAAATTCTTTCTACTTGTCCTATCAACTGGAAGATGGACCCTGTATCTGCGGTTAAAGCTGTAGATAAAGTTATCGAATATTTTCCTTTAGGAATATTTAAAGATAAAGTAACTCCCTTTTTAAAAAATCAAAAATAAGGAGAGAAGACCTTGAGGTTAGAACTTATCATAGCAGGTTTTGGAGGACAAGGAGTTCTTTTTACAGGAAATTTAATCGCTCAAGCCTCTATGCTTGCCGATTATCACGTAACCTACTTACCGGTATATGGTCCTGAAATGAGGGGAGGCACATGTAATTGTACTGTAATTATCTCAGACAATCCTATTGCCTCTCCTTTAGTTCTTAATCCTTCATTTTTGATCATACTCAATCTTCCTTCTTTTCTTAAGTTTATCCCAAGACTCAAAAACAAAGGCAGAGCTATCATTAATTCAGACTTAGTAAAACCTGAAGAAATTGACAACATAGAAGCCTTACAAAAAAAATATAAACTCTACTTTGTGCCAGTAAACTCTTTGGCTGAAAGTTTAGGGAAACAGATGTTAGCTAACATCTGTGCTTTAGGGGCTTTTTATAAGGTTTCTAAAATCTTTTCAAGACAAAATTTTGAAGAAGCTCTAAAATACATGCTTGGAGAAAGTAAAGCTCATCTTATCGAACCCAACTTAAAAGCCTTTGAGCTTGGTTCAAAGTATATAGAGGAACACTACCAGGTTAGATGAAGGCTGTTATCCAACGGGTTAAAGAAGCTTCTGTTTCTGTAGACGGGAAAATTATCTCTCAAATCAACCAAGGGCTCTTGGTATTAGCCTGTGTAGAAAAAGGAGACGATGAAAAAACTGTTGAGTGGATGGCAGATAAAATCGTCAATCTAAGAATTTTCCCAAACCCTGAAGGTAAGTTTAACCTCAGTTTAAAAGACATAAACGGTGAGGTATTATTGGTTTCAAACTTTACGATATGCGGACAACTTAAAAAAGGTACACGACCTTCTTTTCACTTAGCAGAAGACCCAGCCCAAGCTGAAGCTATCCTGAAGAGTTTATCTGAAAAAATCAAACAAAAAGGAATAAACATAAAAGAAGGGGTATTTAAAGCCTACATGGACATTGCCTTAATCAACGATGGCCCTGTTACCATAATCTTAGAAAAATCTAACCTAAAATCTTAGCTTCTATCAACCACATCTAATCCACTTTAACTTTTGAAGTATAGTTTTAATTTTACACTTAAATTGATTAAAAATTTAATAAACATCTTGATATCATACAATCAAATGATAAAATGATAGCATAATCATAAAATCAACCTAAAAATAAAAGAAATGAAATTACCTAAAAATAAAAGAAATGAAATTTTATATAATTACCTCACATTTAAAAGACCAGATTGAAGTAAACCAAAAGATTGTTGACAGGTATTTTTGGTACATTTTACTTTCATTAACAGGTATCCCCATAGGAATATTTTTAGGTAATACTTTTTCTAACTTTACAATAACCTTTTTAATATGTTCTATTTCCATCTTATTAAGTCTTTTTTTCCTCTTAAAACGAAATATATTAGCAAACATAAAAAATATACATGAACATGGGTTTTTAGGAGAAAATCAATTAAAGGATTATCTTTTAAAAACCTTTAATGACGATTACACTGCATTTTTTGGAATTCCGTTAAACAATTTAGGAGATATCGATTGTTTTCTGGTAGGCCCCAAAGGGGCGTTTATCATAGAAGCTAAAAATCATAAAGGATTTATCAGATATACCGAAGGAGGCTGGGATCATATTAAAGTTGGAAGGAAAGGAACAACCTACCGAGGGAATATAGGTAACATTTCAGCTCAGATTTCCAAACAGCTCAATCACATAAAACACGAAGTCCCAACTTTGTCAAACGTATACGTTCATAAAATTATCTGTTTTACCAACCCTGAGGTAGAACTGATAGTTGAAAAAGAACCAAAAAATTTAACGGTATGCAAATTGGAAAATCTTAAGGACTGCATATTAAACAGTAAAAGTCATTTGAAAGAAAACGAGGTTAAAAGAATAGTTGACGAGATAAAAAATTACTGTGGAATAGAAAAGTAAAAACCGCGGGAGGGAGTGTTTATTTAATTATAATTTGGGTAAGAAGTCCCATCCTAAAATTAGCTATTTTTTTCTTTCAACCCTGAAAACCTCTATAAACCTCTCTATTTTTGTTTATTCGTAGCTAATTACATTTTTCTTCATATTGAGCGCAGACTTTATACAGCGCACATATTTGCCTGTCAGGAAAAACAGGATCTGGACGACAATCTCTTCTTTCTTCCCATTTAATACATACTTTTTCACACTTTTTGCCGTTAGAACCACTGGTTTTGTTGTACTGATTGTCCTCTGCCCAACCAAAGTTACTTACTAAAACAAAGGAAAGGATAAACAAAAAGTTTCTCATAGCTCACCTCCTGCAAATTTTTTAATCACATACTTCCTAAGTTTTTTTTTTACTCTAATCCACCGATTTCTATCTCCTCGGGTGCCTCTATAGAAAATTTAACCTTAAAGGTCTTCTTTTCTCCTGGATTTAATTTTAATTCCCACTGAATAATTCCATCTTCTCCTATCTTTGCCTCTCCTTCTTTTGGAAGCTCTCTAATAACTTTTATCTTTTCGTTCCTTGATACAGGAAACTGATCTTTGAGATTAATATTTATACCTGTCTTTTTGCCATTTGTTATGATTATTTCATACTCATAGTTTATTCTTTTTTCCTTAGAAAGTATGCCTGTGTATTCTGTAAATTTCTTCACAAGTTTTCTTTCGATTTTTATTGATTCATCTATTCCAAGGCTTAAATCCATATTCTCATCCGGAAGTATCTGTTTTCTTATATTTATTCTGTTCACAAATCTTCCATCTACAAATATATTTACAATTCCTGAAGTGATCGGATATGACAGAGGGTTTTTAAAACTTCCATTAAGATAGGCGTATGAAGAAAGTTTGGGTACTGCTGAGTAATTTAAAATGATATCACTTGTTGCTGTTGTTATTACTATAGAATGAGGTTTTCCGTCTGATGGAACAGTGAGCTTTTTTGGAAATATAAACGTGAAAGAGCTTACTTCTTCCCTTACCTCTGGCTCTGGCTCTTTTTCCTCAAGAAATTCTTCAGGGCTTATAGCTTTCGTTTTCAATTTTTTATAAACCACAGGAGGTCTTGGTGTATACACATCAATATACCATGGATAAAGCTCTGGCAAGGGTCCGTGGTGAGGTTTTGCCGTTGAGATTTCTAACTCGACATTCTTCCAGTCTTCTTGAGCGTTCTGGGCTATCTCTGCAAGGTTTACAACATCAACTTTCTTTGTTTTACTATCTATTCTCAATTCGTATTTTGGTTTCCAGCCTGCATTTTCAACCATGTATGAAAGCTCAAGAGTTAATTCTTTTGGACTGTTTGAAGTAAAAATAACAGTAACCACCTTGCTAAAATCACCAGATTTTCTTAACTGAGATAGTTCCTTTTCAATCATTGCCTTTTCTTCATTCAGTTTCTTTATTGTTTTTTCTAATTTTGATACCCTATCAAGTCTCTCTTTTAAACTTCTTTCAAGATATTTTGCAAAGCTTTCTACTTCTGCTTCATTAGTTTTTAAGTTTTGAGAAAAGGGTGTAGATTTTTTAATAAATTCAATAGATGTCTTTAAAATCTCAAGATCATCTTGATTTTTGGTTATTGTTTCTTCTAACTCTTCTATTTTTTTCTCCAGACTCTTTATCTTTCCCTGAATAACTTTCCTTAGATAAGTTTTTTCAATCTTTACATCAAGTATCTTTATGCCTTTCTCATCTTTCGTTGAAATATTAACTGATTCATCAACTAAGTCTCCTGGAAGATCATAAATATTTAAAACATTTTCTCCGACCTGAGCTTTAAATCTAAGTTCTTTTTTGACAATAGCACCCTGTGGGTAAATGATTACTTTTCTTATAGTTGCCTCAGGCGTAATCTCAGAAGAATTGGCTTTTACCATTGCTATTAACAAAATCAGCCATGTCAGAAGTATTAAATGGAAAAATCTATCACCCTTCATAACAAACCTCCTCCTTAATGTCTCTCTTTCATCCGAAGGACAATAGATTTAATCACCAAAAGCAGAATTAATGGTGGAGCAAACAATATATTTGATATTAAAAAGGGTATAAGCATTAAAGACGTGAGAGCATCTAAAGTGTGAGGAATTTCATAAATGCCAGATATCTTTTTTAAGACTATAAAGCTTAACTTTATACCCAATATTACACCTGGAATCGTAGCAGTAATAAACCACATCCATGCTAAAATCTTTATTGCTTTTGTTAGTTTATCTACTTTGCCAGATTCTTTAATGTTAATCTTTTTAAGTCTTTTTCTTTCTTTTTCTAAAGTTAGTGTTTTTAGTTCACGACCTTCTCCGTGTTGAAGTTTTAGATCAACGGTCAGGACTATCCAGATTATGAAAAAGGCAATCTGTTCTGGAATATCGTTTTTTATTTCAAGGGTCCATTGTCTTAAGCTGAAAAGTGCTTTTATCTTGTGTATAAATCCTTCAGGCCATTTTCGTGGTTCTTTTTTTATCTTTCCTATTAGCTCACCATTTTCAAATATAGAGTCATTATTTTTAACAAAACCAATTTCTAATTTTATTTCTCTACCATCAAACTCTATGAAATAATTGTATCCTATCTGAAATCCATCCGGTCTCTTTACCTCATACACTGTGCCATCGGGACATTCCATCCATAAATTAATGTTAATATCTCCTCCTACAAGATATTTTGCCCCTTCAGAGGTTACTATGGTGTCGTAGTCTGAGGCACTTTGAGTTATCTGAGCCAATTTTGAACCATCCGGAGAAAGAACCTCATAGGTGCGAGAAAAGAAACTTCTTTTTATGGGAATTATTCTGTAGAAACTTTTCATAACTAATCTTCAGGTTGTTCGTGATGAGGATTCACGGTATCAAAGGGTGGCACTGGAGGCTTAGGAAGTCTCTGTCTATCTCTATCTTCTTGCTTATCTGGCTTAGGTCTAGGACGTTCACGATCCTTTTTGTCATGTTTGTCATAGGATTGATCTCTTTCAGGATTTTCAGGCAGAATAGAACTTATAAAAATTTGACTATTGGTTGTAGTGTCTCGCACTTGACTGAAAGAAGCCTGTGACTGACCTCCTAAAAACAACCAGGCAATAATAAAAACACACAGTATTGAATATTTCATAACTCACCTCCTGGGTTTTTTAAATTATAATAACACTCTACTGACTAAACTTATTTAAGGTCTACACACCTCTACATACTTAACACATTCTCTATATATAGTGCAAATTTGTTCTCCAGGACAACATGGATTGGATTTACACTCTTTCTTTGGAGGTCCATATTCAACACACACCTTTACTATCTCTTCGCATTCCTTCTTAGACTCAGAAGTTTTGTTATCAGATTCCGAGGCAGACAAAATTCCATTACTAACAACTAAAATAAACGAGTTTACTAAAAGAAAAAATAAAAAAAGAAATTTTTTCATAACCTTCCCTCCTAAAGTATCAGACTTCATTCCAATTTTTATTCTGACTTTTTGTCTGATCCATTTTTATCGGACTTAAGCATCGGTTCCTTACATCTTTTTTCGTATCTTTTACATACAGTGCGAAGCTCACAAATCTTAGACTCACTATCAGGACCAACTATTTTACACTCTTCCTTTGTTTCCCACTCTACACATTCTGTTTTACAGTCTACTTCTGCAACAACAATACTACTAAATAGTGTTAAAGTTATACAGAAAAACAAAACTTTAAGAAGAATCATTTTCATCATATCACCTCCCAAATTTTTACTTTCTAAGTTTTTTACTTTAATCTCCTGATTTTCATTTCTTACAATAAGATTCAACTTATCCTTTCTAAAGTATTAATTTAGTGTAACTCATAAAGCAGTCTTTTTAAATCTAACTTCATTTAAAAGCTGCCTATAAACTGCATTTCTGGTTTTTAAAAGTTGCTCTGGTAGTCGGTTGTAAAACTTCTTGGCAAGCTCTATCTGTCCGGCCTTAGAATAAACTACAATCCTTACAAGCGAGAAAAGATTATCCTGGTAGTTTGACTCTAATTTTTTCAATATCTCAATAGCTTCTTTGTGTCTTCCTTTATCACAATATAAAAGCGACATTGCCATACAAGCAAGTGGATTCTCTGGATTTAATTCGTAAGATTTAACGGCATAGTTTTCAAACTCCTGAGAATTACCTGTTATTCTTAAAATGATTGCTTTAAAACCTAAAGCTTCGGAAGCTTCTGGAGATGTTAAAACCTCAGGTTTGATTTCTAAATCTCTCAGTTCAGAAGAGTTCCCGGATTGGATAGTAATTTTGACTATCTCATTCCCTTGTATATATTTAGTAACCTTATCTAACATGTTTCCTTCTTGTCTATAAAGTCGCAAGTCTCTGTTATCAATATTTATTATCTTGTCTCGAGGTTTCAAACCTGCCTTTTCTGCTGGAGAGTTCCTATAAACACGAATAATCTCTGGATAGATTTCACCCTGTATAACCTCTGCTCCTATACCATTGTTGGTAAAACCTGAAATAATGTCATCCAAGATTTCAAAGGCTTTTTTATATTCTCCTTTACCGGCATAAGTAAAGGCAATGTGAATCTTCTCTAAAGGATTCGCTTCTGTTAGAGGAGCAATAGTGTCTATTAAAGCCTTCGCTTCATTAAACCGCTCAAGCATGTTGAGACTATGTAAAATTTCTATCTGATAAGGTAAAGCAGAAACATCACACATCGTTGCCTTATCCTCTCCCCAAAATCTCAGTGAAAAATACTCACACCTCTCTCTAACATGCTCTAAAACTTTTTTAAAATAAAATATTGCCTTCCTATAATCATTTTTAAATTCAGCTATTTTTCCGAGAATGTAATAAGCTTCGTATAAATCTATTCCAAAAACATCAGGATCAAATATTAATGCTGTTTCTGCAAAGGCTTTTGCTTTATCATACTTTTTTTCGTATAAGTAAATTTTTGCAAGTGATAAATAGTGAGAGGGATTGTAAGGAGAATTTTTTATTTGATGAAATAAAATATTTTTTGCCTTTTCATATTGACCTGTTGCCATATAAAAAAGTAAAAGGTCACTATAATCAGGATTTTCAGAAACTTCAATTGCTTTTTTGAATGCCTTTTCTGCTTTATCTAAATCTAATCTGGAGAAGTACTTCTTTCCAAGATTGTCTAAATCAGCTACATTCTTTTGCTTAGCATGAATTTCAAGAACCTCATCAAAACTATACCTACACCCATCACTTGCTGGTGGGGTTTCAGCATAACAGAAAAATTCGTGAGAAGCACCTCCAAAGCCGTCAAAAACTACAAATGTTCTGTGAGGCATTTCAAGACCGAGTTTTTTAGCTACTTGTTTTATAGTTGGATAAAGAGGATAATCCGGAGTAAGTAAAGGAGAAATTTTAGCACGATAAAACCTGATCACGAATGTTTGATAATTTAGCACATCAGTGCCTTCAGTGTCAGGATTACGACATTCAATAACAAAAAGATCGTTCTTTTCAATATTACCATTTTCAACAAGCCTTCTCGTTTCTTGATAGGTAATTGTCCTGTTATTGACCTTTAATTTCAGGTTTTCTGGGACACAATTATTCAAAACGAATTCCACGGTATTGTCTTTTTTTATAGCATACTGAATTTCACCATTCACCAGGTCCGTTCTTGTTTCTATGCAGGTGTATTTTTCCTGAGCATATGCAAAATTTAACAAAGATAAAAAAATAACTAATATAAGAAAAAGTTTCGCACTTTTTCTCATTTTAGCCCCTTTTTCTTATCTTTTTAATTAGACTGTTTTAATTCCAATTAAAATTACTTTATCGTATGTTTTCTTCATCTACCCTTTCAACCGAATCAACGTAAACATAATAATTTCCTATTGGTCCAAAATATTCTCTTTTATAGACAAGATAAAGTTTTAGTTTGTATTTTCCTGATTGTAATATGCTTAAATCATCTCCCTCTATTCCTGCGATATGATAAAATGGTCCAGACTTGGTCATTCCAACTACTTCAAGAACAGATCCATAGTCATAAGGTTTAGTTACTACCACCTCAACTTCTCTTTCAACAGGTGGCATCAGTGGACCAAATTTAGATACTTCAATGGGATTGCTTGAACTCTGTCCATCGTGAGTTAGCTTGTAATCCGTTGTTCCCATGTTTTCAAATCGCTTTAACTCATTCTCTAAATAGGCAATTTTTTGTTGTTTATCAGGATGCTGCGATGCTTTATATCTCTTTATCTCCATTTTTATAGCTCTTATTGTGGCATCTATAAGTCTTTTTTTCAAAAGCTCTGTCCCAAGATCAACTTTAATGCTAATGTTTATAGGTCCTGTGTGTTGATAAAGGTTAGAAAATATAAAGAATGGTTCATCTCTAACCATCGGAATAACAAGATTTTTTATCTCTACTGTATATGGCATCTGGAAACCAAATTCTTTCTGAAGGTCGTAAACTAAGACTGTTCCCTCAGGCAATAAAGCTTTACAGTTATCAGGTTCTGTCCTTTTAAACACTATCTGATAGGTTGGAACTTGATTGTCAATTTTGTAAATTCTATTTACTTCAGCTTTGACAGAATTTTTATCTGTGCAGCCTTTAGTGTTTACTGTTATGGCTATTTTGTGTTCTTTAACCTCAACTGCTCTTAATACCAGTATTCCTGTATCCGTAGCCAGAAAGGAGTACTCAGGCTTCATTTTAATGTCCGAATTTACGGGATCTTTGGAAATTCCTCCCCATTCAACTGCGGTAAAACCCTTTCTTTTAATAGGTTGTATTTTTGGTGGTTTGATATCCCTGTATTCATCCACCGCTTCAAAGTAAAGAATAACCCTGATGACTGTCTGAGGCTCTGGTATGATGCTGAGTTTCAGGTTTTTTTCTAAAAATTCTCTATCAACCATTTTGATGATATAGTACCTTGCAGGTGATAAAGCTTTTATCCAGTAATCCTTAAAATCTTTAATTTCTCTTTCTTTCAGTCCCATCTGTGGAAGATATTCATCAAACCAGTTTTCAAGGTTACAATACGGAACGATCCATCCTTCATCAGGCAGTTTAATGGTCTCTTCAAGCTGGGCTTCATAAAAAAGATAGTCATATTTCCCATCGATTTTACCATCAGGCGTAACCCTAACCTCCCAGCCAGTTTTATATTCTGGAATACTATCTGTAATGGTTCCTTTAATATTCAGATCAACTTTTATTCTGGTTGGTTTTTCAGGGTAAAGATATATAGCAGGTTTTTTAACTACCGGTGCCTCTTCACACTGGATAAGCTCAATTCCATCAAAAGTAAAACAAAGAAGTTCTTTCTTAGATGGACAGCAAGACGGATCACTTTCTTTGTGGGTTAACATATCAAGAAGAATTTCTAATCTCATTGTAGGAAAAATTGGTCTATTTACCACTTCGATGTTTTCTATTTTTAATCTATCACCTAAAACGATAGATTTTGTTTGAAAAACAGTGTCATCAGCTTTAGAAATCAAGGCTGTTAACTCATAGAAAATTCCACTTCCACCACCAGACTGACCAAGAACAACCACTGCATCAGGTATACTATCTCCGTTCAGATCTTTAATCAGAAATTTTTCAACCCAAACTTTCAGGTAATCAGGAAAGGGTTGTTCGTATTTACCATCTTTTAAGGTAACAGTACGGTTTCCAAAGGTTAAACGATAAGTAAAATTGTTAACTAAATCACTATCAATTTTTTTATGACTTGCAATAGAAGAGTTAACGTTAAAAAAAGTGAGAAACAAAAGGATTATGAATGTAATTAAAGATAAAGAGCTCGATCTCATGTTTACAAACCTCTCAAATTTTTAATCAATCTATGCAAATGTTTCTACAAGCTTCAACCGAATCAAAAGGTACCACATCATCACATCCACCATAAAAAAATTTTTCACACTTATCTAAACCAGGTATAAAATATGCTCCCCAGAATAGTCCTTTACAGGGGCCCACTTGAGGTATTAAATAACATCTCTTTTTAATATCTATTTTTTTTCCTTGAGTTCTTTCCAAAGTTTCTTTTAAAAACAAAGCTATATTTTTTCTTCCTTTAAAAACGCAAAAGTCTAAATCCTTTTCTGTCGGAACATTACCTTTTTCAACAAGTAATTTAACAAGTTTTACCGAATCACTGTTAGTACAAACATAACTAATCGATTTTTCTTGTAATACATTAACACCTTTTCTTATTAAAATATCTACTATATCTTCATAGCCCTTTATTAAAGCTTTTTCCAATGTTTTTTCATTAACTGGTACACCCCAATTAATTAACATCAAACCTACTTTTTTGTGGCCTCTACTTAAAAATTCATTTAAAGTTTCTACATCGATGTTTTCTTTAACCTTAAATCCTTTTTGTACGCAAAGATTAAAAATTTCCATAATCTTTGAATCTAAAGTTTCTGGATAAAAGACAAAATTATATAAAGGTATTTTCCCATAACCATCTTTGTAAACACAATCAGCCTTGTTTTGAATAAGAAAAGAAATGGTAGTTATGTCTCGTGCATAAAGTATTGCCTGATGTAAAGGAGTTTCTCCTATATTGTTGGGTGTATTGATATCTATCCCTTTTTCTAATAAAAGTCTAATGATTTCTTTATAATTTTTCCTGACCGCATAGTGAAGTAAAGTATCTCCGTATTTATCTCGAATGTTTAGATCTTCTTGCTTTAATATATATTCTTTCATCCTCTCAGGATCTTCAGAAATCTCTTTTAATTCAGCAGTTATTGAATTTAACAATTTTTCGTAAAGATCGGCTGGAGCAGAGAATGATCGTATACTATGTAAAAGGAGAAGAAAAAAAGTTAGCAACAAAACTTGATAAATCCAAACTTTGTTATCAATAGAATTTTTCACATTTTTTGACCTCTATCTTTTCAATTAAATTTTTGTTACTTTAACTCTTTATCAATTTGAGGAGTAGGTGTTGGTATGTATTCCATTCCTCCTCCGCTTAAGTTTGAAGGCCTTGAGGTATCAAAGCCCTGCCCTGCCTGGTATCTCGATCTTTCCCAAGAACTATTTAGGTCTTTATAATTTCCAGGATGTGCTGAATCTTTTTCTGCTTGCCAGGAACTACCGGAAGTCCCTGAAGCCTGATCATAAGCAGAATCTTTAGCTATACAAACCCCAGATGATAAAAATACTACTACTCCTGCTAAACCAACCAAAAGTTTCAAGTTTTTCATAACCCACCCCCTTAAATTTAAGGTTATTTACCGTGACCATACTGGCCTTTACGGTTAATATTAGGAACACTATATTTTGGCGAACCTCTAAGTCTTTCCTTGAAATCTTTGTTTTGGGTATCTGTATTTTTTGAGGAACTTGTTGAAGTATTGATTTCATAATTATTCGAAGATACCGTACTTGTTGAACTACTAACCGATTGATTTGAATCGTTGGTAGCTTTAAGGTCTTTTATTAAAAATATACATATTAACAAACAAAAATTTAAAATAAAACTCTTTTTTTTCATCGTTAACCTCCTGCAAATTTTATAATATAGGCCCTTCCTCACATATTGTGTCATATTTTTTACATACAGGACGTAGAACGCAGGTTTTAGCTTCGCTATCAGGTCCAACTATTTTACATTCCTCCTCTGTCCCCCATACTACACATACCTTTTTACAATGCATTTTTGTTTTTTGGTGATGATCTTTATGATTATCAGACTTATCCATGTCAGGCATCGGTCTTTCTTCAGCCATGCTGGCACTTCCACTAAGAAACACTAAAATAAAAGAAACCAAACAAAATAGAATTAAAAAAAACACCTTATTCATAGTCTTACCTTCTATTTAAAAGAATTTTTAATTTATTAGTTAATTCCTATTAAAAATAAAATTATATAATCTTTTTTTCTTGTCAATAGATAAAAATTTTTTTAATTTATATTTACTGTCGAGCATCCCCCTTTTGTTTTTCAATATAGATAGATATAAAATTTTTACCCACAAAAACTTTGTTTTGTTTTTGACCTTTTTGGATACACTATAAACTTTTAACCTATATAAAATGATTTTTTATTGTCTGACGGACTAAGAACAGAAGTTGCAATCAATATAGCTTAATCTTTGGAATCAACTACCAGTATTCACAAAAAATCCATAATAAATTTAACCTTCTTCAGAAAGCAAACAAGCTCTTATAAATTCTTTTAGAGAGACAAAGTGCTTAAGATTACACGACTAAAAAACCTTTACCACTATAAATTCAACAAACAGAAAAGACGGTGTTGAAGATATTCTGGAAGACATTATAGAATACTGCCTTTTAGAGTTTTATTATCGTCAAAAAGAATCGCAGGCAAAGGCTAATTAGCTTAAGCATAGATTTAATTAGGCTTTCAGGCAAAAAGGGCAGGCAATTTTTATTACCTGAAGATTACCTGCAAATGCAGGCAAAAAGGATACGAAATTCCACTAAATTCCGTGAAAGGGATTTCTTAAAACCTTTGAAAAATCTTAAAAACCAAGCGCGCCCGGCAGGACTCGAACCTGCAACCTTTGGATTCGTAGTCGGGTTTTTTCTCATTTTTTCTTTAATTTTCTCACTTTTTCTTCAATTTTTGATTGACAAAAATTTAAAACGCTCTTTTATTGAATTTTTTGAGCTCCCCCGCTGGGATTAAAATTTTATTTCCTAATTTTGTGCTTGCAAGCTTGCCTTGTTTTACATATTTCCAAATTGTCTGAGGGTGCAGCCCGACAAGACTTGCAAATTCTGTTATCGTGTAAGCTTCCCTTTCTTTAGCCTCTTCTTTCACTACACGCTCAAACTCATCAAGCAGATCTCTCATTATTTCAATCATCTCAATAAGCTTTTCTTTCACTTCTTACCCTCCCCTTTTTTACATTTATTAACCTTGACAATTTTTAAAAATGTATTAGTTTTCAAAATTAAGATATGTTTTACTTTTCCGACCTGCTCCTTTGAGGGGCAGGTACCCCTTTTAGGGGTTAGCCGATTTCGGCTTAGTCCCTAATTGATAGGGACAGCGAAATCGGAGCGTCCAGATTAGAAAGTTTTAAAAAGCAGTGTTTTAAAGTGTAAGTCAAGTAAAAAAATTAAAAAAGTCAAAAAATTAAAAAAAGTTAGAAGTCAAGAAAGTTAAATAAAGTCAAGTAGTCTCAAAAGTCTTAAAGTCTTAAAAATTTTCAAAAATCTCAAAAATTCAACTTCTCAAATCTTCAAAAATTCTCTGTAAAAATCCCCCCCCAAAAAAGTTTTATAAAACAAAAAAAAGAAAAAAGTTTAAAAATTTTCAAAAAGACTCAAAATCCTGAAAAAGCTCAAATTTTTCAGTTATTACCTCTTCAATATTTTAAAAATCTTTTCAAAAATCCTTAAACCCCCAAAAAAAGCATAAAAAAACGCTATTTTCTTAAATTACTGAAAGCTAAGTCCCGCGGGTTTAATTACAACCCGCGGTTTTTACGGGGCTTCCCCCTTTTTTTTTTATGAGTTGTTACTGCACACACATTTAATATTTAAAAAACTTTAAAAGGGGGGACAAATGAACCCGACCCCGCAACAGCTAAATTGGAATCTTATCTACAATTTTTCAGAGCATATAATAAAAAAACGCTTCTGGGACAGTCGCTATGAAGTAAAAGACATCGTTCAAGAGTTTCTTTTGTATCTTCTTGGAGTAATCAAAAAAAACCCTTCTCCCTGGTTTGAAGTTTCTAAAAAAACTTCTCTCATTTACAAAAGAATTTCCTGGGAGTTCTCAAAGTTTATCACACGCTATGACTATACTCATTTGCAGTCCCTCATCACCCCCGGGTGGCACGAAAAAAACGGAAAAAACGGAAAAAACGGAAAAAACAACAAAGGACAGCTCAAGTTTTTTGACACAGAAGAAAAAAAAGAAGTGTTCTGCATTGTGAGCTTTGAAGACTTTAAAAAACAAGATAAGGGGGAGAAACTATGATAATAAAAGAAAAAAATAATACAATCAATTCAATTCTTTCAGAAATGTATATTAACACTTTCACAGAAAGCATTAATACAGTCTTCAAAACTTTTTTCTCAACTGAGCTTGAAGAAGACGAATACATTGAAGTAGTCTTTGACAGTGCTGATAAGCAGTTTAACAAAGCAAAACACGTAAAAACTTTTGAAGAGTTTCTCTTTCTTGTGAAAAGTCTTGACAAAAAGTTTAACGTGACATTTTGTCCTGCAGTGAGAAAAATTACAGAAGACAAAAAAAACAGAAGAACAGGGTTAGAAAACATTTCAAGAGTAAAAGGCATTGTTCTTGATGTAGAGAAGAAAAACGATCACAACACGAAAAAAGAAAGCACAGAAGTCATTAAACTTATAGACTCAGTTTACAGTCAGCTCCCTGATGAGTTGAAACAAGCTGTTTTCTATACCGCCTACACCGGGGGCGGAGGGCAGATAGCAATCGTTTTCAACCGCTTTCTTGACAGAGAAAAAGCAAAAGAAGTTTACGAGAAACTGAAAGAATATCTTTCGCATGTTGAAAACGTTGACTTGATGAGTTTCAACATTGCTGGCTGTCAAAGGCTGATTGGGACTACAAACTTGAAATATGATGTGCAGAGCTTTCTTCTCTGGAAAAATCCCAGGGTGGTTCCTATTGACATTGAAACGTTTTTGAAAGGTGCTGAAGAATCAGAAAATGCAGTAAACGAACTTTCTGTTGAAGTTGAAAAAGCAACTGAAAAGCAAGTAGTTTTTCATAGAATAGACAAAGACTGCATTGACGAAATCAAAAGAAGAGTATCGTTTGCAAGCATTTTTGACGAAATCGGAGTGCAGTATAAAAGATATGCCCACTACCTTTCTGTAATTTGCCCCTTCCATTCCGAAAGGCACCCTTCTTTCGTAGTTTTTTTCTCAAATTCCTATCGGGACTGGGAGCTTGCTGTTGATTATCACGACAATGAAAGATACGACATCATAAGCTTTGTACAAAAATACTACGACATAAGCTTTTCAAAAGCTATTGAAATGCTTGCCGAAAAAGCGGGCATAAAAGTAAAAAAACTTAGAGGAAGACCTAAAAAAGAGGAAGAGGGAGAAGAAGAGGAAAAAATAACAGATGCGAGAGAGTTTTTTAGCATTCTTGGCGTTGAAAAAATTCTTAGATACGTTGAAGAAGAAGAGCATCACTACGAATTTCACTTTCAGGACAAGGATGGGATGAGACACGTTTTGAAGATGGCGTTCATAGACCTAATGTATGATGCCAAAAAATTTTTAACTGCATGGGGGGCAAAAAGCGGAATTTCCCCCATTGTAGCCCTGAATGGTGTAAAGTATTCATGGAGAGATATACTAAGCAGTCTTGACGAAATAGCCGAGAAGCACGAATACTTCTACAGAGCCTCAGAAAAAGAACTTCTTGCCGAAGAGCTAAGACAATTCATCATCTCTCAACCTTTTACTGATGACCTTGATGGAATTACTATGCAAAACGCTGCGGCACTCAAATATGTAGAAGAGGAGAAAGTCTATATCTCTCTCACTTCTCTTGCAACAAAAATCCGCTACCTTGCACCCCATTTACCTGCAAGTATCAAAAAACTTGTTGAACTTCTGCAATACTTAGGGTGCAGAAACAAAAGATTGAAAAAAGGGGAAAAAAAATACAGATTGTGGGAGCTTCCTGGGAACCCAGAAGATTGGAGAGTGCCTGCAAAAACAAAGACAGAGCAGCCTGAAATAAAATCTGAGGCTGTTGAAGAAAAAGAAGAAAAAAGGGTGTCTGAAACCAAAGAAAGAAAAGGAGAAAAGAAAGAAGAGGAAAGAATAGTAAAAGACTTCTGGGACTGGAGCAAAGTTCAGGAGGAGATTGAATCGGTGAAAGAATCCGAAATCCCTTTTTAGGAGGTGAGCTATGGGCAAGGTAATAAAGATCTTTGGCCCCCCGGGGACAGGAAAAACAACCTCAATTGTTTCTCTTTTAAAAAAGCTTATTGCAAGAAAGGAAATTAGAGAAAAAAGCGTTTACGCTGTCTCCCTTACAAAAGCAACGAAGTATGCCTTTCTCAAAAAGTGCAGAGATGAAGGAATCGAAATCCCCCCCGCAAACGTGAGAACCCTTCACAGTTTTGCTTACAAAAAACTTAAAGAAGAGGGTGAAAAAGTGAAATTAATTAAAGCGGAGGAACTCAAAGAATTTTTCAGGGAAAAAGGCTTTGAGTTTGAGATTGGAGAACTGGACGAAGAAAACTCATATTCACAATCTGAATATTCAGACCTTCCAGGGAATCGGGCTTTTGCGGGTTTTCAAAAACTGAGACTTACCTATGACCCTTCCACTCCTTTTTCAGAACATTATAAAAAATTTTTCTTGCAGGAAAATGAAGAGTTAGGTTTTACGATGAAGGACTTCTACAAGCTTTTTTACGATTACATTCACTTTCTCAAAGAAAACCAAAAATATGACTTCACCCAGTTTCTGATTGAGGCCTGGAGGAGAGGAGGAATCCCTCTTAAGGGAGATGTGCTCATTCTTGACGAATTTCAAGATTTCGGGCACCTTCACTTTGCCCTCATCAGGCAAATGATTGATCAATTCAAATACGTTATCGTAGCAGGAGATGACGACCAGGCCATTTTTGGCTTTGCAGGAAGTGATTACAGAATCATCAAGAACATGAAAGCTGATGAAGTGAGAATTCTTGAAACGTCTTACAGATTGCCTGAAAAGATTTATGACTTAGCACAATCTATTATCACTCATGTAAAAGATAGAGTGTCTAAGAGATATTCCCCCAGCCTCCAAAACGGAGCGGGGAAAATTCAAATCATCCATGACGTATGGGATGGGTTAAGAGACCTCAACGGAAAAAGTTTAATGATTCTTGCAAGAAACAAGTACTTTATTGACTATTTTTGTAAAATTTTTGACTCAGCAGATATCCCATATGCAGTTATCGGAAAAAACAAAACCCCAGGGTTTGTTTGGAAATTGAAAACTCTTCAAAAGCTAAAAGAAAGAAAAGAAGTATCAAGAACAGAAGTAGAAGAACTTATAAACGAAATCAAGCCTTTTATTAGAAAAATTGCAAACAAAAAACAAATCAGAAAAGAATTCTTTGAAAAAATCGTTGACGCAGTCATTGAAAGAAAGTTTTCCAGCATGTATGAAGATTTAGCGCAAGAAGTAGCTTACTATATCTATCACAAAGATGAAGAGGCCCTTTTCGGCCATGTTGACAGGGAGTCCCTGAAAAAGTGGAGAGGGAGGCTTTCCACCCTTGAGTCGTGGAAAAATCCTCAAATTCAGCTTTCAACCATCCACGGTGTCAAAGGACTTGAGGCAGACAAAGTTATTCTTCTTACGGCTATGACATATAGAACTAAAAAATCATTAATGAGAGACATAGATCAGGAAAGGCGTGTCTGGTATGTAGCAGTGACAAGAGCTAAACAAGAACTCTTCATTTTATACACTCATATTTTCAGTAAATACTTCTGCCCTTTCCTTTAAAGCTCATATATTTTTTCTATATTATATATAGGGGCCACTATAAAGTGGTCCCTATATGGTCATGGTGGTCTCAGGTGGTCCCCATCTCTAAAACCCTTGATACTCAAGGCCTTCAAAAAGGGAGAAAAATAGAAAAACAAGGGACCACTATAAGCTTTTTCAAAATTAAAAAATTCTGTGAATTTTTTCTCAAGATTTTTTTATTTTTTTTTAAAAAATGGTGGTCCTGGTGGTCCTTTTCCTTCTATCCCTTGAAAATCAAAGAATAGAACGGGACCACTTCTTTTTTTTATAGTGGTCCTGGTGGTCCAGAAGTGGTCTAGAAGAGGTTCCCCCCTTTTTTTTAGCTTTTAAAAAACTTTTTGGTTAATAAATAAATAAAAAAAACAGAAGGAATGAACATGTTAGACATTTTATTAAAAGCAACTGCTTTAGTAAGTTTAACTTCTTTGATTGTTTTATCTCCGTCCCCAAAAGCAGTTTCTTGTATAGAGACTGCTGTTAAAACACAAGCTGTTCATTCTAAAATTGAAGAGCTTAAAGAACTCAAAGAAAATTTTTACAATCTTCAGTTAATCAATGAAAGTATTGAAATGACTTTTCCTCATTGTTTTTTAATAAACCCCCCGCTTGAAGAGTGTTTTCAAATTTTTGAAAGAAAGTGGAAATTCATCCCTATTCTTGGAGAAAAAAAAAGGAGAGTAAAAAATGAAAAGACATCCAAGTAGAAGAATTAAAACGCCTTTAAAGCCTCCCCAAAAAATTAAAAATAAAAAGAACTATTTACGCAGAAAGAGAAAAAAACTATGATGGGTATTTCACAAGTAAGCAGTGCTGATTACTACACCCGCCTGGAGCACACGGTTGAGTATTACTCCGAACAAAGCACCGTTCTTGGGCACATTGAAAAGATCGGACTTGGGAAAAACTTTGAAGAGAGAGAGATTACCGCCGAAAGACTTAAGGAGCTTGGTAAAGATTTTGCAAGTAGCAAGCGCTTTGGCTTTGATCTCACCTTCTCAGCCCCCAAGGAAGTTTCAGCTCTTTTTGCTCTCACCAGAGATGAAAAAATTCTTGAAGCTCATCAGAAAGCTGTTTCCGCAGCTCTTGAACGTGTCAATCAAGATTTATACACCCGCAATCGTTCTGAAGAAGCCAAAGCTTTAGGGCAGGTCTTTGAAAAAGCAGACGGTTTATTTATAAGATTTGACCACCTGTTGAACAGGAATCTTGAACCCCAGCTTCACAGCCATGTTCTGGTTTTCAACAAAGTTGAAAGGCTGTCCGATGGCCAGCTCAGAGCGGTTGAAATGCAAAAAGTTTATGAAAATCAGAAGTTTTACGATACAGTTTACAAGCTTGAGCTTGCAAAAAACTTAAGAGAGCTTGGCTACAATGCAAATTTAGAAGTAAAGCTCAATGAAGAGAATCAAAAGTATCTTGACGTAAATTTTAACAATGAAAAGCTTTCTGAGTTTGCTAAAGAGCTCTCTACAAGAAGAGATGAAGTTTTAGAAAAAGCCCAGGCTCTAAGCTCTCAGGGCTCTGCTTTAAACAGGGCAGAGCTTGAAAGTCTTGCTGCAAAGATGACGAGAGATTCAAAGCAAGCTGTAGATATTGATAAGCATTTTGACTCTTTTAAAAGAGAATTTGAAGAAAAATTCGGAAGTGTTGAAAATGTTCTTTCTGAGCTGAAAGAAAGAGAATCTGAAAAAGAAGTTGATAAAGAAACCCTAAAAGAGATTTTAAAAGAATCCCTGCAGGCTTTAACTGAAAGAGAATCGGTTGTCAGAAAAGAAGAAGTTATCAAAACTGCAGTTGAAATAGCAGCCCTAAAGGGTTTAAGAGATAGAGATATAACAATTCAAGACTTAGAAAAAGCTTACAAAGAGCTTGAAAGGCAAGGAGAAATTAAAACTTACACTCTTTCTGATAAAGGCATGAAAAAAGAGTTTACTACTTCTAAAGAACAGCTTAAACTTGAAAAAAGCAATCTTGAAATTGTAAACTCAATGAAAGATAAAGTTCAGGCTCTTTACAGCAAAGAAGAAGTGAGCAAGCTCATTTCAGAATTTGAAAAAGAAAAAGGCTTTACTCTTAGCGATGGGCAAAAACAAGCAGTAGAAAAAACTTTAACTTCCAGAGACTATGCTATTGTTTGGCAGGGGGTAGCGGGAGCGGGGAAGACTACTTCCATGGAGCTTGTCTCTAAAGCCCTGCAGGAAAAGGGATACAATGTGATAGGGCTTGCTCCCACGGGCAAAGCTGCAGAGGAGCTTGCAAAAACAATCGGTTCTGCTGATACCATACACTCTTTTTTAAATCAAATTGAAAACGGCCGCATTGAGCTTTCTGAGAAGACAGCTCTCATCATTGATGAGTCGTCAATGCTTTCAAGCAAGCTTTCTGAAAAAGTTCTTTCAATAATAAATGAAAGTGGAGCAAGAGCAGTTTTTGTAGGAGACACCTCTCAGCTCCAAGCGGTAGAAAGCGGAAAGTTTTTTTCAGACATTCAGCAGCACACATCTTTAGAGAAAGCAAGAATTTCAGAAATTCAGAGGCAGAAAACTCTTGAATACAGAGAGCTTACTCAAGCTCTTGCTGATAGAGAAATTGACAAAGCTAAAGCTGTTCTTGAGAATAAGATTACAGAAGTTAAAAGCAAAGAAGATTTAATAAAATCAGCCGTTCAGGATTATTTAAAAGCTGTTCAAGATGGTAGAAACGCTTTAGTTGTTACAACTACGAATAATGCAAAAGACGTTCTCAATGCGGAAATAAGAAACTCTTTAAAGGAAAACGGCTATCTTTCTGATAAAGAGAAAACTGTATCTGTTTTTGTTCCAAGAGACCTCTCCCCTGTTGAAAAAAGATTTGCTCAATTTTACAAGCAAGGGGATTATCTCAGATTTAACTCTATGAAAGACTTAAAACAAGCTCTTTCAAAAGAAGTAAGAACAGAAATTGCAAAGCAAGTATTGTCAGATACAGCAAAAGCTGTTGCAGAGCATGTTTTTAATGAAATAAAGACAATGATAAAATATCCCCGAGCTCTTGAGCTTAGTAATCTTAAAAATTTTGAAAGAGCTTTAAAAAATCTCTCACATTTTGAAAGAAAATTAGAGAGAGCACTTGACACAAGCAAATTTTACAAAGATCTTGGGCTTGAATTCAGAATTACAGGAATTGATAGAGAAAACAATAAACTTCAGCTTGAATCTGTCAAAAACGCTATGAAAGTAGAGCTTGATTTGAACAAGCACTATGACAAATTTAATGTTTTTCAAGAAAAAGAAATCAAGCTTGCAGTCGGGGACAAAGTAATGACCCTGCAAAATGACCGCAGTTTGGGACTCAAAAACGGTCAGATTTACACAATTAAAGAAGTCACTGCAAACAGCGTAATTCTCAAAAGCCAGTCTGGAAAACTGTTAAAAGAAATTGATTTAAGTCATTACAAATACATAGATCACGGATATGCTTCAACCGTTCACAAAGCCCAGGGAGCAACAGTTGACAAAGTTATTCACATTCACGATTCAAGGCTTGACTATAACACAGCTTATACTGCTCTCACGAGAGGAAAATATGAGTATTCTGTTTATACATTGAATAAAGAATCATATCTCAAGTCTCTTGAAAAAGATCAACTGAAAACTTCAAGCGTTGAGTTTGAAAAGCTTGCTAAAGAAGAAATGAAGATTGAAAGTGAGTTTAAAAAAGAAACAGAAAAAGATGTTAAAGCAAAGTTTGAATCTTCAAAAAGCCGTGCAGAAGAAAAAGAAGACAGAGCTGGAAAAGAAGTTTCAAGAGAAACTGAAAGCAAAACAGAAATAAAATCTGAAAGAGAAAGTTCAAAAGAAGAAACAAGAGAAAGCTCTAAAGAAAGCTCAAGCTCAAGAGAAGAAACAAGAGCAAGTTCTTCTGAACGCAGTCAAGAAAACAGCCGCAGCCAGGAGCAAAGTCAGGACTACAGCCGCGGCAGATAAAAACTTAAATTTTAGGCTTTTCTTTTAAAACTTCAGGCTGCTTTTGCTTGTAAAACTCCCACACCATGTCAATTTTTTGAATAAAGTCTTCAGACCCGTTTTTCATCTCAGGATAAGTAATTGAGATGTGAATGTAAAAATCTCTCTTTTTGACAGGATCTTTTTCGTTTTTGCTCATAAACCACGCATAAAAAGCTGCACGGGCAAGATCTTTGTTTTTCTTTTCAAGCTCTTCAATAGAATATTTTTTTAAAGCTACGTAGTCTGCATAAGCTCTTTTTATTTCTGCGTCAACTTTTTGCTTAACGCTTGAAAACTCTTCCCATTCAAGAAGATGAGAAAAAAGCAAAGCTTGTGCCCAGGATGCTCTTTTTCTATAGTAGTCCTCTTCCTCAAAAAGAGGGAAAACGGAATATAAAAACTTTGTTCTGTTTAAAATTGAGCTTGAAGAGTCAAAATCTATATCTTCAGGCTTTACAGTTTTAAAAAGTATGTAAGCTTGAATCAAATCTTGCGTTCTGTCTCTTTCTACAGCTTTGAGAACTAAATCAACAGCAGAGCTTATGCAAAAAAAGTGATAGTCTGGTTTTAAATAACCGTGTAGGGCGATAGCTAAAAACCTGTGAAATTGCTGAGTTACATTAATGTCAATCCCTTCCTCTTTTGTTTTTGCTTGTGAAGAACTCTTTTCTTTTGCAGTCCCTCTTTCTTTTTGAATGCTGAAATCAGCTTGAACGGTATTAACAGCAGCACTGATTACATTGTTTACATTTTTTCTCAAAGAAGAAGTTTCTTTGATTGTAGAAACTATACTTTTTGTTAACTTTTCGCTGTTTTTTATTGAAACAGGAATAGTTGAATCAAAAATTTTATAATTCCAGGGATTTTGAGGGTGGACTTCCCAGCTCCAACAAATCTTGCCTTTGCAGGAAAGAGGAGCGTAAGTATTACCTGATTCGTTGACATATTTTTCATCAAGCACTAAAAGATGATTATCAGATTCAGCTTTAAAACACTTAGTTTCAACATAAGCAGGAAGAATAAATTGAAAAATTGATGAACTCTCATCTTTTGCAAAAGCAGAAGTTGAAACAACAACTAAAGTTCCTCCAAGAAGTAGGAGTTTTTTAATTTTTTTTCTCAACATAACTCCCTCCTTTTATGGTTTTTTCCATATTTGAAGTTTTACTTCCTGCCAGTCTTGTTCTGCTGCCAGTCTTGTTCTGCTCTTTCCATGCAGTATTTTTTAATAAGTTCTCTTTGCTCCTGAGTAATCTCTCCATATTTTTCTTTAAATTTTTCAGTTAATGAACTTTTACAGACATAAAAAACTATAAATTTTTTCCCTTCTATCCTCATTTTTTCGGGTTCTAAAGCTAATTTCTTTTGAATTTCTACAAAAGCTTCGTAATCAGTTAATCTATATTTGTCTTTATAGTAATTTAGAAACTCTACATTCAACTCTCTCTGAAAAGACATGTCTTGTTCTTTTGTTGTCCTTTCTTCTTTTTTAAAATGACTTGAATTTTCTTCTCCCCATGAAAAAGGGGGAAGAAATAAAAAAGCAATAAGAAAAATAACAATTTTCTTTAACTTCCACATTGCCTTCAAGAAAAGAAACTTCTTCATGTTCCTCCTCCTTGGTTTTGTTTTTTCTACACTATTATTAACCAGCTGTTTTTCTTTTTATATAAAAAAAGGGAGTAGAATATAAATTGTGTCTTTTAATAAAATAAAATATTAATAAAATATTTTAGAGGCATAATAAAAATTTTTAATATTTTTTAAATTAATGATAACATAAAACCTAAAAAACTAAACTAACCAGGAGGTCTGTAAAATGGAAAACTTAGACTTAGATTTAGAAAAAGTTTTAAGTGAAATCTCAAAAATTGAATCAAAAGAGGGTATCAAAATGGCTGCTGCACTCCTCTTAAACGCTCTCATGAAAAAAGAAAGAGAAATATTCCTTAGAGATAGTATTGATAATAAAGCTAATGGTTACTATGAAAGACAACTTGCCTGTTTCTTAGGTAACCTTGGTATCT
>NZ_ATXI01000004.1 GCF_000421605.1 Thermodesulfobacterium thermophilum DSM 1276
GCATCTTAACTGCGATGATATACAATACTATTCCTATAACTTTTTTAACCTGAGGAGCAGTTAACCTTTTTCTCATAAGATAGTTTCCAAGCAATGCACCAGCTATTGAACCTATGGCGCATAAAACAAGAAGATAAGGGTCTATGTTCCCCACAGAAATATGCCCTAAAAATCCTGAAAAAGAAGAAAAAATTACGATAAAACTGGTGGTGGCTGAGGCTTTTTTAGGGTCAATACCAAGCCAAACAAGAGCTGGAACTATAAGATTCCCTCCACCTACTCCCAAAAGCCCTCCTATATAACCCGCAAATCCACCAACCGCAACTCCATAAATAATAAGCTTTTTACTATCTGAAATCTCCCTTTTTTTGGGTTTATACCAAAGCATCATAGACCCTGCAAAAATTAGAAAACCAACAAAAAGCCATAAAAGCAGGGTTCTTGAAAGATGTTCTGCTGTGATAGCACCAACTGGAGAAAACACCGAAGCAAATACTAAAATAGGTAGGGCTGTTTTATAAACCATTAAAAGCCCTGAGAGGCCTTCTAAAACCTCTCAGGGCTTAAGTTTTTAGATATTAACTAAATCTTATCCGTGAGAAGAAGGAAAGAAGGTATAACTAACCCAAACTAAAACAATCAAAAGTACTATTCCTAACCCTATAGTCCATTTTACCAGTTTGCTTTCTATAGGTAACCATGGATCATATTGCATCTTCTGAAGTTCTTCTATCAACCTTGCTTCTTTTTCTTCTGCCATAATAACCTCCTTTAGTAAAGTTTTTCAACCAAAAACTACTGTCCTATTATAGGTGGTTTAACTCCATGGAAGAAAATATAAGAAATCAACAATCCAATCCAGATGATAAATCCAAACAAGCATACCAGATAAACTACTGCTAAACGCCCTATTCCTTCTTCCCAGAGTTTTCTGAAGTCAGAGATAATACCGATAGTAAAGAAAGTAAGTAGGAACATAATCTTTCTCAAGTTATTCAAACCACTAGTAGCTGTTTTGGTTTGGTCAACTATCTTTTTGGAATCTTTTATACTAGCTTTTAATTCATCAATTTCAGCTTTTTTGGTAGCTATTTGCTGAGCTAACTGCTCCTTAATGGCAGGGTCGATAGCTGTAGCAGCTTGTTTTTCAAGCTTTTCTAATTGTTTCTGAATAGCTTTGATTTGATGTTCCGCTGTTCCTACTTTAGGAGCATGAGGAGCAGAAATGATTAAGAAAATCACAAAGCCAAGGGCATAAGCTAAAACAAATTTGGGGAATCTATGCCAAATCTCTTTGGCGGTAACTGTTTGCCCTTCTTTACACTCTATGTGTGCGCACCAAATATAAGCTAAAATAAAAGCCCAGATACTTATAAAAATGTCGATGAAAAGTTTGGTGGTAGCGGCAGCCATCAGGATCCAACCAGGTTCATATTTAATACCAGCTACCGCTTCAGCCTTACCTCTTATTAAAGCATCCACTATAGCACCAGAGGCAAAAGCTGCTCCATCAGTCTTAACCGCAAGCCCCATCCAAGCACCAGCAACCATAGGTTCTTGCCATAAAAATTCACGAGCTAAGAAAGGTAAAATAAGCAACTCAATCACAGCAAAGATAACTACTAAAGAAGAAACCATAACAGGAACAACAGGTCTTGCTTTAATGGCACCTCCTGTGGCAATAGCTGCAGAAACACCACAAATAGAGATACCTGAAGCTAAAGGAGCTGCCCACTCTTTACTAAATTTAAAATATTTTCTTGCAAGCCAATATACAAGAGCCCAGTAAATAAGATAAGCCTCAACTATAGCACAAAGTCCTCTGAAAAGAACTGCAGAGGCAAGACCAAAAGCTTCAGCTGATTTTAATCCCAAAACAGCTCCCATCAAACCAATACCTGTCTTAACATAAAACTCTGGTAAAACCGCTTCTTTTATAAAATTGGCAAAACCTCTAAAAAAGTTACCTATAATCAAACCTAAAATTAAAGCAAAAATAAGTCCACCTTCCCCGGTAAGTTTGAGAGACCAGGGAATTTTGTGTTTAGTTGGGTCTGTAGCAGCAAAATAGGCATAATGTCCTAACAACCAGCATGCATAACTAAGCCAAAAAACAAAAAAGAACCCAACTATAAACCTTCCTACATTAAGGCCTAAGAAAGCTGCTCCAATAGCAAAAAATACCGTTAAAAACAACCAGGTTAAGATTAAAGATACACCACCTGAAATACCCACTTTTTTACTAAGTGGAGCGAGAGCTTTATCAAAAGATAGCCACTCGGAGGTCTTCACCGTCCAACCAAAAGGATCTATCCCTAAATAAGATAGAAAAGAAATTATTATTAAAGCCACAGCTAAATAAAAGGCTAACCAATCTTCATTAACCAGCCCCTTCTTCTTTCCTTCTACCATACAATCTCCTCCTTTTTGTTAATATTTTTAAAAATAGAGGCAAACAATTCCTTAAACTTCAACCTTTTTTCATAATCTCACCCCCCCTAATTTGTCTTTATTCTGTTGTAAAAATTGCAAAAACTATACCAATTATTTTGTTATTTTATTTTTTATAAATATGTAGAAAAATCTAAAGTTTAAGACCCTATTAATTTGTGACCTAATTTTGCATGTTACCTAATGGTAACATATTTTGAAGATTGTGTTTCTTTTGGGTAACTCAAAGTTAAAAAACTAAGAGCTACTCTTCTGATTGGATTGCATCCTCTGAGTGATGGTAAAGAAGGTTAAATTTTTTGAGTTTTTGCCATAGGGTTTTTCTACTGATACCTAATTTTTTGGCTGCTTCGGTTTTGTTCCAGTTGGTTTCTATTAAAGTTTTAAGTATAAATTCTTTTTCTATAGATTCCTTAGCAAGCTTATAATCCGAAACATCTTTTGCTTCTGATTTAAAACTCTGGCTTATTTCCTTAGGTAGATGGTCAAGAGTAATCTTACCGTCTACGGCTAATAAAACCGCCCTTTCTATGGCGTGCTTGAGTTCCCTTACGTTACCAGGATAATCATATTTTATCAAAGCTTGAAAAGCTTCTTCTGTTATCTGAGGTAAAGATCTTTGAAACTCCTCAGAAAAATATTTTAAATAATAATTAATTAAGATGGGAATATCTTCTTTTCTGTCTCTAAGGGGAGAGATCTCTATAGACATTACGTTTATTCTGTAGTATAGATCTTCTCTAAATTTGCCTTCTTTTACCAACTGTTTTAGGTCTTTACTGGTTGCATAGATGAACCTTACATCAACCTTAATAGGTTTATCTCCTCCTAATCGATAAACTATTTGGTCTTCTAAAACTCTTAGAAGTTTAGCTTGTAGGTTCTGAGGTAGTTCTGCTATTTCATCCAAAAAAAGCGTTCCTTTGTTAGCCAGTTCTAACATACCTTTTTTGGAATTATGAGCACCGGTAAAAGCCCCTCTTTCATAGCCAAAAAGCTCTGCTTCAAATAGATTTTCAGGAATGGCTGCACAATTGATTTTAAGATAAGGATTTTTTGTTCTTAAGCTTAAAGCCTGGATACAATCTGCTACCAACTCTTTTCCTGTGCCACTTTCTCCCAAAATAAGCACAGGAACGTCTGTTTTGGCTACAAGCTCTATTTTATTGATTACCTCTTTTATAGCCTTACTTTCTCCTACTATTTGCCTTAAAGCCTCTTTTTCTCTTAATTTTTCTCTTAGTTCATCTACCTCTTTTCTTAAATTTTTAAACTCAAAAAACTTTTCAACTACAACCATCAATTCTTCATTACTAAAAGGTTTAGCTAAGTAATCGAAAGCCCCTTCTTTTATAGCCTGTACCGCACTTTTAACCTCAGCAAAGGCAGTAATCATTATTATCCCAGTTTGTTCTTGTTTTTCTTTAATTTTCTTAAGTAAGGAGATACCGTCTATGTCTGGAAGTTTAAGATCAAGGATGCACAGGTCAAATTTTTGTTCTGCTATTTTCTTTAAAGCATCTTCTCCTTTCTCACAAGTATCTACTTCAAACCCCTGATCTTTAAGATAATGAGACAAACCAAACAAAATTATTGGTTCGTCGTCTACTATCAGTATTCTACCTTTCATGTATCCTTCGCCCCTCTAAAGGTATTTCCACTACAAAGGTAGTTCCTTTTTCAGAGGTAGTAAACCATATTTTTCCTCCATGTTGTTCCACAATAGACTTGGAAATAAATAAACCAAGCCCGGTGCCTTTACCCAAAGGTTTAGTAGTAAAAAAAGGATCAAAAACTTTTTCTGCTACATGTGGCGGGATACCTGAACCTGTATCTGACACCTCAATAAACATTTTACTATCTTTATGATAAACTTTTATGGTTAAAACTTTTTCTTCAGAATTTTCCATAGCATCTACCGCGTTTAAAATCAGGTTAAGTAAAACTTGTTCGATTTTGTTTGAATCTAAATAAACGGGACTTAAATTTTGTTCTAATTCTATCTTTAGTTTTATACTTTTTTCTTTTAAATAATAATTTATCAATTTTAAAACATTTTCTATCAAGTCTTTAACCTCACAAACTCTAAGATTTAGCTCTGTTGTCCGAGAAAAATCAAGTAATACCTTTATTATGTTTTGAATACGGGACAATCCCTGGTTTATAAGTTCTATATGTTGATTTTTGGTTTTCTCATCCATAGAACTTCTAATAACATTATCTAAACATAAAATAATTCCACCTAAAGGATTATTTATTTCATGAGCTATGCCTGCGGCAAGTTGCCCTATAGCAGCCAATTTTTCAGTAATAGCCATCTGTTCTTCTATTCTCTTTTTTTCTGTCACGTCTTCTACGTAGTGAACTACCTTTATCACTTTACCGGTTTGATCAAATACCGGATAGAGATGGGTATAATAATAACCTCCTTCAGGTGAGCTGATATACTCTGACACAGGGTGTTTAGTTTCAATCACCTTTCTTATCAGAGCTATAGGGCAGGTTTTATTTTTGTCTGCTTTAAGTGGATCACATTCCGTATTAAAAACTGGTCCTTTTTTTTGACTTATCCATTCTTGATAGGCTTTATTACTAACCTCTACTTTACAGTTCAGATTAACCAACGCTAAAGGGTCTGTTATGTGGTTAAATATGGTCTGTAAGGTTTGAGCATAGGTTTTGATAGCTTCTTGTGCCTCAAAAAGATGATTAGCTAACTGATTAAAAGATTGAAGAAGTTCTCCTATTTCGTCCCCTCTTTCTACTTCTAATCTTTGGCTTAAAGGAGCATTTCCAGAAATAATATTTTTAAAATGGACTGTAAGTTTTTTTATAGGTCTACCTACTATAGCCCAAAAAACTCATTCTATGGTTACTAACAACAAAATAACGGTTAACATTCCAGAAATAAAAGTGATAATTGCAATGTGTTTTATTTCTAACAACCAATTTTCAAGAGGTACATAAATAGCCTCTAATCCCATCAAATCCCCAACCCTCCAGAGGAAATCTTCTTTCCGGGGATAGATCTTAAGAAGACTTTTGGGGGCGTCTTTTGTTTTACCATGACATACAAGGCATTCCCTTTCCACATGGATAGGTTTTATAACCACAAGATATTTATCTTTGTTGAAATCTACAATATTTTCCCAACGTTTAATCTCAGGATTCTGCATAAAATTTTTTAAAATTTTTCTTTCAAAATCGTTAGGTAAATGTTGTGGATTTATAGGTTTTAGAGAAACCCTTCTATAATCATAATCAACAAACTTAGTTTTAAACCTTTGCATTACTTTTGTCCTAATATGAGTGGTAGACATGGCTTCTAAAATAAAATCTTCTTTTATGTTTGATTCTTTAAAAAATCTAAAAAGAGAAGGTCTTAACTCCTCTTTTACATAATCCCCCAAGGCATCTATTTGAGTAATTAATAGTTCAGCCTCCCTTCTTGCCTCCTCCAGTGCTTGATTTTTTAAAAAGTAATAAATTATCGTAGAAAAAAGAAAACAGAAAAGAGTAATAACAAACAGAAGATACAGGATAAACTTTGTACTTAAACTTAGATTTTTAAAAATGAATTTGATTTTTTTCATCTACATATTTGATTTTAAAAGTAATGCTCCTTTTTTCAAGTAGATTATACAAACTTAATAAAAAACAACCTTGCCAAACTGAAGAAATAATTTATAATTCTATCTTATAAAAAGCGGGCGTAGCTCAGGGGTAGAGCACCAGCTTCCCAAGCTGGGGGTCGCGGGTTCGAATCCCGTCGCCCGCTCTTATTTTATTTTTAAGGATAAAATGATAGAAAAGGACTTAAAAGAAAAAATTAGAGAGCTTATTGAGACCCCTATCCTAAAAAAGGGGATAGAGCTTGTAGACCTTGAATGGAAAAGAGAAAGAACAGGTTGGGTTTTAAGGTTGTTTATCGACAAACCTGGTGGAGTTACCATAGGAGATTGCGCTAAGATTAGTGAAATGGTAGGTAAGATTTTAGATAAAGAGGACCTGATTCATCGTTCATATAATTTAGAGGTTTCCTCTCCAGGGATTGAAAGACCACTGGTAAAAAAAGAAGATTTTGAGCGATTCCGTGGAGAAAAGGCTAAAGTAGTTTTAAAAACTCCTTTAGAAGGAAGAAAAAATTTTTCAGGCATTATTTTAGGGATTGAAGAAGAATTTTTGTTGTTAGAGGTAGATCAAAAGGTTTGGAGATTGCCTTTAGGTGAGATTAAAAAAGCTAATCTTCAACCAGAGTTAAAATTTTAAAAAGGAGCATACCTTTATGCAACAAGGAGAACTAAAAAAAGTTATAGAAACTTTAAGTAAAGAAAAAGGCCTTTCTAAAGAGATTTTAATCGAAGCTCTGCTTGAAGGGATAAAAACTGCAGCCAAAAAAAAGTTTGGTAATAAAGCTAAGATTGAGGTAAAGTACAACGAGGAAAACGGAACGATCGACATTTATAGATTAAAAGAAGTGGTATCTCAGGTTTCTAACCCTGAAACTGAGGTGTCTTTAGAAGAAATACAAAAAATGGGATTAGACGCAAAGATAGGAGATTTGATAGGAGAAAAAATAGAACTTCAAGAACTTGGAAGGATTGCTGCCCAAATAGTAAAACAACTCTTTTCTCAAAAGGTAAGGTTAGCAGAAAAGCAAATCGTATATGAAGAGTTTAAACATAAGCTGGGAGATATTGTAAGTGGTTATGTCCACAGGTTTGATAAAAGAGGGGTGATCCTTTCTGTGGGTAGAGCTGAAGCCCTTTTACCTGAAGAAGAACAAGTCCCAGGAGAAAAGTACATCAGAGGAAACCGTTTAAAAGCACTTTTGATAGAGGTTTACAGACAACAGGAACCTCAATTGGTAGTGTCCCGTTCTCATCCTGCTTTTGTAAAAAAACTGTTTGAAAAAGAGGTCCCTGAAATACAAGAAGGGATTGTAAAGATAGTAGCTGTGGCCAGAGAACCTGGTTCAAGAACTAAAATTGCTGTTACCTCTAACAATCCTAACATCGACCCTGTAGGAGCTTGTATTGGGGTTAGAGGCTCTCGTATTTCGGTAATCTTAGAGGAAATAAACCTTACCTCAAAAGGAGATAAAAGAGAATATAGAGAAAAGATTGACGTAGTACTATGGGATCCAGACCCAGCCAAGTTTGTCTACAATGCCTTAGCTCCAGCAGAGTGCAGTAAAGTTATAGTAGACGAAAAAAACAAACTTTTAGAGGTAATAGTCCCTGACGATCAACTTTCTCTTGCCATAGGAAAAAAGGGAGAAAATGTTAAACTTGCCTCTAAACTTGTAGGATGGAAGATTGACATACTAAGTGAAACCCAATTTTTAAGAAGACAAGAGCCTGAGTTTTTAAAGCTTCTTAAAGTAACGGGGCTATCTGATGAAATTGCCGGAAACTTGTACGAGGTAGGAATAAAGGATCTTAAGACCCTTTTAGAAACCCCTGCTGAAAAAATAGCAGAGATTACTAAGTTAAGTTTAGACCAAGTAACCCAGATTTTAGAAAAGGCTAAAAAAGAACAAGTTGGTTAAAAAAGGACACATCCCTGAAAGGACCTGTGCCTTTTGTAAAAAGAAGGCACCTAAGTTTGAGCTTTTTAGGTTTGTAAATAAGGGAGGGGCTTTGGTTTTTGACCCTGAAAAAAAGCTTCAAGGTAGAGGTGCTTATTTGTGTAAAGAATGTTTTGAAAAGAGGGATAACCGGAAGATTATAACTAAACTTTTAAGGTCATTAAGGATAATCTCTTCTTAAAATGGATAAAGAAGAGCTAAAAAAACTAAGGCAAAAAATAGATAAGATTGACGATCAACTGCTTTACCTGCTAAAAAAACGTTTAGAGTTAGCTAAAACCATCGGCAAGATAAAAGAAGGGATTGGATCTCAAAGCTTTGACCTTAGCAGAGAAAAGGAAGTTTTAGGAAGAATTCTTAAGCAAAACCAAGGTTTTTTCCCTGAAGAAGCTTTAAAGGTAATATATTCTGAAATCATAAAAGCCTGTAGAAGCGTTCAAGAAAAAATCAAGGTAGCTTATCTTGGGCCTGAAGCTACCTTTAGTCATATCGCTACCTTAGAATATTTTGGCACCTCTGCTGAACTCATACCTGTTGAAACCATATTAGATGTGTTTGAAGAGGTATCAAGTGAGAGGGTAAAATTTGGAGTAGTTCCTATAGAAAACTCCATCGAAGGAGTGGTAGCTACCACCCTTGATGCTATCTATGAATACGGTCTAAAAGTCTGCGGAGAGGTCTATCAGTCGATTTCGCACCATCTGTTAAATCAAACCGGAAGACTTGAAGATATTAAAAAAGTTCTTTCCCATCCTCAAGCTATAGCTCAGTGTAGAAAATGGTTAAGAAAGAAACTACCCTCTGTACCTGTAGACACTGTACCATCTACAGCACTTGCTGCTAAATGGGCAGCGGTAGACGAAAAAGTTGCCGCCATAGCAAGCCTTATGGCTGCTAAGTTATACCATCTTCAGGTGGTAGCTAAAAACATCGAAGACATAAAAGGAAACTCTACCAGGTTTTGGATTATCGGAAAGGAAGAAGTTCCCTTTACTGGTAAGGATAAAACTTCTCTGATTTTTAGTGTTTCAGACAGACCTGGAGCCTTGTTTGAGGTGCTGGGGTGCTTTGCTAAAAGAAAGATAAACTTAACCAAAATAGAAAGCAGGCCTTCCAAAAATGAACCATGGAAATATATCTTCTTTCTTGATTGTGAAGGTCATATCCAGGAACCAGTGGTACAAGAATGTATAGAAGAGATGAAAAACTACTGTTTACAGGTAATCTGGTTAGGTTCTTATCCGAAAGGGAAAAGTTAAGTGTTTTATGAAGAACTTATCTATCTTTGGATAGGTTTTATACTTTTTGAACTCTTTCCAGAAACGAAACTAAGTCTTTCTCCCTTTATCTTTATTTTAAAGGAATTTCTCTTTTTTTTTAGCATTATCATCTTAAAAAAATTTTTAAAACCTCAAAGAATTTCTGGGTTTTGTATTAATTTTTTTAATATAGTTGTGTTGGTTTTATTTGTAGTTGACCTGGGATTGTTTGGTTTTAAATCCTTTTTAAATCAGTATTATTTTTCTTCTTTTTTAGGTTTCTTATGGTTTTTACATTATGTAGTACTAATAAGGGTTTTTCTTCTTGGTTTCTCTTTGTCTTATTTAAAAATAATTCTTGGTATGATGAGCCCTATAATCATTTTGGTTTTGATAGAAAGTGTTTTGGATATGCTTAATCTTAAACTGGAAAGTTATGCCTATCCTTTAATCTTTCTTCTGGTACTTTTTATTTCTCCGATTTTTATGATTAGATTATTTCCGGTAAAGGTATTAGAAGATATAAGAATAAGAGAACTAGTTTTTAGGTTTTTTCAAACCTTTGGGGTTAAAATAAAGGAAATTTATGTACTCAAAGACTTTGGCAAAAAAGTTTATACAGCTGGAGTAATAGGATTTTTTCCTAAGTTTAAGTATATTTTCTTTTCTCAACCTCTGTTAGACCTTCTAAACGAAGAAGAACTTATAGGAGTTTTAGCCCACGAACTTGGGCACATAAAAAATAAACATGCTTTTTGGTTACTTTTAGTTTTATTAGGACTTCCTTTGTGTTTAACGTCGATTTTTTGCCTGTTTTCTTTTTTTGACCAGCTTTTAGGTTTAAAGGTTTTAGCCTATCTAAAAAGTTTACCTTCTTATCATACAGAAACCCTTAGCGCCTTGGTCTTGGTTTTTTCTTCATATCTTTACTTAAGATATGTATTCGGTTATTTTTTAAGACAGCTTGAGAGAGAAGCTGATTTTTACGCCTTAACCATACTTAGTAACCCAAAAGGATTAATTGCCTCTCTCCTTAAAATAGGAGAAATTTCAGGACAGCTTTATAAAAAAAGCTGGCATCATTATGGTATCTTTGAAAGGATCTGTTTCTTACAACAGGCCTCTTTAGAGGAATTTGATTTTAAAAAATTTTGGATAAAAAACAGAGTACAAATATTCAGTTTTTTGATAGTAAACGTTACCTTAATATCTGCTTTCTTGGTTTTTGATTAATTAGATTTAAAAACTTTTTTAAACATTAAACGTAAGGATTTGAAAATATGCTAAAAGGAAAACATAAAAAATATAAAGATCTTTATACCTATATGGTTAAACCTTCCCATCCTGACTTACATCAGGTTGAGGATGAAGATTTTATAGGTTTTTGGGAAGAAGATGGAATGGGGATCTTATTTTTTCATTGTCCTAAAGAGCAATTGATAGATAATTTAGCTAAAAAATACGAATTTAAAATTTATGATAAGCAAGTTATCCCTTATAAGGAGTGGAATGAAAACAGGTTCCCTAAGCCTATAAAAGTAGGTAATATTACCATAGCTCCTGTTTGGGTTGAGGGAAACTGGGATTTAGTCTTTGACCCAAGTGTGGTTTTTGGAGAGGGGCAACATCCTACCACCGCCATGATGCTTGAGTTGAGTTGGGAGCTTTATCTCAAGTTTGAAAAACCTAAGAAGGTCTTAGACATAGGTTGTGGAAGTGGTATTTTAACACTTTTTTGGACAAAGTTAGGTGCTAACGTCACCGCGGTTGACCTTAATCCTTTATGTGTAAAGGTTACCGAACATAATTTAGAACTTAACGGTTTAAGAAATCAGGCGGAGTTAAAACAAGGAAATATTTTGGACTTGTTACCTATAAAAGCTGATTTGGTATTAGGAAATCTTTATCGACTTTTATTACTTAAACTCTTTGAAAACGAATATTTTTGGCAGGCAAAGTATTACCTACTTTCAGGGTTTAGCTTGGATATGGAAAAAGAACTTTTAGAAAAAATCTCAAACCTTCCCCTTGAAATGGTTATAAGGAGAACCTCTCAAAACTGGGTTTGCTGGTTGGTAAAAAAACTTACTTAAAGGAGGTAAGAGAGACCATGCTTCTTACCGTAGACATAGGTAACACAGCAACTACCTGTGGAGTTTTTGAAAAAGACGGACAACTAAAGGCACTTTTTAGTTTTAAAACCTATGTTCCGGTTTCTGGAGAAGAACTTTTAGTAAAGTTAAAGGCTTATTTGGACCTTTATCAAATAGAATTTAAAGAATTAGAAGGAATATCGATAGCTTGTGTAGTTCCCCCTGTGCTAAACTGGTGGGTCGAAGTAGGTAAAAGGTGGTTAGCCAAAGAGGTTTTGATTGCTAACCACGAAACGGTCAACATTCCTTTAGACCTTCTTTATCCATGTGAGGTTGGAGCAGACCGGTTAGTTAACGCTTTAGCAGGATGGAAAAAATATCAAGGTCCTTTGATCATAGTTGATTTTGGTACAGCCATAACCTTCGACTGTATCTCTTCAACGGGAGTTTATCTTGGAGGTGCTATTGCTCCAGGGATTTTTATCTCTACTGAAGCCCTTTTTAAAGGCACTGCCAAGCTTCCTAAAATAGACTTAAGTGAACCCCCTTCTCAGGCCATAGGGAAAGATACCATTTCAGCCCTAAAAAGCGGACTTTTGATAGGTTTTGCCGGACTCACAGATGCCTTGGTTAAAAAACTTTTTGAAGAGATGGGTAGCAATCCTAAGGTTATAGCCACGGGTGGTTTAGCCAAGTTTTTAGTACCTTTTACTACCACCATAGAAAAAATCGACCCTTACCTTACGTTAGAAGGCCTTTATTTCCTATGGAAAGCCCGGTTAAAATAGCTATCTTCTCTCCAGCAAGCCTTCCTACCCCAGAAGAATATAAGAAAGCTCTGGAATTTTTAAAAATTAATGAAATTGAGATTCAATCTTTTGTTGATTTTAATTCAAAAACTCCTTATGAAAAAGCTAAAGAAGTAGCTTTATTTCTTACCGACACCAAATGGGACTACCTATGGACAGTAAGAGGAGGTTTCGGATGTCTTAAGCTTCTTCCTTATCTTGATGAATTTTTGTCAGACAACGAAAATCTGTTACTTAAGCCTTGTTTAATAGGTTTTAGTGACCTTACCGCCCTTCATGTTTATCTTTATAAAAGATTTAAAAAATCAGGTATACATGCTCCCAATGTGGTTAGTTTAAACAAACTTAACCCAAAGGCCTGGGGAGAACTTTTAGATTTAATTTTGCGAAAAAAAACTAAGTTAGTTTTAGAAGGAAAGGGTTGGGTTGAAGGGGAGGCTGAAGGGGTGGTATTAGGAGGGAACTTAGCTACGTTAGCCAGTCTTTGTGGAACTCCTTATTTTCCTCTTATGGAAGAACCTTTCATTCTTTTTATAGAAGAAATCAACGAAAAACCTTATCGTATAGAAAGGTTTCTTCTTCAGTTAATTTTTACCGTTAGTAGGAAAAACCTAAAAGGTTTAGCCTTGGGAGATTTGGGAATAACAGACATAAAACCTATTTTACAGACTCTCTCTCTTTATATAAAAAAAGACCTTCCTATAGGCTATGGATTTTCTGTAGGACATATCCCAGACAATTTTCCTTTTATTTTAGGAAAAAAAGGAAGATTAAAAGTTCTTAAAGATAAGGCTATTTTTTCACAAGAACCATGGCCGTAAAAACAATTATTACAGCTTTAGTTCAACCCCCAAAAGGCTCAAAAAAATTTTTTCTCCTAAACCTTTATCACGCCTGAATGGAAAAACTTACTGTTTTAGTGATGGTTTGATTTATTTTTTAGCCTGTGGTATAGTTTTTAAATATGAAACATAAAAAATATGATGTGGTGATTGTTGGAGCTGGACCGGCAGGGATTTTTACAGCCTTAGAGCTTTCAAAAAACGAAAATCTAAAGATCCTTATCATAGAAAAAGGAAAAAGTATAGAAAAAAGAAAGTGCCCTACCCTTAAAGTAGGAAAATGTGCAAAGTGTATCCCTTGTAATATCATAAGCGGATGGGGAGGAGCCGGGGCTTTTAGTGATGGAAAACTTAATCTTTCGAGAGAAATAGGCGGATTTCTAAACGAATATTTAGACCCTAAAGAACTCTTAACCCTTATAGACTATGTAGACCAAATCTATCTCCGTTTTGGTGCCCCTGAAATGCTTTATGCTCCTGATGAGATAACCATCAAAAAAATTACTACTGAGGCTACCAAACACGGACTTCTCTTTATTCCTTCTAAGATAAGACATATAGGCACTGAAAAATGTAGAGAGGTGTTAACTAACTTTCAAAACTACCTAAAAGATAAGGTAGAACTTCTTTTTCAAACTGAAGTAGAAGAAATTCTTGTTTCTAAAAAACAGGTGAAAGGAGTAAGATTAAAAGACGGAACACAGGTGTTAGCCTCTTTTGTAGTTATAGCTCCTGGTAGATCTGGTAATGAATGGGTACAAAAGGAATGTAAAAGACTAAAACTCTCTACGGCTATCAACCCTGTAGATATTGGGGTAAGGGTGGAAGTTCCTGCTGCAATAATGGAGGACCTTACGTCCAAAGTTTATGAGCCTAAGTTCGTTTATTTTTCAAAAACTTTTGATGATAAGGTAAGAACCTTTTGTGTGAACCCCTATGGGGAAGTGGTTATGGAAAACATAGACGGCATATGGACGGTAAACGGCCATAGTTATGCTAATCAAAAAACAGAAAACACCAACTTTGCTATCCTTTGCAGCACATATTTTACCGAACCTTTTAAAGAACCTGTTTTATACGGAAAAAACATCTCTAAATTAGCCAACTTTTTAGGAAACGGGGTCTTAGTACAGCGCTTAGGAGATATAAAAAGAGGGAGAAGGTCTAACGAAAAAAGGATAGCTAAAAACTTAGTACAACCTACCTTAAAAAGCGCAACCCCTGGAGACTTAAGTTTTGTACTGCCTTATCGATACCTGGTAAATATTTTAGAGATGTTAGAAGCACTTGATCAAGTCATACCAGGTATAGCCTCTCCATATACGCTGCTTTACGGAGTAGAAGTTAAGTTTTATAGTCTAAGGATAAATCTTAGCCCTGTTTTAGAAACAGAGATTAGAAATCTCTTTGCTGCAGGGGATGGAGCAGGTATTACCAGAGGCTTAATTCAAGCTTCAGTATCAGGGGTGGTAGTAGCAAGAGAAATCTTAAGACGTTTTTCTTAAAAAACTGCAAACAACTAAATTTATGTTATAATAAGAGCAAACTTGAAACAGGGGGCACATATGCAGGTTAAAGTAGATACCTCCAAGTTAGAACGAGTTCTTAAAAACATAGAAAAAGTATCAGATAAAAAGGCTTCCATGGCAGTACTTTCTATGGTTTTAATCGAACCAAACTTAGAGGAAAACACCCTTTACTTTACGGCTACCGACCTTGAGATAGGGTATAAAGGTAAAGTTTTTGCGGAAATAGAGGGAGATTCAGCTCCTTTTTGTGTTTCTGCTAAAAAATTATACGAAATAGTCAAAAATTTTCCGGAAGACACCCTTTATCTTATAAAAGAGGAAAACAAACTGGTTATAAAAGATGAAGAAGAAAAAATTTTATATAATCTTAGCATCATGGATGGAGAAGACTTTCCGAGTTTACCAGAGTTTGGAGAGGATCACACAGTAGAAATTCCTGGAAAAACCTTGGCAGAACTTATAGATACTACAGCTTTCTGTACTTCTAAAGAGGATACCCGCTTTGTTTTGGCTGGGATTTATTTAGAACCTTTAAAAGAGGAAGGTAAACTTAGGGCTGTATCTTCAGATGGTCATAGATTAGCCCTCTTAGACAGAGAAGTTAGTGGGATAGAAAACTTTCCAGAGGGTTTTATCATAGCCAAAAAGGCAGCTAAACAAATAGAAGAGATAGCAGAAGAAGAGCTGTTGGTAAGGTTAGGATTTACTAATAACTATGTGGTTATCTGGACCTCAACGGCACTTTTTTTTGCAAGAACCATAGAAGGACCTTATCCTGATTACCGAATGGTAATACCTTCTGCATACCAAAACATTTTAAAAATAGACAGAAAACTTTTTATAGAAGCCTTAAAAAGGGTTTCGTTGGTAGCTAACGAACGTTTTAAACCTGTCACCTTAGAGTTGCTACCTAAGGAGGTTATTCTTACTTCGCAGGAAACTGAAATGGGTAAAGCTCAGATAAGGATCCCCGGAGAATATGAAGGAGAACCTATGGTGGTTAACTATAACGCCGACTACCTACTTGATGCCTTACAAATAATGAAGTCCGAAGAAGTAGAAATGAAAATAGGTGCAGGGAAAATCCCTGCTATCTTAACCGGTTATAGAGACGAAGGGTTTTTGTACCTATTGATGCCTATGGTTTTATAGTTTTAGTAAACTTCAAAAATTATCTAAAGGTGTTGTAGAGGCTATGGAGACAAAGAGAAACATGCAGTATGAAGCTCAAAGTATTAAGGTTTTATCAGGTTTAGAAGGTGTTAGGACAAGACCTGCGATGTACATAGGGTCTACTGATGTTTCAGGATTTCATCATCTGCTTTGGGAAGTCTTAGATAACGCCATAGATGAGGCCTTAGCAGGATTTGCTACTGAAATCTGGATCAGAATCCATCCTGACGGTTCTGCCAGTGTAGAGGATAACGGAAGAGGGATCCCTGTAGACCTTCATCCAGAAGAAAAAGTGCCAGGGTTGGAACTGGTTATGACCAGACTTCACGCAGGAGCAAAGTTTGACCATGGAGTTTATAAAGTCTCGGGTGGACTTCATGGAGTAGGAGTTTCGGTAGTAAACGCCCTTTCAGAATGGTTGATAGCTGAGGTTTACCGAGATGGAAAAATTTACAAACAGACCTATAAAAGAGGAATCCCAGACGGTCCTGTACAGGTAATAGGGGAAACCAAAAAAAGAGGGACTTTAGTTAGGTTTAAGCCTGACAGAGAAATCTTTGGAGATTTAGAGTTTGACTTAGATATAGTAAAAAGAAGGGTAAAGGAATTAGCCTATTTAAACCCAGACATAAAACTTTATCTTGTAGATGAAAGAATAGGTTATACAGAAAAATTTCACTATAAGGGAGGTATCGTAGAGTTAGTCAAGACATTAAACGCTAAAAAAAATCCTGTTCATTCTAAAGTAATATACATTGTAGGAGAAAAAGAAAATATAAAAGTAGAGGTAGCACTCCAATATAATTCAGGCTATACAGAAACCATTTACAGCTATGTAAACAACATCCTTACTAAGGAAGGGGGCACCCATGTTATAGGGTTTAGAACTGCTCTTACCAAAGCCATAAATCGCTATATTTCAGACGATAAAGTTCCCAAGCAGTTTAAGATAAAAATAGAGGGAGAGGATGTAAAAGAAGGGCTTTGTGCAGTAATCTCCCTTAAAGTGCCTGACCCACAGTTTGAAGGACAAACCAAAATGAAACTTGGAAACAGTGAAGTAAAACCTATCGTAGAATCAATAGTTTATGAAGGACTCTTAAAATTTTTCGAAGAAAATCCGGGAGAAGCTAAAAAAATTATCCAAAAATTGGTAATAGCTGCCAAGGCGAGAGAGGCATCAAGAAAGGCTAAAGAACTTGTCAGGAAAAAAAGTGAAATAGAAGATTTTATCGTAGCTGGTAAACTAGCTGACTGTTCAGAAAAAGCTCCAGAAAAAAGAGAACTCTTTATCGTAGAGGGAGATTCTGCAGGAGGGTCTGCCAAACAAGCAAGAGACAGAAGATTTCAGGCTATCCTTCCTTTGAAAGGGAAAATTCTTAACGTAGAAAAAGCTAACATGGAAAAAATGCTTTCTTCTGAAGAAATAAAAGGCTTGATAGCAGCTTTGGGAACTGGGATAGGTCCTGAAAGTTTTAACCCAGATAAATGTAAATATCATAAAATAATCATCATGACTGATGCCGACGTAGATGGAGCCCATATAAGGACCCTTTTACTAACCTTTTTTTACAGACAGATGTTTGAGTTGATAGAAAGAGGCTGGATTTTTATAGCTCAACCTCCCCTTTATAGGGTGGTTGATGGCAAAAAAGAAGTTTACCTAAAAAACGACGAAGAGTTAGATAAGTATATCATGAATAGGTTGGCAAAAAACGTAAAGATCTCCTTTACTAAAGATCAACAAACCTTTTTATTAAAGGATTTCAAATCTTTCTTCCTTAGTTGTGCTAAACTTGATAGACAGCTTCTTAACTTACTAAAAAAAACCTATCCCCCTCAGGTAGTACTAATTTTACTTCAGGCAGGTTTTGACAATCTTACCTATTTTGAAGATCTAAACAAGATAGAACAAATAGCTACAGATTGTCAAAAAGCAGGATTTAAAGTTTCCAGAATAAAATCCAGTAGTTATAATCCAAAATATTATGAATTTTTCGTGTTTTCTGAAAAAGAAACGACAGTTTCCTGTTTGGTAGGACCAGAGCTAATCTTAGAAAGAGACTACAGGGAGGCTTTAAAAGTATTTTCTCACCTTAAACCTAATCTGGGACAGACGATTAACATAGAGTATAAAGGAGAAAAGAAGTCTTGGAATAACTGGTTCTTCTCTATTTCTGAAATCCTTTCTTATCTTAGAGAAGAGGGAAGAAAAGGTTTATTTGTACAGAGATATAAGGGATTAGGAGAGATGAACTCAAAACAGTTGTGGGAAACCACGATGGACCCTCAAAAAAGGGTTTTAAAACAAGTAACCATCAAAGATGCTGAAAAGGCAGATGAGCTTTTTTCTATCCTTATGGGAGAAAACGTAGAACCAAGAAGAGAATTTATCTATAAACACGCCCTAGAATACAGAGAATTAGACATATAACGAGGGGCTAACATGGAAAAACCTCAACTAAAACTTGTTATATCTGAAAAAGAAATTTTACGCAAAATAAAAGAGTTATCCGATAAAATTGATAAAGATTTTAACGAAGAACCGATAGTATTTATAGGTACGTTGAAAGGAGCTTTTATGTTTCTTTCAGACCTTATAAAGCACATCAGAAATCCTAATGTAGAGGTTGATTTTGTTCGGGTTAAAAGTTACGGACTTTCTGACAAATCTTCTGGAAATGTTGAATTGGTAAAAGATTTAGAATTACCTGTAGAGGGTAAAAATGTAATCATCGTAGAAGACATTGTTGATACCGGACTTACCTTGAAATTTTTGTATGAAAGGATTAAAGAGTTAAACCCTAAAACCCTTAAAGTGTGTGCTCTCATCAACAAAAAAGAAAGAAGAGAAGTAGATGTGCCGGTAGATTACATCGGTTTTGAAGTAGAAAAAGGGTTTTTAGTAGGATATGGTTTAGACTTTGCTGAACGCTACAGACATCTCTCTGAGGTTTATGAGGTAGTAAAAGATGAATAAAAAGCAATTTATCTGGAATTATCTTAAAAACAGCCCCTGGTATTTATGGGTGATAAGGATATCAGGGGCTGTTTTTCTTGCTTATACCTTGATAAAACTACTAAAGTTAAAATAAACCACTTCAAATATAATAACGCTTTAACAACTTTTTGGTTTTGCTGTTCCACCAACTAAAAGTCAACCAGAAACCTAACACCACCAATGAGATTAAAAGAGCCCCTGAATAACCAAAATAATCTGGCAGATAAATGTTTAGATCTTTTAGTGGTCCTTGTAAGAAAGAAAGAGAGATGGTTGAGTTTAAAGCTTTATAACAGCTTAGTAAAACCCCTAAGGTAATGAAAGACTTAAGATCTCCCTCTCCTGATTTTGCAAAGAGACTTGCTCCACAAGAGCCTGCTAACAACATACCTAATCCAAAGATTATCCCCCCGACAAGACCTAAGATTCCAAAATTTGGTAAAACATAGGTATAGGGTTCTAATACCTGGTAAAATTTGAGTCCCCATATACCTAAAACCGCTAATCCTAACGTTAAAACCACAGCTTGGGTATTGATGTTTTTTTCTGAAAAGAAGGGTTCTTTTAGCGTATTCACCATACACCAGTTGCTTTTTTGTAGAACCATTCCTATAGCTGCCCAAAAAACAAGATCCCAGGATTTAAAACACAACCAAACCAAAACCCCAAGGCTTAGTAAAGCCAGCAGAGGATTTAACTTGGTAAATCTTATTTGTATCGCTCTAACCTGTTGCTTTTTTTCTAACTCTTTTAGCTGATATTTTATCCCTATAAAACCCCCTATCCACAAACCAACCAGTACCACCAAAGAACCTGCGGAAAGGTTAACAAAGGGCATTACAAAAGAGGTAATGTTGTCTCCTGTCGCTAAAAAAGCCCCTATACCCATTAAAATACCTGCCATAAAACTTTTTATCAGTTCTTGATTAGATGGAATTCTTAATCCACACTCTTTAAAAAGATTGGCAGAAAAAAATGCTCCTAACCAAAGAACAAATAAATTAAAAAAAGGTTGGTTAGTAATACCCCAGGGAGCACCAAAATATTCTCCCAAAACCAACAAGAGAGCTAATAAAATACCTCCTACCCTTACATCCATAAAAACCCTCCCTCTTTCTAAAATTTAGCCACAAACCGTTGATAAAACGCAAATTTTTCTTTAAGTGTTTCAGGTTGAGCCTTTAGCCAGTCCTCAAAAAAACCTTGAAAAATTATCTTCTGGTTTTGGACCTCTGTTAAAAAATCAGCTAAAAACACAGCCAACGGGTTTGTCTCTAAGATAATAAAAGTCACAGGTTTTGCAACCATCTTTTCTATCCACTGATAAAGCCTGTTTATATCTTCTAAATGTAGCCCTTCGAAGGGAAACTCCAAAAAAACATATTCCACCTGTTTTTTTTCAGTTAAATTTTTTATTAAAGAAAGCCTACTTTTTTCTCCTCCAGAAAGGGTCTGAACTTCTTGAGAAAGTTTTAGATACCCTAGTCCGATGTCTATTAGATGCATCAACTTTTCTTTTACCTTAGGTAGGTTTGAAAAAACCTGAAAGGCCTCTTCTATGGTAAAATCTAAAACTTCAAAAATTTTAAAACCTTTGTATTCTAAGTTTAATACCTCTAAACTTAATCTTTTACCCAAACATTCTTCACACAAAACTTCTATCGCAGTTTCTTCTTTATATATCTTTTTCCCTTTACCCTTACAACCTACACAAACTCCTTCTTTGGAAGTGAAACTAAAATGTTTTTTGCTAAGGCCTTTTACCCTTGCCGAAGGAAGTTGAACCAAAACTTCTCTTAACAAGTCCCAAAGGTTTAGATACTGGATAACCCAATCCTCTTTTTTTCTAAAAACTGAGAGATCACTGAAAACCACCTGTTTATCCTGATTGACTAAAAACTCGAAAAGTTGGTTAAACACTTTGGTTTTACCACTCCCAGGCCTTCCATAAATGAGATTTATCCGGTTAGAAAGAATCTTAACCCGACCCAAAGATAAGGAGAGATCAAGCATCTCTGCTTCTCTTGTCTTTTCTTTCTTGACAATCCTTTTTTCTCCTGAAAAATAATCTGAGGTTAAGGTGCGATTTTTTTCAAAGTATAAAGGATTAAAATCTGCTTTTACTAAGTATCCCCCTTTCTCTCCCCCCCCAACACCTAACTCGATGATAAAATCAGCTTGATAGATGAAAAAAGGATCATGTTCTACGACTAACAAAGAGTTTCCTTTTTTGACAAGATTTTTCAAAAATTCTAACACTTTAAACCGCTGTTCTACTTCAAGCCCTAAAGTAGGTTCATCAAGGATAAAAAGACAGTGAGTAAGATCTGCGGTTAAAACCTGTAAAACCTCTATCAGTTTTTTCTCCCCTACAGAAAGCTTAAACACAGGGGTGGAAGGGCTAAGATAGGCTATTCCTAAAAATTCAGCCTGTTCTAACTTATATAGCAAAAACTTTATGAAAGTTTCTAAACCTTTAATTTTAGAAAATCTTGATAAAAAATCCTTAAAAGTTTTAAGGTCTAACCTTAAGATTTCTTCTATACTAAAATCCCCTATCCTACTTTTTAAAACCTCTTCTCTTAACTTTAATCCGTTACAAGTCTCACAGGCTACCTTTTGTTTATAACCTCTACCTCCGCAGGTTTTACAATAAAACCAACCTACCGGTAGGATACTCCCGCAACGAAAACAAACAGGCCTTAAACTAAACTGAGCTTGAAGACCTTCGGTAGTTTTTAAGAAGAACCTTCCGTTACTAAGGGAAAAACTAATTCTTATGTTTTCAACCAACCTATCTCGGCCATTCCCTTCTTTAACCATCCTATCTAAAATCAAAAAAACTTCATTAAAACTTTGAGGCAGTTGTTCTTCTGAGAGGTCTATTTCTCTGTCATCTATAAGATATTTTACAAAACCCTGAGAAACTAAATATTCGATGGCTTTAGGAGTAATTTCTAAAAGTGGAACTAAAAAATAAAATTTAGTTCCTTCTTTTAAAGTTTCATACCAAGAAATAACCTGGGAGATAGAATGTACCCGGTTAAAAGCCCCACAGGAAGCACAAAAAACCTCTCCTTCAAGTAAAAATAAAACCTCTAAAACCTTAACCAATCCTAAAAACTCTCCCACAGTTTTATAGGGGAACCAATTTCTTACGCCCTGAGCTAAGGCAAAGACAGGAGGTATAGAAGAAGAAAACATAGCTTGATAAGAAGTAGTTACATAAAATTCTTTATCATAATTCAAAACTTTTAAAAGTCGACTCTTCCCTTCTTCGGCGATCGTATCTATAGCAAGGGAACTCTTTCCAGAGCCTGAAGGTCCGGTGATAACGACCAAAGAGTTTAATGGAATTTGAAGGTTAAACCCCTTGAGATTATGGGTTGAAACCTGTTGTAACTCAAGATACTCCTTTTTCACCTACGGTCTTAACCTCTTTAACCAAGATATAAGCTCTGAATAAGAAAGAGTATTTAAAACATGTCTTTTTTCACACCAACCTCTTCTTGCGGTAGCTGTCCCCAGATGTAAGTAGTCCATCTGATCTATAAAGTGTGCATCAGTACCTATGATAACAGGAACTCCCTTTTCTATGGCTGCTCTTACGTTGACATCATTTAGGTCTAACCTTTTATAATAAGCGTTTATTTCCAAAGCTTTTTGGTATTGAGCAGCTACTTCTATTACTTTGAGAAGGTTTATGGCATAAGGTTCTCTTTCTCCGATGACCCTACCTGTAGGATGGGCTATCGCATGAACTAAAGGATGTTTTAAAGCAGAGATAATCCTTTGGGTAATCATTTCTTCAGATTGCTGAAAACCTGTATGGATAGCAGCAATCACAAAGTCTATCTCTTTCAACACCTCATCAGGATAGTCTAAAGAACCATCTGAAAGTATGTCTACCTCTGCTCCAAAAATAAGTTTAACCTTTTTGGATCTTTTGTTTATTTTTTCTATTTCTCTTTTTTTCTTAAAAAGGTCTTCTACAGGCACCCCTCCCGCCACTTTTAATCCTTGAGAATGATCGCAAACTATCACCCATTCAAGCCCCATCGCTTCAGCTTTTTGAACGATTTCTGGTAAGCTTGCCGTGCCGTCACTATATTTTGAATGTACATGTCCATCTCCTTTTATTTCTTGGTACTCTACCAATTTAGGCAATCTTCCTTCAAAAGCTGCTTCTATTTCCCCGCGGTCCTCTCTAAGTTCAGGAGGTATAAAAGGAAGACCTAACACTTGATAAATCTCTTCTTCAGTCTTTCCAGCAATTTTAGTCTCACCTTTATAAACTCCATATTCATTTATTTTTAAACCTTTTTCTAAGGCAAGTTCTCTTATCCTGATGTTATGAGCCTTGGAACCTGTAAAATAAGCTAAAGCTGCCCCCCAAGAATCAGGAGCCACTACCCTTATGTCCATTTGAACACCTATTTTTAACCTAACGCTTGTTTTAGTTTCTCCAAAGGCTATTACCTCTTCCACTAAAGGTAGTTCAGTGACCTTTTTCATTACCTGCTCTGGCTTTTGAGACGTAATAAGCACATCGATGTCTTTGACAGTTTCTTTTCTTCTTCTTATACTTCCGGCTATAGCAATCTGCTCCACAGGACTTATAGTTTTAAGAGTTTGGACTATCTCTTCTGCTATAGGCAAAATCTCTCCTAAAGGTCTTCTTCCTCTTTTTTCTTTAAAAAGTTTAATTCCTTTTAGAATATTTTCTTCAGTTTTTATTCCAAAACCAGGAAGTTTAGCCAATCGATGCTCTTTACAGGCTTTTTCTAACTCGTCTAAGCTTAAAATGTTTAACTTTTCATAAAGTACTTTTACTTTTTTAGGACCAAGTCCTGGGATTTCTAAAAAAGTAAGAAGCACCGGTGGTATTTCTGACTTTAGCTCTTCATAAAGTTTTAACGTTCCTGTTTGCAAAATCTCTTTGATTTTACCTGCTAAATCTGCACCAATTCCAGGAAGTTTTTCCAACTTATTTTCTTGAGCCAGCACTTCTACATCCTGAGATAAAGACTCTATCACTTGAGCTGCCCTTTGATAAGCCCTAATCCTGTAAGGATTATCTCCCTTTATTTCTAAAAGCGCCGCTACTTTATCTAAGATATCAGCTACTTCTTTGTTTTTCATAACCAGAAACTCTAAATAATCGTAATAATATAGTAATTTATTTAAATAAACCCTGTTTCTTATTAAATTTTAACCATTCTTTGTTTTTTTTAAAGTTTTATCGTTTTTTAATATTTGACTTTTTCGGTTTTTTATAGTAATTTTAGAAAAATCTTAGAAGTTTTGACTATTTTTTTAAATCTTTTAAAATTTTTTAAGTTGTAGCGTTAAATTTAATTAAAATTTTAAAAGAAGGAGGAAACAAATGAAAAAAAACATAAAAAAATTTTTAGGATTGATTTTGTTTTTTTGCTTAATCCTCTTTGGGAAACAAGGATTGGCTGAAGACATAAACAGTTTATCTGAAATAAGTGCCATAACTGCGGTTACTTTAGATGCAACCACAGGAAAAGTTCTTTTTGCCAAAAATCCTAACCTTAAAATACCTCCTGCAAGCACGGTAAAATTAGTTACAGCAATGGTAGTTTTAGATAAGTTATCCTTAAACAAAAAAGTAACCATTTCTAAAACCGCAGCTGAAACTCCGAGTGTGGCTCCTCTTTTAAAAGAGGGGGAAGTTTACACGGTAAAAGACCTTTTGTATTTAATGCTTATGAAATCTTCCAACCAAGCTGCGGTAGCTCTGGCAGAGAAAATGGCAGGTTCTGAAGAAAACTTTACTTTTTACATGAACCGAAAAGCAAAAGAATTAGGATTAAAGAATTCTCATTTTACTTCTGCTTCCGGATTACCTGCTCCTGGACAGTATACTACTGCCTATGAACTATCCTTGATTCTTTATCATGCTCTTAAGTATCCTTTAATAAAGGAAATCATCCATACACCTACGAAAATCATATCCTCGGAAAATGGAAGGGTGCTTGTACTTAAAAACACTAACAAACTTTTAGAAGACCCAGAAGTAAAAAATTATGTGTTAGGTGGAAAAACGGGTTTTACCAGAGCTTCTAAACACTGTTTGGTAACAGCTTCTCAGGTTAACAATCATTTAATCATAACCTCTGTACTTGGAGCTCCTTCAAGAAAAAGCTTATGGCGTGATTCTAAAGAACTGATTAAGTTTAGCAGATTTGTTTTAGAAAACAAAGCAGAACCTTTATACCTTACCACGGTGGTAACCTCACAAATTCCGATGCATCATGTATCTAAAAGCAAAATTTTCAAAGCAAAATCGGTAGTTAAAAGTTCTAAAAAATCTAATAAATTCGCTAAAAAAACTTCTAAGCTAAAAACAAAGATGGCTAAAACTAAGAAAAAAAATACCAAAATAACGGTTAAGGATTCTAACACTCAAAAAAAACGTTCATAATTTAAATTACTGACTTAAGAGGTAAAAGATGCACATTACCATCATAGGGACAGGATATGTAGGGTTAGTTTCTGGTGCAGGGTTAGCAGACTTTGGTATGAAGGTTTTTTGTGTAGATAAAGACCAAAAAAAAATAAACAAATTAATAAATGGAGTTATACCTTTTTATGAGCCTGGCTTAGAAGAATTGGTAAAAAAGAACGTAAAGGCAAACCGACTGTTTTTTACTACAAACTTAGAAGAGGCAGTTAAAAATTCTTTGGTAGTCTTTATCTGTGTAGGAACGCCTCCTAATCCTGATGGTTCTGCAGACCTTTCCCAAATAAAAGAAGTAGCCCTATCTTTAGCTGAGATCATCGATGAATATAAGGTTATCGTTACCAAAAGTACGGTACCGGTAGGAACCAACAGATGGATCAAAAACTTGATAGATTCAAACAAAAAAACCTCTGTAGCTGTGGATGTAATTTCTAATCCTGAATTTTTAAGAGAAGGCTCTGCTGTAGAAGATTTTATGCATCCAGATAGGGTGGTTATCGGAGGGGAAAGTTCCTATGCCATTGCTATCATAAAAGACATTTATCGTCCTTTATATTTAGCAGAAACTCCTTTTATCATAACCAACCTTGAAACAGCTGAGCTTATCAAGTACGCAACCAACGCTTTCTTGGCTACTAAAATCTCCTTTATCAATGAAATCGCCAATTTTTGTGAAAAAGTAGGAGCTGATGTTACTACTGTAGCCAAAGGTATAGGAATAGACCCAAGAATAGGGTCTAAATTTCTAAACCCAGGGCCTGGGTTTGGAGGCTCCTGTCTACCTAAGGATGTAAAATCTCTTATCCATCAAGGAAGAAAAGTAAGTTCACCTTTTAGACTCCTTGAAGCAGTAATAGAAGTTAACGAAAAACAGAAACTAAGAGTAATAGAAAAATTAGAAAAATTTTTAGGAGACTTAAAGGATAAGACTATAGGAGTTTTAGGACTCTCTTTTAAACCTAACACAAGCGATGTCAGAGAAAGCCCTGCTTTATCTATCATTCCCGTACTTTTAGAAAAAGGAGCAAAAGTAAAGGTTTATGACCCTGTAGCTATGGAAGAGTTTAAAATAGCTGCCAAAGGACTTAACATAGAATATGCCTCTGATCCGTTAAACTGTGCTACTCAAACAGATGGGTTGGTACTTCTTACCGAATGGAATGAATTCAGGTTTTTAGACCTCTCTCAACTTAAAAAGGTAATGAAAAATCCTTTGATCATAGACATGAGAAATATTTATGAACCTTCGGTGGTAAAATCCTTAGGGTTTAGCTACGAAGGAATAGGAAGATTATAAAAGTTCTTCTAAGAAGGGATTGTTATTCTTTTCCTCTCCTATCGTAGATACAGGTTTAGATCCATAATCATGTCCTGGAAAAATAGAGGTTTCCTCAGGTAGGGTTAAGATCTTTTTTTTGATAGAGTCCATCATCTGAAAAAAATTACCCCCAGGTAAATCTGCCCTCCCCACCCCTTCCACAAACAAAGTATCTCCTGTAAACAAAACCTGTTCTTTTTGATTATAAAAACATATCGACCCAGGAGAATGTCCAGGCGTATGTATGACCTTTATTTTCTCCTTTCCAAAAACAATTTCATCACCTTCTTTTAACCTAAGGTCTGCTTTTGGATTCTCTGGAAAACCCCAGGACCTAAAAAAAGAAAAATTGTTTTTATCTTGAAAAAACCTGTCGTCTTCCTCATGCAACCCAAATGGAACGTTTAAAGCTTCCTTCAAAAAGGAAACACCTACTACATGATCAGGATGTCCGTGGGTACCTAAAATAACTTTTACCTTAATACCCAAAGTCTTAATTAACTCTAAAATTCTTGGGTCTTCTGCCCCAGGGTCTATGATAACTCCTTCTTTGGTGTCTTCACAATAGACGATATAACAGCAAACCTCAAAACTTCCTACAATTAACCTTTCTATCTTCATATAATTTCCCCTACCATATTTTGGTTTTTCAATTGTTTAAGGATTAAATCCAGTATCTCTTTTGGAGACTTTTGCTCAGTATCTATACTTAAGTCTGCAACCTCACGATAGAGCGGTTCTCGAGATTTTAAAACTTGAAGAACCTCTGAAGTTAAATCTTCAGAGGTAAGCTTAGGTCTTTCTTTTAGGGTTTTTTCATCTTTAAGCATTCTTTCTATAATGGTTTCAGGTGAGGCTTTAAGCCATACAACCAATGCTTTTGATTTTAAAGCTTTGATTTCTTGTTGATGTAAAATTCCTCCCCCACCTAAAGCAATCACTATTTCTTTTCTATCAACCAACCTAACCAAAACCTCTTTTTCAATACTCCTAAAAGTCTCCCATCCTTCAGTTTCGACTATCTCTTTTATCGTTTTCCCGGAAAGGCTTTGAACCTCTTGGTCTGTGTCTATAAAATCCCAATTTAAAGCTCTACTAAGGAGTTTACCTACGGTAGTTTTACCTACCGCCCTAAAACCTATTAATAACACCTTATCCATAAAGAGCTTCCAGATATTCCCAAAAATCAGGAAAAGATTTGGTTACACATTCAGGGTTTATTATTTTAATCTTTCCGGTCTTTAACCCTAAAAGGGCAAAGGACATAGCTATTCGGTGGTCATCATAAGTTTCTATCTCTGCGGGCTGAAAATCCTGGGTACCTTCTATCACAGCTCCGTCAGGAAGTTCTTGAGCATTAACTCCTATCTTCTGTAATTCAGTCACCATAGCTTTTATACGGTCTGTTTCTTTAAACCTAAGATGTGGAGCCCCTTTAAGGATCGTTTTGCCTTCAGCTACAGCCCCTAAAACACACATCGTAGGAAAAAGGTCTGGGGTATCCTTTAAGTCAAGTTCTACGGCCTTAGGTCTTCCTTTAAAAGCTACCCTTACACCTTTAGGATAAAGAGGTTCTACGCAAGCTCCCATCTTTTTGATAAACTCTATAAACTTAGTATCTCCTTGTTTAGAAAAATAATTATAGTTTTTGACTACTACCTCTCCTTCACCTAAAATCAAAGGTAAACCTAGAAAATATGAAGAACTTGAGGCATCAGCCTCAACTTCATACACCGATGGTTTATACCTACCAGGACTTACCTTAAAATATCTTTCTTCAGCATAAACCTCAACCCCAAACTCTTTCATAACCTCTAAGGTAATCTCTACGTAAGGACGTGAAAAAAACGGTCCTTCTATTAAAATCTCTACACCGTTAGGAAGATAAGGCCCTATTAACAATAACGAAGACACAAACTGACTACTCACATCTCCTGGTAAGACGATGCTTTCAGACCTGAGAACGTTTGATTTTACCCGTATAGGAAAATACCCTTCTTTTTCTAAACATTCGATTTTTGCGTTTAATTTTCTTAAAGCCTCTACCAAATGTTTTACCGGTCTTTCATGAAGTCTTGGCTTTCCGTAAACATCTATAAAACTTCCCTTCCCTAAACAGGCATAACTTAAGAAAAATCTTGAACCTGTACCATTATTCCCTAAATAAACCTTTACACCCGAAAGTAAAGGAGGAAAACTTCCCTTGATCTCCCAAAGTTTTTCTTCCTCAACTACTTTAACCTCTACGTTAGTAGCAACCAAAGCGTCTTTTAAAAGCAAGGTATCTTCACTTATCAAAGGATTTACCAGTTGAGACTTCCCCTCTGCTAAGGAAGCACAAATCAAAGCCCTTTGGGTTAAACTCTTAGAAGAAGGTAATTCTATCTCAATTTTTTTTAAACCTTTTAGAGGAAGTATCGGTTTAACACTTTTCATTAAGCTTGTCTCCTCTGTACTTCGGCATAAAGTTCTTTTTGAATAATAGACAAACTTTCTTGAGATAAACTTTTTTTAGTCCAAAGTCTAAGTTGCTCAATACCTTGATAAAATAACATTTGAAGGCCGTCTATGACCTTACAACCTTTTTCCTCAGCATAGGTCAAAAAAGTGGTTTTGAGGGGTGAATAAACTAAATCCATCGCAACCTTAAACCTTAAAAGTACCTCTGGTCCAACTACACTTTCTTTGGAATTTAATCCTACACTTGTGGTTTGGATGATAATCTCTCCTTCAGCCTTGTTTAACTCATCCCAAGGTTTGGGTACACCACCAAATTTTTGAGCAAGTTCAACCGCCTTTTGATAAGTCCTATTATAAATCACTATTTCTTTTGCACCAGCCTCTTTTACCGCATAAACTACCGCCTTAGCCGCTCCTCCTGCACCGATTACCACTACTTGTTTGCCTTTCAAACTTATCCCATTCTCCTCAAAAGCCTTTAATACCCCTATCCAATCTGTGTTAAAACCTAAAAGCCTCCCTTCTTCTACCACAACCGTATTTACAGCCCCTATTTCAGAAGAAGTTTTATATATTTCGTCTAAGTATTTCATAATGCGTTCTTTATAAGGAACTGTTACAGATAATCCTTGAATTCCTAAGGCTTTGATTCCTATGACTGCTTGTTCAAAGTTTTCAGGAGAGACTTCAAAAGTGCCGTAAACTGACTTAAGTCCCAAAAGTTTAAACCCTAAGTTATGAATAACCGGAGATAGAGAATGTTTAACAGGATATCCTATTACTCCATATACATCATACATTAGGCTTATCCTCAAGAAGGTTTAGGTAAATGGTCTAAAAGGTTAGAGTATATAGTTTTAGCAGTTAAAAGGTCGATTTGTCCAGGTGCTACTGCCTCTTCCTTAGAAGGTGCTACATAAGTAAAAGGTGATCCAGCAAGTAAACATAACACCCGACTTAACCTCCCGGCCTCTCCCATACCAAAGGTTACAAGCTCTATCCCTAACTCCTTGGCAAATCTTATTACGTCTAAAAGTCTTAAACTGTCTTCAAAAACCTTAGCCATGGTCACAATCTTGGCCTTTTTAACTCCTTTCTCCCCCATCTCACGTAACATCCTCTTTAGATACCCCTTTTCAGGGGTTCGGTTAAAGTTATGATAGGAAACTAAAATTTTATCATATTTATCATAAAAAGAAGTAGTTAAATTAAATTTTTCATAATATCTCTTAAAATAACGCCATTCTACATCTATCAGATAAAAAGGTTGTTGTAAGGCCCATAGAATCCAATCTATATAAGACTGAGGGGAAAGCTGTGCTTTTCCCCCTTCTCGATAAGTTCTTAAAGTAAAGATAAACCTAAAGGGATAGGAAAAAACTTTTAGAATTTCATCTCTTGAAAGATTTTCTAAACTATCAATTCTTATTTCAAAAAGGTCTGTTATTTCTGAAAATTTTTCTATCTGTTCGCAAACTTGACTAATGTTTGGTTTAGCTAAAGAAACGCAAAACATATTTATTTTATACACTAAACCTTGAAAGGTAATCAAGGATGGTTCTATCATAACGACTGGTTAAAGCAAACACCTTCTTAGCAAGCTCAAATCTGGTTTTAAGGGTGGTGTTACCATAAGTTCTTATTTCTTCAAGAACCTTTTCATAATCTTCTGGGTCTACCACTACCGTAACATATTTAAAATTTTTGGCAGAAGCCCTAAGTAAAGTAGGACCTCCTATGTCTATGTTTTCTATAGCCTCTTCTAAGTCTCCTCCTTTTTCTACCACTTTTTCAAAGGCATAAAGGTTTACCACCACCAAGTCTATAGGTTTTATCTGAAGTTTTTTGATAGTTTCTACATGCTCTGGGTTATCTCTTTTAAAAAGAATTCCTCCATGAATATGTGGATGTAACGTTTTTACTCTTCCTTCTAAGATTTCAGGGAAACCTGTAACTTCGCTAATCTCTACCACTTTAACCCCAGCTTCTCTCAAAACTTTAGCAGTACCACCTGTAGAGATGATTTCTATCCCTAAGTTTTCAAGCTCTTTAGCTAACTCCACTACTCCCTTTTTATCTGTTACGCTTATCAAAGCCCTTTCTATCTTATTCATAAATTTCTCCTTAGGTAGATTTTAAGCTATACCTATCTCTTCGTCAGTTAGATAACAAGCTGGGTCAGGGGCCCAAACATCTCCTGTTACTGCCTCTGCCCTCACCCTAAAGTTTCCGCCACATACTTTCAAAAACTTGCAAGCAGCGCATCTCCCCTTAACATGCTTCTTTTTCTCTTTAAGTTTAGCCATCAACGGATCTGATAGATCTGTCCAGATCTGACTAAAAGGTCTTTCCCTTACGTTACCAAAAGAATAGTGCCTCCAAAACTGGTCTGCATGAACCTCTCCGTCCCAGGAAATACATCCTATACCTACCCCACTATTGTTACCTCCGTTCATCTTAAGAAGTTCATAGACCTCTTCTGCCCTGGGATTTCCTTCTCTTTTCATCCTAAGATATAAATAAGGACCGTCGGCATGATTATCTACGGTTAACACCTCTACTTTATGTCCTTTATCATGCAACTCTTTGGTGCGATCTATGATGTAGTCTACCCAATATCGAGTTTCCTCATGGTCTAAATCCATATCAATCAAAGAGCTACCTCTTCCGGCATAGACTAAATGATAAAAACATATCCTTGGAATAGAAAGTTCCTCAACCAAATCAAAAACCTTAGGAATCTCTTGGGCATTAAGTTTATTGATAGTAAATCTTAAACCTACTTTTATTCCTTCTTTTTTACAATTTTCTATAGCAGAGATAACTTTGTCAAAACAGCCCTTTACTCCTCTAAACCTGTCATGCACATCTTTCCATCCGTCAAGGCTAATCCCTACGTAGGAAAGCCCTATTTTTTTAAGTTCCTTGGCTAAAGGTTCATCTATCAAAACTCCGTTGGTAGAAAGCACAGCCCTCATCCCTAACTCTACAGCCTTTCTTATCAAATCTAAAATATCTGACCTTACCAGAGGTTCTCCCCCAGAAAATAAGACCACAGGTACTCCAAATTGAGCTAAATCCTCAAGCAAAGCCATACCTTCTAAAGTGGTAAGTTCTTCTGGATGGGGCTTGTTGTCTGCCTTAGCATAACAGTGAATACACCTAAGATTACAAGCCTTAGTTACGTTCCATACTACCACTGGCTTTTTATCTGCTGAAAATTGAAGAAGATGGGATGGAAGGTTTTTCGAGTGCCTTCCATACCTTAAAGGGTCTGAAGCCTCTATGGTGCCACAATAAAGTTTAGAAATCCCTATCATTACCTTTCAACCTCTATTTTTTTATATATTTTAATACTTTGTTTAAAAATTCCTCTTCTTTAAAAGGATAAACCAAAATATCGTCACAACCACAATCCTTAGCCCTATGTTCTTCCTCTTTTAACGGAACTTTACAAACCCCGACGATAGGTATGGTTTGAGTTTCTGGGTTAGACTTTAAAAGTAAAGTCGTAGCAAATCCATCTAACAAAGGGATATCTTTTTCCAAAATAATTAACCTAGGTTTTTCCTTTTTAGCTAATTTAAGTAGGGTCTCTCCGTCTTCTATTAATTTATATCTAATTTTATGTTTTTCTAAAGCCTCTTTTAACTTCTTAAACAAATCTTCCGAAAGGGCTAAGTAAATCATATAACCATACCCTTTAATTTTTTAGAGGTTTGTTTATAAAATCTCTCTGGATTTTTAAAAGCAAGTGAGGTTATGGTAATCTCTTCTATATCCCAAAAATCTTTTAAATAAATTAGTTCATCTTTTAAACGAGACATAAGTTTTTCACAAATACTAAAAACACCCGTTTCTTTTTTTATAGCTCTTTCCATGATGAAGTCTATCGCATCATCTGAAAAGCAAATCTTTAAGTTATACCTATTTTCGAAAAATTTTTCATAATTTTTAACTTGTTGCCATACATAACAAAGTTTTTCCCATCCCTTGTTTAGTTCAATAGCCCCGTTCAAATAAAAGTCAAAAAGTAATTCAACCCTTTTAAGGGTTAACTCAAAAAAACTCTCAGATTTTAAAATACCTTTTGAATTCAGATAACGTTTAAACCTTTCTTCTTCCTCTAAAAGACACGCCCTAAAGATTTCTTTCCAACGGTCACTTTTAGGAGAGTTTAACATAGCTTGAAGGACCCCTTCAGGGTCTTTTACCATCTCTTCGGTTACCCCAAGATGTTTAAACCCTTTAGAAGGTAAGAGTCTTTCATATGGGGTTAAAACTCTCTCCAATACCATCACCAAGGCTCTGGCCCCGGTATTTTCTTTAGCACTAACTTCGGCAATTTTTCTTAAAGCTCCATCGGAAAAAGCTAAGGTTATTCCATAAACGTTAAAATCTTTTCTCTTATTTAAAACCATAGGGTTGTTAGGATTCGCAAGAATTTCAAAAAGGTCTTCCTCAGAAAGAGGATCAAATACAACAATAACAGGGAATCTCCCTACAAACTCTCTTTCAAAACCATAAACCACAAGGTCTTCTGGTGAGACAAATTTTAAATAGTTTAATTTTTGTTCTAATCTATCTTCTATTTCAGAAAGAAAACCCATCTTTTGTTTTTTTAGCCTTTTTTTAATGATATCTTCTAAACCCTGGAAAGCACCACTCGCTACAAAAAGAACATGCTTAGTGTTTAGAATTATCTTTCTTTTACGAGTTTTATCAAAAATATCTTTACGATCAAACCCAGAACCTGCCTCAGGTGGGAATTTTATCTCTACCGTTGTTTCCTCTAAAGGTTTTAACAAAGCCCTTTGTACTCCTGTACGAGAAACGTCTGGTCCTATGGTTTCTCCGGTAGAGGCTATCTTGTCTATCTCGTCTAAAAAAATCATTCCATAATGGGCTTTCTCAAGATCTCCTTCTGCTTCCCAATAAAGTTCTCTAATTAAATCTTCTATATCACCTCCCACATAACCTGTCTCGCTAAACTTGGTTGCATCCCCTTTTACAAAAGGAACTCCTATTTTCTTGGCTATTAACTTCATCATATAGGTTTTACCAACTCCAGTAGGTCCTATGATAAGAAGGTTGTTTTTCACAAAATCAAAATCTTCGTTTCTTTTTAAAACGTAATGTTTAATTTTCTGAAAGTGAGTACATATCTTGGTAGAAATAATCGCCTTGGCCTCTCTTTGTCCTACTATATATTCGTCTAAAAAACTTTCCAACTCAAGAGGTTTAAGGTCAAATTGATATACTGAAGAAAACCGCTCAGAAGACAGTTTTTCTATCTTGACTTTTGAAGTTTTTATCATATCAACTTTTATAATATATGCCTTTTTTAAAAAATGTAAACCTTACCTATAGTTTTACTTTTTAACTTTAAAAAGTTAAAACTTTATCTGCCTCTTTAACGAGTTCATAAAGATTTTAACATAAAGGATACCGGACAAGCGGAAGAAGGCTTAAGCCCATGAGCCTTTAAACATACACCTCAGACATAAAAATCTCTTTGAAAAGTGTTTATTTGTTTCATTATGTTAAACTGCTTATTAGAAAGCTTTTCAAATAAAACAGCTTTTTCTAACATAAAAACCGAAAACTCACCACTCTTTTGATAAACAATATTTGCTAAATTTCATAGCATTGTAGATAATTTCAAGATCGCTATTGGTGATTAGGTACATATATCTTTTATAAAAGGTCTTCTGGGTCTATATCATGATTTATCTTTAAACCCTTGAACATAAACCTACCCAAAAAAATTTGTAAAATTTGATTAATTTTTTTATGACTTTCTGATTTGATAAGAATATGCCACCGATAAAAACCTTTTAACTTTCTAAAAGGGCAAGGAGAAGGCCCTATTACCCAAACCCCTTCCAACCCCTCTTCCTCTACAATTTTTTCTAAAAATTCTTTGGCTTTAATGCTTCCTTGCTTAACTATTTCTTCTTTTATACCCTCTATTCTTATAACTGCTAGCCTTACAAAAGGGGGAAACAAAAAAGCCTTCCTTAAAGCTATTTCCTCTTTATAAAAACTTTCGTAGTCCTGGGTCAAGGCATACTTTATGACATAGTGTTCCTCTAAAGAGGTTTGGAAAAACACCTTACCTCTTTCAGTCTTTCTTCCAGCCCGACCTGCTGCCTGAGTAAGAAGATGGAAGCTTCTTTCTGCGGCTTTATAAGAAGGAATAAACAACCCCTCCTCTGCCCTTAAAACCCCTACTAAACTTACCTCTGGAAAGTTGTGCCCATGAACCCCCATTTGAGTTCCCACGATAATTTTCGGAATAGGCTGGTAAATTTTTTCCATGATCTTTAAAAACTTCCTTTCTGTATTGATACTATCCCTATCTAATCGTATTATCTCTACTTCTGGAAAAATCTTTCTTAACTCTTCTTCTACCCTTTCTGTTCCTGCACGATAAAACTTTAAGTTAGTCCCTTTACAAACAGGACAAACTAAAGTTTTGTTTAACTCAAAACCACAGTAATGACACAAAAGGCTGTCTTCTTCTTTATGATAAGTTAAAGGTATACCGCAATTAGGACATCCCCAAAGATGATGACAATCTTCACACCTAACCAAAGGGGCATATCCTCTCCGGTTAAGATATAAAAATACCGATTTACCTTTGGCAAGTTCCTCATCTATAGCCTTTTTTAAAGATGAAGTAATCAGCTTAAAACCTGGATGTTTTATAAGACGAACCTCTGGAAGTTGTGTATAAGGACGTTCTTTTAAAACCAAAAGTTCATACTTCCCTTCAACAGCCTTATAAAAAGTTTTTATACTTGGGGTAGCTGAACCTAAAATTACCGGTATGTTTTCTAAGTTCCCTCTTACCAAAGCAAGATCTCTCGCATTGTATTTACAGGAAAGGTTTTCCTCTTTATAAGAAGGGTCATGTTCTTCATCTACCACTATCAATCCCAATCCTTCTATAGGAGCAAAAATAGCAGACCTTGCTCCTACCACGATTTTAACCTCACCCTTAACAATTCTTTGCCACTCTCTAAATCTTTCTCCTGCTGAAAGACCACTATGAAGAATCGCTATGTCTGTTTTGAAATGTTTAAGCAACAACATTTCCATATAAGTGGTTAGCACGATCTCAGGAACCAGAACTAAGACTTTTTTTCCCTGATTTAAGACCTCCTTTATCGCCTCTAAATATATTAAAGACTTGCCACTTCCTGTAACCCCAAAAAGCAAAATAGGATAAAAACCCCCTTTATCAAGCCTTTCCTTAATCTTAAAAAAAACCTCCCTTTGTAAAGAGGTCAAACGATAATCCTCTGGAACAGACATAAACATAGAAATCTTTCTCATTTTTAAATACTCTACCCGCTCTAAAAATCCTTTTTTGATCAACTTGTTTACTTCTTTAGAAGAAAAAAGATTTTTTAAAACTTTCTCAGGAACTTCTTTTAATCTATTGACATAACGTAATATTTCTTCCTTTTCTATAAATTCTTCTGACAAATTAGGTTTTAATCTAAGAAAAGTTTCTGTAGGTATTTTTACTTCAGGAAAGTAGTACTGGATCTCTATCAATCCCTGTTTTTTCAACTTAAGTAGTTCTTTTGAGGAAAGTTTTGCCTTTCTAAGAAAAGTCTTAAATTCATATCCTTTTGTTTTTATAAGAGAAAAAACCTCAGGAAGGTCTCCTTTTTTTAAAGCCTCTTTCCCTTGATAGGTAAGAAAGATGCGTTTTTTAGGAAGACTAAAAGTCCCAGAAGGAAGGGCGATTTTGTACACCAAACCTAAAGCACATAGATAATAATTTGCTACCCATTCAAGAAAAGAAAACATCTTTGGAGGAACGATAGGTTCTTTGTCTATTACTTCTTCTACTTCTTTGTAGGTAAAAGGAGAATTTTTGATGAGGTTTTCCTCGGCTAACTCACAGTTTAGAACAATCCCTATTAACCTTGAATTTCTAAAAGGGACAATACACCTTACCCCAGGAAGGATAAACCTATCACTTAGGTAGGAAAAAGTTTGGTGTAACGGTAAAGGAAGGACTACCTCAACAAGATACATTTAAGGTTTAAATTTTTAATCTTGAAACCGTTCTTGGTAAAAATTTTTTAAAACTGCCTCAAGCTTGGGGTCTTTACAGGCGTAATGAAGGATAGTTTGAAAAAAACCCTCTTTGTTTCCTGTATCAAACCTTTTTCCTTTAAATAAATAGGCGTATACCTCGTGTCCTTCATCTATCATAAGCTGAATGGCGTCGGTAAGCTGGTATTCTCCATTGACCTTAGGTATTCTTTTAAGATAATCAAATACTATAGGACTAAATATATAACGCCCTATGATAGCAAAATTAGAAGGAGCCTCTTCGGGTTTAGGTTTTTCTACCACCTTTCTTATCTTTATAAGGTCTGTGCTTACCCTTTCCCCCTCGATAATCCCATACTTAGAAACATCTTTCCAGGTTACCTCTTCAACTCCTATAAGGCTTATTTCAGAACTCTCGGGAGATAAACTTTGATAAACCTCTAACATCTGCTTAATACAGGGGGGATCTGCATCTACCAAGTCATCTCCTAATAACACAGCAAAAGGTTCGTTTCCTACCGCCTTTTCTGCCATCAAAATAGCATGTCCTAACCCCTCAGGCACCTTTTGTCTAACTTCTATAAGATGTTTGATCTTTTCTTCTACCTCTTGTACCTTTGCTAAAAGTTCTGTCTTTCCTCTTTCTTTAAGAAAACTCCTTAAGTTTAAATCAATATCAAAATAATCTATAATCTTACCTTTACCTTGAGAAATGATAAAAACCAAGGTATTAACTCCAGACTGAATTGCTTCGTCTATCACATATTCTATCGTAGGTCTTTCTATCACAGGTAAAAGCTCCTTAGGGACTACTTTAGTAATCGGAAGCATCCTTGTCCCAAGTCCTGCTACAGGTAGCACCGCTTTTTTTATCATCATACCCCTCCCTCAAGACTTTTTTCAAAAAAATATTTTTGAGTTTTCTTAAAATGTTTATAAAGATCTTCCCAATAGGAAAGACCCTTGGTATAAATGGTTGAAAATTCTGATAAATGCTGAGGGTTTAAAACTAAATTAGCACTCCATAAAAAAGTAGTTTTTGGGTCTAAAGTTTGTACCTGAGGACTTACATATATCACCTCAAGCTCTCTTCTTAGTTCAACAGAGATTTTAAAATCTAAAAATTGTTTGATCTCATAAGCTTCTTCTAAAGAATTAACCCCTATCACTAATACCTTTAAAAGTCTGTTTTTAATCAAAAATATTAAGTCTTCCTTATCTTTAATTTCTCTTACAACATAATCTTTATTAACTTCAAACCACTCTGCTATAGGACTGAAAGAATCGGAAAGTTTCCAAAAAAAACCGACGACTAATTTTTGTAAAAATAAATCTGAAGAATCAACTCTCATAAAAAAAACCTCTTATTTTACCCCTTTGCCTCCAAGCTCTAAGTTAAGTGCCTCTTCTTCAACCCTTCTTTTTTTCTTGATAAGGTCTATTTGTCTTCCCACAACATCTTTTCTTAATGCATGATAAATAGCCAATTCTTCTTCTATAAGATTTTTTTCGTAAAGCTCTATCAGATGTTGATCAAAGGTTTGCATCCCAAAGGGTTTACCCTGGGTCATAACGTCATAAAAGGTTTTACCCTCTGATTCTCCTGTAAGGATAATTTCCTTGGTCCTTAAGTTATTGTAAAGAATATCAAACACTGGGATCCTTCCTCCTCCTATCTTAGGAAGAAGTTTTTGCCCTATCACCCATTTTAAAGAGGCTGCTAATCTTTGTCTGATAAAATTTTCTTCATCAGGAGGATAAAAACCTATAACCCTGTTTATCGTTTGGGAGGCTCCTATCGTATGCAAAGTAGAAAAAACTAAATGTCCTGTTTCAGCTGCCATAAGTGCAATATCCATAGTTTCTCTATCTCTTATTTCTCCTACTAAGATCACGTGAGGAGCTTCTCTTAGGGCTGCCCTAAGCCCCTCTGCATAAGAGCTAAAATCTGTACCTAATTCTCTTTGATTAATGGTAGCTTTAATTGGTTGATGGATATATTCTACAGGGTCCTCTAAGGTTAAAATATGGACCGGTTGAGTCTTATTTATTTCATGAAGGATAGCAGCTAAGGTAGTGGTTTTCCCCTGACCTGTAGCTCCGGTAACCAACACAATCCCAAATTTTTCCTTAGCTATTTTATAAAAAACCTCAGGGAGGCCCCATTCATCTATACCCTTAACCCTCCCTTCAAGTTTTCTCATGATGATGTTATAGTTTTTTTGACGAGAAAAGACGTTTACCCTAAAACGAGTTTCGTCATCTAAAAAATAAGAAAGGTCTGCATATCCGTCTTTTAAAAGTTTCACAAAAAGTTGAGGGTTTTCTTTTAAAAGGTTGAACGCAATGTTCTCGGTTTGATGAGGAGTTAACCTTTCTACATAAAAATCCTCTAAAAATACATTTTTCATCTTTCCATAAACCATAACCTGAAAAGGATAACCTGAAAGGATAAAAATATCAGAAATACCTGGTTCTATGTTAGCTAACTTGTAAAGTAGCTCTTTTATATCAAAATCTGTTAGCATGGATTTACTAACCCGGCATTTCGGTGAAGTCTAAAATTTCTTTGTTTTGGACAAAAGGAATAAACCTACTTTTATCAACTGCTTTGATAAAGGCCTCTTCAGGACTTATCCACTTGTTGTTAAGATATTCCATAATACAGTCATCAAGAGATATCATCCCATACTTTTTACCCATCTGAATCATCGAAGGTATTTGATGGATCTTATTTTCTCTTATAAGGTTTCTGATCGCAGGGGTAGCTATCATGATTTCCATGGCCACAATCCTACCAGGTCTGTCTATCCTTTTAAACATCGTCTGAGAGATAACTGCTCTTAAAGCCTCTGATAAAGAAACCCTTATCTGGTCTCTTTCCTCCGGAGGGAAAGCATCCACAATTCTACTTACAGTTTGAGCTGCGCTGATGGTATGAAGGGTAGCAAATACTAAATGTCCGGTTAAAGCTGCTTCAAGAGCTAAAGAAATGGTTTCTAAATCTCTCATCTCACCTATCATGATAATATCAGGGTCTTCTCTCAGAGCAGCCCTAAGGGCATTAGCAAAACTTTTGGTATGGATGCCAAGCTCTCTTTGGTTTATCAGACAATTCTTAGGTTCATGCACAAATTCTATAGGGTCTTCTATGGTAAGAATATGGTCATAACGCATTCTGTTAGCATAGTCTATGATAGCAGCTAAGGTGGTAGACTTACCTGACCCTGTAGGACCAGTAACCAACACCAAACCTCTTGGCAAAAGGGCTAACCGATTAAGGATGGAAGGAAGGCCTAACTCTTCTACGGTTTTTATCTTGTTAGGAATAAGTCTAAAGGCTGCAGCAACTCCCCTTCTTTGACGATAATAGTTAACCCTAAAACGAGCTAAACCAGGAATTTCATAACCCCAGTCTACTTCTCCTTGTTCCTCAAACCTTTTGATGATTTCTTCTGGGGCTATCTCATAGAGCATTTCTCTAAGTTCTTCATCTTCTAAAACTTTATATTTAACTCTTTGAAGATCTCCGTGAATCCTGAGTAGAGGAGGGTTACCTGCAGAAAGATGCAGGTCAGAAGCTTGGGTGTCAACCATCAATTTAAAAAAAGCGTCTAACTTTGCCATTGTCTAATAATTATGATAAATGTTACCAAAAAGTCAATAGACCCTTAAGTAAAACTTTCTACCTCTCTTTCTACATGGACCTCCATGGCTTTGGTGATACAAACTGCCACACAAAACTCACAAGCTGTGCATTTTTCAGGGTTAAACCTTATATAAAAGGTATCTTTTTCCACATAAAGAGCCCCTGTTGGACATGCAGCAGTACAATTTCCACAATGAATACATTTTTCCTCATTCTTGATGATCTGTTGTTCTAAAGATTTGACTTCAACCCCTACTTCCTTAAGATAGTTTAACCCTTCTTTTAGTCTTTCAGGTGTACCCTCTAATTCCAAGATCATGATGCCTTCTTTACCAGGGGTGATTACCGCTCTAAGAATGTTAAAAACTAAATCATAATCCTTTACCAGCCTATATACTATAGGCTGGTCTACTATCTCTGGGTTAAACTTAAGATATAAACCCTTTTTGTAGACCACCTTTACCCTCCAAGGATTAGTTTTGGTTGTTTAAAAACTTTCCACAATATTCTAATCCCATTTTAGCAACCGTCAAATCAGGATTAAGCTCTAAGGCTTTTAAGAAAAAAACCTCTGCAGTAGGTAGCTGGTTTAACGCCTTTAAACAATAGCCTACATTGGCATAGTCTATAGCTGAACCTGGATTTAAATCTATAGCTTTAAAAAAGGCATCCATGGCCAGAAAATATTCTTCTAACTTATAATAAGCCCTTCCTAAGATGTTGTAAAGCTCAGGTACCTCTTCTAAAGAAAGGCCTTGTAAAGCAGTTTCCACCGCTTTTTTATACTGTTCATCCTTTAAATAAGCATCGGCTAAATGTGTATAAAGGGCTATTTTGTCGTCGTCAAAATCGATCATTTCAAGTGCCTTTTGATAGGCTGAAATTGCTTTGGTAGTGTCTTTTAACTCTTTATAAACATTACCCAAAAAAGCCCAAAGAAAATATCTGTCTGGTACCTCTTTTATCAACTCTTCTAATATTGATTTTTGAGACTCAAGAGGAAGATAAAGGCTTAAAGTTCTTACAAACTGATAAAGATAGGAAATCTTAGTTCTTTCTCTAAAAAGTATTCCTGGAATCACCGCATAAACCGCAGGAATTTCTAAATCTGGGCGAGTTATGTCTATCAAATAGGTTTGATATTCTAACTCTTTTAGTCTATCAGCTAAGACCTCAAGTTCTTGAATATGATCTTCAGAATAAAAATTAGGAAGATCTTGCAAACTAACCTCTCCGTTGGTAGCCAATACCTGAGTAGCTTCTTCTAAGGTACGAAACTTTGGAAGCCCACTTTCTAAATATTTACCCTCGGTATCAAAATCTCCAGCCAGCTGAGCTACTTCTGTCAAGGCCCTTATTAAAGCCCTTTCTGGTGAAGTACCTGTACCAGCAGCATAAACGATTTCACTTCTGTGAGGATAGGTAGAGGGATCCATCGCCATCACCGCTATCGTTGGAGCAGGCATTCCAAAGGTCATATCTCTTATCCATACCTTTATCCCCAATCTCTCATAACAAGAAAGCAGTCTCTCTCCTTCCCCTGAAATTGAACTTCTTTTTATTTCAGCCATTGGTATACCCTTTCTCACCGAAAGAGCGTTCACATGTCTTTCTATCAACTCACAGATAGCCTGAGTAGCTGCCTCAGGATAGGTATTCCCCCCAGCAGACCCATTATATTCATAAAGCATCCAAAACCAATGAAAAGGTAGATATTTAACTTTTTTAGTAGTAACCTCTAACCCAGGAACAAACCACATAGGAGTCTTTTTTATATAACGATAGGCTATTTCTCTAACCTTATCTTGTTCGTCATCTTCTACAGACCTCAAAAATACCTCCCAGGCAAGGGCATCTTCTCCCAACTCCTCGAACGTTGTTAATCTTCCTACCTTTTCTACCGATCGATAATAAGAAAACAGAGAAAACCTTTCTACCAACTCCATAAGTGCACTTGCTTTAGCTAAAACCTCAGTAGAACCTTTACCCATCTGTTTAAAATTTCCGGTAGTTCTCTGCCCATCTATATCATAAAGACTTATATAAACAGGGATTCCAAGCCTTCCCTTATCTATCCTCTGAACTCCTTTATAAACCTTAAGCCCCAGGCTTTTAAGCCTATTTTCTACCCTCAATACCGTCTCTTCAGGAAAAGCTGCCTTGTCAGCTATTACTTTTTTAGAAGGTTGAAAAAATTTTTTTAAAAGGCCTTCCATATTCCACTCCTTTTGTTTATAATTTAAAAAATTTAATTACTTTGGTAAACTTTATTTTACCATAAAACATGAAAATCGCCATTTGTCTAAGCGGAGGAATTGATAGCGCTATTTCTGCCTATCTTTTAAAAAAACAAGGGGCCTCTTTAGTCGGAATCACCTTTAAGCTTTTTAAAAAACAAAAAGAAGTAGAAAAAGCTAAATTTATAGCCCAAACCCTTGACATACCCCATCACACCATAGACCTTACCCAGGAATTTCAAGAACAAATCATCTCTTATTTTATAAACACTTATGCCCAAGGCCAAACTCCCAATCCATGTGCTCTATGTAACGCAAAAATAAAATTTGGGAAAGTCCTTGACTGGACGTTAAAAAATTTAGAGACCGAAAAGTTAGCTACCGGACATTACGTGGATTTAGGGGAATACCAAGGAGAGCTCCTGTTAAAGAAAGCAAAAGATTCTAAAAAGGATCAATCTTACTTTTTATCTTTGATCAACAAGGATGCTTTATCTTTTCTAACATTTCCTCTAAGTGGTTACTTAAAAGAAGAAGTTAAAATGATGGCTAAAGAAGTTTTTGGGATAGAAACCTCGCAAGAATCTCAGGACGTATGTTTTTTAAAAGGAAGTTCAGTTAAAGAGTTTTTATCTATGTTTTTAAAACCTAAAAAGGGGCCTGTGGTTTATAAAGATAAAGTAGTTGGGACCCATGAAGGGATATTTTTCTATACCGTAGGGCAGAGAAAGGGCTTAAGGCTTCCGTTAGGCAAACCTCTTTATATAACCTGTTTAGACCCGCAAACTAATACCATCTTTTTAGGAGAAAAAAAAGACCTTGCAGCTAAAGGTCTTGTACTTGAGAGTCTAAATCTACACCTTCCGATCGAGAAATGGACCTCTCCTGAAGCTCAGATAAGATACCGTAGCCCTATGGCTAAGGTTAAAGAGGTAATAACTGAAGAGGGGAAAACAAAGGTTCTTTTTGAAGAGGTTGTTTTTGGTGTAACCCCTGGTCAGGTTTGTGCCTTCTATGAAAAGGGTTTTTTGTTAGGAGGGGGAATCATCATAGACAAGATATAATCTCAGGTTATAATCAACCTCTATGGAGTTTAAGCTCACCCAAGAACAACAGGAAGTTTTAGCTACCCTTCAAGATGCAATCGTAATAGCAGGTCCTGGAACAGGGAAAACCTATACGCTTGTGGCTAAGCTAAAACAACTTATCGAAAAAAACGAGGTTTCACCAAAAAAAATTTTAGTTCTCACTTATTCTGTTAAAACCTCAAAGGAATTAAGGCAAAGATTGATTCAGGCAGGTTTAAAAGAAATAAAGGTTGATACCTTCCATGGTTATGCCTATGATTTATGGTGTGAACATCACCAAAAACCTCCTAAACTGCTTACAGAAAAAGAAAAAAAGGAAATTTTAAAAAAACTCTTTGGTAGAACCCCAAAACCTTTAACTCAGTCAACAAACAAACTAACTTTTTTTGAATACCTCAAAAAGAACCAGCTTTTAGACTTTGAACTTTTACTTTATGAGGCCTCATCCATTCATAACCTAAACTTTTCAGGTTATCATGTAGTTATAGACGAATTTCAAGACCTTTCAGAAGATATTTTAGAATTTTTAACCCTTTTTAAAAATGCAACCTTTACTTTGTTTGGTGATCCTAATCAATCTATTTATGGTTTCCGAGGAGTAAACCTAAAAAAAATTAAAAACTTTTGGCATACCTTTAGACCTAACCTTAAGGTACTAACTCTTTCTCAGAGTTTTAGATGTCCAGAAAAAATACTTAAAATAGCTGAACGGTTTAAATGTTCACCCTGGGAACAAGCATCCTACAACAGTCTAAAAACCGGAGGGAAGGTTCAGGGGCTTTTTTTTGAAAATTCTTTTCACGAAAGAGAAATTTTAACTGATTTGGTAAAAGACCTCTTAGGAGGATTACAGTTAGAACACCAAAAACAGGGAGGGATTCCTCCTAAGGAAATCTTTGTTCTTGCAAGATTAAAAGAGGTCTTTCAACCCTTAAAAGAAGCCTTCCTCAAGGCTGGGATACCGGTTAACCTGGTAGAAGAAGAGGCTAAAGCTGCTTATGAGACTCTACAAAAGTTTATATCTGAAGCTCAATCTTCGGTTTTTTCTATAACAGATCTGATAAAAAAAGCACCTTCCAAGATCAAAACCTATCTGGAAAATCTTTGGGAACTTTCAACCCAACATAAAGAAAGATTTTTAGGCTATCTTATCAGCACTCAACCTTCTGACCTTATAGACACAGACCGAGAGGGGGTTAACTTTCTCTCTATACATGCCTCAAAAGGGCTTGAAGCTGAAGTAGTTATCTTAGTGGGCGCAGAGCAAGGACTTATTCCCCTTACAATTTTTAAGGACACAGACGAAGATGAAGAAAAAAGACTGGTTTACGTTGCCCTAACTAGAGCTAAAAGAGAATTTTATTTTTCTGGAGTAAAGGAAAGAAAAGTCTATAATTTTTGTCTAACCCAAGGGTTATCTCCCTTGTTTAAAGGAATCCCTCTTCAAACCTTTAAGCCAAAACCACCTAAACCTAAGCAATCAAGCCTTTTTTAATCTCTGATGTCAAACTTTTCCTTTTGAGCAAGTTGTCGCATCTTGTAAAGCGCCTTTTTTTCTATCTGCCTAATCCTTTCTCTTGAAACCTTAAACATATACCCTATTTCTTCTAACGTATATCCCTCATATTCTCCAAGACCAAACCTCATGCGAATGATTTTTTCTTCTCTGGGAGAGAGGGTGGCTAAAAACCTTTTTATCTTGTCTGAAATATCCTTTTTTCTGGCTGTATCATAAGGAGAAGGGCTTTTTTTGTTTTCTATAAAGTTCCCTAAGGTGCTGTCTTCATCTCCGATCGGAGTTTCTAAAGAGACAGGTTCTTTTGAAGTTTCAAAGATTACCAAGATTTTTTCATAAGGAACCCCAGTTCTTTGAGAAAGCTCTTCAGGAGTAGGCTCCCTTCCTAACTCTTTAGAAAGCTCATAAAAAACCTTAAAAACATAGTTTCTAAGCTCTAAAAAATGTACAGGAAGCCTTATGGTTCTTGTCTTATCAAGGATAGCTCTGGTGATAGACTGCCTTATCCACCAAGAAGCATAGGTGCTAAACTTATTACCTTTTCTATAGTCAAAACGATAGACTGCCCTCATCAAACCAAGGTTTCCTTCTTGAATAAGGTCAGCCAAAGACAACCCCTGTCTTACATACTTTTTAGCAATAGATACTACCAACCTAAGGTTAGCCTTTACCATTTCATCTTTAGCCTTTTCTATACGAGAGATATTCTTTTTTATATCAACACAAAAATCTTTTATACCTTTAGGCTCTATCTTTTGTTTCTTATTTTTTATATATCTTTCTTCTAATTCCTTAACCATCCTTTCAAGATAATTAACGTAAGTTTTTTTAGGTTTAAGATTAGGGTCTCTTCGCTCCCATTCCTGAACTACCGCTTTTACCTCTAAAATCTCTTTACAGTCTATCTGAGTTTCTCTTATAATCTTTAATATATTATCAAACCCCTCTCTTATCTCTCTTGACAACTCCTCCTCTCTTTCTGGGGTTAAAAGGTCATACTTACCCATCTCTTTAAGATAAAGAGATAATAGCTCCTCTGAACCTGGCTCTGAGATAGTCTCTTCTTCAGTCAATTCTCCTTCGGTAAAAGTGGAAAGCTCCTTAATCTTATCATGGACCTTCTTCTCTATATATTCCTCTCTTTCATAAGGATCCATGTCTTTTAACTCTATCCCATAACTCTCAAGAAGGTCAAAAATCTCTTCCATCTTGTCAGGGTCGCTATACTCTTCAGGTAAGATCTTGTTTAAAATTTCATAAGTAAGCTGACCGGTTTTCCCTAACTCTAAAATCTTTTCGTTAAGGTCCTTTTGTGCCATTTACCTCAACCACCCCTTTTCTTTTTAAATTATTTTGTTAAATTTAAGTTTAAATAAAATAATTATTAAACTTTCATCTTCAACCATGCACGATCCACTTTTGTTAAAAACTTTAATCTATATGCTCAGCTATCACCCCGATGAGTTCAGTCTTATTCCTGATAATAATGAATTTTTCAAAATAAAGGAAATTTTTCAAGCTCTAAATTTTACTAAAAAATTTAAAAAACTAAACTTAAACATATTAAAGCAGCTATTTTCTTACTATTATAGAGATTTTTTTGAATTTTTAGAAACATCAAACTTAGTAAAGCCTAAAGAGAAAAAATTCACTCCCCCCTTTAAGGTAAGTTTAACCCAAATTTATAATTTTAAAAAACTTTGGACATTTGTCAAGCCGAGGTTGTGGTATCAATTGTGTTTAGATGAAAAATGGAGTCCTAAAGAAGGACGTTTCCCTGTATTTACTGAAAAAGAATTGGCAGAAAATTGGGCTAAAGCTAAAGGTGCACTGTTAATAGAAGTTTTACCCTATAAATTCTACGAAGATCTTGAGATTTACCAGTTTGGAGAAAGGGTTTTGTTACTCTCCTATCTTCATTATGCCTTCTTAAAAGGGCCTCCTATCGATCAAAAGTTCATACGTAAATACTTACCTCAAGAAAAACCTACTGAAAGGCCTGCTCCTATCACCCCTTTTAATCAACCTGGTTTTACAGAAGACGTTTACCAACCTGACCAAGACTTGCCTTTTAGAAAGCTTACTCACGGAAAGAAGAAAGAAAAACCCTGGAAAAAATATCAGAAAAAAAAGGCAAGGTTAAGAGAAGAATTAGAATAGGGTTAATCCAAAATATCTTGTAAAATACTTACTAATTTTAGAATTTGATGAAAATAAGTTTTTTTTCGTATTTTTTTAGGAAAAGGTTGGTTTTTTTGAGCAAAATAAATTCCTTTATAGACATCTCTTAATAAATCCATAGACCGTTCAAACAACCCTCGATTAAACCTAAACGTAAAAAACAAAGAGAAAAACAAACGCAATAACTCTTTTCTTTCAAAAACAGGCACCGGTTGAAAAGGTAAAGGAACATAGGTTTTACCTATCAACGGTAAAAAAACATAGGCAAAAAGGCAAATCCGTTCTTCCACAGCTAAGCTCTGGTCTTGAGAAAGTTTGGTCAAAACCAGCCTAAGAAATTTTTCATCTAAGGATTTTTCTTCGACCATTTTCAGATAAAAAGGATATATCTGATAAAGTAACCCAGACTTTTGTAGAAGTCTAAACCAGTCCAGCACCCAAAAACCCATAAGGTCTTTTAAAATTTCATCCCTCAACCTTTCCCAAACAACTTTTTTAATAAGATGAGAGTTTCTAATAATTGCTTCCCAAGCCATTGATTCTATGTTAAATTTTAATCTTGATGTATGTCTTATAGCTCTCAACATACGAACAGGATCGTTTAAAAACCTTTGATCAGGGTTTCCTATAACCCTTATTATACCTTTTTTTAGGTCTTCTAATCCTCCGACATAATCTATGATCTCTTTTGAAAAAACGTCATAAAAAAGGGCATTTATGGTTAAGTCTCTTCTTAAAGCATCCTCTTCTGGGGTTCCGTAGTTTTCCTTTACTTTACCGTCGTATTCCTCTTTACCTCTAAAGGTACTAACTTCTACATACTGATCTTTGGTTATATAGACATGAACTATTGGAAACCTTCTTCCTATGATAAAAGCCCTCTTAGGAAAAAGAGAGACCACCTCTCGAGGAGTGGCGGTAGTTCCGATATCATAATCCTTAGGGTCTAATCCCAAAAGTAGATCCCTTACACACCCCCCTACCAGATAGGTGGTGTATCCCTTTTGTTTTAAACGCTTGATGATCTTTAAGATTGGTCTTGGGATAGAAAGGTCTAACACTTTTTCTTTAGATATACCTGGATCGCTGAAATAGCTGCAGGGGTAGCTCCTGGGATCCTTAGGGCCTGACCTAAAGAAGTAGGTCTTATCTTACTAAATTTTTCACGAACCTCGTTGGTAAGCCCAGGAATTTCGTAATAATTTAGGTCTTCTGGCAGTTTTATGTTTTCAAGTCGTTTAAATCTTTCTACCTCTTTGAGTTGTCTTTCTATATATCCACTATATTTTATCTCTGTTTCCACCTCTAAGAGAACTTCTTGGTCAAACCTTTTTAATTCTGGGAGGAACTCTACAAGGTCCTCTATATCTATTTCTGGTCTTCTTAAAAGGTCGTAAGCCTTGGTAGTTTGTTTGATAGGAGCTATACCTTTACTTTGAAGGTAACCGTTTATTAAATCAGGGGAAACCCTAATTTCTCGAAGAAGGGTCTCTAAGGTTTCTAATTTTTGCTTCTTATCAAGGTATCTCAACCACCTTTCCTCATCGATTAAAGCTAACCTTTTTGCCTTTTCCGTAAGTCTTAGGTCCGCGTTGTCTTCTCTTAGCAACAACCTGTATTCTGCCCTTGAGGTAAAAATTCGGTAAGGTTCATCTACCCCTTTGGTGACCAGGTCATCGATCAAGACTCCGATATAAGCCTCTGAACGGTCCAGAATAAAAGGTTCTTCTTCCTTTACGTAAAGGGCTGCGTTTATACCTGCTATAAGACCTTGGGCTGCAGCCTCTTCATAACCTGTGGTTCCGTTGATTTGTCCGGCTAAAAACAACCCTGAGATGAGTTTGGTTTCTAAAGAGGGTTTAAGTTGAGTTGGGAACACAAAATCGTGTTCTATCCCATAGCCTGGCCTTAATATCTCAGCCTTTTCCAAACCAGGAATACTTCTTACCATCTTCCATTGAACGTCTATAGGAAGGCTGGTGCTTATCCCGTTAGGATAAACCTCAACGGTATCAAGACCCTCAGGTTCGATAAAAACTTGATGTCTCTCTTTGTCTGGGAAACGGAAGACTTTATCTTCTATCGAAGGACAATACCTAACCCCTCTCCCTTTAATTTTTCCTGTAAAAAGGGGAGACCTGTCTAAAGCACCTTGGATAATCTTATGGGTCTCTTCTGTGGTATAGGTTATAAAACATGGGACCTGAGGAAGGGGAGGACGTTTTCCTAAGTTTTTAAAAGAAAAAAGAGGTGGGGGGAAATCTCCCCATTGGATTTCCATTTTAGTATAATCTATCGTACGGGCATCAAGCCTGGGACAAGTTCCGGTTTTAAACCTACCAAGCTCAAAACCCAGTTCTTTCAGATGTTCTGCCAGTTTGTTGGAAGGAGGGTCTCCAAGCCTTCCTGCCGGAAAGCTTTCAAGCCCGATGTGTATAAGTCCATGAAAAAAAGTTCCTGGGGCTATTACCACAGCTTTGGCCCCAAACTCTTCTCCCGCTTTAGTCCTAACTCCTATTACCCTTTTATCTTTTACCAAAATTTGAGTAACCAATCCCTGTTTGATAAAAAGGTTAGGTACCCTTTCTAACCTTTTTTTCATCCTCTCTTGATATCTAAAGCGATCTGCCTGGGCTCTGGTAGCCCTTACCGCGGGTCCTTTCTTGGTGTTAAGTTTTCTAAACTGAATACCTGTTTCGTCTATAGCTAAAGCCATCTCCCCACCAAGGGCATCTATCTCCTTTACCAAATGGCCTTTACCTATTCCACCTATGGAAGGATTACAACTCATAGCCCCTATTCTTTCAAGATTGATGGTAATTAGAAGGGTTTTACATCCCATCCTTGCAGAGGCTAAACAAGCCTCAATTCCTGCATGGCCTGCTCCTATGACTATCACATCAAAGGTATCAAGAAAAATCATCCTAACCTTCCTTAATATTCTGATTTAATCAAAATTAAAACTCTCAGGTTTTAATATTATACCACATTAACCCTTCCCTTAAATCCCTTATCCCTAAGAATACCATCTTTTTCTACCAACCTACTTTTTAATAAACCTAATTAGATATTTAATAGCTAAAACGATAGTGGTTTTTTTAAGTTATGTTAAAATTAGAAGTCACATAGCTTACTTAAAAAGGAGGCTTTCATTATGGATTGGAAAGATACTTTGAACCTTCCTCAGACTGAATTTCCGATGAAGGCTAATCTCGTAGAAAGAGAACCAAAATTTTTAGAGTTTTGGGAAAAAGAAAAAATCTATAAAAAAATGCTTGAAAAAAGAAAAGATGCTCCTTTATACATCCTTCATGACGGGCCTCCTTATGCCAACGGAAATATACATTTAGGTACAGCTTTAAACAAAATCTTAAAAGATATTATCGTAAAAAGCAAAATGATGGCTGGGTACAAGGTACCCTTTGTTCCAGGATGGGATTGCCATGGATTACCTATTGAATTGAAGACAGAACAAGAATTAGGGGTAAAAAGAGGAGAACTCCCTCCTCTCACAATAAGAGAAGCCTGTAGAAAATATGCAGAAAGGTATATCAACATCCAGAGAGAGGAGTTTAAAAGGCTTGGAGTCTTTGCTTTTTGGAATAAACCTTATCTTACGATGGATTACAAATATGAAGCTACGATTGCCAGAGAATTTTTAAGGTTTTTAGAATCAGGCCAGGTTTATAGGAAAAAAAAGCCTGTTTTTTGGTGTCCAACCTGTGTAACTGCCTTGGCAGAGGCTGAGGTAGAGTATGGACCACATAAGTCTTATTCTATTTTTGTAAAATTCCCCTTTACCGAAGACCTTAAAGAATTTATCTCTAAAGAATATCAGGTAACCTTAGACAAACCGGCTTATGTATTAATCTGGACCACTACTCCGTGGACATTGCCTGCAAACTTAGCTTTAGCCTTAAACCCTGAATTTGAGTATTTACTGGTAGAGTGGGAAGGAGAATATTATTTAGTAGCTGAAGGCCGTGTTTCAGGTCTTTGTGCTGAACTTAACAAGGATTTACCCAAAATCGTTGCTAAGATAGACCCCAAAACTTTAGAAGGCAAAAAAGCTCTTCATCCCTTTTATAACAGAGAAAGTCTTATCATCTTAGCTGACTTTGTAAGTTTAGAAACTGGAACAGGAATAGTGCACATAGCCCCTGGACACGGAGAAGAGGACTATCAGGTAGGGCTTAAATATGGATTAGAGGTTTATGTGCCTGTTGATCAGGAAGGGAGATTTTACAAAGATGTAGAATTAGTTGGTGGACTTTCTATCTATCAGGCTAACGAAAAAATCTTAGAAATTTTAAAACAAAAAGGGCATTTACTTTTCTCGGATAAAATAGAGCACAGTTATCCTTTTTGCTGGAGATGTAAAAAACCGGTTATTTTTAGGGCTGAGGACCAGTGGTTTATTTCTATGGAACTAAAGGGTTTAAGGGAAAAAGCTTTACAAGCAGTAGAAAAGGTAAAATTTATCCCTTCCTGGGGGAAAAACCGTCTTTACAGCATGTTAGAAAACAGACCTGATTGGTGTATATCCAGACAAAGGGTATGGGGTGTCCCGATTACCGTGTTTAAATGTGAAAACTGTGGAGAAATCTTAAAAGATTTTAGATATTATGAAAAGGTCATAGAGATTTTTGAAAAAGAGGGTTGTGACCCCTGGTTTGTAAAACCAGCAGAAGAGCTTTTACCAGAAGGTACAGTCTGTCCTAATTGTGGTCATAACCGGTTTTCTAAGGAAAAAGATATTTTAGACGTCTGGTTTGATTCAGGGGTTTCTTTTGCAGCAGTGCTTGAAAAAAGAGAAGAGCTTTCCTTCCCTGCAGACTTATATTTAGAAGGATCAGACCAACATAGAGGTTGGTTTCATAGTTCCCTTCTCTGCTCGGTAGGAACAAGGGGGGTTCCTCCTTACAAAGCCTTACTTACTCACGGGTTTGTGGTAGACGGACAGGGAAGGAAAATGTCTAAAAGCTTGGGGAATGTTATCCATCCTCAGGATATAATCACAAAACATGGAGCAGAAATTTTAAGGCTTTGGGTATCGGCTGAAGACTACCGGGATGACATAAAAATCTCTAAAGAAATCCTTTCAAGGTTGGTTGAAGCCTACCGTAAGGTTAGAAATACCTGTAGGTTTTTGATAGGTAATCTCTATGACTTTGATCCTAAAAAAGACTTGATACCTTTTGAAAAACTTCCCTCCTTCGAAAAATACATTCTCTACAGGTTAAGCAAAGTAATAGAAAAAGTAAAAAAGGGATATGAGGACTTTGAATTTCATGTAGTCTATCATGAGATCTATCGTTTTTGTGTAATCGAACTTTCCTCCTTAATCATAGATATCAACCGTGATTATCTTTATTGTGAACCTCGAGAAAGTTTCAAACGTAGGGCTACTCAAACGGTCTTTTACTATGCGTTAGATTCTATAGTAAAACTTATAGCTCCTATCTTTTCTTTTACCGCAGAAGATATTTGGCAGAACCTTCCCTATCCTAAAGAAGAAATTTCGGTTTTTCTTACCGAGTTTCCTGATTACAGGTTTGATCTTTCTCAAGATGAGGTTAAGAGATGGGAAACCATACTTAGCCTTAGAGAAGAATTTCTAAAAGCCTTAGAGATAGCCAGAAAGGACCACAAAGTTATCAGCACCTTTTTAGAGGCTGAAGTCTATGTAGAGGCTCCAGAAGATATAAAAGAACTCTTAAAAGATAACTCTTTTTGGGAATACTTTTTGATAGTAGCTAAGTTTGAATTGATAGAAGCATTAGACCCAGTATCTAAACCTCAAACCTTTGTTTCTGAGGAAATATCAGGACTTAAGATTTTGGTGAAGCCTACCGAATATAAAAAATGTGAAAGGTGCTGGCAAAGAAAGCCTGAAGTTGGTAGGCTACCTAATCCTGAGCTTTGTGAAAGATGTTATCAGGTGGTAGGTGGTTAGATGAAAACCTTTTGGATATGGGCTAATATAGTTTTTTTATTAGACAGATTAACCAAGTTTTGGTTTATAAACTTGACCTATCCAGGTCATCAAGACGTTTGGCAGGTTTTACCTGGTGTTAATCTGGTTAAGGTGTGGAATAAAGGAGTAGCTTTTGGGCTTTTTGCTAAAAATAGCTTTTTAGGAACCTTAGGGTTGATTTTTCTAAACCTAATCCTCCTTTCACTGATATTTTTTTGGGCTAAACATAAAGCTTATAAGCCTGAAACTAAGACAGAAATCATCGGCTTAGGGTTGATATTTGGGGGAGGGGTTAGTAACCTTTTAGACCGATTGGTATTTGGGGCAGTTTTCGATTTTATAGACCTTTATGTAAAGAACTTCCATTGGCCTGCTTTTAACATAGCCGATATAGCCATAACCTTAGGACTTTTTATCTTAATTTATAAACAAGTAAAACATGTTTCTTAAGATTGTTGAAGTCCAGAGATTAAAACATTTCTTGTTTAAAACCTCTTATCAAGAGGTAGACTATAACATAGAAGAGTTTTTAAAAAAGACATATAAAGTAGTATCCCCTAATCTTTACCAGATTGCACCTAAAAACCTGGTTTATCTCAACGAGATCCTTTACAACCTGAAAGAGCGGTTTAAAAAATTTTTAGGTTCTTCCCCTTTACCGTTTTATGTAATCCTCTCAAAAGAAAGGAACTTTTCAGAAAAACCTCGATATGTAAGGGCAGGAAAAATCTATTTTCAAGAAAACCTAAAAAAAGAGGTTTTACAGGAATTTGAAGGTGTAAATCTTTTTTATAAGGTTCAGGACTGGTTAGACGACTGGAAAGAGCTAACGCTGCCTGCTACTGTTGACCCTAAAATCGATTTTTTTTATAAAGACTTCTTTTTTACCGGACCAAACCCACCATGTTTTTTCTGTGGAAGCACCCATCACCCTTACCACAAATGTCCTGGTCTTTTAGAACCTCAACCAAGATCGGTGTTAGAACAAGCCTTAGACCTTCCTTTTTCAGAGACTTCTCAAATTATATGGCAGGGCTTGATAGAGGAAAAACCAAATTATTTTAATATAAGGCACTTTTATCTTTTACCTGAATTTTTAAAGATAGTTTTTTACCGAGGAGAAGGGTTAACTTCCTGGTCTCAGTTAAAACTTTCGATAGAAACCCCTGTAAGAGGAGGAAACATCGGGATAGGTTTGGATGCTCTCATAAAAGGAGATTTAAACGTGGCTGAAAGTCGATTTCTTGAAGAAGAAAGTGATTTAAAGGCCTGTATAGGGTTGACCTTTGTAAACCTGTTAAAAAATAGATGGGATAGGGCTCTATACTTTCTTGAAACCGCTCTAAGTCAAAACACTTCTAATTTTACCAAAAGTTATATAATTTTTTTAAAAGGATATCTCTACGAATATCAAGGAAACGACCTGACAGCCAAAGAACTATATCAAAAAGCTTTTGAGTTAGATAAAACCTTTTTACCTGTCTTTTTCAGATTAAGAGTTTTAGATTATTTAAATGATGAACCAATTGATAAGTTTATGGGTTATTTTGGACATCCCCTTCTTATTTTCTGGGCTTTTACCGAGCCTCTGTTTATTAGAGATCAGGAGGAGTTAGAAAATTTTATAGAAAAACGAATCCTTGAGAAAAGAGAAAATGCCTTGCAAAGACTTAAAGAAGCTGAAGACCTGTTTCATCGGTTAAAACACGTAATGACCAAAGATGAGATCAAAGAATACGAAGAATTACTTAAAACCTTAGCGTATGACATTTATCACAGAGGTATGGGAGCAATAGATAAAGCCTCAGACCGAGCACTTGACCTTACCCTTGAATTGCAGGCTTTGGTTTATAACAAAGTAAAAGAAATAAACCATAAAATAACAGAGTTAAAAAAACAATATGAAGTTCTTGCGACCTTTTGGTCAAAATATCCTTATAAAGAAGAAGATATAATCTTCGGAAAAGAATTAAAAACCCTAAAGAATTTACTTGAAAAAAACTTAGAAAATACCAAAAAAAGAGATATATCACAGATTTTGACCCTGATGTTTTCAGAACTAAACTTAGCAGAAGAAAAGGTTCAGCTATTAAAAGACCTTAAAGATGACCTTAAGAGAAAATGGGTGTTTAGAAGAAGGCTGACAGACTTTTTAAGAAATTTTTTACTGTTAGAAACCCTTTTGGTAACCTTCTATGTAATCGGATATCTTTTTGAAGATTCTTTTTTAGAAAGCCTGCTTACTATTCCCGTGTTTTTAATTATCTCTGTTGTTATCTTATTCCTTTGTTTGATCCTTGCCTATACTAAAAATCCTGAATGATGAAATTTATTTGGGTTAACGCAGAAAAATTTCCCTATCAGGTTTTATCTTTCGAAAACCCTTTAGAAGTTATCAAAATAGATGATCCTTCTAATCTATCTCTTTTTTTTGAAAAACTCCAAAATTTTATCAAAAAAGGTTTTTATGCCTGTGGTTTCTTATGTTATGAGACAGGATACTTATTAGAAAAAAGACTTAACAAGTTTTTTAAAAAACCTAACCTGCCACTTGGTTATTTTGGAATCTATCCTCCTCCTCGAAAATTTTTTATCAACCCCCTTGAATTAGCTAAAACGGAAAGTTTTCTGTCAATCGAAAACCTTAGTTTTTCTGTATCTAAAGAAATCTATCAGAAAGACATTAAAAAAATAAAAGATTACATAGCTTCTGGGGATGTTTATCAGGTTAACTACACCTTTAAGGTCAAGTTTTGTTTAAAAGGCCATCCATCTGACTTATTTTATCGGCTCCTCTTTTCTCAGCGCTGTAAATACAGTTTTTATTTAGAAGAAGAAAATTTCTCGATAGCCTCTTTATCTCCAGAACTTTTTCTCGAAAAAGATGGTTCTTTCTTATTAACCTCCCCGATGAAAGGAACGATTAAGAGAGCCCACTTTTTCTTTTTAGACCAAAAGAGAAAAAGGGAACTTTTTGTGGATGAAAAAAATCGGGCAGAAAACGTAATGATAGTGGACCTTTTAAGAAATGATTTGGGAAGGGTTTGTGTGCCAGGAGAGGTTTGGGTAACCCATATTTTCAACATAGAAACCTACCCTACCCTTCATCAGATGACCTCTTCTATAAAGGGGAGACTTTTCACCGAAAATTTGTTTGAAATCTTTAAGGCGCTTTTCCCCTGCGGTTCAATTACCGGAGCACCTAAGATAAGGGCGATGGAAATTATCGCTGAGGTTGAAAAAGAACCCAGAGGAGTTTACACAGGAGCGATAGGGTATATAGACCCAAACTATAATTTTCTATTTAACGTGGGGATAAGAACCTTGGTATTCACTAAAAAAGATTTAGAAAGTTATCTTGGAGAAGCAGGTATTGGAAGTGGAGTGGTTTGGGATAGCAAATCTGATGAAGAATATGAGGAGTGTTTGCTCAAAGCTAAATTCTTTTTAAATCCCTTGCCTTATTTTCAACTGATAGAAACCTTCTGGTTTAAGCCCCATACCCTCAACCCCCTTCTAAAACTCCACTATCAAAGGTTGATATTTTCTGCCAAATATTTCAGGTTTAACCTACCCAAGGTTTTACAGAATTTTTCCAGTTTCCAAAGGTTTATCGAAACCCACATACCTGACCAAAAAAAATATAAAGTAAGGCTTCTTCTTTATCCTGAAGGAAGGATAGAGATATCTCTTCTTCCTTATGAGGGCTGGAAAAAAGGGCTAAAAATAGCCTTTATGAAGCGAGATTTTGATTTATCTAATCTTTTCTATCACAAAACTAACGTAAGATCTCCCTTAGAAAAAGCCCTGCAAAAAGTAAAACAGTTGGGATTCGATGAAGTAGTGTTTTTTGATGAAAACGGTAAAATTCTCGAAGGATCTTTTTCTAACTTTTTCGTCAAAAAAGAGGGGAAACTCTATACTCCACCTTTAAAATTAAAACTTCTTGATGGAGTACTTAGACAATTTTTGGTTAAAAGGAAAATAGCTTTAGAACAAGAACTCTCTCTTGAAACCCTAAAAAACTTTTCAGAAATTTATGTAGGGAATTCAGTGCGTGGACTTGGTAAAGTAGAAGATTGGTTTATACTAAAGTAAAATTATTCAAAAGCGCATAGTAAGGAGGGAGTTAAAATGGCTAAAAAAGGTGGAACTTGTAAAAGGAAAAAACGAGCTTCTCAAGAAGTACAAGAAGTAAAAAAGATTTACAAAATAGCCGTCATTCCTGGAGATGGAACAGGGCCTGAGGTCATAAGAGAAGGAATAAAAGTTTTAGAAGCTGCAGGCAGAAGGTTTAACCTAAAATTTGACTGGAACTTCTTTGACTGGGGAGGAGAAAGATATCTTAAAACCGGAGAGACTATCCCAGAGGGGGGTATTGAGGAGCTTAAAAAACATGATGCCATATACTTAGGAGCAATAGGGCATCCTGAGGTAAAACCTGGAATTCTTGAAAAAGAAATATTATTAAGGATCAGGTTTGAGCTTGACCAGTATGTTAACCTTAGGCCGATAAAACTTTATCCAGGGGTTTGGACTCCTATCAAAGATAAAGGTCCAGAAGACATAGATTTCGTGGTAGTTAGAGAAAACACAGAGGGACTTTATGCAGGAGGAGGTGGCTTTTTAAGAAAAGGGACTCCCTATGAAGTAGCTATACAGGAATCCATAAACACCAGATACGGTGTAGAAAGGTGCATCAGGTTTGCCTTTGAATACTGCAGAAAAAGAAATAAAAAGAAAAAGGTTACTTTAGTGGGAAAGACCAATGTTCTAACCTATGCCTTTGACCTGTGGTATAGAGTATTTCAAGAGGTAGGACAAGAATATCCTGACATAGAAAAAGACTATGCCCATGTCGATGCCACCTGTATGTGGTTTGTAAAAAATCCTGAATGGTTTGACGTAATCGTTACAGACAACATGTTTGGTGATATCATCACCGACCTTGGAGCCATGATACAAGGTGGCATGGGTATTGCTGCTGGAGGAAACATTAACCCCAACGGAGTTTCTATGTTTGAGCCCATCGGTGGTTCTGCCCCTAAATATACAGGAAAAAACGTAATTAACCCCTTGGCTGCCATTTGTGCAGGTATGATGATGTTAGAACACCTTGGAGAAGAAGAAGCGGCCAAAGCCATAGAAAATGCAGTTATTAAGGTGTGTAGGGACCATTTAAAAAGTATGGCTGCTGGACAGATGGGTTATTCTACTACTGAGGTTGGAGATTTAGTGGCTAAGTATACCGAAGAAGGAGTAGAACTTTAACATGAAAGATGTTAACGATAAACCTGAAAGAAATCCCGGAATCTCCAGGGGTTTATCTTTTTAAAGGTGAAAAAGGAGAGGTCCTTTACGTAGGAAAAGCTAAAAACCTAAAAAACAGGTTGTCTTACTATGTAAAAGGACCTCTTCTTTCTCCTAAAATTCAAAGGTTAGTAGAAACTGCCGAAGATTTAGAATACTTTCTTACTCAAACAGAAAAGGAAGCTCTTTTACTTGAAGCTAATTTTATCAAAAAATACCGCCCTAAATATAACGTCCTTTTAAAGGATGATAAAAATTATCCCCTTTTAAGGTTGGGTTTACAAGAAGAATATCCCTCTTTACAGATTGTTCGGAGGAGAAAAAAGGGAGATAAAGCCCTGTATTTTGGACCCTTTACCTCTACTCGTGGGCTAAGAGAGGTATTAAAGCTTCTTTCTAATATCTTTCCCCTAAGAAAATGCAGTCTCTCAGAAATGAAAAGGAGAAAAACTCCCTGTGTGTACTATCAAATCAAAAAATGTTTGGCTCCTTGTGTTAAACCTATTTCTAGGGAAGAATATCAAAAATTAGTAAACGGAGTGATAGAATTCTTTCAAGGGGGAGGGAAAAAGCTAGCTATAAAGATACGGGAAGAAATAGAAAGACTTGCCGAAAACTTAGAATTTGAAAGAGCAGCCTTTTTAAGAGATAGATTAAAAGACCTTGAAAACATCCTGGAAAAGCAAGCAGTAGTTTTTCAAGAAACGGCAGACTTGGACTTCTGGTTAAACCAAAAAACAGAAAACAAAGAATACTTTATCGTCCTTTTTATCAGACATGGTTATCTATATGGCTTTCAGACCTTTGAGGTTAAAACCCCTCTTGAAGGTTCAGCCCTAAAAGAGGTTTTAATCCAGTTTTATCTTGACGGAAAGATTATTCCTCCAGAAATTTATCTCCCGCAGGAAATAGAAGAGAAAGAAGACTTAGAAGAAGTCTTCACAGAAAGCACAGGACATAAAATAAAACTGTTGATACATCCTAACTCAGAAGAATTTATCGTTTTAAAGCAAATCGCCTTAAAAAACTTGCAAGAATATATCCTTTCAGAAAAAAGAAGAGAGAAACCCTGGTATGCAGGCCTTTCAGAAGAGATTAAAAAAGTTCTAAAGCTTTCTAAGGAACCTCAACGGGTAGAAGCCATCGACCTTTCGCAGTTTTATGGAGAAGCTAAGGTTGGTGCAACCGTATGTTTTTTTGAAGGAGAACCAGATAAAAGTTTTTATCGAAGGTATAATATCAAAGAAGCAGGTAGAGATGACTATTCGATGCTTTATGAAGTTTTATACAGAAGATTAAGACGAGGATTAGAAGAAGGAACCCTACCAGACTTATTCTTGATAGATGGAGGAAAAGGACATTTAGAAACTGCCTTAAGGGTACTCGAAGACCTTAACATAACAGACTTAGAAGTAAGGGCTGTAGCTAAAAACGAAAAGAGACAACCAGAAAAGATTTATATCCCTGGGAGAAAAAATCCTGTGTTTTTACCTAAGTATAAAGAGGTTTTTCATTTTATCGGAAGGGTAATGGAAGAAGCCCACAGGTTTGCCCAAACCTTTGCTGAAAAGAAAAAACGAGAACAAGATTTATCAGGCTATTTAGATAAAATCAAAGGGGTAGGACCTAAACGTAAAGAAATTCTCCTTTCTCATTTTAAAAATTTAGAAGAGTTAATACAAGCCCCTTTAGAAAAAATCGCCAAACTTCCTGGCTTTAACCTAAAAATAGCTAAAACCTTAAAAGAAAGCTTAACTCAACAATCAAATTGATAAAAACTTAGGGGGCATCGAACCCCCTATGTATATTTATCGTATATTTTGTATTTGTATCTCCTTGAAATTTTATGCTTTTTTAGAAAGGTCGGCTGCTATAACCTCTGCGATTTTTTTACCGCTCATAAGCATACCGCCAAAAATCGGTCCCATCCTTGGTAAACCAAAAATTTCACAAACAGCAATCCCTGTAACATATAGACCCTCTGCTACCTTCCCTGTATGTTCTACCACCAATCTTTCAGAGACTTCGCTCCAGTTTGACCTTTCTCCTTTGATAAAAATGTTTAGATCTGGGTTTTTCTCAGCAGCAATCTGGACTATTTCTGCCCCATGACCAGAGGCATCAACCAGAGCTTTTGAAGCAGTAAAAAGTGGGTCTACATGTAATCCTGCCATTTCTATAGCTGTCCATTTCCACAAAACCCCACAAACCTTAGGTGGATTATCTCTAACGATTACGTCTTCTACATAAACCCCAAGAAAACATTTGGCGCCTGCATCTAAAGCCCCTGTAGCCAGTTTAGCTATAAGTTCTGCAGGATCAACTACATATAAGCCTTTATCTGCTTTTTGACATTTTATCTTAAAATCTTCTACTATAGGTAATACCTCCTCCTGAACCACTATCTTAGGTATCATGTTACCTCCACCACCTATCCCCCCACCAAAAGACAACCTTTTTTCATAAACCGCTACCTTGTAGCCCTTTTCAGCTAAATATTTAGCACAAGTAAGACCTGAAGGCCCTGCCCCTACTATTAGTGCGTCTACCTCACTATACTCGTAAAGGTCCTCCATTCCATACTTTACAATAGCTCTCTGAATCTCAAGCTCCATAAATCTCCTCCCTATTTTAAAAATTTAAATAATAACTAAAATAGTTTAAAAATAAATATTTTTAAGGTTAAGAGAAATATTTCACATAACCAATGACCTAAAACAGTTGTTTATCATATCCCCATTTTTTAAGCTTAAGGGTTAGGGTTTTTCTGTCTATCCCTAATTTTTTAGCGGCTAAACTTTTGTTCCAGTTAAGCTGCTTAAGAACTTTAATTATATACTGCTTTTCTATCTCTTCTACAGGAACGATCTCTTCCCCATTTGAAGTAACCAATTCTTTTGTTAATTCTTCTGTCCTTTTTTCTTTAACCAGAGGCTCAAATTCTGCTAAAAGCAAATCTTTTTCTGTGATTTCCTCTTTGGTAGAAAAAATAACCAATCTTTCTATTAAGTTTTTAAGTTCCCTTATGTTTCCTGGCCAGTGATAATCCATAAAAAGCGATAAAACTTTAGGAGAGAAAATTTTCATAGGCTTTTTATATTTTTCACAAAAGTATTTTAAGAAATAGTTAGCCAAAAGTAATATATCTCCTTTTCGTTCCCTTAAAGGAGGCAAGTGAAGGTTTACCACGTTTAAACGATAGTAAAGGTCTTCTCTAAAAGTTCCCTTTTTAACCTCTTCTTTTAGGTCTTTGTTGGTTGCGGCTATGATTCTTACGTTGGCTTTTATCACCTTTAAACTACCTACAGGAGAAAATTCCTTTTCCTCTACCACTTTTAGAAGTTTGGCTTGAAGGTCTAAAGGAATATTGGCTATTTCGTCAAGAAAAAGCACTCCACCTTGAGCAAACTCTATTTTTCCTATCTTAGCTTGCTGAGCTCCGGTAAAAGCGCCTTTAGCATGTCCAAAAAGCTCACTTTCAAAAAGAGTTGGCACTACCGCCCCGCAGTCTACGCATACAAAAGGGCCCTTATAAACTAAATCCATTTCGTGAATTTTTTTGGCTAAAAGCCCTTTACCTGTACCTGACTCACCAGTAATAAGAACGGTGCAGTCGGTAGAAGCGATAATTTTAGCCTTTTCAAGAATTTGTTTTATCTTTGGGTCTTCTCCTACAAAGTTTATCTTTTCTTCTTTTTCTTTCAGGCTTAGTTTAAGATAAAGGTTTTCTAAGAGAAGCTTTTTTTTCTCTATAGCTTTTTCAACCGCTACCTTAGCCTGATAGACTGAAAAGGGCTTTTCTAAAAAATCAAAAGCCCCCATCTTGATAGCAGAAACAGCTGTCTCTATGTTACCATAGGCAGAAATAACGATAATCTGGCTTTCATAGTTTATCTCTAAAAACTCTTTTAAAAGGTCCAAACCATTTCCATCGGGAAGTTTTAGGTCCAAAAAAACTACATCGTATTCTTTCTTAGAAAAATGTTCCAGAGCTTCTTTCTTATTTTCAGCGTTATCTACCTGATAACCTTCTTTTTGAAAAAAGATAGACAATCCTTCTCTTATATCTATTTCATCGTCTACCACTAAAATCCTTCCTTTATATCGCATCTTCTCTCAAGGTCTCCCTGGTTGGTAAGGGAAAAAGGATCTCAAAACAAGCCCCTCCTTCTTTCAGGTTATAAACATTGATCCTACCTCCATGATTTTTAATGATACCATAACAAATAGAAAGGCCTAGACCTGTAGCCTCACCTTTTTCTTTAGTAGTAAAAAAGGGATCAAAAATAAAAGGCATAATTTCTGGAGGTATACCTGGACCGGTGTCTTTTACCTTTATGATAACCGTATCATATTTGACAGAGGTTTCTACAATAATTTCTCCCTTTCCTTTCATCGCCTGGGCTGCGTTGATAAAAAGATTAAAAAACACCTGTTCTATCTGCTTTTGACTAACATATACCTTAGGTAGGTTTTTTTGTAGTTTAAACGTAAAAGTTACGTTTTTAAACATAGGATACTCAGAAAGTAGTTCATACACTTTTTTAACACTAAGGTTTAAGTCTACCCATTCTCTCTTTTCTTCCTCTGGCCTACCAAAAGCTAAAAGTCCGTTGATAATGTTTCTACATCGTTCGGTCAGATTAATAATCCTATCGATCCAGGTTTGATAAGTAGGAACCTCTCCTATTTCCTCTTTTAACATGCTGGCATACAAAAGAATACCACTTAAAGGATTCTTAAGCTCATGAGAAATCTCTCCTGCCATCCTTCCTAAACTGGCAAGCCTTTCAGTATTAATCCAGTATGGGAACCTAAACCAGTCTTTTTCCTGAATAAATACGTGTATCGTATAGTTAGGATTGATAGGTAGGTTGAACAGGTAATAAAAGTTATTTTCAAAAGTAAAAAAAGTCAACCCAAACGTGTCAAAAACCGGACCAAAAAGTTCTTCTAAAAAGACTATTTCGTCATCTTTAAGAAGATAGATAAATTCTTTTAGAAATCTTGAATTGTAATAAACTACTTTGTGCTTAAACTCAAAATCTACTCTCTCACATTCAGACACAACGGTAGGATGTCTAATTTTTTCGATACTATCTTTGGTAAAAAATATAGAAACTTCTGCTAGAGTCATCAAGAGAGTTGGGCTAAAAAACCTTTTATTTCTCTTTCCATGTAAGCACTAGACATAAATATTACCAGCTTTTTTCCCAGATAGTTTAGCCATTCAAACCGTGGATAGGAGAAAAATTCCTCAGTAAGCTTAAAAGCCTTTTTACCTTTAAGTTTAATCTCTTCTACCATCCTATCAAGGTCTATTCTATCCTCTGAAGGAACGTTTTCTATACCTGCAGGTGTTTTAAGGTAAACCACATCTGCTATACTTAAACTTTCTACATAATCCTGTTGAAAAATTTTGCGCTTACTTGAGTTGGTCCTGGGTTCAAAAAATATTACAGTAAGCTCAGGCTTTATCGCTTTTTTAAGCTCACCTACAGTTAATCTTACAGCTGTAGGATGATGAGCAAAATCATCTACTACCACAAGGTCTTTATCCCTATAGATTATCTCTTGTCTTCTTTTTATCCCTGGGAAGGTTTTTAATCCCTCTTCTATGTCCTCGTTAAAAAGGTCTAACCCTTTTAGCAAGGCTATCACCCCTAAGGTGTTTAACACGTTATATTCTCCTACCAAGCTTACTTGAAAAGCCTCTTTTTTATAAGCCTGACTAAACTCAAAAATAGACATAAACCCTTGATTATCTAAAAAACTATCAACTTTAAGCAACCTAAAATCATTTGCCTCTCCTTTCCCATAACTGACGGCTTTAGCTTTAAGGTTTGCTTTGCTAACAACCTCATTAAGGTTTATATCATCCCCGTTATACACCAACAAACCATCTTCAGGTAAAAGCTCTATCATATCTATAAAAACCTTTTTTAAAGCCTCCAGATTAGAATATACGTCTGCATGGTCATATTCTAAGCTTGTCAAAATAACTGCATAGGGCTTATAATGAAAAAACTTAGGCACTCTATCAAAAGAGGCAGAGGGATATTCATCTCCTTCTATCACCATCCATTCCCCTTCACCATAACCGAAATTTTTCTCTTCATCCCTCAACACCCCTCCTACCAAAAAAGAAGGAGAATAGCCACCTCTTTTCATTAAATAACTTAGAAGCGCGGTGGTGGTTGATTTCCCATGGGTTCCTGCACACACCAATACTTTTTTCCCATTAAACCAATTCTTTTCGAGAAATTGAGGGAAAGAGTACAACGGAAGGTTTAACTTCTGGGCTTTCAAAAGCTCTGGATGGTTAGCCTTTACCGAATTTCCTACGATCACACAGTCAGGTTTTATTTTAACTATGTTTTCTGGATCAAAAGGTAGAACCTTTATTCCTAAATTTTTTAAAATGTCTGAAGCAGGAGGATAAATTTCTCCTTTTTCTGAACCAAAAACTTCATACCCAGACTGTTTTAAAAGTCCAGCTACTCCACACATCCCTATACCACCAATTCCTATAAAATACACCTTCATAATTAAACTCCCTCGTTTTCAAAAATAATTTCTATTTCAGGTTCCCCTAAAACCTCTTTTGCTGACCCTTGATTTATAGCTATTTCCAACAATCCTTCACTCCCAAACAAAGCTACCAACTCCCCTTTCTTGGCCCCACCATAGGTCTTGACCAAAGGAACTTCCCGATGGTTAACCAAAATTTTAAAAGGCTTGTTCTTTGCCTTAAGTAGCTCTTGACTAAGGTTAGTAATCAAGTTGCCAAACTGATCCACATACCAAATAGCTAATTTTAATCCCTTTTCGGTTTTTTGAGGAGGTTTAAACTCAAGCTTAACTAAAGTATCCATAGAGATTTTTTGGCTAAAACTCTCTAACGGTTCCTCTGCTAACAAAAAAGATACAACCGGAGCAAAGAGATCTCTTCCATGAAAAGTCTTGCTATAAGGAGGACGTAAAACTTTAGAAACCTCTATCTCATAGGGAATACACTTTTCTGTCTGATAGATTAATGAAAAAATCCCGTTATCAGGCCCTACAAAAAAATATTTATCGGTTTTAACCACTAAAGCCTTTCTTTCTGTACCTACCCCTGGGTCAACCACACAGAGGAAAACAGTGCCTTCAGGAAAATAACGATAAGAAAAAAACAACGTAAGAGCTGCTCGTCTTACATCTTGAGGGGATACTTCATGACAAAGGTCTATAAACTGAAGACTTGTTATGTTCACTCCTTTTCTATTAAGTTCTTGTAATATTTTTCCCTTAACTACCCCTACATAATGGTCTTTGATACCAAAATCCGTAAGTAGCACTACAGTTTTATACATTCTACGGCTTCTCCCTCAGCCAACCTTTTTCTTGCTTTAGGTGCATATTTTAATAGAAGTTCTCTAATAAACTCTACAGGAGGATTTCCTTCAACCACACAGGCAACAGGAGAACTTTGACTAAGCATATAAAGAGGAAACTCTTTTTCGACTATCTCCTGGATTGTCTGATTTTCCTCTTGGTTTCTACCAAGGATAACCCAAAGGTTTTCCTCTAAAAAATGTCTTCCCAAGCAAAGAAGTTGAGCGGTTTTATAGGTGAGAAGTCTTTTTTCTTTCAAAACTTTCAACACCCTTGAGCCTATCTGAGGGTCTGTCAATAAACACCCTCCAGCAGGTGTTGGTATCTCCTTTATCCCCCATTTTTTAGCCAGCTCAAGCTGTGGTTTTCTTTGTCTACCTTGAAGGTCTAAAAGTTTTTCCCTGTCTACTAAACCTTCCCTTTCAGGGATAGTAGGTTCCAAAAGTTTAGCAGATAAAGGTCTAAGCAGTATTCCCTTTACCTCTGCATCTCTTTCTATAGTCTCTAAGGCCTGTCGATTCTGGCTCATAGGCCTTTGTCCTACTACCTCTCCAGTGGCTATAAAATCAGCCCCAAGTTCAGAAAGTAAGGTTTTAGCAAGTCTAACCATCAAAATTTTACAGTCTAAACAAGGGTTAGCAAAATCTCCATACCCATATCTTGGTTTTTTTAAAATCTGAAGATATTCTTCCGTAATGTCTAAAACCAATCCTTTTTCAAACCCCAGCTCTAAACTCTTTTGATAAAAAATCTCAGGATTTTTTTTGTATTTCCAACCAAAAAAAGGGGTAATAAATTTAACAGGTATAACCTTTATCCCTTGAGTCTTCAAGACAAGGCCAGCAAGAAGGCTGTCAAGCCCGTCTGAAAATAACAAAAGAGCCTTTCCCATCTAAGAACTTTCCCTTAAAAACTGCTGAGCTAACTCAAGGTTTTCAGGATGACCTAACATTCTTGCGATCTCTTTAAGCCTTTCTTCTTTCTCAAGAGGTCTAACCACCGCTTTGGTTTCTCCAAGATCTGAGTACTTTTCTACTAAAAAATGATGATCTGCCATGGCTGCTATTTGAGGAAGATGGGTAATACAAACTACCTGCGTATTTTCCGAAAGTTTTTTAAGTTTTTCACCTACTTTTTTCGCGGTAATCCCACCTATACCTACGTCTACCTCGTCAAAAATTACTGTTTTAGGTGTCTGTTTGGTCTGGATGATTGATTGAATAGCCAGAAAAATACGAGAAAGTTCTCCTCCTGAAGCTACCTTTTCAAGAGGTTTTGGAGGGATCCCTGGATTAGATGAAAAAAGAAATCTCACCTCATCAAGCCCATAAGAACCAAGGTTACTTCCTTCAGGTGCTTTAGAGTTAACTTCTATCAAAAACTCAACCTTTTCCATCCCAAGTTCTTTTAGCTCTTCTTTTAATAATTTAGTTAGGGCTAAAGATCCCTCTTTTCTTTTCAACGACAAATCTTTAGCTAAGCTTAAGACTTCTTCTAAAACTATTTCTTGCTTTTTCTTTAAATCCTCATAATCCTCTCTCCCAAACTCAAGAAGGTTTAACTCACCTCTCAGTTCCTCTAATAACTTTTGCAAGCCTCTGGTGTCTCGCTGATATTTCTTTTTTAATTTTTCGTATTGAGAAAGCCTTGTTTCTATTTGGTCTAAAAGGGAACTATCTTCAGGAAGCCCTCTGGAATAGGTGTATATTTCTCTTAAAATCTCTTTAATTTCATAATAAAACCCTGAGGTTTTTTCAGCATAAATCTTAAAAACTCTATCCAAACTACTTATTTTTTCTAAAGAAGATAAAGCCTGATAAAGGTTTGAGGTAGTCTCTTCTAAACTTTTTGATGTCAAGTCTAACTGTTCTTTTAAAAACGTAAGGTTTTTAAGTTTTTCTCTTTCCTCTCTAAGTTGTTCTTCTTCCTCAGGATCGGGTTTTAGGTCTTCAAGCTCTTTTATCTGGAAAAGTAAAAAATCTTTTTTAACGGAGAGATCCTCAAGTTTTTTTTCTAAAGCCAAAACTTGAGAAGAAATTTCTTTATAACGAGCTAAGGCCTCTCTATAAGCCTTCAAAAGACTAAATGAATCAGCAAACTCATCTAAAAGCTCTAACTGTTTTTCGGGATCAATAAGGGTGTAAAATTCGTGCTGACTGGTAAGAAGGATTAAATCTTTGGTTAGGTAGCTAAGGTCTGTTAAAGAAGCTGGTTCTCCGTTAATAAAAACTCTTTGTTTTTTTGGAGAAAAAACCCTGAGGATGTGTATCTCATCTGTTTCTTGATATCCTAAGTCTTTTAATCTTTGGTATAGAAAATCGCCTCCCCAGATAAGGGCTTCTACCTCTCCTTCTTTAGCCCCTGGTTTCAGATAGTCTTGACTAAACCTATCTCCTAAAAGGAGCCTTATTGCCTTTATCACCAAAGATTTTCCTGCCCCTGTTTCTCCGGTAAAAACAATAAATCCTTTATCAAAGTTAAGCGAGATTTCGTCTATCAACACCAAATTTCTAATACTAAGTTCTTTTAACATGGCTTAAGTACGATAAAATTTTAAAACATTTTCTGGCAAAAAACAAGGTGAGAACCTCTTGATAAACCAGATTTTTAGAGTAATATTTACAAAAGTATACAGGTTTTTCGCCCGGGTGGCGGAATTGGTAGACGCTGTGGACTTAAAATCCACTGGGGTTTCCGCCCCGTGCCGGTTCGAGTCCGGCCCCGGGCATTTTTCCTTAGTCTCAAGGGAATTATTTTTTCACATTTTTATTTAACCACGCGGGCTCATCACAACCATTACAAATTAGACTCTAAACCCCTCCCTACTTTTCAAAATTATATTTTTAAACTATTTATCTTGTAAAAATTTTGTTTTATATTATAATTTTTAATATATCTTAGGTCTTTGACAAGAGAATAGGCTACAGGGCAGGGGCAATCTTGAGCTTTAAGGGGCTAGCATAACTTTTTCAAGGGTGTGTGTAAGTATATTTGGTAAACAAATAAACATTTTTTGCCCTTCCCTACAAATAAGATTTTATGCGACATAAAGAAGGGTGTTTTTAGAAGTATTTTATTGAGTCTCATTTGCAATTAAAGTAGCTAAAAAGTATCTTTATAAGTTATTGATTTTATGTAAAAATTTTTTGTTATCCCTGACTCTCAAACATAGATTTTATCAGCATTTCAAAGGGCTATTTTTTAAAATTTAGTTTTATACTAAACTTTAAAAAGTTAGATTTTATCAGGGTTCCACGGGGTAAGAGTAGAAACCTGCCCTACTTAAAAAGGGATTGCGACCTTACATTCCTTATTCAACACATACTGAGTGTATTTCGTAGAAACCTGCCCTACTTAAAAAGGGATTGCGACACTATATCCCCGTTCTCTAATTGGATAAAATATTTGTAGAAACCTGCCCTACTTAAAAAGGGATTGCGACCAATTACCTCAACCCTCTCCATCAGCCTCTATTTTTGTAGAAACCTGCCCTACTTAAAAAGGGATTGCGACGCGTTTGAATAAAAACGGAAAGTATAGTTTGTTTGCTTCTACTGAATGTAGAAATCTTCCTTATTTAAAAATAATCTGGTGATTGGTAAGTGGTCTGAGTTGCTTAAAATATCTGCAATTATAAACGAACAGGGGAAAACCTCTAAATTCGGTGGCTATTCCATTTTTAGTGAGAAGAAAAATAAAGAATAGCTTTAATCTTACTCCATTAACGCAATTGTTTGATAGAGCGTACTCATAAAATTAATTTGTAAGGCTATACTAAAGTTTTGCTTAGGTTAAAAAGTTTAGTTTTACAGGTAGTTTTTATTAGCTCAGCCTCAGGTAAAAAAGACCAGATTTTGTGAGTTATCAAAGAGATAGCAAGGTGGACTCCATCTGTTGGGTCAGGATGGTCTGAACTATGAACAGAAATAAGAATCCCTCTGGTTTCATAAGGATTTACAGCTACAAAAAACCGTTGTTGCAGACTCTTTTCTAACACTATGAGGTCTATAAGTAACCCATCTTCTTTGGTATAAACATCTAAAACCTTTATCAAATCTCCTTCGCTTTGGTATAAAATGTCCTTAGGTATTGCTTTAACCAAAGTTCGAAAATCTGGCAATTGTTTTACCTTCAACACACTTATTATGGGCACATAATCCTCCTTCGTTAATCTTAATAACGGATATTTTTCTTTTACCCAATCAGGCAACCTAACCTTTTTTATCTTTTTAAACCCGGTAAAATATAAAGGAAGGCCCTGAGAGAGCCATTTTTTTGCATATTTAGTAGGATAAAAATCTTCTATCTCAGTTCTTATAAGTTCTCCCCAAAGAGGGGAAAAAGCCTCATTACTGGTAAATAATTTTACTACCTCTTCAATATAAGGTCTATGGTCTGTTGCCATCCGAAAAAATCCACCTTCTTTAAGCCGGTCTGCAAGCAACCATACAAACGCTTCATTAACTAACCTGTTTCGTCTTTTCTTACGTTTATCCCAAGGATCTGGAAAATTAAGATAAAGTCCAGAGATACTTTCTGAAGTAAACCCTTTAATAAGAAGTTTGGTCCCTTCCATCGGTAAGAGTCTTAAATTTGAAAGACCTTCTCCTTCTGCCCTTTTTAAAGCCTTTCTTAAAACCTCCCGGCAAAACTCGGTGCCAACAAAGTTAAAATGAGGGTAAGTTTTGGCTAAATGAACGATAAACTCTCCGTTTCCTATACCTATCTCTACATAAATAGGGTTTAAATTGTTAAAAATCTCAGACCACTTAGGTTGAAAGCCTAAATCTTCTTCTTTTAAGTAGACTTTATTTTCCATTAAAGTTGAAGTTTTCTTTATAAGAGTAACCGCCTCCAAGGGCTTTGTAAAGATTAACATAGGCATTAAGAAGGTCTGTTTGTAGTTGGATTAGGTTAAGCTTAGCGTTGAGATAGTTTCTCTGAGCATCAATTACCACCAAATAATCAATCAACCCTTGTTCAAACTTTTTTTCTGAAAGGGAAAGAACCTTTTCTAAAGAGGCTAATCGCTCCTTTTGAACTTCCAACTTTTTCTCTGCTGTTTCTATGGCTACCAAAGCATCATATACTTCTTTAAAAGCAGTTTTTACGGTTTTTACATAGGTATACAAAGCCTCCCTCTTTTGAGCCTCTTTTAGTTCTACCTGGCTTTTAGTTCTACCAAAATCAAGTATCGGTCCTGCTAAAGAAAGTCCCAGATTCCAAAAAGAGGCTGAATGTGTAATAAGGTTTGACAACTCATTACTTTTATACCCTAAAGCACCTGTTAAAGAAATACTCGGAAAATAGGCTGATTTGGCTACACCTATCTCAAAGTTAGCGGCTTTAAGGGTCTCTTCTGCCGCGATGATATCAGGCCTGCGCACCAAAACTTCAGAAGGTAAAACTGAGGGAGGTTTTAAAGGCTGAGGTAAATCCTGCCTTACCAAAAAATTTTTTTCAAAAATCTCCTTAGGACTTCTTCCTAAAAGGACGGACAAAACAGTTTTCAAAACTTCTCTTTGATTTTTCAAAGTTTCTACCGTTAATTTGGCAGATTCATACTCTGCCTTAGCCTGTTCTACAACTATTTTGCTAACCAAACCTTTTTGAAACTGAGTTTTTCTATATTCGTAAGTTTCTCTAAGCTTTTCGGCGTAATCTTCGGCGGTTTTAAGTTGCAAGGTGGTTGAAGTTAGGTTTAAATAGGTAGAGACTACGTTTGCAATCAGGCTGATTTTTAAAGCTTCTTGGTTAGCTTTAGCAGATAAAAGCCTTGCAAGACCTGCCTTTTCTTGATTTCTAAGTTTACCCCAAAGGTCTATCTCATAAGACACCAAACCAGAGAGAGAAAAGGAATAATCTGTTTTACCTCCAAGAGGACCAGTATATTCAGAATTTCTACCTCTTTCAGCCTGACCTTGATAACCAAAATAAGGATAAAGCTGAGCCCTTAGGTTGCCAAGCATAGCTAAGGCTTGTTCCACACGAGACTGCGCGATCATAAGATCATCGTTTGCTTTTAGGGCCTCTTCTACCAGCTGGTTTAAGTAAGGATCATCAAAGTTTTTCCACCAGTTATCTGTTAAACTAATGGGTCCATTTTCTAACCTAATACTCTGAGGTAAAGGTAGATCAGGCTTCTTAAGCTCTGGGGCTAAAGAGCAACCAAAAACCAAAAATATGCTTAACACTAAAATTGCTAAATTAGATCTTTTCATTTTCTTCCCGTTATTTTAGAAAATCTCTCTCTTAATTTTACCACCACGTAATAAAAAAGAGGTATAAAGAAAACCCCAAACAACGTTGCAAAGGTCATTCCCATAACCACGGTGGTTCCGATGATCATTCTGCTGTTAGCTCCGGCTCCACTTGCAAACATAAGAGGTATAGCCCCGGCAATAAAAGCAAAGGAGGTCATCATAATCGGTCTATACCTGAGATAAGCGGCCTCTATCGTTGCTTCAACCAACCCCATACCACGTTTTAATCTTTCTTCTGCAAACTCAACGATCAAAATAGCATTTTTGGCAGAAAGTCCGATCAAAACCAGAAGCCCTGCTTGGAAATATATGTCATTCTGTAAACCAAAAAGATTTAATCCCAAGGCTGCCCCAAAAAGGGCAAAAGGTGCACTTAAGAGGATGGCAAGAGGAGCACTCCAGCTTTCATAAAGCGCAACCAAGATAAGATAAATAAAAATTAAGGCATATATAAGGGCTAAATTACCCTTAGTTTGTACCTTGACCTCCTGATAAGACGTTCCTGCCCAGGCTATCGTATATCCTGGAGGTAAAACTTCTTTAGCTACCTCAGAAATAGCCTTGATAGCATCACCTGAAGTATATCCAGGCTTAGGAGTTCCCAAAACTTTAGCGCTTACAAACATATTAAATTTTTCTAAAATAGGAGAGTCTGGGATAAACTCCACTTTGATCAAACTACTGATAGGGATTAAGTTTCCATTTTTTGAGCGAACATAGACATAACTATAATCTCTTAAATCATCACGATATTCACCTTCTGCACCTAAGTTAACATGAAAAATTCTACCGTAAAGGTTAAAATCATTAACATAGTATTTACCAAACACGATGTTTAAAGTACGATAAACTTCATCTACATCTACCTCATAGGCCTTAGCTTTTTCTCTGTCAACTGTAACCTTATAAGTAGGAACATTAGGAACAAAAGTAGTTCTAACTGCGGTAAGTTCAGGCCTTTGATTAGCTTTAGCCACTATCTCTTGAACATATTTATAAAGGTCAGAAAGAGGTCTTCCTGACCTATCCTGGATATACATTTCAAAACCACCTACCAAACTCATGCCTCTAATAGGAGGTAGATTTACTACAAAGATTAAAGCCTCCCGGTTTTTCGCAAATTGTTGATTTAATCTCTGAACCAAAGCAAATGAAGAATGTTCTCTACCCTTCCTTTCTTTCCAATCCTTTAGACGAATAAAAGTAGTCAAAGAATCGCTTTTAAAACCAAAAGTTTGCAAATCGAAACCTGCTATGTTTATCCACTCCTCTATTTCTTTGGTTTTGGCTAAGGTATCTCTTATTTCGTTGGCAACATTTATCGTTCTTTTTAATGAAGATCCTGGAGGTAGGTTAGTAAAGATATTAAGAAGACCATTATCTTCAAAAGGCACTAGTCCTGTAGGTAGACGTTTGATAAAAAATATAGTTCCTATTACCACAAAAATAAATACCGCTATTCCTATCGGTACAAATCTAAGAAAATTTTTAACTGTGTTTACAAACCACTTTCTACTTTTAAAAAAGAATAGATTAAACAATCTAATAGGTAAAGGCATCTTTTTATGCTCTTCCTCTAAAAATCTTGCACAAAGGGCTGGGGTCAGTGTGAGAGCTACAATTCCAGAGAGGATCATAGAAATAGCGATGGTTACGGCAAACTGACGATAAAAAGCACCGGTAAAACCTCCTAAAAAGGCTGCAGGGATAAAAGCCGCAGAAAGAACAAGGACTATAGCTATGATAGGCCCTGTTATCTCTTGCATAGCCTCGATGGTTGCTTCTTTAGAAGGAAGCCTTTTGACCCTTTTTATTCTCTCTGCATTTTCTATAACGATGATGGCATCATCTACCACAAGCCCTATGGCTAATACCAGACCAAAAAGAGTAAGAAGGTTGATAGAAAAACCTAAGGCATACATGCCAGCAAATGTTCCGATGATGGAAACAGGTATGGCAAGTACAGGGATGATGGTAGCCTTTAAACTCCCTAAGAAAAGATAGATAACAAACACTACCAAAACTAAAGCTATCACAAAAGTAAGGATAACCTCTTTGATAGCTTCCTTAACATAAGGAGCTGGGTCATAAGGATAATAAAATTTTATATCCTCTGGAAAGTTATGCGAAAGTTCTTTTAACGTCTCTTTTACCTTTTTATTTACTTCTAAAAGGTTAGCATTGGGTGCTAAAAAAATACCTACTGGGATAGCAGGATCTTTCTTATAAAAAGACTGTCTGTTAAAGTTCTCTGAACTTAACTCTACGGTTGCTACGTCCTTTAAAAGGAGCTTAGACCCATCAGGATTTGACCTCAAGATGATGTTTTCAAACTGAGAAACCTTTTCAAACCTTGGATCTCCTTTTACGGTGTAAGAAAAACTATAAGCCTTATCTGTAGGTTCTTGAGCTATACCTCCTGCAGAAAACTGTTGATTTTGAGACGCAATAGCTTGGGCTACTTCTATCGGGGTTAAACCATATTTAGCAAGTTTATCTGGTTTTAACCAAACCCTGATAGAATAACTTTTATCATCAAAAATTACAACGTCTCCAACCCCAGGTATACGCTTTAACTCTTCTACCACGTTTATCAAAACGAAGTTAGAAATTTCTACCGGGCTTCTTACTCCCCCCTGAGAGATAAACGCTACTGCTAGAGCAATATCAGGGGAAAGTTCTTTCACCTGAACTCCTTGTCTTCTTACCTCTTCAGGAAGTTTACTCAAGGCCATTTGTACCCTGTTGTTTACATCCATCTTCGCAACGTTAACATCAGTCCCAACCTCAAAATAAACACTTATGTTAACATCACCGCTTGAAGAAGCAGTGCTTGACATATAAATCATTTTAGGGACACCATTTATACTTTCTTCTAAAGGAGTAACTACTGTTTTTAAAACAGTTTCGGCGTCTGCCCCAGGATAAACAGTTCTAACCATTATTTGAGGAGGGGTAAGGGCTGGATATTCTTGGATAGGAAGTACTTGTATAGCTAAAATCCCAAGCAAAACAAAAAAGATAGAAACTACTGCCGCAAACCTCGGCCTTTCTATAAAAAACTTTGAAATCATACCTATTCTCCAACCACCTTTTCCACCTTTACAGGCACATCTGGCTTGAGCTTAAGTAAGTTGTCTAAAGCTATAATATCTCCTGGTTTAAGGCCTTCTTCTATCACTACATACTCGTCTGAAGTTTCTCCAAGTTTTACTGGCTGAGGCTGAACTTTGTTGTCCTTTATCAGCCAAACCACCGGACCAGTAGGTGTCTGAAACACAGCCTTTTGAGGTACTAAGATTACGTTCTTTCTTGTGATACCTTTTACTACAACCTGCACAAACTGTCCGGGAAGTAAAATCCTTTCAGGATTTTTAAAAAGTCCCCTGGCTTTAACAGACGCGGTCTTTTCATCGATGATGGTATCTATAAAATCTATCACCCCTGAATAAGGATAAGATTTACCTTCAAGGATTAAATTAAGTTTTAGACCTTTTAGTCCCATAAGTCCCTTTTTGGTAATCTCAAACCCTAATTTTACTAAATCTCTATCAGGAAAAGAAAAATCTACATAAATAGGGTCTATCTGGTTTATCGTTACCAAAGGCGTACCAGGATTTACCAGATTACCTACGTCTACCATTCTCTGTCCTACAATACCAGAAACCGGGGCGACGACTTTGGTGTAGCCTAAGTTTATCTCTGCTTGTCTTAACTGAGCCCTAGCATATTCGACGTTTGCCTTGGCGGTTTTGTAAGCAGAAAGGGCAAAATCTCTTTCCTGCTCACTTACTACCTTTGCTTTAAAGGATGCCTCTATCCTTCTCCAGTCTTTTTCTGCTTTCTCATACTCAGCAAGGGCTCTTTCTAAGTTAGCCTTTGCGCTTTTATAATTAGCTTCATACAAATCAGGTTCTATCAAAAAAAGTACCTGACCCTTTTTAACAAAATCCCCTTCCTTAAAATACTGCTTTTGTAATACCCCTGTAATTCTTGCTGATACCGTTACGAAAGAAATACTTTTAGTCTTGCCAGGATAGACCAATTCAACCTTATGGTCTTTAGGTTGAGGAACCTGATAGGCAGTTACAGGTACTATCGTAGCCTTAGGTTGTTCTGCATCTTTTTTAGCACAACCAGAAAGGCTTAACATTATAGCGAATATAAAACTTAATATCCTCAACATATAGCCTATGCCTCCGACTCTGGTTTAAGTTCAATTCCTTTTATAAAAAGGTCGACATAACAGTTTATAATTTCTTCCAAATCATTTTTTCTGATGTTTAAAAACTCTTTGATTTTTTTAGCATAAAAGTAAGAAAAAAACATCCCTAAAAAGGCTCTCGCTGCAAACTGTGTATTTACTCTTCTAAAAATACCCCTTTCTATTAACTCGTTAAAATATGAAGATATAAGTTCTATGATGCTTTCTACGATGGATTCGTGAATCTTTTTTATATAATCAGGATATCGGTAAAAATCTGTATACATGATCCGTATCAAGTTTTTCTTAGACTCAAGAACGTTTAAAAACTCTCGAGCTATTTTCTTTAAAGCAATGTCTGGAGGTTCAGTTTTTATCTCAGGCAAGATCTCTTTTAGTTTAGGTAAAAAAGAATACTGATTTATGGTTTCTGCAAAAAGATTTTCCTTAGAACCGAAATGCCTAAAAAGAGTTACCTCAGCTACCCCAGCCTGTTTAGCGATCTCTTTGGTGGTTGCACCTAAAAACCCTTTCTCTGAAAAAACCTTTAAAGCAGCTTCGAGAAGTCTTTTTTTTGTATTTTTGCCCATCTTATCATCCTTTTTAGTAAGTACTTACATTAATTTTTGATTATAGCACGATTTTTTTATTTATCAAGAGAAAAACAAAACGATTGATTTATAAACTTTTTGACAGAAAAGGACAGAAAAAAATAAAAAAGGGCGGGTTTAGACCCGCCCCTTTCTTAAGTTTAAACAAGGGCAGAGGCAGGAATTATCCTGCCTCCACCCTAAATCTTACTACCTCAACAACTGAAGCACCTGTTGAGGTAAAGTATTAGCCTGAGCAAGCATTGCAATTGTTGCCTGCATACGAATCTGATAGGTCGTAAACTCTGCCATCTCCTTTGCATAGTCTGTATTTCTAATCACTGACTCAGCTTCCTTGGTGTTGTCATAAGCAACCTTTTGACTGTCAAAAATAGACTGAAGGTTGTTCATAGTTGCACCAATCTGGGCCCTTATGGTATCAACCTTCCTCAACGCTACCTCAGCAATAAGCATCGATGCCTCTGCTCCCTCATTTGAAATCACATCTATAGAATAAAGATTCTTAAACTGGGATCCTGTGTCTGAGCCAATTTCAAAATCTCCTAAGGCGGTGTTAGGTACTGATCCTAAATCCAAGGTAAAATCCTTGTCATTAGCAATATAAAGGTCTCCAACCTTTACTGCAGAAGCGGTTGCACTAGTTTGAGCTTGAATGGTTCCTGCAGAAGCATTTTCTAAGTCATTAACAATCTGATTGATATTAATAGTACCTGTTGTTCCGCTTGCAAGGCTAATTTCAACACCAATAGTATAACCTTTAGAAGAGGTAAGAACAAGTCTTCCTGCATCGGTTGAGGCAGTAAGGTCTGCGCCAGCAGTTGCTGCTTCACGGTTTATCGTCTCTACAAGTTCATCAAGAGATATTGTGGTCTCTGCATTAAAACTAAAAGACTTATCTCCTACATAAAAAGTTAGAGTAGCTGTGTCTGAAACATCAGCTATCGCTGTATATTTTTCACCAATACTAACATTTATGGCCTTTGCCTTAAAACCTATGTCGCTGAGATTAGAATTAATCTGTTCTGCCATATACCCTGCATCTAAAATATAATTAGTACCACTTTGTATAGTTGCATCAATTACTCTACCACCAACTGTTATGGTTCGATTACTTCCAGATACTACATCAGTAAGAGTTGTTAAAACGTCACTAGCTGCAACTTTATTTCCGCTGGTCTTTATCATATGAGCACCTAAACTTTGTGCCCTAACATCATCTACTGACAGATATACTGTCTGTTCAAGTCTTGCACCGTAGTGAATATATTTGTCTTTAAATGTGCCATCCAAAAGTTTTATTCCGTTATACTCTGTATCAGCACCTATCTTTTGAATAGCATCCACAAAGTTTCTGATTTCTTGTTGTAAAGCCTGCCTTGCCGTAGGATCGTTAATGTCGTTTGCTGCATTCTGCGCTCTTACATAAATCTCCTGAAGTTTGTCAAAGATCTGTCCTGCTGAAGCTTCCGCAATCTGCAAAGCGGAAATACCTGTCTGAATGTTACGGTTACCCTGGTCATATCCCTTTGCAACTGTTCCAAGCATGTCCGCAATAAAAAGTCCTGCCGAGTCGTCTGCCGCATTCAAAATCCTGACTCCTGTAGACAACCTCAGTAAGGATTTGTTCATAGCACGCTCGTTTCTTAATAAAGCTGTGTGGGTCTGAGCAGCTGCTTCGTTAAAGTTAATTTTAACTGCCATATCTGGCACCTCCTTTTTTGTTTTTTTCTTTTTGTATATTCTTATCGGACAGATAAAAAAAAACTTTAGCTATGTAAACTCTAAAAATTCATGGACAACCCTTTTTCTTTTTATATAAGATGTTAAAATTTTTATTTAAAAATTAAATTCGGAGGGTTTTAACAGGTGTATCAAAAATTAGAGGCTTTAAGATACTTAAAATCTCGTCAAAAAACCAAAGATCAGTCTATTTTTCTTTCACCTGACTTTAACTTTTTAATTTTTAAAGCCAAAGATGAACATGACGAACCACCTCCAGACCTTCCTTTTCATTTTTCTCACTTTCTTTCTTTGTATGATAGAGTTAAGCATAAAGCGCCTCCCGTAAGGTTATACCTTACCAAACCTGCTTGGGTAGAAATTCTCTCGACTGAAGGAGGAGCAACTAAGGAATACTTTTTATATTTAGGAGAAGGAAACAAACATCTTATAGACAATCGAGCAACCCAACCTATATCTTATGAAATTTTAAATCAACTAAAAAACCTGCCTTTTGAAAAGGCTAGCTTTTCTCCCCCTAACCAACCTAATGTATATGTGTACACCCATCTATGGACGGTTGAGTGGTTTGATCCAACTCTTATGACCCTCACCTTTCAGGAAGGATTTGTCCATCAACACTTGGTTTTGCAGTTTGACTGGATGGAAGGGCAAGTGCTTATTCCTTCGGTAAACTCAGCCTGCTTTGGGTATAGATTTTATATAGATGACCCGTTGATTTTAAAAGCTTTTGAAACCCTATGGGAAATATCCCAAACCTCAGGGTTTACGCCAGAAATTTTTAAAAATCTATAAGGATCTCAAGGAGAAAACCTATGGTTTCACAGCAAATTAAAGACTATCTGGAAAGAAGTTCCTGGATAAGAAAGATGTTTGAAGAAGGAATAAAACTAAAGAAGACTCATGGAGAGGACCGGGTTTTAGACCTAACCTTAGGGAATCCAGACCTTCCCCCTCCACCTAAAGTAAAAGAAACTTTGCAAAAAATTATAGAAAATTATGAACCATCGTTTCATCGTTACATGCCTAATGCTGGATTTCCTTTTGTAAGAGAGGTAATGGCTAAAAAGGTGAGTATAGAACAAGGGGTCACGCTTACCTCCGAAGACATAATCATGACCTGTGGTGCAGCCGGTGCTTTAAACGTCATCTTTAAAACCCTCCTTAACCCAGGAGAAGAGGTGATTTTTCCTTCTCCCTTTTTTGTAGAGTATCTTTTTTATACAGAAAACCATCAAGGAATACCTAAACCTGTGTCTACCAATCCGGATTTTTCTCTTAACCTTGAAGCTTTAGACCAAAATATTACTGAAAAGACCAAAATAGTCCTGATAAACTCTCCTAACAATCCCACAGGACAAATCTATACCGAAGAAGAAATAAAAAGTCTTGCTAAACTTCTGTCAGAAAAAAGTAAAATCTTTGGACACCCTATATATTTAGTTTCTGACGAACCATACAGAAATTTAGTTTTCGATAACCATCAGGTACCCTCTATTTTTAAACACTATCCAAACAGTCTTATTGCCTATTCCTTTTCTAAAGAACTTTCCCTTGCAGGAGAAAGGATAGGTTTTGTAGCCGTGCATCCTGAAATACAACCCAAGAAACTCATCTTAGAGGGATTAATTCTTTGTAATAGAATTTTAGGGTTTGTAAACGCACCGGCTTTAGCCCAAAGGTTGGCTGCAGAGTGTGCTTTTGCAAAGGTAGAAACTATTATCTATCAAAGAAGAAGAGACCTTATCTGTGAGATGCTACAAGAGGCAGGGCTTGAGTTTGTTAAACCTAAGGGTGGACTTTTTATCTTCCCTAAAGTCCCGATGGATGATGTTACCTTTTGTCAAAAACTAAAAGAACACTTGATATTGGCTGTCCCAGGGCGTGGTTTTGGTGTATCAAACCATATAAGACTCTCTTTTTGCGTAGATGAAGAAACCCTAAAAAGGCATAAAAGCTCTTTTATCGAAGCAGTGAAAACTATCCTTAATCAAGCTTAACGGTTATGTTTAAGTTTCATGTTTTATACGAAAGCCAGACCACCCAAGCCAGAATTGGGATGTTAATAACCCACCGAGGGGTGGTAGAAACCCCAGTCTTTATGCCGGTAGGTACCCAGGCTACCATCAAGGCTGTTCCTCCTGAAAAAATAGCCTCCTTAGGTTATAGAATAGTTTTAGCCAATACTTATCATCTTTACCTAAGACCTGGGGCTGAGGTTATCAAAAATTTGGGCGGACTTCATCGATTTATGAGTTGGCCAAGACTTATCCTCACTGATAGTGGAGGATTCCAGGTCTACAGTCTATCGCAGTTTAGAACGATAAAGGAGGAGGGAATTCTTTTTAAGTCTCACCTCGATGGGTCAGAGCATTTTATAACCCCGGTTGAGGCTTTGGAAATTCAAACAAAGCTTGGTTCTGATATAGCGATGGTCCTTGACACATGTATTCCTTATCCGCTATCTTATGAAGAAACTAAAGCCCTTACCGAACTTACCCACCGATGGGCCTTAGAATCTTTTAAATATAGACAAAGACATAAAAACACCAAACAAGCCGTTTTTGGTATCATTCAAGGAGGTATGTTTGTAGACCTTAGACAAAAAAGTGCCTCTTTTATTACCTCTCTTGAGTTTGATGGCTATGCGATAGGAGGCCTTTCAGTAGGAGAACCTTTAGAACTAAGAAACGAAATGATCGAAGTTTCAACCAGTTTTATGCCTAAGTATAAACCAAGATATCTTATGGGGGTAGGAACTCCGGTGGATATTGCTGAGGCAGTAGCCAGAGGGGTTGATATGTTTGATTGTGTACTTCCAACCCGTAATGCCAGAAGAGGAAGTCTTTTTACCTCTCAAGGACCTTTATCGATAAAATCTTCCAGATTCAAAACCGACTCTGAACCGATAGACCCAAATTGCACCTGTTATACCTGCCGGAACTTTTCTAGGGGATATCTAAGACATCTCTTTCATACCAAAGAACTTTTGGTCTATCAACTATTAACTCTTCACAATTTATTTTATTATGCTAAACTTATAGAAAAAATAAAACAAAGTATCAAACAAGAAACCTTGCTGAACCTAATTCAAGAACTTAAAGAGTTATATTTAAAAAATACCCAGAAGGAGGCAGTTTTATGGACTTAAACTTAGTTTCTAATCTTTGGGCTATGGGTGCACCTCAAGGCCAACCCCCTCAAGGAGGGTTGGTAGGTTTTATCATCTCCCTTCTACCTCTTATCATCATCTTTGTAATCTTCTATTTCCTTCTTATCAGACCTCAACAAAAAAGAATGAAAGAACATCAAAAATTTCTTTCTGAACTAAGACCAGGACAAAAAGTTTTTACCACCGGTGGTATTGTTGGAAAGATCGTAAAGATTGAAGGAGATATCGTCTGGTTAGAGGTGGACAAAGATACTAATATTCCTGTAGTAAAAGGCTATATCGCTGGTCCTATCAACTTTTAACTTTATAATACCTGATTTTTGCTAATCCATTCAGAAAGGGCCTTTAGTGCCCTTTCTACCATTAACTGATATTTTTGATTTTTGTGAACCTTTTTATCCAACTGAGGAAAAAGCCCCCAGTTAATGTTCATAGGTTGAAAATACTTTGGATTTGCTTCAACCAAATAGTGTACTAAAGCCCCGATAGCCGTTTCCTTAGGAGGAACTAATAAGGGCTTCCCCTTAATCAACCTTTCTGCGTTAATTCCTGCTAAAAAACCCATGGCAGTAGATTCTACATACCCTTCAACACCTGTAAGTTGTCCTGCTAAAAAAACATTAGGGCTCTTTTTAAGCTGGAGGGTAGAAGTTAAGACCAACGGGGCATTAACGAAGGTATTTCTATGGATAGAACCTAACCTTGCAAACTCTGCATGCTCAAGCCCTGGAATAAGCCTAAAAACCCTTTTTTGTTCCTCATATTTAAGCTTGGTTTGAAACCCTACCATGTTGTATAAGGTCTTTTCCCGATTTTCAGGCCTTAGTTGTATTACTGCATAAGGCTGTTTACCTGTTTTTGGATCTACCAATCCTACAGGTTTCATCGGACCATAAAGCAGGGTTTCTTTTCCTCTTTCAGCCATCACCTCTATAGGAAGGCATCCTTCAAAATACTTTGGGTCTTCAAAAGAATGCAAAGGAACCTTCTCTGCTTTTATCAAAGCCTCCCAAAACCTTTCGTACTCCTCTTTGGTAAGAGGACAGTTTACATAAGCTCCTTCTTCTTTTCCATAACGGTCTGCCACAAACACCTTATCCCAATCTATAGTTTCTGCATACACCACAGGAGAGATGGCATCATAAAAATGTAAATAAGGTACCTCTATCAGGGTTGCCAAAGCTTTAGCCATGGCTTCACTGGTAAGAGGTCCTGTAGCTAAAATAACTATTCTATCCTTGGGAATCTCCGTTAACTCTTCTCTGATAATTTTTATGTTAGGATGAGACGAAAGTTTTTGGGTTATATATTCAGAAAAAAGCTTTCTATCTACCGCTAAAGCTTTGCCTGAAGGAACTTCAGAAATTAAAGCTGACTCAAGTATCAAAGATTTTAAAAGCCTTAATTCTTCCTTTAAAAGTCCTACAGCCTTGGTAAGCTCTTTAGAACGAAGGGAGTTTGAACAGACAAGTTCAGCTAATAAATCTGTTTTATGGGCTGGGGTAAGTTTAGTAGGGCGCATCTCAAACAGGACAACCTTAACCCCCCTAACCGCAAGCTGCCAGGCAGCCTCAGACCCAGCAAGCCCTCCCCCTACTACCCAAACTTCAGACATTTTTTAATGGTTAATAGTCTATCCCTTCTATAGGAATATAGGCTATTTTGGGAGTTATAAAAATCATAAGTTCGCTGGTAGACAACATTTTTTCTTTTCTTTTAAAAAATTCTCCTGCTCCAGGAATGCTGCCAAGCCCAGGAACCTTATCTATGTTATCAGAAATGTTATTTATTTTAACACCTCCTATTACTAAAGTTTCTCCGTTATCAAGTAAAGCCGAGGTAGAAATGTTACTGGTATTAATAGTTGGTTCACCTTGAACTGTACGCCCCCAATCAGGTTCTGACTTTTCCATAACCACATCTACAAAAATTTTACCCTCTGGGGTAACAGAAGGGGTTACCAAAAGTTTTAACCCAGCATCTATAAAATTTACGGTTGCTTGGTTAATGTTAGCTGCATAACTCAAATAAGGAATTCTGTAACCCTGCTGTATTATAGCTTGTTCTTTGTCAAGGGTTAAAATTTGAGGTTTTGAAAGAACCCTTGCAACCCCTGATTCTTCAAGAGCAGAAAGAGTTACATCTAGCACAGCCGTGGTATCACCAAAATACCCTAAAGCAACCCCTAAATTTGCTATGCTATTGGCCACTCCTAAATCAAAGATGGTTGTGTTAGGAATGTTAATACTAGGTGTTTTTGTAGTCATGGTATCATTTGTGGTAATAGAATGACCAGGAGCAATATTCCAAATACTATGTTCTGTTCTTTTCCAAGCAGCTCCCCCCCACTTAATACCCAATTTATGGGCATACTCATCTCTCATTTCGACTATTCTTGCCTCTATCATTATCTGAGGCCTTGGTTTATCTATAGCTTTAATGATCGCCTCAATCTCATCTAAAATTTTGGGAGTTGCCTTAACTATAATGGTGTTGGTTAGAGGTTCAAAGGTTATTTTGTTGGGATCCTTAAGTAGCTCCTGAAGCTTATCCGGAAAACGATGGCTCTTTAGAAGGTCTATAACCTTGCTTGCTCTTAAATACTTAAGCGTAAAAATTTTGGTAATAAGCAGGTTTTTTTCTTCTTGAACCTTTTGCAAAGCATCAAAAATATCTCGCTGAGCTTCTATTTCTGCTTTAATACCCTCTTTACCCTGAGCTACTGCCTTTAAGTAATCTTTATACTGTTCTGCATATTTTTTGACCTCATCTAACGTAGCAATCACAATCAAATTTTCTGTTTTCAACTTCGCTAAACCAAAGTTAGAGATTATCGCATCTAATAACAGATCCCACGGAACATTTTGGGATTTAAGGGTAACTGTACCAGTGACCTTATCACTTACTAAAATATTAATACCCCCTACCTCTGAAAGAAGTCTTAAAACGGCATGTAGGTCTGCCCCTTGAAAATCAACCGTTATAGGAATCCCTTTATATTTAAGCTCAGAAAGCGGAAGACTCACCCTTCTTTCATTTAAAAGAATCTCGTACGGTTGGGTACTTATCTTATTTTCTAAAATATCTCTTAATTCCTTTAAAGTTTTTTCCTCTAAGGTTTCTACTTTTTTATCTTTAATAACCACGTTGACCGGTTTTAAAGGTTTTTCCCATAAAAATTCAACCAAAATCTTATTTTCTAAATCTCTTACTTGAACGTTAAACTTTTTGGTCAAGATTAAATTTAATCTAATCCCATTCTTTTCTAAAGAAACATCTACTTCTTTAATCAAATCCTTGGGTAAAGTTTTTACCCAGTTTGATTTTAAAGGAACCACGTTTTGTAAAAATAGAATTAATTTAGTCCCGTCAACATTTAAGGTATATTGAGGTTTTCCGTCAAATTCAAAAATCAAAGTATCAACCGGTTGTTTCAGGTAAAACACCTCTCTTAGATTGGTCTTAGCCTTTGCCTCACCCTTTCCAAAACTTAGAATAAACATAAAAGCTAAAATAAATATAAGCATGTTAAAAATAAATATTTTTATCTTCATACCTCACTCCTTGATCAAACTTAAAACCCTTTGCACCTTCTTACGATTACCATAAAGGTCGGTTATCTCTTCTTCTACCAAAACCTGGTTCTTTTCTATCTTTAAGATCCTGTAATTTCCTATCTTACTTCCTGATTTAACCAGATAACCCATCTTGCTTTCGTCCTGAATAAGAGCCCACTTTTTTCCTTGTTTATCAACTATACCTACTAAACGTATAGAAAGGACATTTTCATAACTTATGGTTTTACCTACTACAGGGGCAACAAAAGGATTTTTAACTTCTTTAGAGTTTATTATATAAGGTTCTTTAGCAAGCTCAACCTTCCAGGTTTCGAGCTCCTTATCGATTAAGGTCGCATTTTTCCCTATCTTGGGAGAAATAGGTTCTTCTTTCTTTTTATTACATCCTATTAAAAAACCAATCAACACCAAACTTATCACCCAAACCTTAGATTTCATTTCTTTTCCTTATTCTCTTTAGTTTCTAAAGGTTTACCTGTATACTGAAAAGTACTTAAGTTTAATCCAAGGGTAAGTCTCTTATCCTTAACTTTAAATTCAAGTTCGTTTATTACCACTAAACGAGGAAGCTTTTGAATCTCGTTTAGAAAATTTATCATGTTGCTAAAATCTCCTACGAGTTCAACAGTAATAGGAATGATCTTATAGTAATCTTTTAGCTCTTCCTTCTCTGGTTTAAACAAGGTTAAGTCTAAGTTGTTCTTTTTAGCAAGCTCTGCTATCTTTTTCAGGATAACAGGTATCTCCTTTTCATCAGGAAAGATAGTCTTTACCACTTCCAAAAATTCTTTTCTTGCTGCCATTTGTTTATTAAGGAATTCAAGCTTGTTAACAACCTGGGAGTATTTAACTATTTGCAAGTCTAACTTTTTAACATCTTCTTTTAAAACATTTATAGTCTCTTTACTGGGCTGATAATAAAACTGATAAAATAACGCAAGGGGACCTATCACTAAAACAATCAAAAGAAGTATTTTTGTTCTTTTAGGGGTAACTTCATCCCAAGCTTTAAGTCTTTCGATCAAAGCCTTCATCAAAAAACAACCTCAGCCTGGAATTCTACCAGCTTATCTTGTTTTTTAACCTGGGTAATGTTTACCTGTCTTACTATATCCTTTTTTTCCTCTAAAGTTTTTAAATATTCACCTACTTCTTTCATATCAGTACTTATACCTTCTATCTTGGTTTGCTTAGAGCCTATCTTTAATAAACTAAAATAAACCTGAGTTTTACCAAGATTACTAAGGACAACATCTAATCTTTTTAAAACCTTTTCTCTATCCTTTTTAAGAGATAAAATAGTTTCTATTCTTGTTTTAACCTCCTCGTTTTCCTTTTCAAGTTGTTCCACCTTTTGAGCTACCATTTTATATTCCTTAAGCTTAGTTTCTTTAGTTGTTTTTTCTTTAATCAGGTCTTTCTTCTGTTTTTCCAGAGAAATAACACCACTTAACATCACAGATAATACAAAAATAACTAAGGTTATGATAAGTTTATAAAACCTAAAAGGTTCTTTATGAATTTCCTCCTTTACCGTTTCCTTAGGTTTAGGTAAAAGGTTAAACTTAATGATCATATAAATTCCCTCAAAGCTGCAGCTACAGCATTCGCCCCTTGAGTGTTTATAATCTTAAGATAAGTTGGGTCAACATTAGAGTCTATCTCAATCCTATCTTGGAGGTTGATTTTTTTGGTTTCAAGTTTAAGTTTTGAAGTAAAAATCTTTTCTATATCTAAAATTCTTGCTCCTCCTCCTACCAGATATACTGCTTCTAAGGTTAAATTAAACTTACCTTGTACAAACTCGATGGTGTACTGAATTTCTTTTATGATTTCGTTGATATAGTTTTTGTAAATTTCCTTTACCTCTTGAAATTTCTCAAAATTAGAAGGATTAACCATGACCATCTCTACCATATCCTTATCCGAAACCAGTTTTCTTATTTCTTTTTTAAGTTTTTTCAAACCAAGATTAAAAAGTTCTCTATTGTATACAGGAATATCTTTGTTAGAAAAAAGAAGTCTAACCTTACTTTCTCCCCAATCGACGATTAACTTGGCCTTTTCTTCCCCTTCTAAAAACTCTACAAGGTTGTGAATATTTATAAAATCTGCATCCATGTTTTTTACGCTAAAATTAAGGCCTTTCAAAAGATTTTCAAACTGTTGAGCTATATCCTTCTTTATAACCAAATAAAGAATTTTATAACTATTTTGCATAGGGAAGATAAAATAACTGTAATAAACATCATCTAAATTATAGGGAACGTCTTCATTAAGTTTATTTCTTATTTCTTCTTCAGAAGGTATATATTGAGATTGAAAAGAATCATATATAAGTACATCATACGAAAGCGAAAGATTAACTTGATTAGAAATTGGTTGAAAAACTTCAAAAATATTTTTTAAATTAGTGCTTAGATATTGAAAATCGTTGATTATTCCGTTTACGATAACATTCGGATAGGTTTTTCCCTGGATGAAATTAGTAAGGATTATATCGTTTTTATTTAAAACCACCTCTGCTATTTTGATAGAGTATGTCCCTATATCTACACCTATATAAGCATCTTTTTGAGGTTTTTTAAAAGTTAACAAACTTTTAAGGTTTTTTAAGTCAAAAATTTTATTCATATCCTTATTATAATATTTTTTTTAAACATAAAGTCAAGTTATAATGCCAATTTTTTACAAAAATCATTCAGTTCTTTTTCAAACTTTTCGATCACTTTTATCAACCAAAATTTCAACTCTTTTTTAGCCTTTTCTAAATAACTGTTTATTTCTTTTTTCCATATTTTTTTTAATCTCTTGTTTTTTTCTTTTATTTTTTTAAAGATATAAATCGGACCTGCTAAAGTAGAGACCGCAGGAATAGCTTTTAAAACTAAAGTTTCAGGGACTGAGGCTATGGCAATTATCCCTCCAGCACTAACAACTACACCTGGGGCTACAGTAATAGTTTTTTCTACTATGGTCTCCTCCTCTTTCAATTTAAGTAGAGAAGGATTATACCTGTTTTCTTTAGCTAAAGCCCAATCCTTTATTTTTTCTCTTAGGTTTTCTTTAGAAAAGGCATACTGAACGTCTGAGCCTTTTGTTCTAATTTGTTCTAACACCTCTTTCATAAGATAATTAAGTACTGTATCCAGTAAAACCTCAGACCTTTCTCGCAGAAGTTTTCTCGGATAGTGTTTGATAAACTCTTTTAAAAAAAACATGTCTAAATCTTTATCTAAAAAATAAAAAAGTTCATTTTTAATCAACTCAACTTCTTTATCTATGTCTTTATTAAGCTGACTTTCTATGTTTTTTAAAGTCTCTTTCTTTAACATATAAACGCACTCTGTAAATTATCGATTTTTTTAAGCTCACCTTCGATCAAGTTAATGTTCTTTTCTAACATAAGAATTTCATAATCTATAAGTTCGTTTGATTTTAACTCTTGTCTTAATTTTTCCAAACCCCTTCTTTTTTCTTCTAAAATTAAAGTAATCCTTTTTTTGTAAAAATCAAAAGCACTGTAAAACTCTTCTCTCAATTTTTCGATGATTTCCACAAAATTTTCTATCAGATTGTTTTTTAAAGTCTTAAAAAACATATTTTCATCTAACACCTCTTTAGTACCGATAACCGTCTTTTTTGTACGCCCAGATTTAAACCATTTCCAAGGCTTAAGAAAATTCCAATTCTCAAACAGTTCTTCTATCCTTTCCTCTACGATTTCTTCCCTTTTTACCACCCTCTTTTTACAGCTCTCTTCTATGGCCTTAAAATCTATTTTGGGTAAATTTATGTTATATTCCTCTTTAAACTGTTCTCCTATTTGTTTTAGCTTTTCTTTAAAAAATTCAGTAATTTTTTGCAGGTTTTCTCTCACTATCTGGTCTAAATCGTTTTCAGCATCTCGATAATACTTCCTTAATTCTTCTAAATCGGAACTTTTTAAAAAAAGTTCATAATAATTAAACTTAAACTCATTTAAGGTAGTCTCTACAGGAGAATGAACTCCCCTAAAAATGGTCATGGCTTCTTCCAAAACTAAATAACAGTAAGATTCTAACTTCTTCAAGCCCTCCTGTCGTCTTTCTATCTCTTTTAAAAACTCTTCTCGATCCTTTTTCTGACTCTGAAGTAAAGCGATCGTTTCTTGATAATGGTTTATCTGTTCTTTATAACCCTCTTTAATAGTCTCTAAAACCTCAGTTAAAATAGAAAAAGGTGCTTCAACCAAAAATCTTTCAAGGTTAGGAAGGAGTTGTTTAAAACCAGAAAACTCTAAAAAAGCCTCTTTTTCATCTAATCCTTCTTCGTCTGCCAAATCCTGAAAATAAACTACCCATTTTCTTTTACTCTTATCTTTTTTTATTTCAGCTAAAGGTTTCCCCTTATTTAGCTCTTCATAAATAAGTTTCAGAACACTATCTACCGCAAAAATCCTGTCAGGCGAAATAATAGAACCATAAATACGCTTAGCCTCATCTAACAATCTCTCTTTTTCTTCATAAAAAACCGCCGCATGGGTTAAAACTAAAAACAATACATCTTTACTTTTCTTAGTAATAACCGAAGAAACAAACCTTTTGAAAGATTCAGATTCCACCGGTTTAATAGGGTGGATAAAAAGGACAGCGTTAGCTTTATCTAAAAAGGAAAAAGAAATATCGTATACCCCTCCTACCGCGTTAACCCCTGGCATGTCAACAAAACGTAACTCGTCAAACTCCCAATCAAAGGGATATCCAAGCTCTATTCTTATCGGAATTTTATCTTTACTACGATCCATAGCATATTGTTCCAGTTTATACTTGACCTCTTTAAGTCTTTCCATTCCTGACTTTTCTTCTAAGTACTTTATAAAGTCATCGTCTATCAGAGGGACTTTATCATGTTCTAAAATATAAAGATCTATCAAGGTTACCGGAATATCCCTGTATTCTTCAGGAATAGAGGCAATTGACTTAAGTCTCTCTCTAAAAATTTCTTTTGATTCTTCTTCAAAAAGTTCTACCCTACCTGAGGCGTAAGTAACTCTTAAAAAAGGTTTTTTAGCATAAAAAATTTCGATAAGTGCACTGGTAGCCTGCAAAACATCGGTAGGAAGTATCTCTTCTTTTATTAAACTATTTATAAAACTTGATTTTCCTGCCTTTACCTCACCGGCTACCGCCACCAAAAATTGACTGTTCTCTAAGTTTTGCACCTTTTTAGAAAGACTTTCAAGATCTACTCCATCGTTAACCTCTCCCCTTAAAGACTTGTAGATCTCAAAAGCTTCTATAACCTGTTGTTTATAAAATTTATAATCTGTAAAACCTAAACGAGTAAACATCTTTCATTACCTCTTTATTCTATAAAGTTTTTATTTTAGAGTAATGTTCTCTCAACTCATCTAAAAGAAGCTTTATTCTTCTTGCTATACCTCTAAGCTGAACCTGCAATTTTTCTACCTTTATAGAATCTTCCTGATTGTGAGCAACAATAAGGTCTTTACCTACATTATGAAAGTTTTTCAAAAGACTTTCAAACTCATCAAAGTCAAAATCTTGCACCATCTGTCTTAACCTTTGACCTTCTTCAGAATAATACCACTTTCCGATAGGAAAGGCCTGATAATCTCCCCATCTTTCTGGGTCAAGTCTATCTATACCTTTTACATGAGCCTGCAAACGTAACATATAACGGTCTATATCCTTTTCAAAAAGTTCAAACAACATCTCTTCCATCTTCTTGGTTTTTACGGTAGAAGCTATGGTTTTCATATAAGAAGAAATAAGCAAGGTTTCATAAGCATTCTCGCTCATCTTATCCATAAGTTGACTGATCTCATTTGAAACTTGAGTAATTTCTTCAAAAGCCTCGTTAATACTTTCAGAGGTTTTAAGACCTTTGTCTAAATCTTCTGCTATTTCTAATACTTTAGCATTTAAACCTTCAAGCAACCCTAATATCTTTACCAAAATCTCTGATTGTTCTTGACTTTCTACCTGTTTTAACTTTTCTATATGGGTTAATATTTCTTTAGCAATGTTATTTATAGCACTGGTGTTCCTTGAAATAGAACCCACAGTCAAAGCAAAATCCTCAGATATTATAGAGGTCTGTGCTACCTGCAAATTCTGGAACTTGATTTTCACGTTAACACTATCTACCAATCTAAAAACGTTATCCACCTGGTCTACCAATTTTACTGAATAATCAAGGGTTTTAGAAGTAAAGTTTTTCATATATTCTAACACTTTTTCTACTGCTTTAGCCAATCTTCCTATCATATCTTCTCTTTCTTTGAAACCTGTTGGAACTTCAACCGTAAGGTCTCCCTCTGCTATTTTATCCAAAACTTTTACTACAGACTCCAAAGGTTGATGGGCTATTTTTATATAGGTAAAATATACAGCTAATGCCGCAGTTATAATACCTCCTAAACCTAAAAATATATAAACCAATGTTATCAGTTTAGTCTCAGAAAATATATACTCTACAGGAACAACGATACTTATAGCTCCTATTACCTCTTTCTCTCCTACATTATAATGACATCTTAAACATTCTATGTTAGGCTTAATAGGAAAAACTCCTCTCAACTCAAAACCTTCCCTTACTATTACCTCATTTCCTTCTTTTAAGACCTTTTTTTCTAACTCATCTTTCGCATAGTATTGAGGAGATTCTTTACCATATAATTCGTCTATTTTTTCGTTTCTTATAATCCTAACATTAGGTTGTTGTCTTAAAAATTCTTCTCTAATAATTTTATAGTTTTGCCTTTTATCCCCTACCATTTTGTCAAGAAGAGGTCCATGTTTAATGATTGCATTAGATACTATTTCATATTTTTCTTTTAAAAATTGTTTAGCGTGTTTTAAACCAAAAAAATAGTTAGCATAAGAAGTAACGATGATGGTTAAAACTATCAACACAGAAAAACAAACTACAATAATAGGGATAATCTTTTGATGTAACTCTAATTTTTTATTTAATTTACTGAACCAACCTTGAGAAGACATGTTAAACCTCCCCCTTTATTGACTATTTATCTTTCCAGCTAAAAAAATTCCATATTTTTTATCATGAACCAAAAGATGGCTAACCCACCAATTTTTCAAATGTTTTAAAACCTCAGAAAAATTAACTTCTTCCTGATCGATTAACTCTTTAAAAGATCTTTTAAAACCTTCGTGTTCCTCTTTATGCTTCTCTATTTCAGGATAACCATACCTTTCTAAAAGTTCTTCCTCAAATTTAAAATGAGTTTCAAAATAGTTCTTAAGCGTATTTATCGAGTTTATCAGAAATTTTTTGTCTACCTTAAGTCTTACCGCCTCATATAAAGCATTAACCATGTTAAACATCTTTTTATGTTGTTGATCAATCTCTTTAATACCTGTGAGAAAATTGTCGTTCCATTCTAAAAACGGCACAGTTTTGCCTCCAATTAATATCTAAAGATTATTTTAATACTTAATGTTAACAATTTTGTCAAATACAAAAAAAAAATAAAAAATTGCATTTTACTAGAATTGAATAGCTTTATCTAAAAATTATTGACATTTTTCAAAAATTTTTTTATAATTTTAAAATCATGTTTAAAATGTTAAAGACATTAAATTTTTTAATACTTATTTTTTTGTCTATATATTCTCATCTTTATGCCTATGAAGACTTACAGGAAAAACGGTTTAATCTTTGGCCGATTTTCTTCTTTTCTCAAAATTATGAACTTAATTCTACCAGGGTTGAAGCCTTAGGTCCCTTATATCAAAAAACATCTTTTTCTAAAGAAAATGCTACTTCTATAAGGCCTATTACTTCTAAAGTTGTCACTCCTGAAGCAAAAAAAATCTTTTTTATATCTCCTTTAGGGATTTATCAGTCTGATTCCCAAAGTTCTACCTTAAAAATAGTTCCTATAATCAACAAAACTTGGTATAAACACTCTCCTGAAGAGCCTGAAGAAAAACAATTTACTTTTTTCCCTTTTTTTACAGGTAAAACCTCTTCAAACGAAACCTATGGAGGTTTTTTTCCTTTTTATGGAAAGATCAAAAATCGGTTTGGTGCTGAAGAAATAACCTTTTTTCTATGGCCTCTTTACAGTAAAACTAAATACGAAGAATATACGGCCTACAACATCCTATGGCCTTTTATTAGAACTATATCTGCTAACCAAGAAAAAAACCGATCTCTTTACCAAGGATTTAAAATCTGGCCTTTTTATGGAAACTTCAGAGAAGAGGAACAGGAACGTAAATTTATCCTATGGCCTTTTTACATAAAAGAAATTATTCATTCTTCAGAAGGAGATTCTTCAGAAAAACTGATAATCTTTCCTTTCTATATTCGTGAAAAAAACGAGGACTTTGAAAAAAAGATAATACTTTGGCCATTTTTTCAAAAAATCACCACCCCAGACAACTCATACTATCAGTTAGATGCACCATGGCCATTTTTCAGAAAAATTCAAGGTAAAGAAATAGAGGGTAAACGTTTTTGGCCTTTGTACGGTTATGTCAAAAAAGAAGACACCTTTGATTCTTTTGTTTTATGGCCTCTCTATTTTTATCAAAAAACTTACATATCTTATAAAGGAAAAAACTATCAGGAAGAAATACATCGTTTCTTAATTCTTTCTAAAGCTCAAAAAACGTGGGAAGGTAACCAAACAGTTGCCAGGGAGTTTAAATTCTGGCCTCTTTTTCATACTATTTCTCAAGGTTCATCTGAGGTCAAAATCTGGTATTTTCCAGCAATTTTACCTATTTTTGACGAAGGGTTAGAAAGAAACTATGGTCCACTTTTAAAACTGATGGAATACTACAAAAAAGAAGAATATGTTATGTTTAAGATACTATGGGGTCTTTATAGATATGAAAGATATAAAACCAGAAAAGTACAGGAAATAGGCCCTATCTTAAGGATAGTAGATGGTGAGAAGACAGGTTATGTAGAAATTTTAGAAGGACTTTTTGGAATAGGTCAAAAAGACGGTTCAGCTGTTCTCAAAATATTTTATATTCCAATTAAAGAATAACCACCAAACATCTGAAAGTCAAAAAAAGGAGGCATTGATGAGTTGTCCTAAGGTAGTTATTTATCCTGGAACTTTTGATCCTATCACCAATGGACACTTAGACATAATAAACAGGGCTTTAAAACTTTTTGACAAGGTAATTGTGGCTATAGGTGAAAATCCAGCCAAAAAACCACTATTTTCTATAGAAGAAAGGTTAATGATGGTAGAGGAAGCAGTCAAAGAACTTCCAGAAGGACATCGAGTAGAGGTGGAAACCTTTTCTGGATTGTTGGTAGAGTTTGCTAAAGCTAAAAATGCATGTGCCATTATCAGAGGTCTAAGGGCAGTTTCTGATTTTGAATATGAAATGCAATTAGCCTTAATGAACAGGAAACTTTCTAACAGCATTGACACCATTTTCCTTTTACCAAGCCTTAAATGGATCTTTTTAAGCTCTTCTATAGTAAAGGAGGCTGCAAGATTAGGTGGAAAAGTAGAAGATTTAGTTCCTAAGATAGTTTTTGAAAAGTTAAAAGAAAAGTTCCCTCTGGGGCTTTAAAGCCCTCAGAGGGTAACATCTAAAACAACTAAATTTCTTTAACAGTGATAGAACCTGTTGGGCATACCTCCACACAGGTCATGCAACCAAGACAATCTTCTGCTCTTGAAATGACAGGTTTTTCATCATCCCCTTTGTCGTAAACCTGAGCAGGACAAGATTCAATGCAGGTCCCACAAGCATCACAGGTGTCATAATTCACGGTAATTTCAAACATGTTGCACCTCCTTTTATGATGATTTTTGTAGGTTAAACTCTTTGGCTTTTTTTAAAAACTTCTCTGTCCAACATTTTACACTAAAAACATGAATATGTGTATAGGCTGCCAGTAAATTTTTAAATAAAATACCATCTTTTTTTTCTTTAAATCCTACTCCTTTTTCAAGCTCAAAGACTAACTTAATGTCTTGGTTAAGTTCAAAATCTACAGGTTTTGAATAATGAAATTCATGACCCTTTATAGAAAGTCCTACGTCAAAATAAGGATTTTTCTCTTTTACCTTGGCAACTACATATCCATGTCCTTGAGGGGTCGGTTCTACCTTAAAAATAATAGGTAATATCTCAGACATTGGATATTCTTTATTTTTCCAAATTATCTTTTTTCCTAAATACATCAAGCCACCACACTCAGCATAAACCGGCATCCCTTCTAAAACTGCCTCTTTCACCTCCTTCATCAAGGCTTTATTCTCCGAAAGAGCTTCTGCCTGAACCTCAGGGAACCCTCCTCCTAAATAAAGCCCGTCTATATCTTCAAGGGTTTTATCTTCAAAAGCGTTTATCAACTTAATTTCAGCACCAAAGTGTTGGAAACTTTCTAAATTTTCTGGGTAATAAAATTGAAAAGCCTTATCCCAAAAAACACCGATTTTAATTCCATTTAATTTATCTTTATTTTCTGTTGAATCTTGAGATGAAAGGAATAAATCAAGAGAAGGAACATCCTTAGCTATGGTCAAAAAGCCTTCTAAATCAAAATTCTGCTTAATCGCTTGAGAAAGTTCATTCAAAAACAGTTCCTGTTGATATTCAAAAGAGGTAACCAACCCTAAATGTCTTTCAGGAGGTAAATTTTTAAGCTTAGGTAAAGCTCCTAAAACTTTTACTCCTGTATAATACTCTATAGATTTTCTTATGATATCTTCGTGCCTGGGTCTGGCTATCTTGTTTAAAACAACCCCCTTAATTTCCACACCTTGTTCAAAGTTTAAAAATCCCTTAACCAACGGGGCTAAACTTCTGGTAACCTTGGTACAATCAAGCACTAAAACTACAGGAGTTTTTAAAACTTGAGCTAACTTAGCAGTACTATAACTTCCATAAACGTCTAATCCGTCAAAAAGCCCTCTATTCCCCTCTATTATCACAAGGTCACTTTGTTTAGCTCCCTGATAAAAAGACTTTAAAACATCTTCTTCTTTAAACAAAAAAGGGTCTAAATTTCTACAGACCACTCCAGAGACTTTAGACAACCAACCTGCATCGATGTAGTCAGGACCTTTTTTAAACCCTACTACCTTTAATCCTAAATCTCGGAAAACATAGATAAGACCAATGGTTAACAACGTTTTACCAGAACCACCTTTATGAGAAGAAACTAAAAACCTAGGGACATTAAACTCTTTATTCATACAGGGAATATATCATGAATTAAAAAAAATAAAAGGGAAGAAGTCTTACTAAACTTCTTCCCTTTTATAAATTTTAAATCTCATTTCTTTCTACTTTTTAATTAATACCCCTTGATATTTAACCCTTAACTCCTTAGATTCTTTGACTCCTAAGGCTATTTTATAAAGAATGGTTAAAACAAAAAACCCTAAGGCCCAAATACCGATAGCAATACCTATTTCAGGTAATGTAGGACGATAAGGAGTTATGGTTTCAAATGGAGTAGGAGTATATCCTCCGGTAATCAGACCAATACCTTTGTCTATCCAAGCTGCTATAAACACACTTAAACAAGCAACAGCTAATGTAGTTTCATTCTTTCTTGTAGCTGGAATCACTAAAAGGATTAATGCTATAAAGGCAAGAATATAAGAGGCCCACATAAAAGGTACCCATTCGGCATGTCCATGTAATCCGGCAAATAAGTATTTAATAGGAGCTTGATGAGACTGGATACCACTGTAAAAAGCTGTAAAGACTTCAAAGAAGAAGAAGAGTAAGTTTAAAACAAAAGCATAGGTTACTATCTTAGCCAAAGTCTGTATTGCCTTCTGCCCTGCGTCAAAATTAGCAACTCTTTTTAGCAACAAAGCTAAGATAATAATTAACGCTGGACCGGCAGAAAACGCAGAAGCTAAAAATCTTGGAGCCATGATAGCTGTTAACCAAAAGTGTCTTCCAGGTATACCCTGGTATATAAAAGCCGTTACGATATGGATACTTGGAGCCCAAAGAATAGCTAAGTAAATAAAAGGCTTTAACCAGGAAGGATATTTTGTTCCTTTATATTCAGCATGCAAAACCGTCCATCCACAGAGAAGGTTTAAAAGAAGATATCCAGAGAGAACACAAGCGTCAAAGAAGAATACCGAGTTAGGAGTAGGATATCTTAAAACATTTAAAACTCTATTTGGTTGACCAAGGTCTACAAAAATAAAAAGCATACACATCAAAACCGCTGAAATAGCCAAAAACTCTCCTAAAACTGTAATCTTCCCAAAATCTTTATAGTTATGCCAATAGTAGGGAAGAACTACCATAACAGCTGAAGCAGCTACACCAACTAAAAAAGTAAAGTTGGCAATATAAAATCCCCAGGAAACATCTCTGCTCATACCAGTGATACCTAAACCGATCTTCCACTGGAGTAGATAGCATAAAAACCCTATAAAAATAAGGGTGCCTAAAAAGGCAAGCCATAACCAATACTTTTTACTTCCTGTTAATGCCTTTTCTATCATATTTCTACCCCTCTCTGTTTAAAATTTTCTATCCGATCAAATAAAAAACCGAAGGATAGGTAGTCAATTCTTCCTTTCTTCTAACAGCTAAACGTTCTTTTAATATCTTGTTAATCTCGTCGTTTGGATTTCTAAGGTCTCCAAAAACGATTGCCTTGGCAGGACAGGCTTCTACGCAAGCAGGTATTTTACCTTCAGCTATTCTTTCATAACAAAGAGTACATTTTTCTACTACACCTTTCATACGACTAGGATATTCAGGATTTACCTTAGCAATAAAAGGTCTTGGGTCTATCCAGTTAAACGACCTTGCCCCATAAGGACATGCTGCCATACAAAAACGACAACCTATACATCTGTGATAGTCCATCATTACAATACCGTCTTCTCTCTTAAAAGTTGCCTTGGTAGGACAAACCCTAACACATGGTGGATTATCACAATGGTTACATAAAAGTAAGAAAGGTGTATCGTGCAGTTTTTCGTTTAAATAATGATTAGCTTCATGCTCAGGAAAAGCATGTTCAAACTTCTCTTCCCAGATCCACTTAATTTCTTTTTTCTTATCAGGGATGCTGGGAACATTATGTAAAGAATGACATACCTCTACACATTTCAAACCACAGGTAGCTCGGTTTTCCTTACATTTAACCACATCAATAGCTAAAGCCCATCTACTACCTTTCAAAGCCTCTTGAGGCTTTGTATAAACACCTCCGACAGCAGCTGAAGCTGCTGTACCTATTAAAGTTAAACCACCTAATTTTAAAAGGTCTCTTCTTTTTATTGCCATTTTTCTGCCACCTCCGGTGCAATGTGACAACTCCAACAATCTTGGTGTGTTACTACAAAATTATGACAACTATCGCAAAACTTTTCTTTGTTATTATGGCATTTCATACAAGTTTTTTGTAAACTAATAAAATATTTTTCTCCATCCTTAGCCACGTATACATGTTTATTTTCACGAATGGCCTGTTTCCTCCAATCATCTAAAAGTTTCATATGATAAGCTCTCATGTATTCCTTAGATTCAATACATTTAGCCTTGTCTTTAGGTAGCTCTGGTTTAGGAATAGCCTCTACCCTCCCCAAATTTAACCACATAGGTATCGTAAAAAATAAGATAAGAACCACTATAAAAATTATCACCTTTCCAGCATTATACATACCATGGCCTCCTTAGGAAGATTTAATCTACACCTTTTACAGGAGTTTTTAAAGGTCTTCTTCTCAAATCTACATCCCTTGACCTCTCTCCTTCAAACACTAAAGCATTGGCAACCAACTCATGAAGGCCTCCTACCTCAACACCAGGAACCCAGTACTGGAAAAGGGTGGGTAAAGCAGCTCTATCTATAGCACAGATACAAGCAAGATGATTGACCCCATATTCTTTATGGACATATTCTACCGCATTAGCTCTTGGGAAGCCCCCTCTCATCCTGATTTCCATGTTTTCTCCGGCATTAAGTCCGGATCCACTTCCACAACAGAAGGTCTTTTCACGGATGGTATTTTCTGGCATTTCTACAAAATTATTACATACATGTTTCAGAATAAATCTAGGTTCCTCAAAAATTCCCATTCCTCTTGAAGTGTTACAAGAGTCGTGGAAAGTAACTACTAAGTGGTCGTTTCTTGATGGATCTAATTTTAATTTTCCGTGAGCAATCAAGTCAGCGGTAAACTCAACTATGTGAATGATTTTGTTAGATTTAGCATGCTCAAAAACTGTGCCAGTAATAGGTGATTTAGGAACTTCTAAGAAGTCGATCGGACCGAAGAAAGTATTATGGTATTGATGCCAGACCCTCCACATGTGTCCACATTCTCCACCCATTATCCACTTAACTTTAAGTCTTTTTGCTTCATCATATATTTTTGAATGAAGTCTTTTGGCCATTTCTAAAGAATTGAAAAAGCCGAAGTTTCCACCTTCGGTAGCAAAAGGACTCATCGTAACGTCTAAGTCTAAATAATGGAAAAGAACAAGATAACCTAACATAGTATAGATACCTGGCTCAGCAAAATAGTCCCCTGATAGGGGAACAAACATAATTTCAGCGCCTTTTCTGTTTATATACTTATCTAAATCGATCTTAATTCCTGTAATCTCTTCAAACTCCCAAACTAAAAACTCCAAGTTTTCTTTAAAAGATTGAGGAGGTACACCTACATGGTTACCTATATAATAACTGTTATGAACAGGCTTAATTCCCCAGTCTGTGCCAATTCCAAGCTCAAGCAAAATCTCTCTCATCATCATGGTTATCTCTGCGGTATCAATCCCATAAGGGCAGAAAACCGAACATCTTCTACATTCTGTACACTGATAAAAATAATAAAACCATTCTTTTATTATATCTTCATCTAATTTTCTAGCTCCAGCTAACCTTCCAAATAACTTTCCAAAAGTACTAAACTCACCTTTTATAACAGACCTTACCAGCTCAGCCCTTAAAACCGGCATGTTCTTAGGGTCACCTGTACCAAGGAAAAAGTGACATTTATCGGCACAAGCTCCACATCTTACGCATATATCCATAAACAACTTAAAACCTCTGTTTATTCTAAGCCTCCTTTGAAGTTCCTCTTTAACCTTTTCTCGCCAATCATCAGGAAGAGGCCATTTCTCATCATAAGGTTGCCATTTCCCCATGTGGGGAAGGTCTAATTCCTCTAAATATTTAGGCTCTACAATACTTAGATAATAACCCTTCTTTAATTCAGGTTTTATCTCCATCCAATCTTTAGCTGGAGTACTGTGCAATTTTACATCAGATATCAATTCGTCAGGCTTGGGAAGGCTCATTCTTACCTCCTTTAATTTATAAGTTTAAATTTTTATTAGGACCGTAAATGGTATACCATTCATGTTCTTCTTTTTCTGCTTCTTCATCTATAGGAATTCCGGCGTTTTCCATAGCTTCTCTAAACCTTTCCTGCCATTCTGCATAGGTTAAATGTTTAACAGGATAATTCCAAGGATTAACATGCATATCAGCACGGTTGTTATTGGGCATATTACGTGTGGGGCTAAAGAACACCCCTACCATATGGGCAAGCTTACTAAATGGGAAGTACGCAGCTAAAACTGACACCAAGAAAAGATGCACATAAAAGATCGTTCCTATCTTTGCCTCAGGCACAACTGGTTTAAAAGTAGCCAACCCTAAGGTTAACTGTTTGATGGCATATACATCAACCTTTAAGTTATATCTCATCAAAACACCGGTTATTACTATACCTAAAATAAGAAATAAAGGAAAATAATCTGAGCCATGAGAAATATAAGAAACCTTCGCATCTACCAATCTTCTAAGAAGCAAAAAAGAAAGACCTGCGATAATTAAAATATCGGTAATATAAACTGGAGGAACACCAAAACTATGGATAAAGCTATCCATATAATCCAAAAATTGAATTACCGAAGGAACAGGGTTTGTAAACAATCTGAGATGTCTTATAAGAATGATCAAAAAAGACCAATGGAAAAGAATAGCCCCTAACCACAACCACTTAGCAGAACCATAAATAAGCTTTTTTCCCTGTAGGTCAGCCCTAAGATTTCTAAACAAACTTCTAAAGAACAATACCTCTAAAACCATTCTTAAAACTACCTCAAAGGTGTTAAAAGGAGATTCTAAGCGGCTATGCTTTATCCAGGGTAAACTCTTTTGTTGACCACAAGTAGTAGGAATTTTAAATGGCTGAGGAGACTTGGCCCAGTTTAATATCCTGTAAACGAGTCCTACGATGAAAATCAAAAAACATACATAAGGGATTACTGTAACAAACAATCCTTGCAAACCTAAAACCCCTACTCCAACCCAGGGGATAAGAAGCAAGACTAAAAAAATCAAAAAACTCCAGCCTACGTTCATACCTCTCTCCCTCTCTTATTGGTTTATTTTGTCTTCTGCCTCAACTTGAGGCATTCCTTCCATAGGGTCGTAAACTAGCCCTGCCCTCTTTAACAATAAAAAATGATTCCTTTTCCATTCATCATATCTGATCTGATTTAACCTTTCTCTATATTCATAAAAATAGTCAAATCCTTTAATAAGAAGAGCATTTATCTTATCTTCTAACCTTAAAAATTCTTCTATACCAAACCTTTTTAAAAATTCTTCTCCAATTTCTTCTCTTATAATCCCCTTGAGCTGAATAAATAAATTTAAAGCTTTTGAAGGAACTTGTTCTTGGACAGCCAGCAATTGAACGAGCCTTTTTAAATAATAATTAGCTTCTTCCCAGTTAAACTCACCCAACACAAGCCTTACCAAGCCTTGAAAGGTTTCTTCTATCCTATGACCAAAAGGATTTTGAAAAGGATCAACCTCTCTGTTAAAAAACTTCTGAGCCTCCTCTCCTAAAGAACTCAAAAAAACAGATTTCCACTTTTTAAAAACCTTCTCCTGGTTATCTTCTAAAAACCTCGTTAGCTCTTCAGACAATCTAAGGCCCTCTAAAAGGAATTTTAAACTAAATTTATACCTTTATCTTAAGAAAAGTCAATCCTTGTTTTAAAAAGTAAAACTTCCTTTTAGCCTTCTTTTCCGGTTTAAAAAAGAATTTTTTTTATTTTTTTTAATTTTTTCAACTTTTTTATTTGAAACTATAGCTTAAAAACATAAACTTAAATTTTTAAAACACCTTTTTATCTTTTAGATTTTTTTACAATTGACACCACTTTCTTCATAAAAGAAAACTAAAGGACCTTTTATTTCTTCTGTGACGATTTTTTGTTGGTCAGATATACCGATGATAACCCCTGGATAGACCTTTTCTAAAACTTTTACGGTTTTTTGTTTAAATAAACCAAGATTTTTTTTCAGTTCTTTTAACCTTTCTAATAGTTTTTTCAATTCTCTGTCGTAAAGCTCATACTGTTCAAAAAGTCTTTTGATTATTTTTTCTTTTTCAGGAGTAACCCTACCCTCCTTTATAAGCTTCTTCCCCATCTCAATTCCTGTTTGTAATTTATTTAAGGTTTCTTCATAAATAATACTTTTTTGGAGTACCTCAAAATACTCAGTGATCAAATCTGTCTTATATCCTGCATAAACCTTAGTAAGAGTCTGGCTTTCGTTGCCTAAAATTTTAACCTCTACGTTACCACCACACTTTATTTCTGTACCATAAATTAGACCTTTACCTATAGTAGCTAAACAATCTCCTGAAACTATAGCCTTAACAAAAATCATGTAATTTTTAATCAAAAGATCTCCGTCTACTTCTAAACTTGCATGCTCAATCCCTTTAACCTCAGCTCTACCTTTTACCTTAACCTTAGTTTCTTCCCCTCTTAGGATCCCATCACACAGAAAATTCCCTTCTACCTCTATCAAAACTTTGTTTTCTGTCCCTCCGTAAAGTTCTAAGTCTCCCTTGACCCTAACCTTAAATCCAAACTTTATGTCTCCTTTAATAGTTAATTTTTTACCTACAAACATTATGTTACCTACAGAAAAATCTACATCACCTTCGATGGTATACTCTGGCAAAATTTCAAGTTTATTACCCTGTAAACCCACCACTCCGCTTGTTTTAGCCTTAACCCATCCTTCTTCGTCTATAAAAAAATTTTTCCCTAAGATTATCTTTGCAGATTCCCTTACCTCAGGAGAAGGTATAGGTTCCCCTAAAACATTCATACCTGGTATACCTGGAATAGGAGGAATCCATTTTGCTATAATTTCGTTTGGTTCAACACAAATAAGTCTTTTAGGTGCTTCTCTCAAATCTTGAGTATCTAATTCGAGTTTTTCGGTCTTAGGCTCTGACAATAAAGGGGCAAACTTTTCTAAAAATTCTAACTTTTCCGGAATAGGTGGTTTGGGAGGTGTTCCTTTTGCTACTATCAGTTTATTGTCTACAAGCTCTGGCTCCTCTAAAACTCCAAAAATGTTTGCTTTTTTCAATTCTTCTTTTATTGTTTCCCAGTTTTTGATAAAATCTTTAAGAAGAACCCATTCTGAAGGTTTTACAGGCAAATATACTAACATTTCATCTTGACTTAGATATAAAAGAAAATCTCCAAACCACAACCCCTCTTTTTTAAACTTTAACTTGTCTATCATCTTAAAGAATAGACCTCCAACACCAATGCCTCTTGATTTTCTCTTATCTTATATTCTGGGTCAACATATATCTTCCATATAGCTACGATTTTTCCTTTATGTTCTATGATTAAAACCTGATCTCTAAGATGATGGGCTACACCCTTTTCTTGGAAAAACTTTTTTATCTTTTTATGTCCTAACCCAGGGATAAAAACTCTATCTCCAGGCTTTCTGTTCCTAACCTTAAAAGGAAAAGTAAGTTGCTCAGCTGAAAAACACATCATCAAAGGTGTTTCCTTTACTTCCTTTAAAGATTTCATCTTATAAACTTTTAAAATCTCTTGAGTTGGAAGTAAATATTCCCCTTCTGCCGTTACTTCTAGTTCAAAATAAGGGAGAGCAGGGCTTTTCTTAGAAAAAGCTAAATAACCTGGACCACGATAGGCTATATAGTCTCCAGGAAGGCTTACAGGACCTTTTATATTCTGGGTAACCAAACGTTCTAAACTTTCAAGATGAGTAAAAGTAATCCTAAACAAAGGTAGACCTATCTCTTGAAAAACCAGAAAGTATATTCTTTTTCTTAAAGTAGGAGAAAGATTTTTAAGTTCATAAAATTTTAAACGCAGTGTGTTTCCCTCAAACACTTTTAATTTTTCATAATGCTCTTTAGCAAGATCTTCGATAAGCTCCTCTTCTTCTGCTATGATTAACGCAACTTTTTTAAGATTTTGTTTAATGTTTTTGTTAAAGGTTTGTTCTAAGTATGGAATTAAAAGATGTCTTACTCGGTTTCTTAAAAACCTTAAATCATCGTTGGTTGGGTCTTCAACCCATCTAAGTCCTCTCTCTTGAGCAAAGTTTTTTATTTCTTCTTTACTTACAAATAAAATAGGTCTTATGATAAGGTCCTCTCGTTTAATAGGTATTCCTGCAAGACCTCTTTTACCAGTACCTTTTATAATTTTTAAAAAAATTTCTTCTGCCAGGTCATCTAAATGATGAGCCAGGGCAACTTTTTGAAAATCATACTTTTTGGCTAAAAAATACCACAATCTGTATCTTAATTCTCTTCCTGCCATTTCTAAACTAAGTTTTTCGCGCTTGGCATAAAGAGGCACAGGAGAAGCTGTATAAAAAAAAGGAATTCCCTTTTGTTTGCAAAGTTGATACACAAACATCGCATCTTGATAGGAATTCTTTCTTATTTTGTGGTCATAATGAGACACAAAAAGGGAAAGTTGGTACTCCTTTTTTAAGAGACAAAAAACTTCTAAAAGGGCTACAGAATCAAGCCCACCAGAGATAGCAAGAAGCACCCGGTCTCCTTTTTGTAAAAGCTTAAACTTTTCGATAGCCTGTCTAATGGTGTTAATAAACATGCCTAAGGATATCTTTAGTGTTTTCAGGATAAAGCTCGTAGGCCCTTTTAGCAAGTAATGAAAGTTGTTGATAAACCTTGCCCAAATCGGGAAGAGGTTTAAATTCTTTAAAAATTAAATCCGGGGGCGGAGGTGTCTCTATTTTTAAAGCCTCAGAAAGAGAAGACCAAACTTTTTCTTTGTCTTCTATAGCACCAATTTCTAATCCTTCTCCAGAAAGTCTGTTAAAAAAACTTAAAATATAACTTAAATCAAATTTTTTATAAAAGTTTTTGGTTTCTTCTTCTAACTCTTGATAAAACTTTTTAAGGTTCTCTAATCTAGATAAATATTCCTCTAAAATCCTACTAAACCTTTTATACACAGTAAAAAAAAGTTTTACGAACTTACTTTTGGTAGTTAGAGCAAAGGAAGAAGTTACATTAGCAAAAAGCTTTTTTTTTAGAGTCTCTTCAGGCTGAGTAAATTCTTTAGAAAAAATTTCTTTACTTAAAATACAAACTTCTCTTAAAGGAAAATCGGTAGCTTTTTCAAATGCAGAAATTAAATCCTCATCTTTATTTAGTAGAAAAAAAATCCGCCAACTGTTGTTAAACACTCTCTTATATAATTTTTTTAGTTGGTCGCATTCCTCTTTGAAAAGGTTCCATTTTTCTTCTAAATAGACTTTTTCTCTAAAATAGTTTTCAGCTATTTCTTTTTTGATTTCTATGCTTAAACTTTCTGAAAACTCATCCCAGTCTTTTATCATTTTGCTTTAACTTTTCTGGATATTGATCTTATCATTTTCTAAACTAAAAACTATCGGTCCAGGTATCTCCTCAACAACTGTATAAAACACATCAGCAATCCCTACCATAACCCCTGGATAAATCTTTTCTTGAACTTTGATAAACTTAGACTGATACAAAGAAAGTTCTTTTTTAATGGTTTTTAGTTGTTGTAAAAGCTCTTCTAACTCTTTAGAATAAAGTTCATATTGTTTTTGGATCTTTTCGAGAATCTTTTGCTTTTCCGGGGATAAATTTTTTTCTTTTTTAAGCCTTTCTCCTAACTCAATGCCCCCTTTCAGTTTGTTTAAAGTCTCTTCTAAAAGTATTGAATGTTGGAGCTTTTTTAGATAGGTATCTATCAAATCAGGTTGGTATCCGGCTAAAATTTTGGTAGAAGTATGGTTTTCATTTCCTAAAACTTTAGCTTCTATAACATCAGAAGCTTTAACCACCCCTCCATAAATGATCCCCTTACCTACATTAGCCTCTATCTTTCCAGACACAAAGGTTTCCGAAAAAATAAGATAATTTTTTACTACTAAATCTCCCAAAACTTCTAATTTAGCATGCTCAACCCCTTTAATCTCTGCCTTACCTTTAACTTTAACCTTAGTTTGTTCTCCTCTTATGATCCCATCACACACCAAATTTCCTTCTACCTCTATTAAAACCTTGTTTTCTGTTCCTCCATAAATTTCTAAGTCCCCTTTGGCCTTCACCTTAAAACCAAACTTTACATCTCCTTTGATAATCAACTTTTTACCTATAAAATCTATATTTCCTACAGAAAAATCCACATCTCCCTTTATTTCATATTCAGGAAAAATATCGATTATATTTTGCTGACAAACCACAACCCCTGCCTGTTTAGCTTTAATAGATTTTTCTTCATCTATGAATAAATTTTTTCCTAACTGGATCTGAGATTGAGAGGAAGGTTGAGGAGCCTGAAGTGTTTCTCCAAACACATTAACCCCATCTAAACCAGGAATAGGAGGATACCATTTTCCAACTACTTCGTTTTCTTCGGCACATACTATTTTTCTATGAATCTCTCTTATATCTTTTCTCTCTTCTTTATCCTGTAAATCCACAGGCTCATCTTGAAAAGAGACACACTTAGCAAATTTTTCCAAAAGTTCTATTTTTTCTGGTACAAAAGGAGTGATAGGTACTCCCTTTGCCACAACCAATCTATTATCTAAAATCTCTGGTTCTTCAAGCACCCCAAAGATACCTTCTTCTATAAGTCTTGATTTAACTTGAGGCCAAACTTCTTTAAATTTTTTAAGATTTTCTTCAGTAGGTATTTCATCCCAGAAAAACATCAATTCATCTTCAGATACTTTAAACCCAAACCCTTCCAAATTAAGCCCTTCTTTTTTTAATTTATCCTTATCCATGAGGCTCTTTTTTCCAAGATTTTTCTTCTCCTCTTAAAAGCCTTTTTATGTTCTCTTTATGCTTATACCAGATTAAAATACCTAAAAAGGTTGCACATATTATATATTCGGTAGGATAGTTAAAAATAAAAAGGTTTATAGGCAAGAAAAAAGTTGCTATTAAGGATCCTACAGAAACAAAACCTGTCAAAGCTACACCTGCTAAAAAGGTTAACAAACTTACTAAAATAGCTTTAGGTGCAAGAAATAGAAAAACACCTATGGTAGTAGCAACTCCTTTTCCACCTTTAAAACCCAAGAAAACAGAAAAAAGATGGCCTAATACAGCGAAAAAACCGGCTAAAGAAAGGATTAATTCTTGAGAATACGGTGTTTTTGAGCTTAAAAAAAAGGCTATTAAAAGAGCTAAAACACCCTTAGAGGCATCTCCTAAAAAGGTTATAAAACCCCACTTTTTGCCCAGAAGTCTGGCAACGTTAGTAGCCCCAGGATTTTTACTGCCTTCTTTTCTTGGGTCTACTCCAAAGGGCAAACAGACCACTAAGGCAAAAGGAATAGACCCTAAAATATAGCTTAATATAGAGATAAAAATTAAATAAACCACAAAGAAATTTTAAACGAATTTTTAAAATTGACAAGAAACAAGCAGGTAAAAATGAAAGGTCAGTACTAAAAATAGCACTGACCTTTAAAATTTTGGGCTATAAACTGGGATAAACGCTGACTACTTTTCTTCCGTTTTTGGTTTCAAACTTAACAAATCCACTTATCTTTGCAAAAATAGTATAGTCTTTGCCAACACCCACGTTAAAACCAGGATGAACCTTGGTACCTCTTTGTCTAACGATGATTTCACCTGCTTTTACAAACTGACCACCATACCTTTTAACCCCTAAACGTTTAGAGTTAGAATCTCTTCCGTTTCTTGAAGATCCTCCTGCCTTCTTATGAGCCATTTATCCTTCCCCCTATTACAAAATTTCCTTAATTTCTAACGTAGTTATAAGCTGTCTATGCCCTCTTTTTCTTTTATAACCTTTTTTGGGTTTTTTCTTAAAGACTATTACTTTCGGTCCTTTAGAATGTTCTACCACAGAAGCAATGACCTTCACTCCTTCGACTAAAGGGGTCCCCAGTTTTATTTCTCCATCTTTATTAACTAAAAGAACCTCTGAAATTTCTACAGTATCTCCTACATTAGCTTCGACTTTTTCTACTTTGATTTTATCACCAGGTTTTACTACATATTGCTTTCCACCAGTCTTGATCACGGCAAACACGAAAATCCCTCCTTCCTGAAATTTTTCACCTTAAAAGATATCTTAAAAACAGGTTTTGTCAATATTGTTTATCCGTTGTTTTAAAATTTGTTTTCTGTCAAGAATAACCCTGACATTTTAAATCATCTATTCATTTTTTAAATACCACATGATTTTTTATATAAAATGTTAATTTTTGAAAAAGAGAGACTTTTCAAGAAAGAGTTTATCCTCGGTAGAACAATCTATTTTTAGCCTCCAAATGCTGTTATTTTATTGACTTTTAAACAAATACTAATAAAATATTTATCATGAACCTTACTTCAAAACGGGCTTATTTTAAAAGATTTTATTTCCCTTTAAGTTTTTTACTCTACAAAAGTAATCTTTCTCCTAATTTTATTACTTCTCTTTCTTTAGTATCAGGAACGATAGCTGGTGTTTGTTTTTATTATGAATATTTATTGACAGCTGCCTTTTTGTTACTTTTATCAGGTCTTTTAGACCTTATGGATGGAGAAATAGCAAGAATCTCCGGCAATACCACTAAGTTTGGAGCAGTTTTTGATTGGATAGCAGATAAGTGGGTAGATGGTATAGTTTTAGGTACTATTGCCTATATCTATACTGATGCCTTTTGGACGATATTAGCTATAGTATCTTCTATGCTCCACTCCTTTCTCAAGCCTGTGGTATATGCTGAAATAGGATATCAGGTAAAACTAAAAGGAAAAATCCAAGATCCTTTAGAAAACGTCGGTTTTTTTGGTCGTCCTGAAACTCATCTAAGCATCTTAATCTTTACCTTTTTAGAAAAATTTACCCCTTATGAAATCGGACTTGAGTTTGGCATAAAATTTATTACTGTTTTTACTTTATCTTCTCTTATTACAAGGCTGGTATATCTATATCAAAACTTTAGAGGGATAAAAGATGAATAGACCTTATGTGATAATAGTATCTGAGGTTACGATAGACGGAAAGCTTACGTTATATAGAGGAGCTTCAAGTAAAGAACTAATGAGTTTGATGACCAAAGAAGTTTACTGCTATTTACATGGCATAAGGGCTGAGGTAGACGGGATCATGGTAGGTTGTGAAACAGTAAGAACAGATGATCCAAGTTTGACCGTAAGGTATGTAGAAGGTAAAAACCCGGTGCGAATCATTCCTTGTTCTACGGCTAACGTGCCTTATAACGCTAACATCTTTTCTAAAGATGCTCCTACCATCATTGCTACTACTAAAAGAGCTCCTAAAGAAAAAATCGAAAAACTTAAAGAGCTTGGGGCTGAGGTTATCGTTGCCGGAGAAGAGTTGGTAGACTTTGAGGTACTTTTACCAGAGCTTTATCAAAGAGGAATTAAAAAACTGATGGTAGAAGGAGGGTCTTCTATTAACTGGGAGTTTGTGAAAAATAGATATGTAGATGAAATAAAGATCATTCATCTTCCAGTGATAGTAGGTGGAGAAAACGTACCTACCTTTGTAGGTGGAGAAGGGTTTAAGTCGCTTACCAAGGTATTAAAACTAAAAATCCAAAAATTCTTTCAGATAGACGATTTTTTGATTTCTGAGTGGAAAGTTCAAAAATAAAAAGAATAAGTGGTTAAAAGGCATTTGTTTTTCACAAATTGAGTTATGGTTTGTGCTACCCAATGTATGTTTCTTCGTAGAGCATCTTTAGTGTAGTGTGCGGTATGGGGGGTAAAAATAACATTAGGATAACTCAAAAGATGAAGGGTTTTCAAAGCTTTCTCATAATCTTGAGGTGAAAATCTATTCTTTAAAATTTTTTCCATTTCAAGTAATAGCCTTTCTCCTTCAAATACATCAAGAGCAATCCCTCCTTGTAGTTTTCGATTTTGTAAAGCCCATATTAAGGCCTCTGTCTCTACTATAGGCCCACGAGCGGTATTAATTAACATAGCTTCATCCTTTACTAACTTTATATTCTCAAGATTTATCATATGATGAGTTTTAGAATAATATGGAACCATAACTACTATTATATCAGAATGTTTTAACAACTCCTCTAAAGAGACATAACTTACCCCAAATTTTTCTTTTAACTGAAGGTCAGGCTTTATGTCATGCGCTAAAATTTTCATACCTATTCCGTAAGCTATCCTTGCAACTTCTTTCCCTATGTTACCTGTACCTATAATCCCTATGGTTTTACCAAATAAGTCAAACCCCAAAAGTCCTTCTCTTGAAAAATCTAAGTTTTTAACCTTTGAGATGGCCGTAGAAATCCTTTTTGCCAAAGTAAAAATAAGACTGATAGTATGTTCTGCTACGGTGGTAAAAGCAAAATAAGGAGAATTGACTACTACGACACCTCTTTTTTGACAGGACAAAATATCTATATGGTCTGTACCCGTAGTTCTTGTGATAAGAAGTTTTAAGTTAGAAAGTTGATCTAGCACTTTTTCGTCAACCAAAGAACGAAGGTAAATCACTGCCACATTTAGATTTGAATAAGCATTACCCGTAAACTATCCAAAGGTTCTGAGGTGAAAATAACATCTAAATTACTTAATGATTCTCCTAAGTTTTGTTTTAAAGTTTCTAAATAAACTTCCTTTTCCCAGTCTCTTTCGATTTCAAAGATACCTATTTTCATGGTTTAGACTCTCCAAAATAAGCTGTATAAAATACTTTACTTACCTCTTCTTTAGAGTACTCATCGGCTACTTGCCATATCGTTAGGATATGATAAGCCTTGTCTATCAAGTACTCTAAATCTTCTTGAGGGAGTTTTAAATCTTTTAAAGTATAAAGAAGTCTCAGGTCCCTTAACCAGTTTTCAAAGACTTCTATCCCCATCTCTACAGAGATTTTATCTTCTACTTTTATGTTGAGAACCTTTTCAAAAAATTTATGAAGAAGTTTGTTTTTTTTATAAACCTTCATCCAAGCATAAGTTATGACCGCTAAACCCAGTCCATGAGGAAGGTCATATACTCCGCTTAAGGTATGTTCTAAGGCATGGATAAAAAACCTATATTTTCCCATACCTGCCTTAGATAATCCGCATAAAGCTAAGGAAGAAGCCCACATAAGATTAGCCCTGGCTTCATAATTAGTAGGGTCATACATAGCAGCTTTAGACCACTTCATAAGGTTTTTCATCAAAGCTACCATGAGGTCTTCTGTAAGGCAGTCTTTCTTATATTCTCTACTTATAAAAACCTCAAAAACATGAGAAAAGGCATCAAAAGCTCCATAAGCGGTATAATCAGGAGGTACAGTAAAAGTAAAGGTAGGGTCTAAAAAAGTAAATTTAGGGAAAATCCAGGGAGAGTTCATAGAAAGTTTAACCTTTGTTTCATCGTTTACTATAACGCTTATGTTGTTTAGCTCTGAACCAGTACCAGCGATAGTAGGCACTGCTATTATAGGGAGAGCTTGTTTAGGAAAATCCTTTCTTTCATAAAAATCCCATATCTTTTCCTCTGCAAAAACCCCACAGGCTATAGCCTTGGCGGTGTCTATTACACTTCCACCTCCAGTAGCCAAAATGAAATCAACCTTTTCTTCTTTGGCTACCTTGATACCCTCTAAAACCTTAGATAAAAGAGGGTTAGCCTTTACTCCTCCAAATTCTATATATTCTATCTTAGCTTTTTTTAAAATCTCTTTAACTTGGTCATAAACCCCGTTTCTCATTATGGATCCTCTTCCAAAAACCCAAAGAGCCTTTTTTCCTATACCAGAAACTTCTTTAGGAAATTGTCTCAAAACTTTTTTACCGAAAAAAACTTTTGTAGGAAGATAAAACTCAAAATTCTTCATCAATTAACCCCCTTCTAAAATAAAAATAGACCTATAGGGCTACCCCTATAGGTCTATTTTTAATCAAAAACAGAAATAAATCAACCGGTTATTTTAAATTTTTTCTCGACTCTACCAGTTTCTCTACCACCTCAGGTTCTGCTAATGTGGTGGTATCTCCCAAGTCTTCAAACTGTTGTGCTGCTATCTTTCTTAAGATCCTTCTCATGATTTTTCCGCTTCGAGTTTTAGGTAACCCAGGTGCAAAAAGTATGAAGTCAGGGGTTGCTATAGGACCTATAGCTTTTCTAATATGAGAGACCAACTCTTTCTTAAGTTCTGAAGTAGGCTCAAACCCTTCTTTAAGTACAATGTAAGCAAAGATTCCTTCTCCTTTGATATCATGAGGGAATCCAACCACTGCAGCCTCTGCTACCGCAGGGTGTTCTACAAAAGCAGACTCTAACTCCATCGTACCAAGCCTGTGTCCAGAAACGTTGATAACATCGTCAAGTCTTCCCATAATCCAGAGATAGCCGTCCTCGTCTTTTCTGGCACCATCTCCTGTGTAATAATATCCTGGAAACCTACTAAAATAAACCTCTTTAAACCGTTTTTCATCTCCCCAAATCCCTCTTGCCATACCAGGCCAGGCTCTTTTGATACAAAGATGACCTCCCTCGTTGATGTCTGCCTCTGTTCCGTCAGCTCTTAGGATAACAGGCTCTATTCCAGGTAAAGGATAAGTAGCTGAACCAGGTTTCTGAGGTACTGCAAAGGGTATGGGGGCTATCATGTGTCCACCGGTCTCGGTTTGCCACCAAGTATCTACTACAGGACAGCGTTTACGTCCTACATTAACATAAAACCAAACCCAAGCCTCTGGGTTTATAGGTTCTCCCACCGTTCCTAAAATCCTTAAGCTCGAAAGATTGTATTTCTTAGGCCACTGATCTCCCTCTCTCATCAACGCCCTTATCGCTGTAGGAGCTGTATAGAGAACAGTTACACCATAACGGTCTACCAACTCCCACCATCTTCCTGGATCTGGATAAGTTGGAACCCCCTCATACATAAAAACCGTAGCTCCTAAAGCTAAAGGACCATAAACTACATAAGAATGCCCGGTAATCCAACCTATATCAGCAGTACACCAATAGATATCGTCTGGTTTTAGGTCAAAAACCCACTGGGTGGTATGAGCGGCATATACCAAGTATCCACCTGTGGTATGGTAAACCCCTTTAGGTTTTCCTGTAGTACCTGAGGTATATAAAATAAAAAGAGGGTCTTCAGCATCCATTACTTCATATTCACAATACTCAGCTACACTTAAATCTTTTTTTAAGTCATCGTATAAGATACAACGGTTATCTTTTAGTTCTATAGGATCACCAAAACGGTTTAACACAATACAATATTCTACACAATCACAATCTCTTATAGCCTCTTCTGCCCTATCTAAAAGAGTTATTCTTCTTCCAGCTCTATAAGTGCCATCACAAGTGATAACTACCTTAGCCTGAGCATCAAGGATACGAACTTTAAGGGCCTCTGAAGAAAAACCCCCAAACACTACACTATGGATAGCCCCTATTCTGGCACAAGCCAACATCGCTGCCACAGCCTCTGGCATAGTAGGAAGATAAATGGTTACCCTATCACCTTTTTCTACACCTAAATTTTTTAAAATCTTAGCAAACTTACATACCTCACTATGTAGCATATTATAGGTATAAACCTTGGTGTCTCTGTCAGGTTCTCCTTGCCAAATGATAGCAGCCTTATTTTTTATAGCTGGATTGTCTAAATGTCTGTCTACACAGTTAAAACAGGCATTTAACTTACCACCTTCAAAAAACTTGATCTCTGGCTTGTAAAAATCCCAATAACAAGTCCTATCCCAGTACTTAAACCAAGTAATCAACTCTTTAGCCCTTTCAGCCCAAAATTCATCAGGGTCGTCTAAAGAATACTGATAAATTTGTTTATATTTATAACGAGAAGAAATGTAAGCCTGGTCTTTACCTTCTTGAGGGGGATAGAAAATCCTCCCCTCTTTTAACAAAGATGTCAACTCCGCCATGTCTACCTCCTTTTTAAAGTTTTTTTCAAAATATTAAAATTTTTTTCTGTTATACATGAGGTTTTATGATATCTCTTAAGGTTATCATACCTACCAATTTTTCTCCTGAAGTAACCGGAAGCCTTACTACATTTGCCATCGCCATAAGTTTAGCCGCATATTTTATATCATAATAATCAGGAACGGTAATACATGGTTTGGTCATAACCTCTAAAACCCTAACCTTTTCCAAAGGTAGCCCCTTCGCTATAACTTTATAAACTATATCTTTAACCGTGATAATCCCGTAAGCATCTTGTTCGTCTACCTTATCGACTACCAATCCTCTGTAACCAGTTTTCATCATCAACTCTGCTGCTTCTTTAACCGTAGCGTTGCCATCGATAGTAGCTACTGGAGTAGTCATTACATCTCTAACTTTTATCTTTTCAATCTCTATCATAAGCCCCTCCTCCCTATAAAATAATTTTTTATGGTCTATTAAGTTTTATATTACAAACATAACAAAATTTAAAATAGCTTTGTTAAAAATTTCACTAATCTAAATTTATAAGGGTATGCTTTATATAACAAGATTTATGCCTGTCTTCTTATAATCAAAAATTCACAAAAAGCTGGCTTTTATGAAAAAAATAAGTGATGAAAAAGACCTCAATGAGAAAAAATACCTCAGTTATATCTTCTAAGAAAGTATCTTCAAAACCTCTTTTTTTATTTTTTCTATCTCTTCTCTTATCTTTTCTTCATCGACAGTCAAAACTTGATAATTTTTCATAATCCATTTTCCCTCAACCATTAGGTGAGAAACACAACCTGCCTTTGAGGTATAGACTATAAGGGCAAGAGGATTGTAGTCTGGTTGTAAAGAGTGGTTGCTGAGGTCTATCACAGCTAAATCTGCTTTATAGCCTATAGAAAGTTTTCCTGTATCTAAAAAACCTAAGGCTTTACTTCCTCCTTCGGTAGCAGCGTAGAACATTTCTTTAGCGGTAATAATCGTTGGATCTTCATGTATCCCTTTTTGGATTAAACAGGCTGTCCTCATTTCAGAAAACATATCAAGGTCGTTATTACTAGCAGGCCCATCAGTACCTAAGGCCAAGTTTATACCTGCTTTTATTATTTCAGGGATAGGGGCAACCCCTGAACCTAACTTTAAATTACTCTCTGGACAATGGATAAAACTGGACTTAGCTTTAGACATAAGTTCTATTTCTTTAGGAGTTACCCTAACCCCATGGACAGCTATAAGATTTTCATTAACCCCTCCTATTTCAGCCAGAAGTTCTATAGGGTTTTTACCATAACGCTCCCTTATCAACTTTATCTCTTCTTGATTTTCAGAAAGATGGATGTGAAGTTTAGCTCCATATCTCTCAGAAATTTTGATACAAGACTTGACCGTATCTGGAGAGCAAGTATATAAAGTGTGAGGACATACCGATATTTTTATTAAAGGATGGTTTTGAAAATTTTTTAACAAACTTTCTGTAAGTTCTAATCCTTTAACTAAAGGACCATAATTAGGAGAAGGAAAATCAAAAAGCCCTTCCCCAAGTAACCCTTTTATTCCAGCTTCTTCCGTGGCTTTTATCACCTCTTCTTCAAAAAGATACATATCACAAAAAAGAGTAATCCCTGACTTTATCATCTCTATTAGAGAAAGCAAACTCCCCCAATAAACCCATTCTCTTTTTAATTTAGCCTCTACAGGAAAAATATATTGGGTTAACCATGTCATCAGAGAAAGGTCCTCTGCTAAACCTCTTAAGATACTCATAGGAATATGGGTGTGCCCGTTAACCAACCCCGGCATCAGAATACCGTTTTCAAATACCTCTCTTTCTATGTTTGGGTATTTACTAATAAGTTGCTCTTTAGTACCTATATCTAAAATAACTCCTTTCTTTATAAAAACCCCACCTTCTTTTATAGGAGGTTCATAAGCCGAGGACACTATCCATTTGGCTAAAATCAACCTCTCATCCATATTGTCTAACCTCTTACTAAGTTTAAAAATTTTTCTAAATTAAGCTCTTTGGCTACCATCTCTTTAGCCCTTAAAGCCTTACCTTTTTCTTTTAAGATGGCTTTGCCTACTAAATTTTGGATCCTGTCAACCGATGAGAAGGTATCAAGAGAGGTCACCACAATTGGCACTCCCTTTGTCTTAGCTATGTTTACCACCATCTCGCTTGGATATAACCCACCTGTCAAAAGTAAACACTTGGTAGAAGTCTCTAAAGCTAAAATCTGAATGTCTGTCCTGTTTACCCCTGTTATCACTAACTTGTTAGGTATCCTTAAAAAATACCTCATCGCATTCTCAGGGTCCATCGCACCTATCGTAATGTTCTCTACAAACTCATCAAGCTTGTCCTCACAACACACAATACCCCCGTTAACCACCTCAAGTAGCGTCCTAACCGTTACTGCCTCAAGCAACTTGTCCTTCTTGAAAATCCCTAAAACCTCTACACCCTTACCCTC